>JAGRIH010000008.1 GCA_020443345.1 Halioglobus sp.
CGACTACAGGAACTTCAGTTTAGTGGGCACTTGGGCTGTGGCGCGCTCGCACGGTGGCTCCCCGGGGCGCTGTTCAGCCGGGCTGCGCTCAGCCGGGTTCTTCCTTGTAAAAGGCGGCCAGTTGCTCCGGCGTGGCTTCGGTCTGGTACTGCGCCTTCCACTGCTCGTAGGGCATGCCGTAGACGATCTCGCGGGCCTGCGCCATGTCGATGTCCAGACCCGCGTCCCGCGCCGCCGCCACATACCACTTGGACAGGCAGTTGCGGCAGAAGCCCGACAGGTTCATCAGATCGATATTCTGCACGTCCTTGCGCTCATCCAGGTGTTGCAGCAGGCGACGGAATACCGCCGCTTCAATGTGATCGCGATCCGTCATCTTTTCTCACCTCCGTTGTAACGATACTGTCTCGGAGCCCATTCGTCACGAATACTGCAGGGCGACCTGTTCGGCGCCCAGGCATTCGCGCAGTTCCTGCAGCAGTTCGTCACTGGGCACCACCTGCCAGCGCTCCCCCAGACGCACCCGCGCCCGGTTGTGGGGCTGGTGGTAGATCAGCGACACCGGACAGGCCCCGCCGCCGGCGCTGGCCAGGGTTTTTTCCAGGCGCGCGGTGAGCCCTTCGTCCAGCGTCTCCGAGCGCACCTGGAGGGTCAACTCCAGGGCGTAGCTCTGGCGCGCCTGCAACAGGCTGTGCACCCCTTTCGCGCGCACCGTCAGGCCGCCCGAGTAGTCGTCGTGGATCACGCTGCCCTCGATGATGACAATCTGGTCCCGGGCCAGCAGGTCGCGATTTTCGCCGAGGGCGTCGGCGTACACCGTGACCTCGATGCGGGCGCTGCGATCATCCACCTGCACTATCATCATGCTGTCGCCGCGCCTGGTTTTCATGGTGCGCGAGGCGACCACCAGCCCCGCCAGCACCTGGGTGCCCTGTTTGTCGGCGCGCAGGTCGGCAATGCGCACCGGGGCGAATTTGCGGATCTCCGCCTCGTACTCATCGATCGGATGGCCGGTGATGTACAGGCCCAGCGTGTCCCTCTCGCCGCCCAGGCGCTCCCTGCCGGACCAGGCCCGCACCGCGCGAAAGCCGGCGTAAACATCGGTCTGGCCATCGACTTGGCCGGGCACCATCTCTCCGAACAGGTCGGCGATACCGCTGTCGCGGTTGCTGGCGCTCTGCTCCGCGCTCTTGAGCGCGTCGTCCAGGGCCGCCATCAGTACCCAGCGCTGTGCACCCAGGGAATCCAGCGCCCCCGCGCGCACCAGCGCCTCGATGGCGCGGCGATTGACCCGGCGCGGATCAGTGCGCTCACACAGATCGAACAGATCCCGGAACGGACCATCCGCGGCGCGGGCGGCCAGGATATTCTCCACCGGCCCCTCCCCCAAACCCTTGATGGCGCCCAGCCCGTAGACGATTTCCTCCCGGGCATTGACCGTGAACATGTACTGTCCCTCGTTCACGTCGGGCAGTTTCAGGGTCAGATTCATGGCCCGGCACTCCTCCACGAAGACCACGATCTTGTCGGTATTTTGCAGCTCTGAACTCATCACCGCTGCCATGAAGGGCGCCGGGTAGTGCGCCTTGAGCCAGGCCGTCTGGTACGATACCAGCGCGTACGCCGCGGAGTGCGACTTGTTGAACCCGTAGCCGGCGAATTTCTCCACCAGATCGAATATCCTGATAGCCAGTTCGCCATCCACACCCTTGCTGCGCGCCCCCGCCTCGAATACGGCGCGCTGCTTGGCCATCTCCTCGGGCTTCTTCTTGCCCATGGCCCGGCGCAGTACATCGGCGCCGCCCAGGGTGTAGCCGGCCAGCTCCTGGGCAATCTGCATCACCTGTTCCTGGTACAGGATGATGCCGTAGGTGGGTTCCAGAATGGGCTGCAGCAGCTCGTGCTGCCACTGGCAATCGGGGTAGGAAATCGCCTCGCGCCCGTGCTTGCGATTGATGAAATTGTCCACCATGCCGGACTGCAGCGGACCGGGCCGAAACAGCGCCACCAGGGCGATAATGTCCTCGAAACAGTCCGGCTGCAGGCGTTTGATCAAGTCCTTCATGCCGCGCGATTCGAGCTGGAACACCGCGGTGGTCTCGGCCGCCTGCAGCAGGGCGAAGCTGGCCGCGTCGTCCAGCGGCAGCTGCGCGATGTCCAGCGGCAGCTCGCCGCGCTCCTCCCGCACGCGGTTGATCATCTTCACCGCCCAGTCGATGATGGTCAGCGTGCGCAGGCCCAGAAAATCGAACTTGACCAGGCCCACGTCCTCGACATCGCCCTTGTCGTACTGGGTGACCAGGCCGGCGCCGGTCTCGTCGCAGTACAGGGGCGAGAAGTCGGTCAGCCGCGAGGGGGCGATCACCACGCCACCGGCGTGCTTGCCGACGTTGCGGGTAATACCCTCGAGCTGCACCGCCATGTCCCAGATCTCCTGGGCCTGGCTGTCCTCCTGCAGGAACTGGCGCAGCGGCTCTTCCTGCTCCAGCGCTTTGGCCAGGGTCATGCCCACCTCGAAGGGGATCATCTTGGACAGCTTGTCGGCCAGTCCGTAGGACTTGCCCTGCACCCGCGCCACGTCGCGCACCACGGCCTTGGCCGCCATGGTGCCGAAGGTGATGATTTGGGACACCGCCTCGCGGCCGTAGGTATCGGCCACGTAGTCGATCACCCGGTCGCGCTTTTCCATGCAGAAATCCACGTCGAAGTCCGGCATGGACACCCGCTCCGGGTTGAGAAAGCGCTCGAACAGCAAATCGTAGGCGATGGGGTCCAGGTCGGTGATCTGCAGTGCGTAGGCCACCAGTGACCCGGCGCCCGAGCCGCGCCCGGGACCCACCGGAATATCGTGCTGCTTGGCCCAGCGGATGAAATCCATCACGATCAGGAAGTAGCCCGGGAAGCCCATCTGGATGATGGTGTCCAGTTCGAAGTCCAGGCGCTCGCGGTAGGCCTGCCGGCGCTGCGGGAAGTCCTCTGCCGCCGGGTCGAACAGCGCGGCCAGGCGCAGGTCGAGCCCCTCGTGGGACAGCTTGCGGAAAAACGCGTCCACCGATAGCCCCGCCGGAACGGGATAGTCCGGCAGGTAGGGTTTACCCAGCTCCAGCACCAGATTGCAGCGCCGCGCGATCTCCACCGTGTTGGCCAGCGCCTCGGGAATATCGGCAAATAGCTCCGCCATCTCCTGCGGCGAGCGCAGGTACTGCTGCGGGGTGTACGGGCGCGCGCGCCGCGGATCGTCCAGCGTGCGCCCCTCGCCGATGCACACGCGGGCCTCGTGGGCCTCGAATTCCGATGCGTCGAGGAAGCGCACGTCGTTGGTCGCCACCACCGGGCACAGCAGCTCGGCCGCCAGCGCCACCGCCGCGTGCAGGTGCGTCTCGTCTGACTCGCGACCGGTGCGGTGCAGCTCCAGGTAGAAGCGCTGCTGGAACAGCTCCATCCAGTAGCGCGCGCGCTCGGCGGCAAGCTCCGGCTTGCCCCCCAGCAGGGCCTGCCCCACATCCCCGGCGGCGCCCGCCGACAGGGCGATCAGGCCGCCGGCACAGGCGCGCAACCAGGCCCTGTGGACCCGGGGCACACCCAGGTGCTGCCCCTCGGTGTAGGCGCGCGAGATCAGCTGCATCAGGTGGCGATAGCCGCGCTGGTCCATGGCCAGCAGGCACAGGGGCCAGGCGCGCTCGGGATCGCCGTCGTCCACGATGTGCAGGTCCGCGCCAAAAATCGGCTGCACACCGGCGCTGAACGCCGCCTTGTACACCTTGACCAGCCCGTAGAAATTGCACACATCGGTGACGGCGACCGCGGGCATGCCCAGTGCCGCCACGCGATCGACCAGCGGCTTGACCCGCACCAGGCCATCGACCAGCGAGTATTCGGTGTGCAGCCGCAGGTGTACAAAAGCAGTCATGCGGTGATTTTACGCCGCCCGGTCGACGGGCTGCTATGTCTGCCCCAACAATTTTTTTACCGGGGCGAAGCTGCGCCGGTGCACGGGGCTCACCCCCAGGGTGCGCAGGGCCTGCAGGTGGGCCGCCGTGGGATAACCCTTGTGTGCGGCAAAGCCGTAGCCGGGGTAGCGCCGCTCCAGGGCGATGAGCTCGCCGTCGCGCTGTACCTTGGCTAGGATGGAGGCCGCCGCGATGGCCGGCACCCGGTCATCGCCCCCGATCACCGGCGCGGACGCGTAGTGCCAGCGCGGCAGCCGGTTGCCGTCCACCAGCACATAGGCCGGCTGCGGCACCAGCGAGTGCACGGCGCGGTGCATGGCCAGCAGCGCGGCCTGCAGGATATTCAACCGGTCTATCTCGGCCACGCTGGCGCGCGCCACCGACCAGGCCAGCGCGCGCTCGCGTATCAGCCGGGCCAGTGCCTCGCGCCGCGCCGCGCTGAGCTTCTTGGAGTCGCGCAAGCCGTCGATGGGCCGCGCAGGGTCCAGGATAACGGCCGCCGCCACCACGTCTCCCGCCAGCGGCCCGCGCCCCGCTTCGTCCACCCCCGCCAGGTCGGAGCACCCGTAATCAATGCTGAACAGATCGTCCACCAGCCCCCCCATCGGCTGGCGCCGCCAGTTGCGCCAGTGCCGTCGCAGCCGTTCTGGCGTAGTCCTGTTGCAGCGCGCGGTGCAGCATGTCGAAACCTTCTATCTGCGCTCGCGCCGCCCCACTGCCATCCAACAGCGGCTGCACGCGCGCCGCCAGGGCCTGCGCCGTGGCCGCATCCTGGATCAGTTCCGGCACCAGTGCCCGACCGGCCAGAATATTGGGCAGTGCCGCATAGGGTGTCTTTACCAGACGCGATACCAGCCACCACGATGCCCTGGCCATACGGTAGGCCACGACCATGGGACGCTTCAGCAGGGTGGCCTCCAGGGTCGCGGTGCCCGAGGCCAGCAACACCGCGTCCGCCGCGGCCATCACTTCGCGCGAGCGGCCCGCCAGTAGTCGCACCGGCAGCTGGGGATAGTCTTTACGCAACACGTTTGCCAGCTCGCTCTCGCGCGCCGCACTGGCCGCCGGCAGCGCGAAGGACAGTTGCCGGTCGGCCCGCCACAGTATTTGCGCCGCCTGTAAAAACAGCGGCGCCAGCAAGCGCACTTCGCCGCCGCGACTGCCCGGCAGCAGGGCGAGGATTTTATCCTCCAGTGGCAGACCGAGGGCGGCGCGGGCGGCGCGACGATCGACCGATAGCGCAATCTCGTCGGCCAGCGGGTGGCCCACGAAACGCACGGGAATACCGTGCTCACGGTAGATGGCCGTTTCAAAGGGAAACAGGCACAACATCAAATCGACGGCGCGGCGGATGCCGCCGATGCGGCCCCGGCGCCACGCCCAAACCGAGGGGCTGACCAGGTGGGCCGTCTTCACCCCGCTGCGGCGCAGCTTGCGCTCCAGGGCGAGATTGAAATCGGGCGAGTCGATGCCCAGGAACAGGTCCGGTGGCGCATCGCGAAAATGCCTGAATAGCGCGCGGCGGATGCGCAGCAGTTCCGGCAGGCGTTTGAGGGGTTCCACGAAGCCCATCACCGACAGGCGCTCCATGGGGTACAGGCTGTGCAGCCCCTGCGCCTGCATCAGCGGACCGCCGATGCCCTCGACCACCACCTCATCGTAGCGCTCGCGCAGTGCCCCGAGCACGCGCGAGCCGAGGATATCGCCGGAGGCCTCCCCGGCCAGTACGCCTATGCGCAGGCGGTGCGTCACTAGCGCACGATGCCGCGCTCCGAGGCGCGCACGGAATCGATCAGCATCTGCACCTCTGGCGCGCGTTCAAACATCGTTTCCAGTCGCTGCAGGGCCATCTCCAGCGTCAGGCCCTGGCGGTAGAGTATCTTGAAACTGCGCCGCAGTTGGCTGATGGCGTCCGCGGAAAAGCCGCGGCGGCGCAGACCCTCGAGATTGATCGTCTTGGCCTCGGCCGGCGCCCCGCTGACCGTGACAAAAGCCGGCACGTCCTTGCCGATGGCGCTGCCCATGCCGCTGAAACTGTGCGGTCCGATCTGGCAGAACTGATGCACCAGGGTATAGCCGCTCAGGATCGCCCAGTCGCCCACTTTGACATGGCCCGCCAGGGCACAGTTATTGACCAGTATGGTGTGATTGCCGACCACGCAGTCGTGTCCTACATGCACATAGGACATGATCAGGTTGTCGTTGCCGATGGTGGTCTCGGCCCGGTCCTGCACGGTGCCGCGATGAATGGTGGCGCTTTCGCGGATCACATTGTTGTCGCCGATGACCAGGCGGGTCGGTTCGTTGCGATATTTGAGGTCCGGCGTGGCCTCACCGACCGAGGCAAACTGGTAGATATGGTTGTTGCTGCCGATACGGGTGGGCCCCTTGATCACCACGTGTGGCTCAATGACGCAGCCCGGCCCGATCTCGACATCCGCGCCGATGTACGTCCAGGGGCCGACCACCACATCCTCCGCGAGCCTGGCCCCCGGCTCCACAATGGCCTGCTGGTGAATCACTGCGCCCTACCTGTCGGCGCACAGTATCGTGGCAGCGGCTGCCAGCTGGCCGTCGACATCGGCGCTGACGTCGAATTTCCAGACGCCGCGCCGCGCCGACACGACCGCGGCGCGCAGTGTGACGCGGTCACCGGGCACGCAGGGGCGCTTGAAGCGCAGGTTGTCCGCGCCCGCAAAATAGTAGATGGAACCGTCCGCCGGGGTTTTGCCCTGCGACACGAAGCCCAGGATCCCCGCCGCCTGCGCCATGGCTTCGACCAGCAGCACGCCGGGCATGATCGGTTTGTCGGGAAAGTGGCCCTGGAAAAAAGGCTCGTTGATACTGAGATTCTTGTAGGCCAGGATGGATTGGTCGGGGACCAGTTCCACCACGCGATCGACCAGCAGGAAGGGAAAGCGGTGCGGCAGGTAGTTGCGTATCTCGGCGATGTCCATCATGGCACAGCTTGTCCTGTTATCGGTATCAGCGCTCATTTTCGAGCGCGGCAAGGCGCCGTTGCATGGAGTCCAGCTGGGAAAAACGCACCGCGCTACGCTTCCAGTCCCGCGTGGGCGCCATGGGGGTGCCGGACGAGTACGAGCCCGGCTCGGTAATGGAGCGGGTTACCATGGTCATACCGGTCACGTGGACGTTGTCGCAGATCTCTACATGCCCGACCACGCCCACACCGCCAGCCAACGTGCAGTTGGCCCCTATGATCGTGCTTCCGGCCAGACCGGTGCAACCGGCTATCGCGGTATTTTTGCCGATGCGACAGTTGTGGGCGATCTGCACCAGGTTGTCGATAATGACGTTGTCGGCAATCACCGTGTGCTCCAGCGCGCCGCGGTCCACGGTGGTACACGCGCCGATTTCCACGTGGTTGCCGATGCGCACCCCCCCCAACTGGCAGATTTTTTCCCAGCCTTCGGGGCCCGGCGCAAAGCCGAAACCATCGGCGCCCAGCACTGCCTGGCTGTGAATCACGCAGTGCTCGCCCACCTGTACGTCGTGATAGATGACCGCCTGCGGAAATACCCGGGTGCCGGCGCCCAGCCTGCTGCCGTGGCCCAGGTAGGCGCCGGCACCCAGTACCGCACCGCGTTCGAGCACCGCACCGGGCTCCACCACCGCATGCGGCCCCACCGAGGCCTGCGGGTGCACGCGGGCGTCCGCCGCCACCACGGCGGCACGGTGTATCCCCGGCACCGGTGGCGGCGATCGATCAAAGAGCTGCGAGGCGCGGGCGAAGCTCAGGTAGGGCGCATCGCTGAGCAGGCAATCCGCCGGGCACTGCGCGGCAAAGTCCGGGTGCACGATCACCGCGCCGGCCCGCGTGGCGCCCAGCTGCGCGAGGTATTTCCTGTCGGCCAGGAAAGCCAGTTGCCCGGGGCCGGCCGCAGCCAGCGAGGCCAGGCCTGTAAGCGGGCGCTGTGCGTCGCCGGAAAACGCCAGCCCCAGCCGCTGCGCCAGATCGCCCAGCGTGTACACGGCCGCTTTACTTGGACGGCATCTGGTTCAGCTTATCGGTCACTTTGGCGGTAATGCTGTACCCGGAATCCGCGTGGATCACGGCGCTGCGCTGCAGCAACAGCCCGATACCCTCTTTAGTGATCAGCTCGCGCAGCACTTCCTGCACCTTCGGCGCCATTTCCTGCAGCAGGGCCTGGCCGGCGGCCTGCTCGGTCTGCTGCAGTTTGCCGGTCACGTGCTCCAGGTCGGCCTGTTTGCTGGCCAGTTTCTTGCGGGCCGCCAGTTGCTGCTCCTGGCTCATCACGGCCGCGTCTTTCTGGAATTTCCTGACCAGCTCATCGAACTCCTTCTTGAGGCGGTCGAACTCGGCCTTGTCGGATTTGTAGTCGTCCTGGTTGCGCACATCGGCCAGTTTTTTCTGGGCCTGGTCGGTCTGCAAAATGGCCTCCTGCAGGTCGACCACGGCGATTTTGCCCTGGGCCCAGCCCAGTGCGGGCAGGGCCAGTACGAGTACGGCGAGTGAGACTTTCAATATTCTGAACACGATTTTCTCCAACATTTAGCAAACAAGATACATTTAGTGCGCAAGACGCTGGCCTGCGCGCATGGACCGGCGCCACTGTACTTTAAAACCCTCTGCCCAGTGTAAACTGGAACACTTCTTCCTTGTCGAAGTCACCGGCGTTCAAAGGCTTGGCCAGGCTGAAGGTCATCGGCCCGAAGCCGGTGACCCAGGTGACGCCCACGCCGACAGAGTAGCGCAGCTCGTTCAGGTCCACATCGAAACAATTGGTCTGCGCGGACGAGCACTCGGTGTTGAACACGTTGCCTGCATCGAGGAAAAAGGCCGAGCGCAACTGGGTCTGATTCTTGATAAACGGCAGCGGAAACAGCAGTTCGGCGCCCCCCTCGATCAGTACGTTGCCGCCGAAGGGGTCGGGTTCGTCGCGCAGAGTGGTGTTCACCAGCTTGCCCGTGACGGGGCTGTAGACATAGCCGAACTGGTCGCCGTCGGGACCGCCGCGCTGCACCGGCCTGCCCTCGTCATCGATCTCGGTGACCGGCGCGTCGATGGTATACAACTGCGCCGGTGTACTGCGCGGCCCCAGCGTGTTGCTCTCGTAACCGCGCACCGAGCCGAAACCGCCGGCGAAGAAGTTTTCGTAGAACGGCAGCTCGGTGGTATCGCCATAGCCTGCACCATAGCCCAGCTCGGTGCGCAAGCGCAGCGTCCAGGTCTCCAGCAGCGGCACCGGGAAATAGATTTCACCACGATAGGTCAGCTTGGCAAATTCCAGGTCCGAGGCCGGCATGGAGACTTCCAGCGCCACCGACTGGGAGGCGCCGCGGGTGGCAAAACGGCCGCGGTTCAGGGTGGACTGGCTCCAGCTCGTGGTGATGGTCCAGTTCAGGAACTGATCGCCGTTTTCATCGAGAAAGCCCGGCTCTCTGGGCATCACCATGTACTCCGGCGGCAGCACGTCCAGCGGCATAAGCTGCTCCACCGCCGCGAAAGTTCCGTCCGCCTGCAGGGTGCTCTCGTACCAGTTGTCGACGCCCTTTTCAAAGCGCGGGCTGGCTTTGATCTCCTGCACCGCATAGCGGCCGGCGGTGATCTCGGTGTTGGACACGCCGAAACTGAAGCCCAGGCGCTCGGTCTCCTTGATCGGATAGCCGAAGTTTATCGCGCCGCCGAGGGTGTCCGTGGTGTAGCTGGCCACGTTGACCTCGGACAGGTCGGTGGAGCGGTAGAAAATATTGAACCCGCGGCTCACGCCGTCCTCGGTAAAATACGGGTTGGTGTAGCTGAAGTTGTAAACGTCCTGGTACTTGGAGGAGTTCAGGCCGATGCCGATGCGCTTGCCGGTGCCCAGGAAGTTGTCCTGCTGCAGGTTCAGGCCGAGAATAAGGCCCGCATCCTGGGCAAAACCCAGGCTGGCGCCAATGCTGCCGGAGGACTGTTCCTCCACCTCGAAGGCGACGTCGATCAGATCGTCATGTCCCGGCACTTCCGGTGTCTCCACGGTGGCCTTGCTGAAGTAGCCCAGGCGCTCCAGCCGGATGCGCGACTGCTCGATGGCGGCGGCCGAGGCCGGGGCGCTCTCCATCTGACGCATCTCGCGGCGCAGCACGTCGTCGGCGGTCTTGAGGTTGCCCGTGAAGGTAATGCGCCGCACGTAGGTACGCTTGCCGGGGTCGACGAAAAACCGCATGGCGACGGTATTGTCGTCTTCGTTGAGCTCGGGAATGCCGGTGACCTTGGCGAAATTGTAGCCCTCGTTACCCAGGCGGCGGGTGAGGTACTCCTCGGTGGCCGTGACCATCTGCTGGGAGAAGGTCTGATTTTCCGACACCAGCAGGAAGCGGCGCAGGTCCTCCTCAGGCAGCACCAGGTCGCCGGACAGGTCCACCGAACTCACCGTGAACTTCTCGCCCTCGGTGACGTTGGCGGTGATATAGACCTGCTTCTTGTCCGGCGACACCGATACCTGGGTGGAGTCGATCTGGAATTGCAGGTAACCCCGGTCCATGTAATAGGAGGTGAGGGTTTCCAGGTCACCGGTGAGTTTTTCACGGGAGTATTTGTCGTCGTTGGTAAAAAAGGACAACCAGCCCGTGGTGTGCAGCGCGAACAGATCGGTCAGTTCCGCGTCACTGAACACCTCGTTGCCCACGATATTGATGTGCTTGATGGCGGCGACCGAGCCCTCGTCCACATCGATATTGATCGTGACGCGGTTGCGCGGCTCGGGCAGCACCTCGGTTTCTATCTTGGCATCGTAGCGCCCCTGCTGTACGTACTGGCGCTGCAACTCCAGTTGCATGCCCTCCAGGGTGGAGCGCTGAAAAACCTGGCCCACGGCGAGCCCCGCGCCCTTGAGCCCGTCCAGCAGCGCCTCGGTCTCGATGGCCTTGTTGCCCTCGATATTGATCTCGCTGATGCTGGGCCGCTCGGTGACCATCACCACCAGGACGTTGCCGTCGCGCCCGATACGTATATCGTCAAAATTGCCGGTGGCAAACAGACCGCGCGCCGCCGCGCGCACGGCGCGCTCGTCCACCAGGTCGCCCACCCCCACCGGCAGTGCCGCAAATACACTGCCCGCCGAGATGCGCTGCAGGCCCTCGACGCGGATATCGGAGATGATGAAAGTCTGGGCAGCGGCCAGTGACGCCACGAAAACCAGGACCAGAGCCAGCAATGTGGGGGTGCGCTTTATCAAGTTCACTCAACCAAAGGGGTTATTGTTGTCCGGGCAGAACACGTCCTATCCCTGCTCAGGCTGCCGCCACTGGTGGCTCCAGGCCGATGGCTCCACTACCTTCTTATGCGTCCACCGGGGTCGCTACAAGCGGGTAAAATCGTTGTACAGGGCCAACACCATGATGCCCAGGACCACAAACAGCCCGAGTTGGTAGCCCAGGACCTGTATCCTCTCGGGTACGGGTCGGCCCGCCAGCAGTTCCAGGGTATAGAACAACAGGTGCCCCCCATCCAGCACCGGAACAGGCAGTAGATTCAGTACTCCCAGGCTTACACTGAGCAGGGCGAGAAAGCTGATGTAGGATTCCAGCCCCGACTTGGCGGACGCGGTCGCCACTTTAGCAATGGTGATCGGACCACTCAAGTTTTTTGGCGAAATCAGCCCCATAACCATTTTTTTGATGGAGTTCAGGGTGAACCCCACCAGTTCGCCGGTACGCTGGACGCTGGCACCCAGCGCCTGCAGCGGACCGCGATCGAACTTGCGGATCATCTCTGGCGGCATCCGGGGCAGGGCGACGGCCAGGCCCACCCGGCCAAATGTCTCGCCATCGTCGCCGGTGGCCAGTTCCGGCACGATCACCCGCTGCTGCACCTGGCCGTCGCGTTCAAATTCGAGCACTATCGGCCGGGCGGGCCGGGCGCGCACATAGTCGACCCAATCCATCCACCGGGACATGGTCACACCGTCGGCACGCAGTATCCTGTCGCCCTCGCGCAGGCCGACGGCCTGCGCCGGGCTGTCGGCAACCACCTGACTCACCACGGGCGGCACTTCGGGTGTGTACATGGCGATGCCCAGACCGCCGAACAGGTCCGGCTGCTCCTGATCCGCCAGCCACTGCTGCACCGCCGCGCCGGACTCGTACACCACATCGGAATCGGGGTACTTGACGGCAAAGCGGATGATGCCGGTGTCGCCGATCCGGTCCAGCAGGCGAAAACTCAGCGCCTGCCAGGTGGGCGTTGCCGCCCCGTCCACCGCGACGATTTCCTGGCCGCTCTCCAGGCCGGCCACATCGGCCACGGAACCGGCCTCCACCGCGCCGATCACCGGTGCGTAACCGCTCTCCCCGGCCATGAACAAAAACCAGTAGGCCACCACAGCCAGGGCCAGGTTGGCCAGCGGCCCGGCGCTGACTACCGCGATGCGCTGCAACACCGGCTTGCGATTAAAGGCCCGATCCACTTCTGCCGGCGGCACCTCCGCCTCCCGCTCATCCAGCATCTTGACGTAGCCGCCCAGTGGGATCGCCGCGATGCTGTACTGCGTGCCCTGCCGGTCCTGCCAGCTGTACAGGGAGGTGCCGAAGCCGATCGAAAAGCGCAGGACTTTCACGCCACAGCGCCGCGCCACCCAGAAGTGGCCGTACTCGTGCACGGCCACCAGGATAGCGAGGGTGGCGAGAGTGATGGCAATGGTATACAGCAGCTCCATTAGGCTCGACTCGCAGGTGCGTGGCGCGGATACAACCCGCCCACGGCTTCACGGGCGAGCTGCCGGGCGCGGGCGTCTGCAGCTTCGACCACGGCCAGGGTGTTGGGTTCAACGATATCCACCGACTCCAGCGCGCGCTCGATGACCAACGGGATGTCGGTAAAGCGGATCTGCTCGTCCAGAAAGGCCGCCACCGCCACCTCGTTCGCCGCATTGCACACCGCCATGGCGGTCCCGCCGCGCTGCACCGCCTCGCGCGCCAGGCGCAGGCAGGGGAAGCGGCCTTCGTCCGGGGCCTCGAAGTCGAGGCGGGCCGCGGCCACCAGATCCAGCGGCGCCACGCCCGATCCCAGGCGCTGCGGCCAGCCCAGGCCGTAGGCAATGGGGGTACGCATATCCGGGTTGCCCAACTGGGCCAGCACCGAACCGTCCAGGTACTGCACCATGGAATGGATGATGCTCTGCGGGTGCACGACCACGTCGATCATCTGCGCTCCCAGATCGAACATCCAGCAGGCTTCGATGAATTCCAGGCCCTTGTTCATCAGGCTGGCCGAATCCACCGAGATCTTGCGTCCCATGGACCAGTTGGGGTGGGCGCAGGCCTGGTCGGGGGTGGCCTCGCGCATCTGCGCGGCGCTCCAGGTGCGAAACGGCCCGCCCGACGCGGTCAGTAGCACCTTGCTCACCCCGCCGCGCCCCGGTCTGCCGGCCTCATCCACCGGCAGGCACTGGAAGATCGCATTGTGCTCGCTGTCGATGGGCAGCAGGCGGGCGCCCCCGCGGTGCACCGCCTGCATCAACAACTGCCCGCCCATCACCAGCGACTCCTTGTTGGCCAGCAGCAGGGTCTTGCCCGCCTCGGCCGCCGCCAGCGCCGAGGGCAGACCGGCGGCGCCGACAATGGCCGCCATCACGGTGTCCACCTGCGGTGCCGTCACCGCCCGGATCAGGCCCTCCTGCCCCCACAGCACCTGGGTGGGACTGTGCGCCGGCAACTGCTGCCGCAGCGCCTGCGCCGCATCCGCCGCCATCATCACCGCGTAGCGCGGCTCAAATGCCAGGCATTGCGCCAGCAGCGTCTCGACCGCGGCATTGGCGGACAGGGCAAATACCCCGAAGCGATCCGGATGGCGGGCGATGACATCCAGGGTACTGACCCCGATGGAACCGGTGGAGCCCAGCACGCTGACCATGCGCAGGTCGTCGACCGCCATCACCACCCCGCCAGCAACAGGCCCAGCGCGAACACCGGTGCGGCGCAGCAGATGCTGTCCAGTCGGTCCAGCAGGCCGCCGTGCCCCGGCAACAGGTTGCCGCTGTCCTTTACGCCGCTCTCACGCTTTACCATACTCACGGTCAGGTCACCGACCACGGAACCCAGAGCGGTGGTCAGCGTCACCGCCAGCACCGACGGCAGGCCGATATGCGCGACCTGGTCCGGCAGCAGCCGCCACAACAGGCCCGCCAGTACGGCGCAGGCCAGCATTCCGCCCCAGAAACCCTCCCAGGTTTTTGCGGGACTGACCCGCACCGCCAGCTTGTGCCGGCCCCAGGTTTTACCGGTAAAGTAGGCGCCGATATCGGCCGTGGCCACCACGACGATTAGAATCACCATCAGCAAGCCGCCGCGAGGGAAACTGAGCAGGAAGGCCGCCGCCATCCACGCCGGCGCCAGAATCAACAGGCCCATGGCGCTGCGCACGGCCACGCTGCGCCACAGCAGCGCACTGCCCGGGTAGCCCCGGATCCACAACAGCGCGAAGGACCACCACAGGCAGGCCAGGCCCAGAAAGGGCTGCACCTGCACCCGCGAGGGCCCCTCCCCCAGACGACAGTAGCTATACAGCCCCGCCATCGCCGCCGCGAGTACCAGCACATACAGCGCGCGCGCCAGCCAGTGCCGCCAGCCGGCCAGCCGCGACCACTCCCAGGCGCCCAGGCAGACGATGGCTGCGAACAGCACATCCAGCATCACCAGGGGCAGAAAAACAACGGCAGCCAGAAACAAACCGGCCATGATCAGAGCAGTGACGACGCGCTGTCTAAGCATCGGCAGCCGCCCCGCACGGGGACTCATCCGACCGGCGCAGGCCGAAACGTCGCTCCCTGCGGCTGTAATCCGCCAGTGCCCGGGCAAATTCCGCCTCATTGAAATCGGGCCACAGGGTGTTGGTAAAATACAATTCGCTGTAGGCGAAATGCCACAACATGAAATTGCTGATACGCGCATCGCCGCCGGTGCGGATACACAGGTCCGGTCGCGGCAGGTCGCTGACGGAGATGGTGCGATCGATCATTTCCGGCGTGATATCCGCCGGCTGCAGGCTGCCTGACTGCACCTGCTGCGCCAGTTGCTGTGCCGCCCGGGCGATATCCCAGCGCCCGCCGTAACTCACCGCAATCACCACCGTGGCGCTGGCATTCTCGGCGGTCAGACTTTCGGCCGCGCGCATCAGGCCCTGCAGTCGCTCGCTGAAGCGCGTGCGCTCCCCGATGAAACGCAGGCGAATGCCGTCGCGGTGCAGCTGTTTGACTTCACTGCGCAGGTAGCGGTACAGCAGGGCCAGCAGGGCGCGCACCTCGGGCTGCGGCCGGCCCCAGTTTTCACTGCTGAAGGCAAACAGGGTGAGCACCTCCACACCGTGCCGCTGACAGGCGCGCAGCACGCCGCGCACCGCCTCGACACCGGCGCGGTGCCCCGCCGGGCCGGGCACGCCGCGGTGCCTGGCCCAGCGATTGTTGCCGTCCATAATGATCGCGACGTGGCGCGGAATAACCTGCTCCGCGCGCTCGGGTGAATCCAGGGGGAGATCGCTGGTGGACACTGCAAGTCGCCGGACCGGGCTCAGATTTCCATCAGGTCGGCTTCTTTGTCGGCCAGCAGGCTGTCGACCCTGGCTACCATCGCGTCGGTCAGTTTCTGTACTTCGTCCTGCCCGCGGCGCTCTTCGTCCTCGCCGATTTCCTTGTCCTTCACCAGCTCCTTCAACAGCGCCATCGCATCGCGGCGCGCGTTGCGCACCGACACGCGCGCCGCTTCCGCCTCCTGGCGGGCCTGCCGCGTGAAACCCCTGCGGGTCTCCTCGGTCAGCATGGGCATCGGGATACGGATCACCTCGCCGGCCGTCGCCGGATTGAGCCCGAGATCCGATTTCATGATAGCGCGCTCGATCTGCGGGATCATGGATTTGTCCCAGGCCGTGAGGGTCAGTGTCCGGGCATCTTCCACATTGATGTTGGCCACCTGGTTGAGCGGCGTGTCGGCGCCGTAGTAGTCGACCTTGAGACCGTCCAGCAGACTGGGGTGGGCGCGCCCGGTGCGAATCTTGTTGAAGTTGTGCTTCAGGGCCTCGAGGCTTTTATCCATGCGCTCGCGAGCCTCCCTCTTGATATCGTCTATCACTTTGCGTTTACCTCCTGCAGCGCGCTGTTACTCGATCAGGGTGCCGTCGTCACCACCCCTGACGATTTTGAGCAGTGCGCCCTGTTTCTCCATCTCAAACACCCGCACCGGCATATTGTGATCGCGACACAGGCAGATGGCGGTGAGATCCATGACCTGCAGTTTCCTGTCGAGCACTTCATCGTAGGTCAAACGGTCGTACTTCACGGCATCTGGCACCTGCATGGGGTCGGCGGAATAGACGCCATCGACCTTGGTCGCCTTGAGCACCAGGTCGGCTTCCACCTCGATACCGCGCAGACAGGCCGAGGAATCCGTGGTGAAAAAGGGGTTGCCGGTGCCCGCTGCAAAAATCACCACGTCGCCGTTGCTCAACGCCCGAATGGCCTTGCGGCGATCGTAGTGGTCGACTACCCCGCTCATGGGTATGGACGACATCACCTGGGTCGCAATACTGGAGCGCTCCAGCGCGTCGCGCATGGCCAGCGCGTTCATTACGGTCGCCAGCATTCCCATATGGTCGCCGGTCACGCGGTCCAGTCCCGCGGCCTGCAGCGCCGCGCCCCGAAACAGGTTGCCGCCGCCGATGACCAGGCCGACCTGCACCCCGATACCGATCAACTGGCCGATCTCCAGGGCCATGCGGTCGAGTATCTTGGGGTCGATACCGAAGTTCTCCGTACCGGTCAGCGCCTCGCCGCTCAGTTTGAGCAGGATCCGCTTGTACTTCTTGTCGCCGCTGGTCTGTGGCATGTCCGTCCCTCAAAAACTGTGGCGTATCTTACAGGACATCGCGCCAACTCCCTAGGTGTAAATAAAAACGGGGCCGAAGCCCCGTTTTGACCCGGTGCGCGGCGGTTCAGTCCCTGGTTTTCAACTGGGCCGCCACTTCGTCGGCAAAATCCATCTTTTCCACCACGATGCCCTCACCGACTTCGTAGCGCACGAAAGAGACGACTTCGGCACCGGCCGCGGCGACCAGCTTACCCACGGTGATGTCGGGGTCCTTGACAAAGGACTGCTCCACCAGGCTGTTCTCCGCCAGGAACTTCTTGATGCGCCCGGCGATCATTTTCTCGACGATGTCCGCCGGTTTGCCGGAATCCCGCGCCTGTGCGGTGTAGATCTCCTTTTCCTTGTCGATCACTTCGCCCGGCATATCCTGCGGCGACACCACCTGGGGATTGACTGCAGCCACGTGCATCGCCACATCCCTGGCCAGATCCTGGTCGCCGCCCCTGAGCTCCACCAGTACCGCAATGCGGTTATTGCTGTGTACGTATGCGCCGACCACACCCGCCTGGGCATCGACCAGGTCGATCCGGCGCACGCCGACGTTCTCACCGATTTTCTGCACCAGCGCTTCGCGCGCGGCTTCCAGTTCGCCGCCCATCAGCGCCGCCACATCGGTTTGCCGCGCGGCAAACGCCGCTTCGACCACCTTCTCGACAAAGCCAAGGAAACCGGCATCGCGCGCGACGAAATCCGTCTCGCTGTTGACTTCAACCAACACGCCGTAGCTGCCGTCGTCGGCCAGGCGCGTCGCCACCACGCCGTCGGCAGCGGTGCGACCGGCTTTTTTGGCGGCCTTCATGCCGCTGGACTTGCGCAGCTCTTCGATGGCCCTGTCGACATCGCCATCGGCCGCCGCCAGCGCTTTTTTACACTCCAGCAGGCCCAGGCCGGTGCGCTCACGCAGTTCTTTAACCAGTGCTGCAGACATCGGTACTCCTCCTCGTCAAACCCCTTTGACCGGCTCGGCAGCCGGCTCCGCCGCGCTCGATGCAACGGCGGCTTCCTCGACAAATTCATTCTTGTCGGAGAGCGGTTCACCGGCCTCCACCCGGCCCTGCAGGCAGGCGTCGGCCGCCGCCGTCACGTACAGCTTGATGGCGCGAATCGCATCGTCGTTGCCAGGGATAACGTAGTCCACACCGTCCGGATCACTGTTGGTATCCACAATCCCGATGACGGGAATACCCAACTTGTTGGCCTCGGTAATCGCGATGCGTTCGTGGTCCACATCCACCACGAACAGCGCGTCCGGCAGGCCACCCATATCCTTGATGCCGCCGATGCTGCGCTCCAGCTTTTCCATCTCGCGCGTGCGCATCAGACCCTCTTTCTTGGTCAGCCGCGCAAAAGTACCGTCGGTCTGCTGCGCTTCCAGGTCGCGCAGGCGCTTGATCGAGGCGCGAATGGTCTTGTAGTTGGTGAGCATGCCGCCCAGCCAGCGCTGGCTGACATAGGGCATGCCGGCGCGCTCCGCCTGCTCTTTGACAATCTTGCCGGCCGCGCGCTTGGTGCCCACGAACAGGATCTTGTTCTTGTTGCCGGCCAGCTTCTTCATCAGGGCCAGCGCCTCGTTGAACGCCGGAACCGTGTGCTCGAGGTTGATGATGTGGATCTTGTTGCGGGCACCAAAGATGTACTGGTCCATCTTGGGATTCCAGTAGCGGGTCTGATGACCGAAGTGTGCGCCCGCCTGCAGCAGGTCGCGCATGCTTACTTGCGACATGGTATCGTTACCTTGTATTGGGTTAATCCTCCACATATCCCTGACTCCAAACCGGGCGTGCCGGCACCCTGAAACAGGTGTCGATATGTGTGCGTCGTTGGTTTCCCTCGCGCGGACCGGCGCCGCACAGCGTCCGGGCCCGCATAAGAGGCGCGCTTTATACCACACTCGATCTGTGGATAAAAGGCCCACCGTGGCCGCGCGCTGGCTGTCGTTGCTCGCGGCAGACGAAATTGCTGTAGAATGTGCCGTCCCGGGAAAGCAACAGCCCGGGCTTGAACCAATGGCATTACTTAAACGACTCGAGCGGCATCAAACCGGGTACACACTGCTGAGACACGCAGTAAAGACCTACCCGAAAAACGGGGCAGGCCCTGCATGCGGACTCGGGTGCGGAATGGCCGCCCCCGGCATCCATGCCGCACACGGTCCCGGCAGCCTGCACTCGATTCGACGCCTGCCTGCTGATGAACGGCGCAAAGTAAATGCCGTGCGGATTTATGGTGTTTTTTTCCAGCTTTTATAAGGTTAGAAATGTCTGTAGTGATCAAGACAGCGGCTGAGATCGAGCGCATGCGCGTCGCCGGGCGCCTCGCCGCCGAGGTGCTGGAAATGATCGAGCCCCTGGTGCAGGCGGGCGTCACCACGGGGGAGCTGGACCGCATCTGCCACGACTACATTACCCTGACCCAGCAGGCCATACCCGCACCCCTGAACTACCACGGCTTTCCGCGCTCCATCTGCACCTCGGTCAACGACGTCGTGTGCCACGGCATTCCCTCCGACACCAAGGTGCTGAAAAATGGCGATATCGTGAATATCGACGTCACGGTCATCAAGGACGGCTACCACGGCGACAGCAGTATCATGGTACAGGTGGGCGAGGTGGCGCCCCATGCCCAGCGCCTGATCCGGGTTACCCGAGAGTGCCTGTACCGGGCGCTGGAAGTCGTGCGCCCCGGCGCCACCCTGGGTGATATCGGCCACGTCATTGCACAGCATGCCGAGAAAAACTACTACTCGGTCGTGCGCGAGTACTGTGGACACGGTATCGGCAAGGCCTTCCACGAGGACCCGCAGGTCCTGCACTACGGGCGCAAGGGTACCGGGCTGGTGCTGGAGCCGGGCATGACCTTTACCATCGAGCCGATGATCAACGCAGGGCGCCGCCACACCCGCCTCAACCAGAAAGACGGCTGGACGGTGACCACCCGGGACGGCCGCCTGTCGGCCCAGTGGGAGCACACGCTGACGGTGACCGAGGACGGCTGCGAAGTGTTTACGCGGCGCCGCAATGAACCGCTGCCGGCCGCGGTATGACGACCCTGCTATCTTATTCCGACGCGGGCTGTGCAGAACCACCGGCCACTCTGCCGATGGCTGTTTTCGACCCCGAGCAGTTCAGGCTGGAACTGGCTGCCGGCAAACCGATCGGCTGCTGCAAGCAGGCCATTGCCCAGACCACTGACTATTTGCACGGCCAGTTTCGCGCCGGCGTGCAGGCCCGCGATCTGATCCGGCTGCGGGCGCAATTCATCGACGCACTACTGGGCGCCCTGTGGGACCGCCAGGACTGGGGCCGGGCCGAACTGGCGCTGGTGGCGGTCGGCGGCTACGGTCGCGGCGAATTGCACCCGCACTCGGATATCGACCTTCTCGTCCTGTTGAGCGACGACTGCGAGGACTGCAAAGGGCAACTGGAGGGTTTTCTCACCCTGCTGTGGGATATCGGCCTCAACATAGGCCACAGTGTGCGCAGTGTGAAAGACTGTGTGCGCAAGGCGGCCCAGGATATAACGGTGCTGACCAACCTGATGGAAGCGCGCGTCATTCGCGGCGCGCAGCACCTGATGGACGCGGTGCGCGAGCTGACCGGACCGCAAAAGATGTGGCCCAGTCCGGTGTTCTTTCGCGCCAAACTCGAGGAACAGCGGGCCCGCCACACCAAGTTTGCCGACACCGAATACAACCTCGAACCCAACGTGAAGAGCTCCCCCGGGGGGCTGCGCGACCTGCAGATCATCGCCTGGATAGCCGAGCGCCACTTCGCGGTGGAATCCCTGGAGAAGATCACCGCACAGGAGTTTCTCGACGCCGACGAGATGGACATTCTGCTGCGCGGCCGCGATTTCCTGTGGCAGGTGCGCTACGCGCTGCACATGCTCACCGACCGGGAGGAAGACCGCCTGCTGTTCGATCACCAGCGTGAGTTGGCCGAACTGTGGGGCTTCGAGGATGGCGACAAACTGGCGGTAGAACAGTTCATGCAGGCCTACTACCGCTGGGCACTGGCGCTGGGGCAGCTGAACGAACTGCTGATACAGAATTTTGACCAGGCCATCCTGCGCCAGGATATGCCCGATGATATCCACATCATCAACCAGCGCTTCCAGATCCGCAACGGCTATATCGAAGCGCGGCGCAGCGATTTGTTCACCGCCACCCCGTCCGCGCTGCTGGAAGTTTTTCTGCTGTGCGCCACCCGCGAGGAGATCCAGGGGATCACCGCCCCGACCATACGGCTGGTGCGCAATTCTCGCCACCTGGTGGATGACGAATTCCGCGCGGACGCGGGCAACAGACAGACCTTCATGGCGATTCTGCGCGCGCCCAACAAAATGGCGCGACAGTTACGGCGCATGGCACGCTGCGGCATTCTGGGTGCCTACCTGCCGGAGTTCGGGCGCATCATGGGCCAGATGCAGCACGACCTGTTTCACGCCTACACGGTGGACGCACACACCCTGGAAGTGGTGAAAAATGCGCGCCGCTTCCAGTACGCGGATGCCGATGAGCGCTTCCCGGTGTCCAGCCGCGTCGCCCGGCGTCTGCGGCGCGTTGAACTGCTGTATATCGCGGCCCTGTACCACGACATAGGCAAGGGCCGCGGCGGCGATCACTCGGAACTGGGTGCGCTGGACGCCGAGCGCTTCTGCCGGGACCACGGACTGGACGAACGCGACACCCAGTTGGTGGCGTGGCTGGTGCGCAATCACCTGGTGATGTCCGCTGTTTCCCAGCGCAGAGACATTTACGACCCGGAAGTGATTCACGAGTTTGCCGAACACGTGGCCGACCAGGAGCACCTGGACTACCTGTTCGTCCTGACCGTGGCGGATATCAACGGCACCAATCCCACCCTGTGGAACGCCTGGCGCGGCAGCCTGCTGCGCCAGCTCTATACCGAAACCCGGCGTGCGCTGCACCGCGGGTTGGAAAACCCGGTAGACAAGCAGACCTGGATCGCCCAGAGCCGCGAAGCCGCCACCAACCTGCTCGAATACCGCGGCTTCACGGTGGAGGAACTCAACGATCTGTGGCGCGAGCGCAGCGAGGACTACTTTCTGCGCGAACGCGCCGAGGATATCGCCTGGCATACCGAGGCCGTCGCCGGGCACCACGACCGGGATAATCCACTGGTGCTGATCCGCACCGTCATCGACTCCAGTGTGGCCAACACCACGCAGATCCTTATTCACACGCGCAGTCACGCCCATCTGTTCTCACGCATCTGCACGGAGCTGGAGCATCTGGACCTGAGTGTGCACGACGCCCGCATTTACAGTGCCAACGACGGCATGAGCCTGGATACATTCTCGGTACTGGCCGCGGACGGGCAGCCCATCGCGGAGGACGCGACGCGGCTGCGGCATATCCGGGAGCACCTGGCCGCCGCCCTGGCCGGGGCCAGCGGCAGCCCGCAAATCGTGCAGCGCCGCACGCCGCGACAGGTGCGGTCGCTGGCCATCCCGACCGAAACCAGGATGACGGTGGACGAGACCCGGCGGGTCTCGGTGCTGGAGGTGTCCTCACCCGACCGGCCGGGTCTGCTGGCGCGGCTGGGCAAGGTGTTCGTGGAATTCAATGTCGAGCTGCAGGCGGCCAAGATCCAGACGCTGGGCGAGCGGGTGGAGGACATCTTCTTCATCACCGACGACCGGCAGCAAGCCATTACCGATCCCGCGCTGTGCGAGGCCATACAGCACGCCATCCGCCGGGAACTCGATGGACAGGGCACCGCCTGACCGCCGATGAATCCGCACCTGCAAGACCTTCAGCCCTATCCCTTCGAGAAGCTGCGAGCACTGTTTGCAGATCTGACACCTCCAGCCGGCAAGTCTGCCATTGCGCTGTCGATTGGCGAGCCGCGGCACGCCTGCCCCGCGTTCGTCTTGCGCGTGCTGGCGGACAACCTGCACCGCCTGTCCAACTACCCCGCCACCGCCGGTATACCGCAGTTGCGCGAAGCCATCGCCGCCTGGCTGCGCCGCCGCTATCAGTTGTCAGAGATCGACGCCGCGGAGCAGGTGCTGCCGGTCAGCGGCACGCGCGAGGCCCTGTTTGCCTTTGCCCAGACCGTGGTGAGACCGTGTGCCGATGCGCTGGTGATGAGTCCCAACCCCTTCTATCAGATCTACGAGGGGGCCACACTGCTGGCGGGCGCCGGCCTGCACTTTATCAACTGCAGCGCGGAGACCGGCTACCTGCCGGACTTCGAGTCGGTTACCGACGAACAGTGGCGGCGCTGTCAGCTGTTGTATGTGTGCAGTCCCGGCAACCCCACCGGCGCAGTGCTGCCACTGGACCGACTGCAGCGGCTCGTGCGCCTGGCGCAAGAACACGACTTCGTCATCGCCAGCGATGAGTGCTACTCTGAAATCTACGCCGAGGAAAGTGCTCCCCCGGCCGGCCTGTTGCAGGCCTGTGCCGCCATGGGCGATACAGAGTACCGCAACTGCGTGGTATTTCACAGCCTCTCCAAGCGCTCCAACCTGCCCGGCCTGCGCTCCGGCTTCGTGGCCGGCGATGCCCGCATCCTGCGGGACTTTCTGTTGTATCGCACCTATCACGGCTGCGCCATGCCGCTGCACCACCAACTGGCCAGCGTCGCCGCCTGGGGTGACGAGGAGCATGTGATCGCCAATCGCAGCCTGTACCGCGAGAAGTTCGCGGCGGTGCTGGGGGTACTCGCGGGAAACCTGCAGGTAAACGCGCCCGACGCCGGTTTCTACCTGTGGCCGCTCACACCGGTGAGCGACACCGAGTTCGCCCGCCGGCTGTACGCCACGCAACACGTGAGCGTGCTGCCCGGCCGCTTTCTCGCGCGCAGTGCCGCCGGCACCAACCCCGGCGAAAATCGCGTGCGCATGGCCCTGGTGGCGGAACTGGCGCAGTGCGTCGAAGCCGCGCAACGCACCGTCCACCTGCTGGATTCGCTGTAGTGCTCAAAGCCGAACGCGTGGACTATATACTGCAGCGGCTGCAGGAGTTGTACCCGCAGACGCCGGTGCCGCTGACGCACCGCGACCCCTTCACCCTGCTGGTGGCAGTCCTGCTCAGCGCCCAGTGCACCGATGCGCGCGTCAACCAGGTGACCCCGGCCCTGTTTCAGCGCGCCGACACCCCGGTCGACATGGCGGCGCTACCGCTTGCGCAGATCGCCGAGATTATCCGCCCCTGCGGCCTGGCGCCGCAGAAGTCCCGCGCCATCAAGGGCCTCAGTGACATGCTGCTGGCGGAGCACGGCGGCCGCGTGCCCGCCGATATGGCGGCACTGGAGCGACTGCCCGGCGTCGGGCACAAGACCGCCAGCGTGGTGATGTCCCAGGCTTTCGGCGTCCCGGCCTTTCCGGTCGACACCCACATCCACCGGCTGGCGCAGCGCTGGGGACTGAGCAGTGGCAAGAGCGTGGCGCAGACGGAAACGGACCTGAAACGCCTGTTTCCGCGCGATACGTGGAACCGGCTGCACCTGCAGATTATTTTCTATGGCCGCGAGCACTGCACGGCGCGCGGCTGTGACGGGCGCGTGTGCGAGATTTGCCGCACCTGTTTTCCGGCGCGCAAACACCCGAAGAAAACCCGCAAGGCCTGACGCCTCTATAGCACTGAAAACGCCCGCTGCGGCTATAACTGCCACACCGGATTTGCTATGCTACGCCGCCTTTGCCGCAGACAACCCTGACGCGCAGGGCGGCACTGCGCCGCAACGGTCCGCGAGGAGGCACCCCTTGATCGTCGTGTACGGTATCAACAACTGCGACACCGTCAGAAAAGCCCGCAGGTGGCTCGATGCGCACGAGGTGGAGTACCGCTTCCACGATCTTCGCGAGGATGGCATCAGTCGCGCGCAGGTCGAGGCCTGGCTGGATGAACTGGGCTGGCAGGCGCTTGTCAACCGGCGCAGCAGCAGTTGGAAAGCGCTGTCGGAACAGGCGCGGCAGGCTATGGACGACGCGGCGGCAGCCGACGCCATCATCGCACAGCCGACCCTGATCAAGCGCCCCCTGCTGGATCTCGGTCACGAACGACACAGCGGATTCTCCGCGGGCCGCTACAGCGACATTTTCAGCAAACACACGCTCTGAGCAGAGCCACCACGATCGACAAGGAAACACCGATGACAGACAACGCATTTGCTTTTGGCCTGGGCGTGGGTACCCGCAATCGCGACGGACAGTGGCTGGAGGTGTTTTTTCCCCAGCCGCTGCTGCAACCCGGCGCTGCACTAACGCGAGCCGCCGCCGACCTCGACAGCGATTGCGCACTGGATAGCGGACAACTGCAAACCCTGGGAACAGCGCTGAGCGACGCCGGTGAGACGCAACAGGCAGCCCTGGTGGAGCAGTTGCGGGCCAGCGCACGTCCGGCAGTGGCCGTGCTGTTGCGCGAGGACAGCGCACCGGGCAACGTCCCGGAGGCCTACCTGAAGCTGCACCTGCTGTCACACCGGCTGGTGCAACCGCACGGCACCGACCTGCAGGGCGTGTTCGGACTGCTGCCCAACGTGGCCTGGACCGACCAGGGCGCCATCGACCTGAAAGAGCTGCCCCAGCGCCAGCTCGCGGCGCGCCTGCGCGGCCAGACGCTGGAAGTGAGCTGCGTGGACAAGTTCCCGAAGATGACCAACTACGTGGTGCCCGCCGGGGTGCGCATCGCGCACACCGCCAGGGTGCGCCTGGGGGCCTACCTCGGCGAGGGCACCACGGTGATGCACGAGGGCTTCGTCAACTTCAACGCCGGCACCCGGGGCGCGGGCATGATCGAGGGGCGCATCTCCGCGGGCGTGGTGGTAGGCGAGGGCTCGGACCTGGGCGGGGGCTGCTCCACCATGGGCACCCTGTCCGGGGGCGGCAACATCGTGATCTCGGTGGGCCGCGAGTGTCTGATCGGCGCCAACGCGGGGATCGGCATTCCGCTGGGCGATCGCTGCACGGTGGAAGCGGGCCTGTTTGTCACCGCCGGCACCAAGGTCAACCTGCTCGACGACACCGGCATGCCGGCAGAGACGGTCAAGGCCCGGGAGCTGGCCGGCAAATCCGACCTGTTGTTTCGCCGCAACTCCACCACCGGCGCGGTGGAGTGCCTGACCAATCGCAGTGCGGTGGCGCTGAACGAGGTGCTGCACGCGCACAACTGAGAGACTCCCCCATGGAAGAGACCCTGGCGCTGTGCTGTGAGCTGATCCGGCGTGAGTCGGTGACCCCGGCCGATGGCGGCTGCCAGCAACTGCTGATGGCGCGCCTGCAGGCGCTGGGGTTCGACTGTACTGCCCTGCCCTTTGGCCCGGTAAGCAACTTCTGGGCACAGCGCGGCGAAGCAGGCCCGATACTGGTATTTGCCGGCCATACCGATGTCGTGCCGAGCGGCCCGGTGGAGCACTGGGACAGCCCGCCATTCACCCCCACCCTGCGCGGCGACAGCCTGTTCGGGCGCGGCGCCGCCGACATGAAGGGCAGCCTCGCCGCGATGGTGGTGGCCTGTGAGGAGTTCGTCGCGGCCCATCCGGATCACCCGGGGCGCATCGGCTTTCTGATCACCTCCGACGAAGAGGGCCCCGCCGTCGACGGCACGGTCCGGGTGCTGCAGTACCTGCAGCAGCGCGCTATCGCCATCGACTGGTGCCTGGTGGGCGAACCCTCCAGCACGCGGCAGTTGGGGGATGAGATCAAGAACGGCCGGCGCGGCTCGCTCGGTGCAACGCTCACTGTCCGCGGCATACAGGGCCACATCGCCTACCCGCACCTGGCGGACAACCCCATCCACCGGGCGCTGCCTGCCCTGCAGGCGTTGACTGCCGAGGTCTGGGACCGGGGCAACCGTTTTTTTCCGCCCACCTCGCTGCAAATCTCCAACATCAACGCCGGCACCGGCGCCACCAACGTCATTCCCGGCGCACTGCAGGTGCAGTTCAATTTTCGTTTTTCCACCGAGGTGAACGCCACTGAACTGCGCCAGCGCAGCGCCGCGATTCTGGATCATCACCAGCTCGACTACGACATCCAGTGGCAGCTCAGCGGCGAGCCCTTCCTGACACCCGGCGGCGCGCTGGTCGAGGCCGTACGGGCCAGTATTCTGGCGGTCACCGGACTCGACACGCGGCTGTCCACTGCGGGCGGCACCTCGGACGGGCGCTTCATCGCGCCCACCGGGGCCCAGGTGGTCGAAGTGGGGCCGCTAAACGCATCCATTCACCAGGTAAACGAACAGGTACTGGCCGCCGATCTGCCGCGCCTGGCCGCCATTTACCGCGGTGTGCTGGAGCGGCTGTTACTCGGTGGCCTGTCGGATTCTGCATGATTCTCCTGCGGCGGCGGGAATCGGATCGTTGCCAATGCCCTGGCTCGGCAGGGGGTGGAGAGAGTCAATTCAGGCTGCGCAGGACATGGACATCGTAGCGCACCGCCCTGCCGGCAATGCTGTGGGACGGTGTGCGCTCGCCCAGTGACAGCGCCCGGATCGGGCGCTTGACCACCACCCGGGCGACGGGCTGCTGCAGCGCCCAATCCAACAACTGCCCGGCATCGGACTGGACCGGCGAGTTCTCCAGCAAGCGTTGCAGCAGGGCCATATCCTTCTTGACCGCCGCGTACTTGTCGCGCGGCTCAAACATGGGATCCAGGTAGATCACGTCCGCTGCAGGGTCACTGTGAACCCGCGGCGACCTGGCATCGCCGGGGTAGAAGCGCATCCGCGACAGCAGGGCATCGAGCCATGGATCGCCGCGGCGCGCGGCGGCGGTCAGGCCGGCCTGCAGCAGTTCCGCGATGACCGGCTCGCGTTCACACAGGGTCACCCGGCAGCCCAGGTCGGCCAGCACGCAGGCATCGCGACCCAGTCCAGCGGTGGCGTCGAGCACCACAAGCGGGGTTTTTTTGCCCACACCGACGGCGCGTCCGAGCAATTCGTTGTGGCCGCCGGCCCGTCGATGGCGCATGGCGGCCGCGCCGAAATCCACACGTACCGGGCCGGGCGCCCGCCTGCCGGTCTGGCGCAGCGACAGGTCATCGCCATCCAGGCACAACAGGGCATCCAGGCGGGTACAATGGCGCGGGTCGGTGCCGGAAGTCAGCAGCGGCAGCGCCAGGCGCCGCGCCACGGCCGCCGCGCCCGCTTCGTGCGACGGCTCGCTGGCGCAGACCCCCAGCGCCACAGCGCGGGACCCGGCCGCCCGCCGGATCACCGGCGCGCGCGGCCGCACTGGAGCGTGACCAGCGCGGGGCTGTGACATACATCCACCGTGTCAACGCGCCTGCGGCCGGTTCGCCGGTCTCTGGCCACTGCGGAGTCAGTCCTCCGTCATCCTGGCGCTGCGTTTTTTCAGCATGCTGGCCAGGTCATCAATGACCTGCGCCGCGCTCGGTGCACTGTCCGGACTGTGCCCGTCCGCTGCGCCGGCGGCCTGGTCGAGGCTGCTGTCGTCCAGCCCCAGGCAAAGATTGTGCCCCTCCAGGCCGATATCCAGCTGCAGGTTGTACACATAGCGCGACAGGCCGTGCTTGTCCACGACGCGGAAACGGCGCGGTCCCGCGCCGCCGCTGCTGTCCGCGTTCTCACTCAAGTGGCAGGACACGCCGGTGATCGTTTTGCCGGATAGCTGAATGCCCTGCAGGGCGTCCAGTTCGCAGTTGCACGCGCCGACGAACGCGTCGGTAGTCACCCCGGCCCCGGGCTTGGCGCCGCTACTGCCGCGGCCCAGTTGTGCGCAGCGGAAATCGCCCACCAGTATCTGCCGCGCCTGGGCCAGATCCACCATGCGCGCCAGTTCGATGGTGACATCGCCCACGATATAGCTGAACACCGACGGATTAACGCCCTCGGCCTGGTACAGCTCGTAGTGGCCGCCGATATGAAAACCAGTGCGCACGACAGGCACGGTATTGCCGCGCGATGCGGCTCTGGCGACGGCGTTATCGGCCACCACCAACAGCATGAAATAAAACAGATCGCGGTTGGCGTTGGGTCCCAGGTCGCGGTTCCAGACGTAGTAGCCGTCGCCGGTCGTGGTGCGGGCAAAGTTGACCTGTATACCCTGGCTCAGCAGCTTGTTGTAGGCTGAATTGAACGAATAGGACAAGCTGTTCAACTGACTGGCCTGCTCGAACGGCGTGTGCAGGGAAAACTCCACGATATCGAACAACAGCACCGCGCGACTCTCCACATAGCTCAGACCGTAGCGTTTGATGAGCTGCTCCACGGCGGCCATCACGCGGCGCTCCTCGGTCAGGGCGGTGTTGAGCTTGATGAAGGTGGGCGACACATCCAGACGCTTACTGACGGCAAACAGCTCCTCGCGGGTCTTGCGCCGCCGGCCGGATATCAAATCGCGGATAAAGGCCTCGTTGTCGCGTCCGCGCTCAGTCTGCGCATCCGCCGTGGCGCAGTAGTTGCCGAGAAAATAGTGCGGTACCAGAATGACCAGCAGACCGCGCTCGTCGGCACTCCAGCACAGCACGATGTTCTGTCCCAGCCGCCATTGTTTGCGCAGGGTCTTTTCCAGTGTTTTCAGGTTGCCGCGCTGGACGATGCTCATGGTGTCCACGGCCAACTCGCTGCTAGCGGGTGCGGCGGTCTCGCTATCTCGTGAATCAGGCATTTCGCTACTCGTTTTTATCGGCTCGACACGCTAGCATTATAGAGCTCAGCGGCTGCGGGGGCCACGCCTGCGCCGCCGTTCATTGCAGCAGGGCCGCCAGCGGCACTGACTTGCCGCCTCAGCATCGTTCCCGACGCAACATCTGCGCCATTGGTATCAGGAGCATCTACATGCCACATTATCCGGTTGCCGCCGTGCTACTGCTGACAACGGTGCTGCTGGCCGCCTGCGCGAACTACGACTTCAGGGTAAATGACGAGTTGGTGTACACCCCCGCGCCGCTGTTCCAGGATTTCGACATCCCCGACGCCGCGCTGCGTACCTGTGTGGAACAGGCCATTGCCGATGGCGATGTCCGCAGTGCCCGTCAGTTGCAGATGCTGAATTGCAGCAACGCGGGCATCGCCCGACTGGATGGCCTGGCCACCTTTGACGCACTGACCAGTCTGAAACTGTCATCCAACCATGTTCGCAACCTGGTGGAAATCGGCGCTATCGGCACCCTGCAGGCACTGTACCTGGATCACAATCACATCGTCGACCCGGTGCCGCTGTACCGGCTGCCCGAATTGCGCAGCCTGGATCTGTCACACAACCCCGCCCTGCAGTGTCCCGCCGGCGGCGCGTTTGCGCAGGTGACGCAGTTGCTGTTGCCGGCACATTGCCGCCAGTAGCGGCAGAGCAATCGGTGCTTTTTTACCGCCTGCTGGGCCGCCTGCCGCTCGCCGTTCTCTACCGCCTCGCCTGGCTCGGCTACCTGCTGCTGTACTACGTTGCGGGCTATCGCCAGGCGGTGGTGCGGGACAATCTGCGCGCGGCGTTTCCGGAAAAAAGCGCCGGCGAGATTACCGCTCTGGCGAAGCGCTTCTACCGGCAACTGGCCGATACCGGTGTGGAGATCATCCGCGCCGGCGCCATGCGCCGCGAGGAGTTTGGCGAGCGCGTCACTCTGCTCAACCCCGAACTGCTGCGGCGCTACAGCAATGACCTGCGCGATTCGGTCATCATTCTGACCATCCACCAGGGCAACTGGGAATGGATGCTGCACGGTGCCAGCGCCGCCCTGGGCGTGCCGCTGGACCCGGTGTACAAACCGCTGCACAACGCCGCCCTGGACCGCTATATCTTCGAGGTGCGCAGCCGCTTCGGTTCGCGTCCGCTGCCCATGGACCAGGCCGCCCGCGACATACTGCGCCGCCGGCGGGAGTTCCGCCTGTTCGTGATGGTGGCCGATCAGTCGCCCATCCGCCGCGAGCGCAGCTACTGGACGCGGTTTCTGCACCGCGACGCCGCCTTTTACCTGGGTGCCGAGACCATCGCCAAGGTGACCGGCTTTCCCGTGCTGTTCGCCCAGTGCCGGCGCCCGCGGCGCGGCCACTATGAAGTGGAGTTTCACGAACTGGCACAGCCGCCCCACGCGGCGGATGGACACGAAATCACCGAGCGCTATGTGCGACTGGCCGAGCGGGCGATCCGCGCCGAACCGCATAGCTGGCTGTGGAGCAACCGACGCTGGAAGCGCCAGCCCCCGGCCGATCAGCCGCGACAGCAGCGCTGTTGACTGCTCGTGCCGCCCGCGTCCGGTGCGGCATACTCCCTCAATCGATATTGCCCTTGATCAGGGCCAACAGGCCCTGCTCTTCGCGCTTGTCAAACGCCGCGGACTCGCGCTGCGGGCGCAGGCGGATCGACACCACGCCCTCCTCCAGCGGCTGCATCGTCACCAGGAAGGGCTGGCCCGCCAGGGGATGGGCGTCGTCGGCATCAAACAGCCAGTCAAACCAGCCGCCCTCGTGCTCTTCCTCGGGGCCGATGAAGGTGACGTAGTAGGTGCCGGCGCTGCGGTCGCGATCGGTGATCTCGAAGGTGGACTCCTGCAGCGCGCGCGCCAGGGAAGCCCAGGCGCGATCGAAGGGCAGTTCCAGCCGGATGAAGGTGTCGCCCTCGGGTGATTCCTGCAGGGCGATCCTGCCGCCCGCCGCAATGCCCTGCTCGGCCACCATGGACACCGGCGCGGAATCGGCGCTGTTGGCCAGGTACTGGGCGACGGCGCCCAGCATGTCCGCCGCCTGTTGCGGGTCGTCGGAAGCGGCCGGCCAGTTGTCCACGTCGCCGGCCCGGTTCATCTGCAGCACATGCAATTCGCTGGTGCCGCGCTGCACCCCCTGTTCCATGCGAAAGCGGAAGCGACTGGCCATAGTGTGGTTTTCCAGTTTCAGCCAGTCCGAATCGATGATCCCGGCCCGCGCGTCCACCCGCGCCACCTGGATGCCGGCCGCCGTGAGAAAACTGCGCACCTGCGGCCAGACCTGTCCCGGTGCGAGGTTGATCAGGGCCCAGCTCGCATCGCCCAGTTTCTGGATGCGCACGCTGTCATCGGCGGCTCCGCCCACCAGCGGCGCCGGTCGCGGTACCTCGAAAGCGCCGGCCGGAATCAGCTTCTCATCCACCGGCGGTATGGCATAGATTTCGTGCAGCGCGCTGCTGTCCCTGCCCTGTGGCACCTGCAGAACGGGCACCTCGGGGGCCTTTTTGTAGTCCTCGGACTTGTCGCGAAACACGCCCTTGTCCCCAAACAGGTAGCCGCAGCCGCTGCAGCACAGTGCCAGGCCGCAAACTACTGCGCCGCGCAAGATACCGGCCGCCATCGCCATCAGACTCCCGCCGCCTCCATCGCTGCCAGCACCTCGGGCTGGAACGGTGCATCGAGCCAGGTCAAAGGCAGCCGGATACCCGCCTCCACGAGCCCGCGCTGCTGCAGCGCCCACTTCACCGGAATGGGATTGGCCTGCAGGAACAGCGCCCGGTTCAGCGGCGCCAGTTGCGTATTGATCGCCTGCGCACCGGCGCGGTCGCCGCTCAGGGCCAGGCGGCACAACTCGGCCATCAGCGCCGGCGCGACATTGGCCGTAACTGAAATATTGCCGTGCGCTCCCGCCAGCATCAGGGCCATCGCGGTGGGATCGTCCCCGGAGTAAATGGCGATGGCATCGCCGCAGCGGCTGATCAGATCGCGACCGCGCGCCACATCCCCGGTGGCGTCCTTGATCCCGACCACGTTGTCCAGTTGCGCCAGTCGCACCGCGGTGTCATTGGTCATGTCGACACTGGTGCGCGCCGGCACGTTGTAGAGGATCTGGGGGATGGCCACCGCCTCGGCGATGGCTTTGAAATGTTCGTAGAGGCCGCGCTGCGTGGGGCGATTGTAGTACGGCGTGACCAGCAGGCAGGCTGCGGCGCCGGCATCCGCGGCGGCAGCGCTGAGCTCGATCGCCTCGGCGGTGGCATTGGAACCGGTGCCGGCGATCACCGGAATGCGCCCGGCGGCACAGGTCACGCAGCGCTTGATGACTTCACAGTGCTCCGGGACGCTGAGTGTCGCGCTCTCACCCGTGGTTCCCACCGCCGCTATGGCGGCGGTGCCCGCGGCAATGTGCATGGCCACAAGCCGCTCCAGGGCCGCCCAGTCGACACTGCCATCGGCATGCATCGGCGTAACCAGAGCGACTATACTGCCGGTAATCATCTGTCATCTCCGAAATAGAATGCCCGGGCGACAGCCGCCGCCCACGTCACCCCGGGGGAAGTGGGCCATTATCCATGCCGCGGGCCGGATGACAACCAAATTGCTCGGGATCGGCGTGAACCGGCGGCGTCGAAACCGGTCTATTCAGGCAGTCTTGACAGCGAGCCACAGGAGGTAATGACCATGTCTGCATACTGGCCGCGCGGCCGCGCACTACTCGCGCTGTGTCTCCTCGTCGCCACGCTGGGCGCGGCGGCCCAGGACGAACCGCGCGTCGGGGAGCTGTCCTACCTGGACCGGCAATTCATGAGCCAGCAGCGCGCCCTGGTGCAGGAGATGGCCGCAAGCAACCTCGGCAGACAGTTCAACGGCAGCCGGGACAACGACCTGGAGCTGTTGCAGTTGCTGCTCGACAGGCGCCTGGTGCGCCCCGAACAGACGCGCGAGTTGCAGGCCATGGGCGTGATCCTGGGCGACCTGCTGGCGCAGGAGCTGGACATGCACTGGGTGGTCTACGAGGACCAGGTGGGACGCAGCCGCGCCCTGCGCTATCGGGACAGCGACAACTACCTGTTTCCCATCACGATGATCTCCAGGCGCCGCGAAGTCGACAACCGCACGCCGGTACAGGACATCTACCACAAGGCCCGCGCAAGCATCGCCTCGAGCCGACCGGCGCTGCCGTTCCAGTAGCGCGCAGCGCGCGCCGGCGGGCAGATGGTATTTAACCGGCTGAGTCAGTAGACTGCAGGCGGTTGCAATAAAGAACAAACCCGCATGGATGAGCACACGACCCCCGGCTTTGCGCTGCTCGATGCGACGCCCGACCACGCGCGCCTGGTACTGGCCGGCGACTGGGTGCAGGGCCGCAATCCGGGCCGGTTCCAGACGCTGCAGGCACAGCTGCGCCTGAGCCACCCGCGGCGGCTGACGGTCGAGGGCGCCGCGCTGGGCGAGTGGGACTCACTGCTGCCGGCTTTCCTGCTGCAGTGTGTCGACTACTGTCGAGAACAGCGTATCGAGCTTGACATCCGGGACATCCCCGAGGGCGTCAGCAGGCTGCTGGCAGTGTCCACGGCGGTCATACCCCATCAACAACCGCAGCGGCCGCGCACGTCCATCGTGCAGCTCCTGCGGCCGGCGCGGCTGCTGCGCAACCTGGCGGGTGAACTGAGCGAGTCGCTGGCGTTTCTCGGAGAGGTGACACTGGCCGTGCTGCGGCTGCTGTCCGGCAGGGCCACCACCCGCCTGAGCGACTTTCGCGACTACTGCTACCAGGCCGGGCCGGACGCCTTCGCCATCATCAGCCTCACCAGTGTGCTGGTGGGTATGATCCTGGCCTACCTGGGCGCGGTGCAACTGCGCCAGTTCGGGGCTGAAATCTACGTGGCCGACCTGGTGGTCATCGGCACGCTGCGCGAGATGGGCGTATTGATGACAGCCGTGGTCATGGCCGGACGCACCGGCGCGGCCTACGCCGCGCAACTGGGCAGCATGCAGAGCAACGATGAAATCGACGCGATCGTGACCATGGGCATATCGCCGGTGGAGTTCCTGGTGCTGCCGCGCATGCTGGCGCTCATCGCCATTATGCCGCTGCTGACCCTGTACGCCGACCTGCTGGGCATGCTCGGCGGCGCGGCGGTAGCCGGCAGCATGGGCATCTCCTGGACCCAGTACCTGGCCCAGGCCGAGGACGCCCTGTCCTTCACGCACCTCGGCGTAGGGCTGCTGAAAAGCCTGGTGTTTGCCGCGCTGATCGCCGTTGCCGGCTGTCGCTCCGGCATCAACTCCGGACGCAGCTCCGCCGCTGTGGGCCAGGCCGCCACCGAGGCGGTCGTCACGGCAATCGTCTATCTGATCGTCGCCGACGCAGCCATCAATATACTCTTTCAGCAGGTGGGCATTTGAGCGCTGCGGCAGACACCGAGGCGCAGATCGAGGTGCGCGAGCTCACCATGGCCTACGGCTCCCTGGTGATACAGCGCGACTTGAATTTTATCGTCAAGCGCGGCGATATCTTCGTCATCATGGGGGGCAGCGGCTGCGGCAAGAGCACACTGCTCAAGCATCTGCTGGGACTGCTGGCGCCGGCCACTGGCGACATTCTCTACAGCGGCCGCAGTTTCGTGCACGCCACCGCCGACCAGCAACAGGCCATGCGCCAGCGCTGGGGCATCACCTACCAGTCCGGCGGCCTGTTCAGCGCCATGACGCTGGCGGAGAATATCTCGCTGCCCCTGCAGCTCTACACCCGCTACCGGCCGGCCGAGATCCGCGATATCGTCGCCTACAAGCTGGCGCTGGTGGGTCTGGCGGGCTACCAGAGCTACTACCCGGCGCAAATAAGCGGGGGCATGCGCAAGCGGGCCGCGCTGGCGCGCGCCATCGCCCTGGACCCGGATATCCTGTTCTTTGACGAGCCCTCGGCGGGCCTGGACCCGATCAGCTCCAGCCTGCTCGACGAGTTGATCTCCCAGTTGCAGCAGTCGCTGGGCGCCACCGTGGTGATGGTCACCCACGAGTTGCCCAGCATCTTCGCCATCGCCACCAACTCGGTGTATCTGGACAACAGCACACGGACCATGATCGACTACGGCGACCCGCGGCACCTGCGCGACCACAGCAAACAGCCTGTGGTCCGGCAGTTCCTGAACCGCAGCGCCGCCGCACACGAGGAGCAGTCATGAACGAGAGGCCGCACACCGTCGCCATCGGCGCATTCATTGTCGGCGCCCTGCTGATCGCCATTATCCTGGGTATCTTCCTGCTCGATTCCGGTTTCGGACGCGACCGCGAAACCGTGATCATGGTGTTCGACAGCTCGGTCAAGGGACTCAACGTGGGCGCTCCGGTGGCCCTGCGCGGCGTGCGCGTCGGGCAGGTCACCGATATCGAGCTGATGCTCGACTCCGACAACCAGGATGTCATCATGCTGGTCGAGGCAAACCTGCGCGAAGAGGGTATTCGCGGTCTCAGGCGCGGCAGAGGCAGCCTCACCGAGGAATTGATCAGTCGCGGCATGCGCGCCCAGCTCAACGCACAGAGTCTGCTCACCGGCCTGCTGTATGTGCAACTGGACTTCCATCCGAACAGCGAGCTGGTGCTGGCGGACGTGGACTCGCCCTATGTGCAGATCCCGACCATTCCCAACGACCTGCAGCGCATCGCCCGCAAGCTGGAGGACCTGGACTTCTCCCGGCTGGCCGATGCGGTGTCTGCAGCCGCCAGCGGCATCAGCACGCTGGTCAACAGCGAAGCGTTCCAGGCGCTGCCCGCCAGCATCAAGGCCAGCATGGATGCACTGGCCGGCCTGAGCGAGGAACTGCGCGGCCAGCTCGCCACCTCCCTGCCCAAGCTGGACCGGGTGCTCGATGGCGCCGCTGTCACGGTCGCTACGGTGAATACCGAACTGCCGGCGTTGTCCGCGCAGGCGCGCGCGGGCCTGGCAGTCACCAGTAAAGCGCTGACCGCCTTCGAACAGACCATGCTCGAGATCGACTCCCTGGTGGCACCCGACTCGGCCACCCAATACCAACTGAACCAGGCGCTGCGCGAACTTGCCCAGGCCGGCCGGTCCCTGCAGTTACTGGCCCGGACCCTGGAAGAACAGCCCGAGGCGCTGCTGCGCGGCAAGAGCGGAGACCACTGATGAAGCCAGCCATACGAATCGCATTGCCCGCACTGTGCCTGGCACTGCTGCTGGGCGCCTGCGGCAGCAGCCCGCGCACCAACCACTACCTGTTGAGCGCTCACGAGGCACCGGTGCCAGGCGGCCAGACGCCCTCGCTGGGCATCGGCCCGATTGAAATCCCCCAGTACCTGAACCGCAACGCGCTGGTCTACCAGCGCGACGGCAACCAGTTGCAGGTCTCCGCCCAGGACCGCTGGGCCGAACCGCTGGGTGATGGCATCCAGCGGGTGCTGGCGATAAACCTGGCGGGACTACTCGATACCGGGGACATCAGCTACTTTCCCTGGCACGCCCGGCGCAGCCCCGACTTCGGGGTCCAGGTAACGGTGCTGAATCTGGATGCCAGTGACCGCCAGGCCAGGCTGGTGGCGGAGTGGCTGGTCTACGCCGGCAGCACCGACACCCCGGTGGCGCGCCGCATCAGCGAGTTGCGCCAGGACCTGCCGGCGGGTGCCCTGAGCCCCGCGCAGATCGCCCCGGCCTACAGCGTTCTCCTGTACCGGCTCAGCGAGATTATCGCCGGCGAAATCCGTGCCGCGCGCAGCGCACCCTGAGCTGAATTTCCTGCTGCACTGCCGGCGGCCGCAGCCCCGCGCCCGGGCGCAAACACCGTGCTACCGCCCGGCGCGGTCACGCACCGCGGCTTGCGTCCGCCTCCAGGGAGGCGATCTGCGCGGCCAGGTCGAGGGTGCGCCGGGCCTGGTCGACGTGCATGACTTCCACCAGCGCACCGTCCAGCACCGCGACGCCCCGATCCGCGGCCTGGGCTTCGCGCCATGCAACGAGCAGGCGCCGGGCGTGCTCGATCGCCTGCGCAGAGGGCCCAAAGACGCGGTTGGCCGGCTCGATCTGCCGGGGGTGAATCAGGGTCTTGCCATCAAAACCCAGCGCCCTGCCCTGTTCGCACAGCGCGACGAAGCCGTCGCGGTCGGCCAGGTCCAGGTGGACGCCGTCCAGCGCCGCCACCCCGTACTGCCGCGCGGCCAGCACGCACCGGCTCAGCGCGTACTGCAGGCCGAGCCGGTCGGGGCGCTGCGGCACCCGCAGCGCGGCGCACAGATCGGTGGTACCCAGCAGCAGCGCCTGTACCGATTCGAAGGCGGCCAGTTGGCGCACGTTGTCCACCCCTGAGGGGGTCTCGATCATGGCCCAAAGCTGCATGTCGGGGCGCCCACAGGTGCTCAGCAGGTCGCGCACCTCCTGCAGTTGGTCCGGCGTTTCCACCTTGGGCAGACACAGGGTCTGGATGCCGCTGCGTGCCAGCGCGCGGATATCGTCCGCGCCCCAGGGCGTGCCCGGCGCGTTGCAGCGCACCGCCAGTTGCCGCTGCCCGTAGCCGCCGGCCGCGAGCTGCGCCAACACCGCCTGTCGCGCGCTGTCCTTGGCCTGGGGCGCCACCGCATCTTCCAGGTCGAAGACAATGGCGTCGGCGGCCAACTGCCGGGCTTTGTCCATGGCGCGCTGGTTGGCGCCGGGCATAAACAGGACGGAACGCAGGGGGTTGGGGTTCATCGATCGGGCTCCTTGTCTCTAACCGAGGCCTGTTTCAGGTAGGCGATGAGGTCCGCACGCCGCTGGGGGTCGGGCACGCCCGGACTGAGCATGGTGGTAGCGGGGAAAAATGCCATCGGATTGGCCAGCCAAGCGTACATCAGCCGCGGTGTCCACACGAACTGCGCATCTTTGAACCCGGCGGAATAGTGCTCGAAATCCACCTGCTTGCCCGCCGCGCGACCAAATATGCGGTGCAGGTGCGGACCGTTGCCGAGGGCCGCATCCGCCCGCAGGCTGTGACAGGCGCGGCAGGCCCCGAATACCAGGCGGCCGCGCGCGGCGTCGCCGCTCACCGGGAGTTCGCTATCCACCTGCGCCTGGCCCGGGGCGCCGAGCGCCAGCAGCAGCGCAGCCCACCTCCAGCGCTTCACGCAAGTCCCTCCCCGCGCGCGGCGGCGGCGCCCGCTCGGCGCCCGAAAAAGGTACAGTCGCCCAGCGACAGGCCCTGCGCGATACAGGGGGCGACGGGCAGCCCGGCCGCCGTGCGCCCCACCGCGTACAGCCCGCCGATGACCTCGCCGAAGCCGTTCAGCACTGCACCGCCGACAGTGGTCTGCAGGCCGCCCAGCGTGTAGACGGGGAAAAAACTGTCGGCGACCGACAGGTTCCACGCGGTATAGGGAGGTCCCTGCAGCGGCCGCACCAGAGCCGGCGACTTGCGCCACAGCGGGTCCTCGCCGTTGGCAGCGTGGCGGTTGTAGTAGGCGATACTGTGTTGCAGCGCGCCGCGCGGCAGGTCCAGTTGCACCGCCACATCGCCCAGCGTATTGCCCCGCGCCGCCGCCAGAAAACGATCCTGCCGGGTCGCTGGCGCACTGCGCTGGTCGGCGATCAGCCAGGCCCGCCCGCCCTGGTGGCGCACGATGGCATCACCCACCATCAGCGGCGAGGAATCTTCGGCGATAAACCGCTGGCCCGCGGCATTTACCAGGATGCCGGCCAGCACGCTGTCGAGGCCGGCCAGTGGTGCCTCTGCGCAACCGTGCTCCATGTGCACGGTGGCCGCTCCGGCGGCGACAGCCAGCTTGATCCCGTCACCCAGGTCGCCCGCACCGGCCCAGGCAGCAGAGCACTCGTAGAGCGCCGGGGCATGGCGCCGGAGCATCTGGCGGTCGTAGACAAAACCGCCGCAGGCAAGGACCACCGCACGCGCGGCGCCGATTGCCTGGCGCTGTCCGGCGGCGTCGACGATCAGTCCGGCCACGCGCCCATCCGACTCCACCACCAGTTGCCGCGCCGCGACTCCAGTGCGCAGGCGCACACCCAGCGCACCGGCGCGCGCCAGCAGGATCTCCATCATGCGCCGCCCGCCCGCCGTGCCGGCCAGTCCCGGCAGGTGCCCGCGCGGTGCCGGCCGGGCGACTTCCCGGGCCGGCCAGGCCAGCTCGTTACCGCTGTAATACAGCGATTCGTCGGTCGCCGGCGCACCCCGGGCGCGCGACAGCCGCTCGCGGTAGGGAATGCCCTGGGCCCGCAGCCAGTCAAAGTGTGCGGCGCTTTCCTCGCAGTACACCTGGATTTTGTCCAGCGGCGCGTGCGGACCGGCCGAGGCCAGGAAGCGGTACATGTCCTCCACGCCGTCCTGGACACCCAGTGCGCGCTGCAGGGCCGTGCCACCGCCGGCGTAGACCACCCCGGCGGACATGGCGGACGACCCCCCCGGACGCGGCATGGATTCGACGATCAGCACCTCGGCACCGGCCCGCGCAGCTTCAATCGCGGCGCACACGCCGGCGGCGCCGGCGCCGACGACCAACACACCGGTGCGGGCATCCCAGCCGGGCAACTGCGACCGCGGCAGCACTGACGCCTCGGTCAGGGCCGCGCCCGCCGCCAAGCCCAGCCCCGCCAGCAGACGCCGCCGGCTGATGCCTTCGTGTGTGTGCAACATGCAGAGGATCTCTCCGGTCACCGTGGCGGCGCGCGCAACCGCCGCGCAACGTGCCGCAGTCTACACCATTTGAACCGACCAGCCAGCCCGGCGGCGCCGGCTACGCTTTTTGCAATGCACTAACAATTGGCTATAGTGCGAGTGGCCAATAGCGGCGGGCAGAACAGGCCGGCACGACGGTCCGGCAACTCGCGTACGCGCACCGGTTACGAGAAGAAGGAGTCAACCAATGGAAACGGTGGATATCCAGGAGCTGTTGAGCACCTACGTCATCCCCTGGGGTATCAAGATCGCACTGGCGCTGGTCATATTTATCGTCGGCCGCATCGTGGTGGCCTCGGTGGTCGGCATTGTCACCAGAGTAATGGAAAAACGCGGGACCGACGAAATCCTGGTGGCCTTCCTGGTGTCCATCCTGCGCTGGGTGCTGCTGCTGTTCGTCATCATTGCCGCGCTCAGCCAACTGGGCATCGATACGACCTCGCTGGTGGCCCTGCTCGGCGCCGCGGGGCTGGCCATCGGCCTGTCGCTGCAAAGCTCCCTGTCCAATTTTGCATCAGGAGTCATGCTGATTACCTTCCGCCCCTTTACCAAAGGGGATTTCGTCGAGGCCGGCGGCGCCAGCGGCGTCATTGAAAAGATAAACATCTTCACCACCACCATGACCACCCCAGATAACAAGGAAATCATCGTGCCCAACGGCGCTATCCTGAGCAACAACATCACCAACTTCTCGGCGCGCCCGACCCGGCGCGTGGACATGGTGTTCGGCATTTCCTACGACGACGACCTGCTTGTGGCCAAGCGAGTGCTGCAGGACATCATCGCTGCGGACGACCGCGTGCTGCGAGAGCCGGCGCCGGTGATCGCGCTGGGCGAACTGGCGGATTCCAGCGTCAACTTCCTGGTGCGTCCCTGGGCCAAATCCGGGGATTACTGGGCGCTGAAGTGGGATATCACCGAGGCGGTCAAACTGAAGTTCGACGAGGCCGGCATCAGCATTCCCTACCCGCAGATGGACGTGCACCTGGAGCGCGAAGACGCGGCACAAGAGGACGCTGACGACAAGGCGTAATGCGCGGGGCAAACGGCACAGTGACGCGCAGCGGCCGCGGCATCACTGAGCGCAGCGATACGCCACTGTGCCCGTGTTCGGCCAATTCAGCGCCGGGTCCTGGTGAGCTAGCGCACCACCGAGCAGGCGATACAGCGCAGGTACAGGTGGCCCGGGTCCTGCAATTGGTGCATCTCGGCTGCGGCCAGGGTCAGCGGTCGCAGCAGCGACGACAGGGAGGCCGCAGCGGGGGTGGCGGCCCACCTGCCCAGGACGCCCATGCGCTCGGCCAGACGCTCCAGAATCAGTTCCGAGGCGGAGCGCGGCAGTTCCACCTGCACCGTTTCGTAGTCCTCGAGGCCGGCGCGCCCCGCGGCGGCGGCCACCGCCTGCTCCAGGCTGCCCACGCCGTCTATCAGGTCGTGTTCGAGCGCGTCGGGGGCGCTCCACACGCGGCCCTGGGCCAGTGTATCGACGGTATCCACCGGCAGATTGCGGCCCTCGGCCACGATCTGCAGGAAGCGGCGGTAGGCATAATTCACCGAGCTGTTCAGCACATTGACCAGCGCCGGGTTGAGGGGGCGGTCCAGGCGCAGTGAACCGGCCAGCGAGGTAGTGCCCACACCGTCGGTGTGCACGCCCAAGCGTTGCAGGGAGTCCTCGAAAGTGGGAAACGCCGCGAACACCCCGATGCTGCCGGTGATGGTCGAGGGCGTCGCCCAGATTTCGTCTGCGGCAGTGGCGATGTAGTAGCCGCCCGACGCCGCCACGGCGCCCATGGACACCACCACCGGCATCCCCGCGGCCCGGGCATCCAGTATCTGCTGGCGAATGATCTCGGCGGCAAACATGCTGCCGCCGCCGCTGTTCACGCGCAGTACGATCGCCTTCACGCCGTCCTGTTCAGCGGCGCTGCGGATCAGTTGCGCCAGGGAGTCGCCGCCGATACTGCCAGGGGGCTGCTCGCCGGGCAGCATATTGCCCTGGGCGGTGATCACCGCCACCTGGTCGGCGCTCAGGTCGGGCAGCGACAGGCGGCGCTTGCGCAGCACGTAGTGCTCGAAGGGCACCGCCTCATACAGGCCCTCGTCATCACTGGCGCCGACCAGTTCCACCAGGTACTCGTTGGCCTCGCGGCGATTGAGCACCCGGTCCACCAGGCCGGCCTGCAGCGCCGTTCGGGCCGCGTTGCCATCGGCCTGGGCCAGGCGCTGGGGAAAGCCATTGACATAGTCGTCGATCGCCCCGGCCGCCAGTTTGCGCTGCGTCTCCACCGCCGCGGTAAACTGATTCCACAGCACGTTCAGCCAGCGCCGCGTGACCGCTTTCTCGCCGGCCGACATGTCATTGCGCACAAAGGGCTCCATGGCCGACTTGTGCTCCCCGGCCCGGAACACGTGCATATTCACCGACAGTTTATCCAGCGCCTCGGCAAAGTAATTGCGATAGCTGGCGAAGCCCTCCAGCGCCACCGCGCCCAGCGGATCGGTGATCACCGTATCCGCCTGGCTGGCCAGCAGGTACTGGTCCTGCGTGTAGTAGTCGCCCACTGCCACCACCGGCTTGCCGCTGGCGCGAAAGGCCTGCAGCGCCCGGGCAATCTCCTGGGACTTGCTGATGCCCACGTACATCAGGTAGTCCAGTTCCATCACCAGGGAATTGATGGCCGGATCGTCGCGCGCGTAGTCGATGGCATCGATCACATCGCGCAGCAGCACCTCGTGATCCTCGGGCGTGGACTCTCCCAGCAGCGCCTGCACCGGCATGGTAGGCACGCGCTGGTCGACGATGCTGCCCATGGGGTTGAGCAGCAGTGCCGCGCGCGCCGGCAGCGGTTCGGGCGCGCCGCCCACGTAGATGTAGTAGAGCACCGCGAGGAACGCCAGAAACAGCAGGTTGGACAACACCAGCCGCACCCGGGTAATGCCGTTCCAGATGGCACGCATTACCCGGCGCAACACCGAGGGTTTACTCATGACACTTCTCTCCCGTCTCGATTTCTCGCGCCGACACGTCGCGCAGTTCGCGGGCGCGCCAGCGCACATACAGCATGGCCGCCGTAAACAGCGTGACCACGGCAATCGTGCCTACGACAACCAGCGGGTGGCCCGGCTGCGCAAACAGGCGCTCCACCTGGGCGATAAAATACAACAGACAGACAAAACACAGCCAGATGTAGCTGCGCAGGTTGTCGCGGCACATGCCGGGCAGGAAAATCAGCAGCGGCAGCAGCTTGCCCAGCCAGATAATCCACGGCATCTGGTACAGCCAGGCATCCGCTGCCTGTTGCAGGAACAGCAGCAGCCAGCCACTCCAGGCCACTATGCGCACCCTGCGGCTGAGAACGCCTCTCACGCGCCAGCTCCGCGTGCCAGGCGCGCCACCCGCCTGCCCAGGGCGCGGCACAGTGCCGCCTCCGTGTCATCCACCGCCCGCGCCTGGTCCGGGCCGGCCCAGTGCGAGGCGCCGTAGGGGGTGCCGCCGGAAGCGGTGCGCATCAGGCCGGGCTCGCTGTACGGCAGCCCCACGATCAGCATGCCGTGGTGCAACAGCGGCAGCATCATGCTCAACAGGGTGGATTCCTGCCCGCCGTGCAGGCTGGCACTGGAGGTAAATACCGCGGCGGGCTTGTCCACCATGGCGCCACTGAGCCACAGCGAGGAGGTCTGGTCGAGGAAGTACTTCAGCGGCGCGGCCATGTTGCCAAAGCGTGTGGGACAGCCCAACACCAGGCCCGCGCAATCGCGCAAGTCATCCAGCTCGCAGTACAGCGGGCCGTCGGCCGGAATGCTGTCCCCGGTCTGTTCGCAGTTGGCCGACACCGGGGGCACCGTGCGCAGGCGCGCCGCCATACCCGGCACCAGCCCCACGCCGCGCGCCACCTGCTGCGCCATCTCTGCCGTGGCGCCGTGGCGGGAGTAGTACAGGACCAGGATATAGGGATCGACCGTCATTCGCCCAGCAGCGCCAGGACATTTTCCGGTGGCCGGCCCAACACCGCCCGTTCACCTCTGACGACGATGGGGCGTTCGATCAGTTTCGGGTGCTTTGCCATGGCGGCCAGCACCTGCTCGTCGCTGGACTCGCGGTCCAGTCCGCCGGCCTTGTAGTCCGCCTCGCCGCGCCGCACCAACTGCGTGGCGCGCATACCCAGTTTGCGCAATAGATCGGTCAGTTCGCGCGCGTCGGGCGGGTCGTCCAGGTACAGTACGATCGCGGGACTGACACCGCGCTCCTGCAACAGCGCCAGGGTAGCGCGCGACTTGGAACAGCGCGGGTTGTGGTAGATGGTGATGTCACTCATGACTGGCTCCAGCGGCCCATTGTTCACGACAGACCGCACAGTATACCAAAACATCGGCCGCGCTCGTCCGGCGACGGATGCGCGGTGCGCGGGCGCCGTCAATCGTGCCATAATCGCGCCATGAAGGATTTCAAACCCCTGCTGCGCGAACAATGGCGGCGCGCCAGCTACCTGTTGGCCCGCTTCAGCGCCGATCGCTGTTCCGAAAACGCCGCCGCGCTCACCTACATGAGCCTGTTCGCCCTGGTGCCGCTGCTCACAGTGCTGTACACCATGGCCTCGGCAATCCCCGCGTTCCAGGGCCTGGAGAGCCAGATGCAGGACTTCATGTTCCAGCACCTGATGCCCGAGACCACTTATGACATCCAGAAATACCTCGAGGATTTTTCGCGCCAGGCCAAGAATCTGACCGGACCGGGTATCGTGTTCCTGGTGGTCACCGCCGTACTGATGCTGCGCAATATCGAGAAAGCGTTCAACCTGATCTGGCGCACCACCGAAAACCGCAGCGCCGTGTCCAGCTTCCTGCTGTACTGGGCGGTGCTGAGCCTGGCACCGGTCACCATTGGCCTGGCGCTGGCCATCGGCACCTACCTGTCGTCGTTCGCCGTGGTGCTGGAGGAATACGACGTGATCGGTGTCGGCGGATTCATGCTGCGCATCGCCCCGCTGCTGCTCAGTACCGCCGGCTTCAGCCTGCTGTATGTCGCCGTGCCCAACTGCCGGGTGCCATTCCGCCACGCCCTGGTGGGCGGCTTCGTCACTGCTGCAGTGTTCAACGTGGCCCGCTCCGTCTTTACCCGGCTGGTAGTGGGCTCCAGCTACACCTTTATCTACGGCGCCTTCGCGGCAGTTCCCCTGTTTCTGTTGTGGATCTACCTGTCCTGGATCATTGTCCTGATGGGGGGCATCCTGGTGCACAGCCTCTCCGCCTACCAGAATGCGGAGCAGGCCAGCCGGCCCACCGTGCTCAAGGCCCTGGATATCCTCCATCTGCTCTGGCAAAAACAGCAGTCCGGCAACGCGCTGCGCGAAATCGAACTGCACACTGGCCGCCACGCCGTACTGCGCGGACTGGACAGCGAAACCTGGCGCACACTGCGCGATATTTTTCTGAGCCATAAATTAATCGCTTTGAATGACAGGGGACACTACCTGCTGAGCCGGGACCTGAACGGCATCAGGTTCTGGCAGCTCAAGGAGTGGGTCAATCAGGAACAGCCGCTGGAACAGCAAGAAATCAGCACCGACCTGTCCTGGCAGCGCGAGGCCTACCGCCTGTTGCGCGAGCAGCGTGCCGGCCAGCGCGAGACGCTGGGCCCGAGTCTGGTGGAGTTGTTTTCGCGATGAGGGGCCTGCTGGGTGCGCTGCTGCTGGCACTCGCCGCTTGCGGTGACAGCGGGCCGCCGGCCGTGTCCGGGGCGGGACAACTGCGGGCACTGCGCGGCCAGTGGGTAGTCGTCAACTACTGGGCCCAGTGGTGCAAACCCTGTATCCAGGAGATTCCGGAACTCAATGCACTGGAGCGCCAGTACGACGCGGTGACCGTGGTCGGGGTCAATTACGACGGCGCGACCGGCGATGCCCTGCAGGCCCAGCTAAAGCAACTGGGCGTGGCCTTCGTCACCCTGGCCAGCGACCCGGCCGCGGCGCTGGGAACCACGCGCCCCGCGGTGCTGCCCACCACGCTGATCGTGGACCCGGACGGTCAGTTACAGGAAATACTGGTAGGACCGCAGACCCTGGAATCGCTGGCGCGGGCTGCCCGACAGCCGGCCCCGACCCGGTGAACTGCCTACGCGCTGCTGCGCGACAGCCGGACACGGCGCCCCGACACCCCCGGACGGGCTCGTCCACCCGCGGCTTCCGCTCGCGGTGCGGTGGCAACGGTGTCCCTGTCTCCCACGACAGGGCCCGCCCCCTTTATCGGGGTACCGTGCACTCCGGATAACGAAAAAAAACCGGCCCCAATGGGGCCGGTGTAAGAGGAAGTCTCTACAAAAGAGCTTTTGAGACCTGGACGGTATCCAGCAAACCCAATGACTCTGTGCGGCCCACCGAGGGCAACCACAGTGTCACCGATCCCTCAGACCCGGTGCCGGGAGGAAAGTTCCAGGCAGTAAGAAAGATTGTGTTCGACAGTGCGCCGGGATCGCGTGGAGTGCATTCCCCTGGCGCGGCTCGCAGGTGCAGCGTCCCTGGCGCCGGTGCCGCCAGCTCTGGATGGACAGGCGGCGGCGTCGCGACTAATCTTGTCTACACCCGCAGCTTCATTCACTAACGGCATTGGGGCGGCAGGGGCCGCAACCTGACCACGGGAAACAGACCATGAGCAGACTATTTGACGATAATGCGCTGGCCATCGGCGGCACACCGCTGGTGCGCATTAATCACATCAGCGACGGCAATATTTACGTCAAGCTGGAAAACCGCAACCCGGCCATGTCGGTCAAGTGCCGCATCGGCAGCAGCATGGTGCTGGCAGCCGAGCGCGAAGGCAGCCTGCAGCCGGGTATGACCATCGTCGAACCCACCAGCGGCAATACCGGGATCGCCCTGGCCTTCGTGGCGGCGGCGCGCGGCTACGGCTGCAAGCTGGTCATGCCCAACACCATGAGCCTGGAGCGACGCATGCTGATGAAGGCCCTCGGCGCCGACATCATCCTCACCGACGGCGCCGAGGGCATTCCCGGCGCTATTGCAAAAGCCGAGGAGATCATTGCGTCAGATCCGGCCAGACACTGGGGGCCGCACCAGTTTGAAAACCCCGCCAACCCGGAGATTCACGAGAAGACCACCGGACCGGAAATCTGGAACGACACCGACGGCGGCATCGACGTGCTGGTGTCCGGGGTCGGCACCGGCGGCACCCTGACCGGGGTCTCCCGACACATCAAGAACACCTGCGGCAAGGCCATCCACAGCGTGGCGGTGGAGCCCGATTCCTCCAACCTGATCACCGCCGCGATGACCGGTGCCGCACCCTCGCACGCGCCGCACAAAATCCAGGGCATCGGTGCCGGCATCCTGCCGGAGAATCTGGACCTGTCCATGGTGGACCAGGTGGAACAGGTATCCAGCGAGGACGCGATCGACTGGGCCCACAAGCTGATGCAGCGCGAGGGCATCCTGGCGGGGATTTCCAGCGGCGCCGCCATGGCAATCGCCCACCGCCTGTCGCAGCAGGACGCCTGGCGGGACAAGATGATCGTGGCCATCCTGCCGGACTCCGGCGAGCGCTACCTGTCCACGGCACTGTTTGCCGGGCGTTTTTCCGACAATGAAACGGTGCAGACCACTGTCAGTCAGTAATCGCCCGCGGCGCTTGCACCGGCCCTGATCGCTCCAGGGGGCAGCGGCGTTTGAAGCTCGCGGGTTGAGATATCGCGCCACCGCCCATCGATGATTTGCCGGAGACCCGCACCGTGTTTGAAGACCTGCAACTGGACCGGCGCCTGCAACTGGCGCTGGCGGAGATGGCCATCGAGCGGCCGACCGAGGTGCAGCAGCACGTCCTCCCCGCCGCCCTGCGCGGCGCCGATCTGCTGGTCAGCGCCGAGACCGGCAGCGGCAAAACCCTGGCCTACCTCATCCCCATCGCCCAGCGCCTGCTGGCTGCGCACACCCAGGAGCAGGCTCGGCAGGCGGGCACCCTGGCCCTCGTGCTGGTACCCACCCGGGAGCTGGCGCGACAGGTGCTCAAACACCTCCGCGCGCTGCTGGCCAAGTCGCCGCTGCAGGCAGCCGCTGTCACCGGGGGCGCGGATTTCAAGTACCAGAAATCCGCGCTGCGCAGAAATCCGGAGGTGCTCGTGGCCACGCCGGGCCGCCTGCTGGAACACTGCGAGCGCGGCAGCGCGGACCTGGGCGCACTGCAGATACTGGTGCTGGATGAAGCCGACCGCATGCTGGACATGGGCCTGCGCGAGGATGTACTGAAGATAGCGGATTATTGCGCACCCCGGCGGCAGGTGCTGATGCTGTCCGCGACCCTCGGGCACCGTGCGGTGACGGCGGTGGCCGGCACCCTGCTGCGCGCACCACAGAGCATTTGTGTGGGCGAGGTACGAGCGCCCCACAGCAGCATTTTTCACCAGCAGATACTGGCCGACGACCAGGCGCACAAGGATAAATTGCTACTGGCGCTGTTACAGCAGGGGCAGTACCAGCGCGCCCTGGTGTTTGGCAACACGCGCCGTACCGCTGTGCGCCTGGCGGGCCTGTTGCGCTACCACAAGCTGCGCTGCGCCGGCCTGCACGGCGAGATGCGTACCGAGGAGCGCACCCGGGTGATGCAGCAGTTTGGCGAGGGCAAGGTGGATATCGTCTGCGCCAGCGATGTGGCGGCCCGCGGTCTGGACGTCCGCGACATCGACCTGGTGGTCAATTACGACGTGCCGCACAGCGGCAGCGACTACCTGCATCGCAGTGGGCGCACGGGGCGCGCGGGGGCAACGGGGCTGGCGGTGTCACTGGTGAGCGCCGCCGAGTGGAACCTGGCTGTCGGCATCCAGCGCTATCTCAAGCTGGACTTTGAGCAACGCACCCTGCCCGGGCTGCGCGCCCGTTACAAGGGGCCGAAAAAACAAAAATCCTCCGGCAAGGCGGTCGGCGCCGGCAAAAAACGTAGCGCGAGCACAGCGGGCAAGCGGCGCACGCGCCACCGCCACCAGAAAAACCGCGGCAAACCGCACCGTGCCACAGGCGGCGAAAACACCGGCAACGACGGCTTTGCGCCGCTGCTGAAAAAGAAAATACCGGACTGACACGGCGCGCAGGCACAGCCGACAGCCGGCGACGCCCGAGCCGGGTTTCGGGTAGAATTCCCGTCCCGCCCGCGACCGGAGCCGCACCATGCCCAACCCCCTGCTGGAAACACACCTGCTGCCGCCTTTTTCACGCATCGAGGCGGCCCACGTCGAACCCGCGATCCGGCAGCTCATCGAACGCAACCAGCAGGCCGTCGAACAGCTTCTGGCCGCCACCGACCACTACAGTTGGGACAACCTGCTGCGGCCCATCGAGGCACTGGAGGACGAACTGCAGCAGGCCTGGTCGCCGGTGTCACACCTCAACGGCGTGCTCAACAGCGAAGACCTGCGCGCCGCCTACAACGCCTGCCTGCCATTGCTGTCGCGGCACAGCACCTGGATGGGACAGCACCAGCAGTTGTACGGCGCCTACCGGCAGATCGCCCAAAGCGCTCAGTTCGACACCCTGGATACCGCGCAGCGCAAAGCGGTGGAAAACGCCCTGCGGGACTTTCGCCTGGCCGGCGTGGCATTGCCACAGGAGCAGAAGGAGCGCTACGCGACGCTGCGCGCGCGGCTCTCCGAGCTGGGCAGCAAGTTCAGCGAGAATGTACTGGATGCCACCAATGCCTGGTCGAAGCTGCTGACCCGCGAGCAGTTGCAGGGGCTGCCGCAAAGCGCGCTGGACAACGCCCGGCAGGCGGCGCAGCGGGCCGGCCGGGAGGGCTACCTGATCAACCTGGAGTACCCCTGTGTTGCGCCGCTGCTGAACTACTGTGACGACGCCGACCTGCGCCGCGAGGTGTATACCGCGAACGTCACCCGCGCTTCCGAAACCGGCCCCCACGGCGGGCAGTGGGACAACACCGACATCATTATGGAAACCCTCGATCTGCGCCAGCAGTTGGCGCAGTTGCTGGGCTTTGACGACTACACTGAACTGTCGCTGGCGACCAAGATGGCCGTCGGTCCCGAGCAGGTCATGGCCTTCCTGCAGCAACTGGCGCAGCAGTCCCGCGACCAGGCACGCGCCGAATGGCAGGGCCTGACGGCCTTTGCCCGGGACCAGTATGGAGTGCAGGCGCTGGCGGCCTGGGATGTCGCCTACTACAGCGAAAAACTGCGCCAGCAACGCTACCAGCTATCCCAGGAGGACCTGCGCCCCTACCTGCCCGTCACCCGGGTACTGCCGGGTTTGTTCGAGGTGATACGGCGTCTGTACGGTCTGACGGTGCGCGAGGTGGCGGAGTTTGACCGCTACCACCCGGATGTACGCCTGTTCGAACTATTGCAGGATGACAGCGTCATCGCCCGCTTTTACCTGGATCTCTACGCCCGCGCCGACAAGCGCGGCGGCGCGTGGATGGCCGACTGCCGGGTGCGCCGGCAGACCGACCGCGACCTGCAGCTTCCAGTGGCCTATCTGGTGTGCAATTTCACGCCACCGGTGGACGGTGTGCCGGCACTGCTGACCCACGACGAGCTCACCACCTTGTTCCACGAATTCGGCCACGGCCTGCACCATATGCTGACGCGCCAGTGCGTGGCGGCGGTATCGGGTATCAATGGTGTGGCCTGGGACGCGGTGGAACTGCCCAGCCAGTTTCTGGAGAACTGGTGCTGGGAGCCCGAGGCGCTGGCCTTTATCTCCGGTCACTACGCCACTGGGGAGCCGCTGCCCGGCGCACTGCTGGAGCGGCTGCTGGCCGCCCGCAACTTCCATTCGGCCATGGCGCTGGCGCGGCAGCTGGAATTCGCCCTGTTTGATTTTCGCCTGCACCGCGAGTGGCACACTGGCGCCTTCGCCTCGGTGCAGTCACTGCTGGATGCGGTGCGCGCCCAGGTCGCGGTGCTACAGCCGCCGCCCTGCAACCGCTTCCAGAACAGCTTCTCACACATCTTCGCCGGCGGTTACGCCGCGGGTTACTACGCCTACAAGTGGGCCGAAGTGCTCTCCGCCGATGCCTTCTCCCGTTTCGAGCAGGAGGGTATCTTCAATTCCGACACCGGCGCGCAATTTCGCCGGCACATCCTCGAGACGGGCGGCGCGCGCGACGCCATGGAGCTGTTCGTCGCCTTCCGGGGGCGCGAACCGGCTATCGATGCCCTGCTGCGGCACAGCGGTATCGCGGGTAAAGGTGCCTAACGCCGCGCAATAATCCAGATGGCGTGCACGATGCCGGGGATGTAACCCAGCAAAGTAAGCAGGATGTTGATCCAGAACTGGGGCCCGATACCCACCTGCAGAAAGACGCCCAGCGGCGGCAGGAGAATGGCAAGTAATACTCGCAAAAGGTCCATATCGTCTATCCTCGCTGACCAAACATGCCTGATATGAAGCAATTATGATGCCAGCCGCGCCTGCACGAACCACACCGCGCCCGGCAGGCGCAGGGCACCGTCGCTAAAATACGGCGCCAGCGCCTGGGTGGCGGCATCCAGCATGCGCGCCACGCTCGCCGCTTCCCGATCGGCCATCAGACGCGCGACGGGCCCCATGCGCACGAGTTCCTCGACATTGCCGCGCAGGTCTGCGCGCTCGCCAAATACCATGGTGAAGGTGTGCGCCTCGATGGAGACATCGGCGAAGCCGGCGGCGCCGAGGATGGCGCGCACGCGCTGCGGGTCGGCGAAGGCGAAGGGGCCGGGCGCATGGGGATCGGGGGTATCCTGCGGCGCAGCGACGTACTGCAGGGCCGCCTGCAGCGGCAGCGCCGCCCAGGCGTTGTCGCGCAGCGACTGCCAGCAACAAAAACCCAGGCGGCCGCGGGGGCGCAACGCGCGCTTCAAGTTGCTGAACGCGGCGACGGGATCGTCGAAGAACATCACGCCAAAGCGCGAAAACAACAGATCGAAGGACGCGGGCTCGAAAGCGTGCGCTGCCGCATCGGCCTGTAAAAAGTGCACGCTGGCATACTCCGGCAACAGATCGGTGGACTTGTCGCGCGCCACGGCCAGCATCGGCGCGGAGATATCGATACCCAGCACGCTGCCGGTGCCGCCCAGGCGCTCGGCCAGCAGCAGGGTCTGCCCGCCTCCGCCGCAGCCGATGTCCAGCGCGCACTCCCCCACCTGCGGTGCGAGATGATCCAGCAGTGCTGCGGTAATGGGCTGCAACATGCGCGCCATACGCGCATCTTCGGCCGCCCAGCGCTGGCCGGCTTCACCGTTCCAGTAGTCGATTTGTTCCGCGTTGTTCATAGCCGGGTTCTCGTTCGCGACAGTAAGTGCACGGTGTGGGAGGGATAGGCAATAAGTGTGCGCCCGTCAACGCACCAGCGGGCTCGCGGCACCGGCCAGATCGAGACCCTCGATTTCGGCCCGGCCGACCAGCAGTTGCAGATACTGGCGGATGGCGCGGCTGCGCGTCTCCTCGGCCAGGTAGCGCGCGATATCGCCCTGCACCTGGCTGAACGGCAGCGGGACGCCGGTCTGGCGGTCCAGTACATCCACCACGTGCCAGCCGAAGCGGCTCTCCAACGGCTTCCCGGCGAGCCCCACCGGCAGGCGCAGCACTGTGCTCTCGAACTCGGGCACGGTCTGGCCGCGGCCGATCCAGCCGAGCGCCCCGCCCTGTGCACGCGAGGGGCACACCGAGTGCTCGCGCGCGAGTTCGGCAAAATCGCCGCTGCCGTTGCGCAAACTGCCGATCAACGCCTCGGCCCGTCGGCACACCTGCCCGCGCTCCTCGGGGTCGTCGGGGTGGGCCGGCAGCAGGATATGCCGCAGTTCGGCTCTGTCCTCACCGCGAAAACGCGCGCGGTTCTGCTCGAAATAACGTCGGCAGGCGACCTCGTCCGGCTGCGGCAGATCGAGTTCCCGCTCCAGCAACTCGTCGATGACGCTGTCGTCGGGTGCGCCGGTTGCGTCCAGCAAATCGCACTCGACGGCGCGCTGGCGCAACAACTCGCGCATCACCAGTGCCAGTGCGGCCTGATGCTGGCGCTCGGGAATCGTGCCGCCCTCGTAGTTGGCCGATTCGAGATTGATCTCGCCGGCACTGATCGCCACCCCGTTGACCGCCACCCAGCCGCCGGTGTCCTCGCCTGATTCGGGCTCGTGCTCGGTAAGCTCTATATACTGGAGTTCTTCGCTCATTTTCTACGCGGCTCTTGTTACTCAGCCCTGGCGCTGGCGCACCACCTGGTAGTTGCGCCACATATAGGCGTAGGGCACGCTCCAGATATGCACCAGCCGTGTGAAGGGGAACAGTAAAAAGATCGTCAGCCCGAGAAACAGGTGCAGTTTAAACACCCAGGAGACATTGGCGATTTGCGCTGCGGCGTCGGGACGGAACGTGACGATGCGCTGCGCCCATTCGGACAGCAGCATCATTTCCGACCCATCGAGGTGCTGCGCCGAAAACGGAATGGTCAGCAGGCCGACCACGAGTTGCGCATACAACAGCACCAGGATCGGGATATCCATCTGCGAACTCTGTGCCCGCACGCGCGGGTTGGTGAAGCGGCGGTGCAACAAAATGGCGCCGCCGACCAGCGCGAGAACACCGAACAGACCGCCGGAAATCATCGCCAGCAACTGTTTGCCGCCCACCGTCAGCCCCAGGTAGGGATACCACGAATGCGGCATCAGCAGGCCGATCAAGTGGCCGAAAAAGAGGAAGATGACGCCGATATGAAACAGGTTGTTGCCCAGGCGAAAGCGCCCGCTGGAATCCACGATCTGACTGGAATTGGTCTTCCAGGTGTACTGGCTCACATCAAAGCGCACCAGACTGCCCGCGAGAAACACGGTGCCCGCGACATAGGGGTAATAGCCGAACAGCAGATTGTTTAAAAATTCCATGAGCGGATACCTCGGTATCTAGTGGGCTGGGGGATCCTGCCAACGTACTGTTTCGGTCGGCGTCGGGGACCGCGCCGACTCTCGGTTTCGGGTCTTGTCCTGCGCCGCACCGCAACTGTCCTCGGGACCGCCAAAGCTCACCGGCGATTCCATCCACACTCGATCGAGCGCCTCGGGCGTATCATCGGGTGTCTCCGCGGCGACCTGCTCGTCAACCTTCGCCTCCGGCGCCAGACCCGCCAGCCGCACCAGCGGTTCCAATACCACCGCGTAGGGGCTGGGTCGCGCCGCCAGGCGCGCATGCAGCAACTGCAGCACCGGGCCGATCTCCTCCAGCCAGCCCAGGGCATCTGCCACTGGCATGCGCGACAGGAATTCCAGGAACAGGGGCAGGTAATCCGGCAGCTCGGCGGCGGCGATCTCGAGGCCGTGCTCGCGGTAGGCGCCGATGAGTTCCACCATGGCCTGCCCGCGATCGCGCGATTCGCCGTACACGTGCTCGAACAGGTACAGCGAGCGCGATCGACCGCGATCGAAGGTCTCCACATACTCCGACTGCAGCTCCAGCAGCTCCTCATCGCGCAAGCGCGCGACGAGGCTGCGCAGTGCCGCGCGGCGCGCGCCGCGAACCAAGCCGTCGGCATCCAGCGCCGCGAGCAGTTCAGCGGCGTGAGCCTGCAGCGCCTCGTCGGGGTAGTGCAGCAGGGCGGCGAGTACTTTCAGTGTGGCCATAACCGGCTATCTCACTCGTCGCCCAGGCGGCGCGCGGCCTCCTGCACCGGAAACTTGCGTTTGCGCGGGTTCTTGGAACCGAACAGGTTGGTCGGGCTCACGCCGGACGTATTGCAGCCATCGCCAAAGCTGAAACCGCAGCCGCTGCGCTCGCCCCAGGGATCCGCGCTCGACAGTTCCCGGTGATTGGTGGGGATCACGAAGCGGTCCTCGTAGTCGGCAATGGCCATGATTTGGTACATGTCCTCGACCTGCGCCTCACTCAGGCCGACCTGTTGCAGTACCGCGGTATCGGTGATCCGGTCCACCGTCTGGCGGCGCTTGAAGATGCGCATGGCGAGCATGCGCTCCAGGGCGTGGGCCACCGGCTCCTCAGCGCCGGCGGTGAGCAGGTTGGCCAGGTATTGCAGCGGAATACGCAAACTGCGCACGTCCGGAATCGCACCGTCAAAACCGATGTGGCCGGCGTCGGCCGCGGAGCTGATCGACGACAGCGGCGGGATATACCAGACCATCGGCAGGGTGCGGTACTCCGGGTGCAGCGGGAAGGCGACCTGCCAGTCAACGGCCATCTTGTACACCGGCGAGTTTTGCGCCGCGGCCAGCCAGGACTCGGGCACGCCGTCGCGGCGCGCCTGTTCGATCACCTCGGGGTCGTGCGGATCGAGAAAGATATTGAGCTGCGCCCGATACAGATCGTGTTCGTCGGCGACGGCGGCGGCCTCCTTGATACGATCGGCATCGTACAGCAAAACACTGAGGTAGCGGATGCGGCCCACGCAGGTTTCCGAACACACCGTCGGCTGGCCCGCCTCGATGCGCGGGTAGCAGAAAATGCACTTCTCCGACTTCCCGGATTGCCAGTTGTAGTAGATTTTCTTGTAGGGACAGCCGGA
>JAGRIH010000049.1 GCA_020443345.1 Halioglobus sp.
GACTACAGCGGGGAGGAACTTCAGTTTAGCCGGCGAACACCTCCCGCGCCGCCGCCAGCGCGGCGCCGCGCTCGATCGCCGCGCCCTGGCGGCCCAGGATGTCCTCCAGCGCGCTCAGGCAGTACAGCACGTTGCGTTCGCTGCTGGCAAAACCCATCAGGCCGATGCGCCAGGTCACGCCGGCCAGCGCGCCCAGGCCGGCGCCGATCTCCAGGTCAAACTCCCCCAGCAGCGCGCTGCGGGTGGCCGCATCGTCCACGCCGGGAGGAATGCGGACCGAGTTGAGTTGCGGCAGGCGATATTCCGCTGCCACGGCCATGGTCAGGCCCATGGCCTCCAGGCCGGCAACCAGGCCCTGGTGATTGCGGCGGTGGCGACGATGGGCGGCGTCCAGGCCCTCTTCCTGCAGCATCACCAGGGACTCGTGCAGCGCGTAGAGGTCGTTCACCGGCGCGGTGTGGTGGTAGGCGCGCTTGCTGCCGCTGCCCCAGTAGCCCATCACCAGCTGCATATCCAGGAACCAGCTCTGCACCTTGTGTTCACGGTTTTGTATCCGCTCTACCGCCCGGGGGCTGAAGGTAACCGGCGAGATGCCCGGTATGCAGGACAGACATTTCTGGGTGCCGGAGTACACCGCGTCCGCCCCCCACGCATCCACCTGCACCTCGATGCCGCCCAGGGAGGTTACCGTGTCGACAATGGACAGTGCGCCGCGCGCGGTGGCCAGTTGGCACAGCGCAGCGGCATCGCTGCGCACCCCGGTGGACGTCTCGGCATGTACGAAAGCGAGGATGGCGGCATCGGGATGCGCATCGAATGCCGCGGCGACCTTGTCCGGGCTGACAGGTTCGCCCCAAACGTCCTTTACCAGGACGGCAGTGCCGCCGCAGCGCTCGACGTTGTCCTGCATGCGGCCGCCAAACACGCCGTTCTGGCACACGATCACCTTGTCACCGGGTGACACCAGGTTGACAAAGCAGGCCTCCATGCCGGCTGAACCGGGGGCGGAAACCGGCAGGGTCAGGGCGTTGTCCGTCTGGAAGGCGTATTGCAGCAGGGTTTTAATCTCGTCCATCAGCTCGACGAACACTGGATCGAGGTGGCCGATGGTGGGGCGCGCCAGCGCGCCCAAAACCCGCGGTGATACGTCCGACGGACCCGGCCCCAGCAGGGTGCGTCGGGGCGGATAGAAACTCGTGATCATGACTGCTCTCCGGTAAAAAAGCTGGCGCAACGTTAGCAGGTTTTCAGGGCGAGCTTAAGCGCAGGTGTAAAAATAGTGGCCGCCGCGCGCCGGTAGGACAGGTTCGCCCGCGGATCTCGCATGTTCGCAGCGGCTGCACCGCCGATAGGGCACCGCCGGGGAGTGCACAGCCCATGCGCGGCCTTTTACATGCGCGGGCGATAAATCCCCGCACCGGCAACGGCTCGGGCCGTCGGCAGTCAACTGCGATCCGGCGGCGTGGTGGCGAACACGACCAGCAGGGTCATGTCTTCCTCGATCTCAAAAAACGAGTGCTCGGTGGTGGCGCTGACGTACAGTAGCGAGCCCGGCCCCACGGCGCGCTCTGCGTCCTGCAGGCGCATTCTGGCCCTGCCGCTGAGTACCAGGTAGACCTCATCCTCGTCGTGGGGCGCCTGCATATCGGTGCTGCCGGCGGCCAGAAAGTAGATGCCGCAGTTGAGCGCCGGCACGTTGAGAAATTCCAGGTACTCAACCGCATCGCCCTTGAGTTTGCCCTTGATCTGCGCGAGGTCGAAAACCTGCCATGTGCTCTGCGCCATACGGATGAGTCCCTGCTATAGTCAGTATTCAGGGTGGTGATTTTACGGGCATTTCCCGCCTGATAGTATCCCTTATCGCGCCGCCCATTGCATGGCGCCCATTGCATGGCGCCCATTGCATGGCGCCCATTGCATGGCGCCAATAAACATAATAGCCCGCAGCAGCAGGAGCAGGACACTATGAACAGGCAAATCGCTGAACCCAACCTCGCCGCCACCATGCTGCGGCGCGCCCGACTGAACCCCCGGCGCACGGCGCTGGTGTTTGAGGGGGAGAAAACCTCCTATGCCGAGTTCGCCGACCGCGTGCGGCGCCAGGCGACGCTGCTGCGCGCCTCGGGTGTCTGCACCGGCGACCGGGTCGGGTACCTGGGCTTCAATCACCCGGCACTGCTGGAAACCCTGTTTGCCGCCCAGGCGTTGGGCGCGATCTTTGTGCCGCTCAACTTCCGCCTGACCGCGGAGGAACTGACCTTCATCATCAACGATGCGGGCATACACTCGCTGGTGGTGGATGACGCGCTGCGCCCGGTGCTGAAGCCGGCGCGCCCGCGCCTGTGCTGCCGCCATTTCTTCGGTGCTGAGAGCGAACTGCAGGGCTGGCGCCACCTGCCGTCCGAGCGCGCCGCGGCGCAGCCGCTGGCGGCGGCCGTGTCGGTCGATCAGCACGATGTGGCCGTCATTATGTACACCTCCGGTACCACAGGCCTGCCCAAGGGGGCCATGCTCACCCACGGCAATATTCTGTGGAACAACATCAATTCGTCACTGGCCTTTGGCACCTCGCGCGACGACATCATCTTGACTGCCGCTCCGCTGTTTCATATCGGCGCGCTGAACGTGATGACGCTGGGCTCTTTTCACGTCGGCTCAAGCGTGGTGCTGATGCGCAACTTCGATGCCGGGCAGGCGCTGGAGAACGTCGAGCGCTACCGCGCGACACACATGTTCGGCGCACCGGCCATGTTCCTGTTCATGTCCCAGCAGCCACAGTTCGCAGCGACCGACCTCAGTTCCATTGTCACCCTGATCTGTGGCGGCGCGCCGGTGCCCGAATCGCTGATCCAGATCTGGGGTGAACGCGGTGTTTCGTTTTGCCAGGGCTATGGCCTGACCGAGACCGCGCCCTTTTCCGCCTTTCTAACCTCCGAGTGGGCGATCAGCAAGCTCGGCTCTGCCGGCCAGCCGCCGCTGTACAGCGACACACGTATTGTCGATGGCGACAACCGGGAACTTGCGCCCGGGGAGCGCGGCGAGATCTGCCTGCGCGGCCCGAATATCATGAAAGGCTACTGGAATCGCCCGGATGCGACTGCCGAGGCGATCGACGCGCAGGGCTGGTTTCACTCCGGCGATGTGGGCTATGTGGACGAGGACGGCTTTCTGTTTATCTGTGACCGGCTCAAGGACATGGTGATCTCCGGCGGCGAGAATGTCTATCCGGCAGAGGTGGAAAGCGTGCTGTACCAGCACGAGTACATTGCCGAGGTGGCGGTGATCGGCGTGCCCGATACAAAATGGGGCGAGGCGGTGACTGCGGTGGTCGCCCTGCACGAGGGCCGGGAGCTGACCATCGAGGCGCTGCGGGAGTTCGCCGAACCCTTCCTGGCGCGCTACAAGTTGCCCTCGCGCCTGCACATCGTGGCGGCGCTGCCGCGCAACCCGGCGGGCAAAGTGCTCAAATTTGCGCTCAAGGAAGAGCTGTCGGGGTAGTCTGGATCACACCGACCCGAGCGAATACAGCGGCGTCAAATCAGACACAGATCGTCGGAACTCGACCTACCCGAAAAGCGCGGCGCGCCTTGACCGCCCTATCTCACCGATCGGCAGAACATATCACGAGCTTTATCCTGCGTTGCAAAATATCGGTGCGACAGGGCGGCTGATAGTGCCATCTGACTAGGTCCGCTTACTCACCCAGCTCCGCCGCCACGTTGGCCTGGGCGGCTGCGATTCTGGCAATCGGCACCCGGAACGGGCTGCACGAGACGTAGTCCAGCCCCAGGTCGTGAAAGAAGCGGATCGAGCGCGGGTCGCCCCCGTGTTCGCCGCAGACGCCGTACTTGATGCCTTTCTTGCGCGCGCGGCTCTCGCTGACGGCCATTTCCAGCAGGCGTCCCACCGCGCGCCGGTCCAGCGATACGAAGGGATCGTGTTCGATCAGCTTCCGTTCGAGGTAGCGCGGAATGAACCTGCCGGCGTCGTCGCGCGAAAAGCCGTAGGTCATCTGGGTCAGGTCGTTGGTGCCAAAACTCATGAACTCCACTTCGTCCGCCAGCCGGTCGGCGCCCAGTGCGGCTCGCGGGGTTTCCATCATGGTGCCTATTTTATAGGGAACCGAGACCGTTTTTTCTTTCAGCACCGCGTGGATGCCGCGGTCTATGATCTGGTTCACCAGGCGGACCTCGCGCACGTTCACCACCAGCGGCACCATGATTTCCGGGAAGGGTTTGTAACCCTGCTCGGTGGCATCCACCGCGGCGCTGATGATGGCCTTGACCTGCATCTCGGTGATTTCCGGGTGCACTACCGACAGGCGACAGCCGCGAAAACCCAGCATGGGGTTGACCTCCTGCAGGCTTTCGGTGATTTCGCGGATTTTCTGCGCGGGCTTGCCGATGCGTTCGGCCAGGGCCGCGATCTCGTCCTCGCCGTGCGGCAGAAACTCGTGCAGCGGCGGGTCCAGCAGGCGGATGGTAACCGGCAGCCCGTCCATCACCTTGAACAGGGCGAGCATGTCATCGCGCTGGAACACCTGCAACTGCTCCAGGTACTGCTGCCGCTCCCGCAGCGTCTCCGACAGGATCATGGCGCGCATGATGTCGATACGCTGTGCGTCGAAGAACATGTGCTCGGTGCGGCACAGGCCGATGCCCTCGGCGCCCAGCTCCCGCGCCTTGGCAGCATCCTCGGGGGTTTCGGCGTTGGCCCTGACTTTCAGCCGCCGGTGCTGATCGGCCCAGGACAACAGGGTCTGGAAATCGTCGCTGGAACTGGCCTCGGTCTTGGGAATGTCGCCCAGCATGACGTCGCCCGAGGTGCCGTCCAGGGTGATGATATCGCCGCGTTGGATGACGACGCCGTCATCGGTTTTCGCCGTACCCTGGGCGTAGTTGATGGTCAGGGCGCCGCAGCCAGTGATGGCGCATACCCCCATGCCGCGCGCCACCACGGCGGCGTGGGACGTCATGCCGCCCAGTTCGGTGAGAATGCCCGCGGCCACCTTCATGCCGTGGATGTCCTCCGGCGTGGTTTCGCGCCGCACCAGGATCACGCTGTGACCCTGGGCGGCGACCTCCACCGCTTCCTCGGCGGAAAACACCACCTTGCCAGTGGCGCCGCCGGGGCTGGCCGGCAGGCCTCTGGCCACGATGTCGGTCTTGGCCTGCGGGTCCACCATGGGGTGCAGGAAAGCCTCGACGTGCTCCGGCGAGACGCGCATCAGTGCCTCGCTCTCGGTGATCAGGCCCTCCCTGACCATGTCCACCGCGATTTTCACCGAGGCGCGCCCGGTGCGTTTGCCGCTGCGCGTCTGCAGCATGTAGAACCTGCCTTCCTGTACGGTGAATTCCAGGTCCTGCATGTCGCGGTAGTGCTTTTCCAGCAGCGCCTGGGTCTTGTATAACTCGTCGTAGACCTCCGGCTGCCGCTCCTTGAGCGCCGCTACCGGCAGCGGCGTGCGTATCCCCGCAACCACGTCCTCCCCGGCGGCGTTGAACAGGAACTCGCCAAAGAAGTGGTGTTCGCCGGTCGACGGGTTGCGGGTAAACGCGACGCCGGAGCCGGAGTCCTCGCCGAAATTGCCAAATACCATGGCCTGCACGTTCACCGCGGTCCCCAGCGAGTCGGGGATGTTGTTCATCTCCCGGTAGACGATCGCCCGCGGGGTATGCCAGGACAAAAACACCGCTTCGACCGCCATCCTGAGCTGCACGAAGGGGTCCTCGGGGAAGTCCACCAGCGTCTTGTAGATACCGATGATGTGCTGCCAGTCTTCGGCAGTCATTTCGACGTCGAGGGTCTTGTTGCGGGCTGCCTTGTAGGCGTCTATTTCATGCTCGAACTTTTCCCCGTCCACGCCCATCACCACGTCGGCAAACATCTGAATGAAGCGGCGGTAGGAATCGTAGGCGAAGCGCGGGTTGTCGGTTTTTCTGGCCAGACCCCGGGCAATCTCGTCGTTGAGCCCCAGGTTGAGTATCGTGTTCATCATGCCCGGCATGGAGACCGGCGCGCCGGAGCGCACGGAAAACAGCAGGGGATTGTCCGGGTCGCCGAAGCGTGCGCCCATTTTTTTCTCCACCAGGTCCAGCGCCACCCGGTACTCCTGCTCCAGCAGTGGCGGGAGCTTGTTGCCGGCCTGGAAAAACTCCCGGCAGGTGGTGGTGGTAATGACAAAACCGAAGGGGACGGGCAAGCCCATGGCAGTCATTTCACACAGGTTGGCCCCCTTGCCGCCGAGCAGTTCCCGGTCGTCCTTGCTGCCCTCGTTAAACAGGTATACACGTTTTGCCATGATGAGTCCTCGGGAGTGATGGCGCGCTGTTTCTGGCCGACGCGGCTTGAGCACGCGAGTATAGCGGCTTGCGTCTCGCTGTGGGAGGTCCGCCCCATACAAACCGCCGCGGATTCAAAGACTTGTAGTGATACTACAGGGCAGTCCGGTCAACAGCGTATTTTGACTCGGGCAGGGTCAGTAGTGGACTCGTCAGCTAATAAAACTACGGGCTGCGCTGGAAGTCTACGCTGTTGCCGGATGTCTGCCCGTGCGGCGGGCCGGGCCAATCTGCGCCGGCGCAGCGCCCGCCACCTGCCAACGGTACCGCGTACCCGGATGCGCCAGGGGGACGCGCCCTGCTGGAAAAGGTCGGTGTCGATACCGCCGCGGAGCAGCGGCGGGTAAGGCGCAGTTCCATTTTACCGTGCGATTGGGCTATGCTTGCATCATGGCCGATAAATCAAAAGATCAGGATTCGCTACTCAACTCGCTGCGGCGACTGACCGGGCAGGTGGCGGGCGGCACTTTCGAGCTGGCGCGCAATACCGTTACCATGAGCGCCATGTTCGGTGAGAACTGGCTGCGCAGCACGGTGCTCAACCAGTTGGAGCCGGAGCGCCTGGAGGCGATGGCCGAGGCGGGGCGCTTTTTGCGCGACGCCCGGGAGACCGCGGGTCTGTCGCTCAAGGATCTGTCGGAGCGCCTGGGTCTGTCGGACAAGTCCATGCTCGAAGACGTCGAACGCGGCCAGACCATCATGCCGCTGGAGTTGATGCTGCGCAGCGCGTCGCTGCTGGCCCGCCACGACCCCATCCCGTTCCTGATCAAGTTCATGCGTACCTACAATCCGGCGCTGGAAAAAACCCTGGAGCAGTGGGGCGTGCTCGCACTGCCCAAGCAGTACGAGCGCGAGCGGCGCTTTGTCAACCTCTACCGCCAGCACGACGTGATGCGCACCCTCACCGACGATGAGTACGAGCGCTTCATTCACTACATGGAAAGCTCCTGTAACCTGGTGCTGGACGTGATGCTCAAGGAAAAGGCGGCAAACGTTCCCGCACCGGCCGCGGCACCCTCCGACAGGCAAGCATCTGCTCCGGCACCCAAAAAAACGCGGGCGAGCGCCGCCAAGAAAGCCGCCGCGTCGCGCAAACGCAAAACGGCACCGGCGGCCAAGCGCAAGCCGGTTTAAGGAGCAAGCGCAAGGCGGTTTAACGTTGACAATGCTGGCGTGACAGCGGCGGCGCTCTCCAGTTACCGGGTTCTTGCAGCCCATCCGGGTCGAGATGACAGGCCGGCATGGCGCGCCCGGCCGCAGCGCCTATCCCGGGTTTGCGCACGGCGTTCAACTCGTCGGCAGCCCCTGTTCCGCGTTGTCGGCAGCTACGCACAGCGCGTCCCGGCACGGTTCACCCGCATACGCCGCTGTTGCCTGCGCCGGGCTCGCAAAGGTTCAGAAGGGGGGCGGGAAATATCTGATGTTCAATCTTATGTATATCTCCTAACCAACTGATTATCAAGCTTATCTATGATGTATTTTGCTGCTGAAGCGGGGTGTGTCCGACAGTGAGCGCCGCCCCTGCCAGCCAGTGGTTCGCCACCTGCCCGAAAGGCCTGGAGTCGCTGCTGGCCGCCGAGCTGTCCGCACTCGGCGCCAGCGCCACCCGCGAAACGGTAGCCGGCGTGCATTTCGACGGCCCGCTGGCGCTGGCCTATCGCGCCTGCCTGTGGTCGCGGCTGGCCAGCCGCATCCTGCGCCCCGTGGCCAGTTTCGAGGTGCGCGATGCCGACAGCCTGTACCGGCAGTTGCGCTCGGTTGACTGGGGGGCGCTGTTCAGCCCCCAGTCCAGCTTCGCCATCGATTTTTCCGGGTGCAATGAACACATCCGCAACACCCAGTTTGGCGCCCAGCGCAGCAAGGATGCGGTGGTGGACTGGTTTGCGGCCCGCCAGGGGCAGCGTCCCGACGTGGACCGGCACAGCCCCGATGTGCGGCTCAATCTCCGGCTGGTGAAAACGCAACTGCATCTGGCGCTGGATTTTTCCGGCCGCAGCCTGCACCAGCGCGGTTACCGTCTGCGCGGCGGGACGGCGCCGCTGAAGGAAAACCTGGCGGCGGCACTGCTGCTGCGCGCCGACTGGCCCGCCATTGCCGCCCGCGGCGGCGCGCTGATCGACCCCATGTGCGGCTCTGCCACGCTGCTGCTGGAAGCCGCCATGATGGCCGCCGACAGCGCACCGGGGCTGGCCCGGACACGGTTCGGTTTTGAGTGCCTGCACGGCCACAATGCCCGCCAGTGGCAGGCCATCGTGAGCGAGGCGCGTGCGCGGGCAGAGCGCGGCAGACGCGGGCCGCTACCGGACATCCGCGGCTACGACGCCGATCCCGCAGTGGTTCGCGTGGCGCAGGAAAATGTGGCGCGCCTCGGTCTGCAGAAGGTGGTCAGGGTGAGTTGTCGGCCCGTGGCACAATTGCAAAAACCCAGCCACAAGCCGCTGCCCTTCGGTCTGCTGATGTGCAACCCGCCCTACGGTGAGCGCCTGGGCGAAAAGCGGGCGCTGCGCTGCGTCTACCGCCAGCTCGGCGCAGCGATGCAGCGTGAGTTTGCCGGCTGGCAGGCGGCGATCTTTACCTCGGACCTGGATCTGGGACGGGCCACCGGTCTGCGCAGCCACAGGCGCTACGCCCTGTTCAACGGCAGTATCGCCTCCAGCCTGCTGCTGTTTGATCTTACCGACAATCAACTGCGCGGGCCCGAATGTGCCGACGAGAGAGTCCGTAAAACCGACGAGCCGCGCGCGCGGGCGGCCGCCGTTGACAGTCCGTGGCGACAGCCCGCGGCGGCGGGGCCCGGCCCGGAAGCGGCGGTGCCGTCCCCCGCGCCGGCAGCGCTGACCAAACAAAATGCCGCGGCGGCAACCCGGCAGTCTACGCAGCCGTCGGCGACGCGGCTGGCAGCGGGCGCGCAGATGTTTGCCAACCGCATTGTCAAGAACCGCAGGCGGCTGGCGGCGTGGGTCAGGCGCGAGCAAATCAGCTGCTACCGCCTGTACGACGCCGATATGCCGGAGTACGCGGTAGCGGTCGACCTGTATCACGGCGATCTGCAAGGGGCTCCTGACCGCGTGGACCGGAACCGGGGCTGCCAGGTCCACGTGGCGGAATACCGGGCGCCGCGCGGTGTGGCGCCGCAGGCTGCGGCGCGGCGGCTGGACGAGGTGCGCGCCGCCCTGCCGGCGGCCCTGGGCGTTCCTGCGAGCGGCATCGTCTACAAGCAGCGGCGGCGCCAGCGCGGTGAGCAGCAGTACCAGAAGCGGAGCTCCAGGGGGGAATTGCTGAGTGTGCGCGAGGGCGCCGCAAGGCTGCTGGTCAACCTGCACGACTACCTCGACACCGGCCTGTTCCTCGATCATCGCCCGCTGCGCCTGCGCATCGGCCGCGAGGCCCGCGGGCGCGATTTTCTCAACTTGTTCTGCTACACCGGCGCCGCTACCGTACACGCCGCACTGGGCGGGGCGCGCTCTACCACCAGTGTGGACATGTCCAATACCTATCTGGATTGGCTGCGCCGCAACCTCGCCCACAACGATCTGGATGAATCCTGCCATCAGCGGGTGCGCGCCAACTGCCTGGAGTGGCTGGCCGCACAGCAATCCTCACCACCGGGCTACGACCTGATCCTGCTCGACCCCCCGTCCTTTTCCAACTCCAGCAAGATGCAGGACAGCTTCGATGTGCAGCGCGATCACGCCGGCCTGGTTCGCGCGGCGATGGGCGTATTGCGCCAGGCGGGCCGGTTGTACTTTTCCAGCAACCTGCGCAGTTTCCGACTGGACCCGGCGCTGGAGCAGGAATACCACTGTGAAGATATTACCGAGCGCACGCTGGACCCGGACTTTCGGCGCCACCGCAGGATTCACCGCTGCTGGTCGATGCGGCATTGGTCAAAGGGCTGACGGCGGGGCCCGCTCGGCGACCATAAGGGTATCTCTGTCGGCAAGTACTCGCTGCAACCCTTGAGTACCAAGGCCTTCGCCGTTAGGATGCGCCAACCATCGCGACCCTGATACTATCCACACGACACAACATAACCCTGCTTTTTGTATGTTGGGGTGAGCCGCTTGGGAAAGGCGATCAAGTTTCATCGATAACTTGTTGATTATTATTTATAAAGCAACTGCTTGTATTGTTTCGAGGGCGGCTGGCTGTGGTAGCGCGTCAGATTAGCCAGGAGAGGAATACCTGGCTGTCCCCACAGTTATCCACAGATCGACCTGTGGATAATCGTCGACTCTGGCCGTGTGTGCAGAAGTCATCCCGGGCGCCGGACGCTTGCCGGCGGGGAAGCTTGCCCCGCCTGCTAGCCGATGTTCGAGCAGGCAAGAGCGGAGTTGGTGCATGAAATCACTGCTGCTCGTCTACCACAGCCAGAGCGGTGCCAGCGCCCGACTGGCCCGCGCCGCCTGGAACGCGGCGCGCGCAGAGGAGGGCGTCGCGGTGCTGCTGCGGCGCGCGTGGGATGCCGGCAGCGCCGATCTGGCGCAGGCGGACGGTCTGCTGCTGGTGGCGGCGGAGAACTCGGGCACGCTGAGCGGATCGATGAAAGACTTTCTGGATCGCGTGTATTATCCCGGGCTCGAGCGCGAACTGGTCATACCTTATGCGCTCCTGCTGAGCGCCGGCAACGACGGGCGCGGCGCGGCGCGACAGGCCCGGCGGATCCTCTCCGGGTTTCCCTTTCCGCCAGCGGCGGAACCGGTCATCCTGCGCGGCGCGGTGACCGACGAACACCGCGTCGCGGCCGCAGAATTCGGCCAGGCTTTTGCCGCGGGCCTGGCCATGGGTATTTTTTAGCCTCCTGCTGGGCCGGCGGGTGACGCCGTGGGCGGCGCCGCATCGCCAAATTGGCGCAGTGCCTCGATAAACGCGCGCGCCGCGCGCGACAGACTCCTGCCCCGATGGTGCACCACGCCCAGGGTGCGCTCCAGGGGAGCTTTGGGTATCGACAGCCTGGCCAGGGTCTTGTCGCGCATGGTGCGCGGCAGCACTGTCCAGCCCAGCCCGACCGAGGCCATCATGCGAATGGTCTCCAGGTAATTGGTGGCCATGGATACCTGCAACTGCAGGCCGTGCCGGTCAAACAGTCCCTTGATGATCTGCCCGGTGTAGGTGTTCAGGCCCGGCAGGATCGCCGGGTGTGTGCTCAGGATGCGCAGGTCCAGCGGCGTCTGCTGCAGCAGCTCGTGACCGCGCTTGACCATGAAGTCCAGCGGATCCCGCCAGATGGCTTGCGCGATGATGGACGGCTCGCTGACCGGCGCCAGGGTCACGATGGCCAGTTCTGCCGCACCGCGCATGATCAGCCCGTAGGCCTGTTCGGAGTCCATAAAATCGAGGTCGATCTGCACCTCGGGAAACGTCCTGCTGAAGTGGCTGAGCAGGGGTGGGAGCCGGTGCAGCCCGATGTGGTGACTGGTGGCCAGGCGCAACTGGCCGGCAACGCCGCCGGACAGGTCGCGCAGCGACTGGCGCGCCGCTTCCAGTTCCTGGGCCACCGCCCTGGCGTGGGGCAGCAGCGCCAGCCCCGCCTCGGTCAGGCTGACGTGGCGCCCGATGCGATCGAACAGGCCGACCTGCAACTGCTCCTCGAGCTGCGCCACTCGCTTGCTGACCGCCGGCTGGGTGAGGTGCAGTTGTTGTGCGGCCAGGGAAAACGAGCCGGTCTCGGCCACCAGCAGGAAAGCGCGGAGATGCTGGGTATCCATCCGGGTATTGTAATCGAAGTATTCTATTTTGGAATGCATGGAATAAAAATAATAAATTTGAGTTATCGGTAGTTCAAGCTCATAATTTCACGTTGACAGTGGATTGATTAAACATCTGAATCGAGGTGTCCCATGACCGGGCAAACGCTCTACGACAAGTTGTGGCAGAACCACCTGGTGGAACAGCGCGACGACGGCAGTGCGCTGATCTATATCGACCGGCACCTGCTGCACGAGGTGACCTCGCCGCAGGCTTTCGAGGGTCTGCGCCTGGCCGGCCGACAGCCCTGGCGGCGCGATGCCAACCTCGCCGTGCCCGATCACAACGTACCCACCGAGCAGCGCGAGCGCAGCGGCGGTGTGCAGGCGATTGCCGACCCCGTCTCGCGTCTGCAGGTGCAGACGCTGGATGACAACTGCCGCGATTTCGATATCGTGGAAATCACCATCAACGACGCCCGCCAGGGCATCGTGCATGTGGTGGGGCCAGAGCAGGGGGCGACACTGCCGGGCATGACCGTGGTGTGCGGCGATTCCCACACCTCGACCCACGGCGCCCTGGGGGCGCTGGCACACGGTATCGGCACCTCCGAGGTAGAGCACGTGCTGGCGACCCAGTGCCTGGTGCAGCAGAAAATGAAAAACATGCTGGTGCGCATTGACGGCGCGCTGCAGTCGGGCGTCACTGCCAAGGATGTGGCGCTGGCCATCATCGGCGATATCGGCACCGCCGGCGGCACCGGCCATGCCATCGAATTCGGCGGTGAGGTGGTGCGCGCCATGAGCATGGAGGGGCGCATGACCCTGTGCAACATGTCCATCGAGGCGGGCGCGCGCATGGGCATGGTGGCCGTGGATGAAACCACGCTCGACTACGTAAAAGGCCGCACCTACGCTCCCACTGGTCAGATGTGGGACCGCGCGGTCAGTGCCTGGCGGGAATTACACAGCGATCCCGATGCCCGTTTCGAGCGCATCGTGGAACTGCGCGGCGAAGACATCGAGCCGCAGGTCACCTGGGGCACCTCCCCGGAGATGGTGGTGCCGGTGGGCGGGCGGGTGCCGGACCCGGCGGCGATCGACAACGACAGCAAACGCCATGCGGTGATCAGGGCGCTGCAGTACATGGGTCTGGAGGCGGGGATGCCCGTCACCGGGATTCATCTGGACCGCGTGTTTATCGGCTCCTGCACCAATTCGCGTATCGAGGACTTGCGCGCCGCGGCGGCAGTGGTAAAGGGCCGGCGCGTCGCCGCCAGCCTCAAGCAGGCGCTGGTGGTGCCCGGCTCCGGCAAAGTCAAGCAACAGGCCGAGGCGGAGGGGCTGGACCGTATTTTCCTCGACGCCGGGATGGAGTGGCGCGAGCCGGGTTGTTCCATGTGCCTGGCCATGAATGCGGACAAGCTCGGCGCGGGCGAGCACTGCGCGTCCACCTCGAACCGCAATTTCGAGGGCCGTCAGGGCTTTGGTGGCCGCACCCATCTGGTGAGCCCGGCGATGGCCGCCGCCGCGGCGGTGGCCGGACACTTTGTCGACGTGCGCGACTGGTAGGAGGCAGCGACCGTGAAAAAGTTTACCGTGATGCAGGGCCTGGTGGCGCCGATGGACCGCGCCAATGTGGATACCGATCTGATCATTCCCAAGCAGTTCCTCAAGTCCATCAAGCGCAGCGGTTTCGGCCCCAACCTGTTCGATGAACTGCGCTACCTGGACGAGGGGCAGCCCGGCCAGGACTGCAGCCAGCGGCCGCTCAATCCGGATTTTCCGCTGAACCAGCCGCGCTACCGCGGTGCGTCGGTGCTGCTGGCGCGGGAGAATTTCGGCTGCGGCTCCTCCCGCGAGCACGCCCCCTGGGCACTGGAGGACTACGGCTTTCGCTGCATCGTCGCGCCCAGCTATGCCGATATTTTCTACAACAACTGCTTCAAGAACGGGCTGCTGCCGGTAGTGCTGGATGCGCAGGTGGTCGAGGAGCTGTTCGAGCAGGTATACGCCAGCGAGGGCTATGCACTGACCATCGACCTGGAAAACCAGCGGGTGCAAACGCCGGATGGTGAGTGCTATGGTTTCGAGGTGGATGCGTTTCGCAAACACCGCCTGCTGCATGGGCTGGACGATATCGGCCTGACACTGGAGAGCGCCGCCGCCATCCGGGCCTACGAGGAGCGCGCCCGCGAGCAGTCCCCGTGGCTGTTCGACGCCATCAGATAGGATCGGGAGGACAGACGCGATGGCCAAGAAAATACTGGTGCTGCCGGGGGATTACATCGGTCCCGAGATCGTCGCCGAAGCGGTGGGAGTACTCGAGACAGTCGATGCCCGGTTCAACCTGGACCTGGAGCTGGAGTACGGCCTGCTCGGCGGAGCCGCGCTGGACAAGACCGGCGTGCCGCTGCCGCCGGAGACGCTGGAGCGCGCCCGGGCGGCGGACGCCATTCTGCTGGGCGCCGTAGGCGGGCCGAAATGGGACGCCAACGAGCGACAACTGCGCCCCGAACGCGGCCTGCTGGGTATTCGCTCGGCGCTGCAGTTGTTTGGCAATTTGCGCCCCGCGATTCTGTATCCGCAGTTGGCCGGCGCCTCGTCACTGAAGCCGGAAGTGGTGTCGGGGCTGGATATCCTCATCGTGCGCGAGCTCACCGGCGGCATTTATTTCGGCGAGCCGCGGGGGGTGCGCACGCGCAGCGACGGCGAGCGTGAAGGCTTCAATACCTACGTCTACAGGGAGTCGGAAATCCGCCGCATCGGCCATCTGGCGTTTTCCCTGGCGCGTCAACGCAACCGTCGGGTGTGCTCGGTGGACAAGGCCAACGTACTGGAAGTCACGGTGCTGTGGCGCGAGATCATGGATGAGGTGGGCAGCCAGTACCCCGACGTGGAACTCAGTCATATGTACGTGGACAACGCCGCGATGCAGCTCGTGCGCGCGCCCAAACAGTTCGACGTGCTGGTGACCGGCAACATGTTTGGCGATATCCTGTCGGATGCCGCCGCCATGCTGACCGGTTCCATCGGGATGCTGCCCTCGGCGTCGCTGGATGGGGATGGCCGCGGCATGTACGAGCCCTGCCACGGCAGCGCTCCGGATATCGCCGGACGGGGCCAGGCCAACCCGCTGGCCACCATATTGTCGGTCGCCATGATGCTGCGTTATACCCTGGGCAGCCCCGACGCCGCCGCTGCGGTTGAGCGGGCGGTCAGCTCGGTGCTCGATGCGGGCTTGCGCACGCCCGATATCCACGCCGCGCCGGGTCAGCGGCTGGTATCGACAAAGGAAATGGGTGCGGCGGTTATGGCCGCGCTGCAATCGTAATCTGCAGGGGAGGACTCAGAGGCATGAGTAAATCGTACGATGTCGTCGTGGTCGGTGTCACCGGCGCGGTGGGCGAGGTGATGCTGTCGGTGCTGGAGCAGCGCCGGTTTCCGGTGCGCAACCTGTACGCGCTGGCCAGCAGCCGCTCTGCCGGCAAGACCGTGATGTTCAAGGGCAAGGCCGTGCAGGTGACGGATTTGGCCGAATTCGACTTCAGCCAGGCGCAGATCGGGCTGTTTTCCGCCGGCGGCAGCATTTCCGCGGACTACGCCCCGAAGGCGGCGGCCGCCGGCTGTGTCGTGGTGGACAACACCTCGCATTTTCGCCGCGACGAGGATATCCCGCTGATCGTGCCGGAGGTCAATCCCGAGGCGCTGGCCGGCTATACCCGCCGCAACATCATCGCCAACCCGAACTGTTCCACCATCGGCATGCTGGTGGCCCTCAAGCCGCTCTACGACGCGGTGGGTATCGAGCGCATCAACGTCGCCACCTACCAGGCGGTGTCGGGCAGCGGCAAGGAGGCGATCGAAGAACTGGCCGCCCAGAGCGCGAAGCTGCTCAACGGGCAGGAGGCGCCCTGCGAGGTGTATCCCAAGCAGATTGCGTTTAATGTCCTGCCGCATATCGACACCTTCCAGGACAACGGCTATACGCGCGAAGAGATGAAAATGGTCTGGGAGACCCAGAAGATACTCGGCGACAGCAACATCCGGGTCAATCCCACCTGTGTGCGGGTGCCGGTGTTTTTCGGACATTCCGAAGCGGTGCATATCGAGACCGTGGATAAGATCACCGCCGAGCAGGCACGCGCGCTCCTGCGTGCTGCGCCGGGCGTGACGGTGCTGGATGAGCGGGCCGACGGCGGTTACCCGACGGCAGTCAGTGAAGCCGCGGGGGCCGACCCGGTCTTCGTCGGGCGCATACGCGAGGATATCTCGCACCCGCGGGGACTGGATCTGTGGGTGGTGTCCGACAACGTGCGCAAAGGAGCGGCCCTCAATAGTGTGCAAATTGCCGAGAGCTTGGTGTCGACCTACCTTGATTAATGCCGGTGGATCACTGATACTTGAAGCGCATTCCGGGTTGTTGCACCGGTGTGGCGGTAGTTGCAGCGCCACTGTGGGAGATAGGTGCAAGTGTCTGTAGGGGCGAGAGTTATCAGGCACTGCGCCGGCGGCAATCCGGATCAGGGGTCGCGTCCGGGGGAGGCCGGCTGACGTTGGGGCGGGAAAATAATAAGGCATGGGTATGGCTCGAAAGTTTGCTGCAGTAGTTTTTTCGCTGGGGTGCATCCAGGCGAGTTCGGTGATGGCGCTCGGCCTCGGCGAGATGCAGCTCGAGTCGTTTCTCAACGAACCGCTGCAAGCCCGGGTCGACCTGCTCAACACCGGTGGTTTGCACGAAGACGAGATACGCATCCGTCTGGCCACCCGGGAGGATTTCGAAAAAATGGGCGTCGAGCGCGCCTATTTCCTCACCGGCATCCAGTTTGACGTACAGGTCGATGACCGCGGCCGGGCCCGCATTATCATGACGTCGGAAGACCCGGTTCTGGAACCCTATCTGGATTTCATCATCGAGGCGCGCTGGCCGTCGGGCCGCCTGCTGCGCGAGTACACCGTGCTGGTCGATCCGCCGGTATTCGATCAATCCTCGCCGGTCATTTCTGCCAGTGAGCGTGTCGCTGTCGTCGAGGGGGATGACACTCCCGCAACAGAAACACCCGATCAAGCGGCCGCCGCGAGCAGTGGAACCCGCGTTGAGGTAAAAAAATCGGGTCTGGCACCGGGTGAAATGCCCCGTCGCGATTACAGCGCCCAGACTGCCCCCACGCCTGCCCCGGGCAGCCGCTATATGATCCGGCGCGACGAAACGCTGTGGGAAATTGCCTCCAAAGCCAAGCCCCAGGGGACCTCGGTGCACCAGATGATGCTCGATATCCAGCGCCTCAATCCCGATGCGTTTATCGACGGCAACATCAATCGAGTGAAAGCCGGGTACATCGTCTACCTCCCCGATTCCGACGATATCAGTTCAGCGGATCTCGCCTCGGCCCTGGCCGAGGTGCGCCAGCAGAATGAGGACTGGCGCGCGGGACGTGCCAGCGCCGGCGCCGCCAGTGCCGGCCCGTCGCTGCGGATTTCCGCCGATACGGACGCGGCCGCAGACACGGCGCCCGCGGCGGCCGCCGGTGCACAGTCCGCAACCGCCGCCGCTGCGTTGGAAGACCTGGAAAAAGCGCAGCTCGAGGGTGCCGAAATGGCCGAGCGCCTGGCGGCCATGGAACAGCAGCTCGCCACACTGCAACGGATCGTCAGCCTCAAGGATGACCAGATCGCAGCCCTGCAGAATGCCCTGTCCAAGTCCGGTGATGCGCAAGATGCCGAGCCCGGTTTGCTGGAAGCGCCCGGGGGTGACGAGCGGTTTGCGCGCGATAGCGACGCGCGGGCGGCTGCGGCCGCGACCGGAGAGGGCGCCGCCGGATCCGCGGCCCGGCCGGTCGCCGCCGCACCGCCAGCCGCGCAGCCGGTCGAGAGAGAGAAGCCGGCCACATCACCGACGCCGGCCGCCGCCAGCGACGACGGCGTTATGACCTATGTCTGGCTGGCGCTGGGAGCATTGCTGCTGGCGCTGCTGGGCTTTGTCTTCATGCGCCGTCGCGGCGCGACGCACGAGGACGCAACACTCGCTGCGGAGCCGATCGAGGACGTATTTGCCGACGTGGAGCTCAAGGAGCAGACACTGGAGCTGGAAACGCCCGATGCGCCGACGGTGGTCGCGGCGAGCGCACAAGCCGAGCCGGCGCCGGACGCGCAGCGCGACAATCGCGGTTACGGCGAGCGGCGCCACGACGAGTACGCCTCCGATGTCGATGCCGGTGATGCCCTGGCCGAGGCCGATATTTACATCGCCTACGGCCGCTATCCCCAGGCTGTCGATCTGCTGAAAAACGCCACTGTCAACGAGCCGACCAACCCCGACTATCGTCTCAAGATGGTGGAGTTGTACACCCAGATGGGTGACCGGGCGGCTGCCCGGGAGCAGATCGATGAGCTCAGGGCGATCGGCGATGCGGCCAGCCTCGCGCGGGCCGAGGACATACTGCGCGGCACGGGGGACGGCTCGGCAGATCATCGCGCCGCCACTGCCGCCACGACAGACCTACCGGACATGGATACCGATGAGCGCATCGTCGATCTGGACGCCACTGAAACAGCACTGGAAGGGGAATTCAGCGGGCTGGAAATCGAGGGCGATGCAGTCGCACAGGACGACGACACCGAAGAGCTGGACCTGTCCGCCGATTTTGACGGTGGCAGCTTTCTGTCTGACGACGATGACGAAGAACTGGTGATTGCCGCCGAGAGCAGCGGCCTGGCAACCAAACTGGACCTGGCGCGCGCCTATCTGGACATGGGCGATGAGGACGGTGCACGGCAGATTCTCGAAGAGGTAGCCGCCGAGGGCAATGAGGAACTGCAGGCTGAGGCGCGCACGCTGCTCGACAGAATTGCCTGACACGCTCGCGGCGTTTTCCGCCGCGCCACTGCCGGCGGGTTGCCGCATCGCCTGCCGCGTCGAGTACGATGGCAGCCGCTACTGCGGCTGGCAGGCGCAACCCCACCTCCCGGTAAATACGGTACAGGCGGCGCTGGAGTTTGCGCTGGCCGCCGTGGCCGGCGCGCCGCTGAGGGTGCATTGCGCCGGGCGCACCGACAGCGGGGTGCACGGTTTTGGCCAGATCGTGCATTTTGATGCGCCGGCCGTGCGCAGCGCCAAGGCCTGGGTGCTGGGCACCAATGCGAATCTGCCCGAGGATATTCGGGTGCACTGGGCCGTCGCGGTGCCCGCCGAGTTCCACGCCCGTTTCAGCGCCACGGCCAGGCGCTACCGCTATATCATTGCCAATACCCCGGTGCGTCCGGCTCTGCTGGCGGGCCAGGTGTGCTGGCACCGGCGGCCGCTGGATGCGCTCGCCATGCGCGCGGCGGCGCAGGGCCTGCTCGGCGAGCGGGACTTCAGCGCAGTTCGGGCAGCCTCCTGCCAGTCGCGCAGCCCCATGCGCAACGTGGCCCACAGCGACGTGTGGCGCAGCGGCGACCTGCTTGTCATCGATATTCAGGCCAACGCGTTTTTGCACCATATGGTGCGCAATATCGCGGGCTGCCTGCTGGCGGTGGGCGACGGGCGCAGGCCGGTAGACTGGCTGGCTGGCGTGCTGGCCGGCCGCGACCGCACCCGCGCCGCCGCTACCGCTCCGGCGCAGGGTCTGTACCTGGTGGACGTCGCCTACCCGGCCGTCTACCAGTTGCCGCCCACGCCGTACGGCCCGCTGCTGCTGGCCGGCAGTTGCGCGGCCCCAGCCGACTGACAACGTGGCCCGGCCGCCGCGCGATGGCGTCGCGCCGTCGCAGGGCGCTCAGTTTTCAGGCGGAGGGCTGTCGCCCTGCGCTGCCGGGGGCACCTCGATGGCGCCGGGAATAGCGGTTTGCGGCAGGTCCTCGAAGATATGGCCGCAACGGGTGCCGGCACTGCGCACGCGGTCGAACAGGCCCTGGCCGAGCAGCGAGATGCCGCCCGAGGCGATGGCGGCGCCGATGGTCGCCCCGGCCTTGAAAATGCCCCCGGGGTCGGCCTCCGGCCGCGGTGCGCCGAGCGTGCCGCCCAGGCGCACCACGCTGGCGAGCTTGCCCAGTCCGATGCCGATGCCGCGGCGCGCGGTGGGGACGAAATCAATCTTGAGGGTTTCGTCGCGCAGGTCGATCTCGCCGCCGCCGCGAATTTGCATTTTGCCGGTTTCGACGGCCAGTTGTCCGGGACTGGTGAGCACGCCGTCTGCGGCCTTGAAATAGGCCGCGGCGCACTTCAGTTCAGTGGTCTCCTCCCTCTGTGCGAAGGGATTGATCAAGTCGACAAGCTGCATGAGGATATCCGAGCCGATGACCTCGAACAGGCGGTTGCGCACGGTGGCGCGCTGGACCTCCAGGGCGAACTCACCGTTGAGGTGGGATGCCAGCGCCTGCGGGCTGGCGCCCTCGGTCGTAAAGTTCGCCAGCAGATCGGTATAGCCGCCGTCGATCAAGCCGGCGTTTTTGCGCCCCAGGTCCGCCGGGTTGAGCTGCGTCACGATCAGGCGCGCCTGCACAGCGGCGCCGCCATCGGCGCGTGCGACGTGTGCATTGCCGCGAATACCGCCAGCGCCCAGGTTTGCCTGCAGCGGGTCGATGGACAGTGCGCCGTCCTCGATGTGCAGGTCGAGCTGTACATCCTGAAAATGGGTCTGGTTGAAGTTCAGGTTATCGACAGTGAACTGCAGCTGGCCCTGCAGCGCAGACAGCCAGCTCCAGTCGAGCGGTGCGTCGCCGATGACGTCCCCCGAGGGTTGGTCCAGTTCCTCAGCCGCACCCGTCAGGGACTCCTCACTGGTGGTACTGAACTGGTTGATATCGAGTTCGTGCGAGTGCAAGCGGCCGCGCACAGCAAGTGGCTCGGGCGAGGGGTCGAACACCAGACTGCCGCCCACATCGCTTTGACTCACGCGAAGATCGATGGGATCGAGGTGCAGCGCGGCGCCCTCGCGCGCCGCCGTCACCGAGGCTTGCAGCGGCAGCAGTTTGCGCCACTGCGGCTTTTCCGAGCCGGGCCAGCTAAAACCGTCCAGCGAACCCCGGCGGCCACCCAAAATCCC
>JAGRIH010000050.1 GCA_020443345.1 Halioglobus sp.
GCGAAAGTTATGGGTATAGGGCAGACCTAGCCCGCCTGTTGCCGCACAGGGGATAACGGGTATGGGGGCGACCCGCCGCGCCGGTGCCGCGGCGGGCACTGGCACCTTGAAGGCGCACTGAGCACTGCTGTACTATCGAGCCATAACAAGTTGCCGCGGCGCACCGTGCGATAACAAGTATAAACCGGCATCACTATGGCCTTACTCGTCTTTACAGCGCTCATTGTCGTTACCGCTACCGTCGTCATGCACGGTATCGGTACCACGCAGTGGCTGCAGTTTCTCGCCCGCTCCCAGTCGGATTCGCAGGGACTGCTGCTGCCCGGCCGGCGGCTGCTGATACTGGTGCTGAGCGCCACCCTGATGATCTCTCTGCACCTGCTGGAAATCATGCTGTGGGCGCTGGTGTACAGGCTGGTCGCTCCCGACGAGCTGGTATCGCTGGAGAGCGCCGCCTATTTTTCGGCGGTGACGTTTACCACCCTGGGCTATGGTGATATCACATTGAGTTCCCAGTGGCGCCTGCTCAGCGGCTTCGAGGCGATAGACGGTATCGTCCTGATTGGCTGGACGACCGCTTTCCTGTTCGCTGTGCTGCAGCGATCCTGGGGTGCCATTGGCGTCAGATCAGAAAAAACCGAGGCTCGACATGCAAACTCCTGAGCAGACTGACCGGGACATCATCTTTCAGCGCAACGTGATGACCTCGTTTATCCGGATTGCCGCGCTGGTGATCGTCGCAAGTTACTGTCTGCGCATTGTCAGTCCGTTCCTGAGCATCGTGATCTGGGGGGTGGTTCTGGCGGTTGCCGTCTACCCCCTGCACCTGCGACTGGCGGGTATGCTGGGCGGCCGCCCCAGGACCTCCGCGTCCCTGATTGCAGTTGTCGGTCTGCTGGTGCTGCTGGTGCCGGGCTGGCTGGTGGCGGAGTCCGCCTTGGACACGGCGCGCTCGGTGGCCGCGCAGATACACGACGGTTCGCTCGACATACCGCCGCCGAACCCCCGCGTCGCGGACTGGCCCGTGGTGGGCGATCGACTCTATCGGGTCTGGAGCGAGGGAGCGGCCGACCTCGATGCGGCGCTGGCTGAATTTCGCCCGCAGGTGAAGCGCGCCGGTGAATGGCTGCTGCATGCGGCCGGCGGCTTTGCCGTGGGGCTGTTGCACTTTGCCGCCTCGGTGATCATCGCCGGTATCTGTCTGCTCTATGCCAGATCGGGCTACGCGCTGAGCCTGGCGATCAACCGGCGCCTTACACCGCGCGGCACACACCTGACTGATCTGTCGATCGCCACAGTGCGCAGTGTGACCAATGGCGTGCTGGGCGTCGCGGTCATACAGGCCGTGTTCGCCGGTATCGGCTTTGCGGTGATGGGCGTCCCTGCCGCGGGGGTCCTGGCCATCGTCGTGCTGGTCACGGCGATTATCCAGATTCCGGCCATTCTGGTTATGCTGCCGCCAATACTCTGGGCGTTTTCCAGCGCGGAGCCGCTGCCGGCCGCGCTGTTTTCCGTCTATGTCATTGTCGTGGCCCTCAGTGACAACCTGCTCAAGCCCATGCTGCTGGGGCGCGGCGTGGATCTGCCGGTGCTGGTGGTGCTGTTGGGGGCCATCGGCGGTATGCTGAACTTCGGCGTGGTCGGCCTGTTCCTGGGTGCCGTGGTGCTCGGTCTGGGATACAGCATCGTACGCGACTGGCTCTGGCCGCAACAGCAGAACGTTGCCCCCGATGGCGGTACCGGGCAGGACTGACACCGTGGTGGTTAAAGCGGCGTTGCCGCGCGATGCCGCCAGGTCGCGCCTGTGGCGCGCGGCGCTCGCCGCCGGCACTCTGCTGGCGGCATCCTGCACCAGTGTGGGGCCGGATTTTCAGACCCCGGTATCGCCCCTGGCACCCGACTGGTACGAGACGGAGGTGGCCGGATTCGCGGTCACCGCGCAGCAGCAGCAGCGCTGGTGGGAACTGCTCGGCGATCCCGCGCTGAACCAACTGATAGACCTCGCCCGGCAGTCCAACAACACTCTGGAGATCGCCGGGCTGCGGGTGCTCGAGGCCAGGGCCCAGTTGGCCCTGGCGGCGGGTGCGCAGTACCCGCAAAGCCAGGTGCTGACCGCCAGTGCCTCGGCCCTGGGCGCCAGTGAGAATGCGGCCAATACCCAGGCCGGCGACCTGCGCTATACGCAGTACGATAGCGGCACGAGGGTCAGTTGGGAAATCGATTTCTGGGGCCGTTTCCGGCGCGGCGTGGAGGCGGCGGATGCCGCCTATCGGGGCACCGTGGCCGCCTATGATGAGGCGATGATCGTGCTGGCCGCCCAGGTGGCCAGTGCCTATCTGGCGATTCGCAGCCGGCAGGAGCAGTTACAGATTACCCGCGACAACATTGCCAGCCAGCAGCGCAGTTTCGATATCGTCAATGTCCAGTTTCGCAACGGCAATACCTCGGAGCTGGATGTGCTGCAGGCCCGCGCCCTGCTGCTGAGCACGCGGGCGGTGGTGCCGGTGCTGGAGGCGGACTTGCGCCGCGCCAGGCATGCACTGAGCGCCCTGCTGGGCCGTCCTCCGGGCGCGGTCGCCGCCCTGCTGGACAGTGCCGGCGGTATTCCTGTGGTGCCCGAGCGCCTGGCGATCGGATTGCCCGCCGACCTTTTGCGGCGCCGCCCCGACGTGCGGCGGGCCGAGTTTCAGGCCATGGCCCGCAATGCGCAAGTGGGTATGTCCACGGCAAATCTCTACCCGCGTTTTTCCCTTTCGGGCACTCTCGGGCTGGTTGCGGCCGGCAACACCGGCACTACACTGACGGGTGACAGCGGCGGCGGCGCGCTGTTTGACAGCGACAGCCTGAACTACAGTGCCGGAGTGGGGATGGTGTGGCCGTTTTTCAATTACGGGCGCATCAGGAACGATATTCGCGTGCAGGATGCGCGGCTGCAGCAGGCGCTTACCGGCTACCGCGAGACCGTGATCCAGGCCGCGCGGGAAGTGGAGGACGCCCTGGCGGCGCTACACGGCGCCCGCGTCCAGGAGGGGGTACTGCAGGAGAGCGTCGCGGTATCGCGCCGGGCGCGGGATGTCGCCCTGTTGCGGTTCCGGGAGGGCTTTGCGGATTATCAACGCGTGCTGGATGCACAGCAGGTCTTGTTTTCCCAGCAGGGCCGCCTGGTCAGTAACAGGAGCAGTATCGTCGGCAGTTTTATCGCCCTGTATCTGGCGCTGGGCGGCGGCTGGGAGACCGCCGCCGGTGCTGCACTGGTGCGCCCCGAGACGCGCGCCACCATGCGCCGGCGCAGCAACTGGGGAGATCTCATCGACAGGCCCGCCCAGAGCAGCGCCACCGCGGCTGCGCACCGGCCGCCGACCGACTCATCAGGGCATACTCCATGACAGAAGCCACGCAGACCAGTGACGAGGCGGTACCGCCAAACGAACCGGCGCCGCGCGACCCGGTAAAACGCTGGACGACGGGCCTGCTGGTCCTGTCCGCGGTGCTCGTCGCCTACTATCTGTGGTCTGACCGGGGCACGCCTTTTTCATCGCAGGCGCGGGTGCATGCGCGCGTCGTCCCCGTGGCTGCGGAAGTCTCGGGCACGGTCACCGAGGTGCTGGTCAGCAACAACCAGGCGGTATCTGCGGGTGAGGTATTGTTTCGCATAGACGCCACCCAGTACGCGCTGGCGCTGGCCAGTGCCGAGGCAGACCTGGAATCCGCGCGGCAGACGACCGGTGCTTCCGAGGCGGGTCTCGTCGCGGCCCAGGCTAGCGTGAAGTCGGCGCAGGCCAACCTGGCCCGCTCGCAACAGGATGTGAAGCGCCTGCGCCGCATAAAGTCCCAGGATCCGGGCGCGCTCTCCGACCGGCGCATCGAATCCGCCGTCGCGACCCTCAAGGTCAGTGAGCAGCAGGTGGTCGCGGCACGGGCGCAACTGGAGCAGGCGCGCCGGGACCTGGGCCGTCAGGGCGAGGCCAACGCGCGTATCCAGCAGGCCAGGGCGGCCGTGGAGCAGGCGCGGGTGGACCTCGGGCATACGCAAGTGAGGGCGCCGACAGACGGCGTGGTCACTGATGTGCGCCTGGACAAAGGCAACTTTGCGGGCGCCGGTGCGCCGCAGATGACCTTTATTTCCACCGGCGATATCTGGGTACAGGCCGACTTCACGGAGAACAACCTCGGACACCTCGCCCCGGGTGATCCCGTGGAACTGGCATTCGATGTGTATCCGGGCCGGGTATTTGCCGGCACCGTGCGCGAAATCGCCTTTGGCGTGGCGGTGGATAGCACGCCGTTGGGCAGTCTGCCCAGCGTCGCCAACAACCGGCAGTGGCTGCGCAACGCGCAGCGCTTTCCCGTGGTGGTGGATTTTGAAATGCAGCGCGAGGAGCGGCGCGCGCTGCGGGTGGGAGCGCAGGCCTCGGTGATCGCCTACGCCAGTGACAACTGGCTGCTGCGCGCCCTGGGCAAGCTCTCGATCCGCATCAGCAGCTGCTTGTCCTATGCCTACTGAAGACAGCGGCTTTGCCGGCCAGTCCCTGTGCCGCAGGCGTATCCTGCGACTGGCCTTTGGCACGGCCACCGCGCTGTGTCTGTCGCAGGTGGGCGCCTGGCCGCTCTCTTTCGTCACCCCGGTACTGGTGCTGATGCTGCTGTCCCTGCCGCTGTCGCGTCCGCCGCCGCGGTTCTTCATGGGTGTTCTGCTGGCACTCATTGCCAGTCTCTATGGCGCCTTTGCCCTGCTGCCGCTGTTGCTCCATCAGCGCGTGGCCGGCCTGATCCTGTTGTCCCTGGCGCTGTTTCACAGCTTCTACCGCACCGCGCGCGGTGGAGCGGCGGCCGTTGGCACCCTGATCACCATCGGCCTGACCCTGACCGTCGCCGTCGGTTCGGTTTCCGTCGACGCGCTTGTCGGCGTGGCGGGTGGGGTGAGCGTCGCCGCCGTGGTGGGCATAGCCGTCACCTGCCTGAGTCATCTGCTGTTACCCGACCCGCGGGCCCCCGCCGACCTGGCACCGCCAGTTTCCGCCGCGGTGGCGCGGTCAGACCTGGCGCGGCGCGATGCCATGCGCGCCATGGTCGTGGTACTGCCCGTTGCCGTGTGGTTCCTGTGGTCCAGCACCAGTGCCGCCAATGCCGCGGTCATGATCAAAGTAGCTGCCATGGGGCAGGAGGCGTCCGGCAATGGCAGCCGGTCCGTGGCCCGGTCCCTGTTGCTATCCACCCTGGCCGGCGGTGTCGCCGCTGTCATCGGCTGGCAGTGTCTGCTGGTGTGGCCGTCACTGACCCTGTACACGCTGCTGATTGCGCTGGCGTCACTGCTGTTCGGGACGCGTATATTCCAGGGCGCCGGTCTGCGGCCCGACGGAGCGACCTGGTCCTATGCCCTGCTCACCATGGTGGTGATCCTGGCCCCGGCGGTGCTGGATACACAGTTTGGCAGTGCCGCGGACGCGCGTTTTTATCAGCGCCTGCTGATGTTTGTGTGGGCCTCACTGTACGGCGTGGGAGCGGTGGCGGTATTCGATGCCTTCTGCCCGCGGCACCCTGTGCCGGATGAGTCGCGCGCGGCGCCAGTGCTCAGGGACGCCACCGAAAGTGCCTGAGGTCCACGCGCTGGTCGGCGCTGCAACAGGTGCCCGCGGACGCCAGAGGCGCCCTTTGGCTGTGGTGTGTGGCGAAGCCCGGCGGCAGTGCGATGCGCCCGGCCCCTCGCGGCTGTCCTTGTAAAGTCTCTGTGCGCCCCCCATATCCAGGGGGACGGAGGCACAGTCTATGCGTTTATTAATCCTGCTTCTGCCCTGGCTGGAGTTGTTTACCCTGATCGAACTGGGCATTCACACCAGCGCCCTGGCCGCGCTGGCCTATGTGTTTGGCACCCTTTGCCTCGGGCTTGTCATCCTGCAGCGTCAGGGGCGCGGGATGTTTGAGCGCCTGCGACAGTCACAGCAGGGCCGCATTATCGGCCCGCAGTTGCTGTTGGACGACATGGCGCTGGGTCTGGCCGGAATTTTACTGATCGTTCCCGGCATGATCACCGACATCGCCGCACTTATCGCCATGGTCGGGCCGCTGCGCAGGCGCCTGGCCCGCTGGCTGTTCGGCCCCCAACCGGAACCCTACGCACCACAGCGCGACACAGATTCCCACCTTACCATCGAGGGTCGATACCGCCGCGTGGACACCGATGGCTTTCGCCAGGATGTTGATGAATAAGTAATAAATACCGGTTTCGCGCTGCCCGCAGCAGCCCCTGCGGCGCTTGACTGCGCGGGCTCTGTGACTAGAATTAGCACTCTCTTGAAAAGAGTGCTAAGCGGGCCTTGAAAAGTGTTTGCCCGCCCCAATACTGCAAGCTAACCCCCGTTTGGGGTTCCCATAACACCGTTAAACTGGAGAGTTACACACATGAAAATCCGTCCGTTGTACGACCGCGTTGTCGTTCGCCGCAAGGAAGAGGAAGAGACCACAGCAGGCGGCATCGTGCTGCCGGGTTCCGCCAAGGAGAAGCCCAACCAGGGTGAAGTCGTGGCGGTAGGTGATGGCAAGGTGCTGGACAGTGGCGATTTGCGCCCGCTGGCAGTCAAGGTTGGCGACAAGGTCGTTTTCGGCCAGTACGCCGGCAGCAACACCATCGAGGTCGATGGCGAAGAACTGATCATCATGGGTGAAAGCGAAATTTTCGCCGTGGTCGAATAAGCCACACCCCTTTACATTCAACACACTGATTAGTAAATGAAGGAAACAGATCATGGCAGCTAAAGATGTATATTTCGGCGACAAAGCTCGCGCGCGCATGCTCAAGGGCGTCAATGTCCTGGCCGACGCCGTCAAGACAACCCTGGGTCCCAAGGGCCGCAACGTCATCCTGGACAAGTCCTTTGGCGCACCTACCGTCACCAAGGACGGCGTGTCCGTGGCCAAGGAGATCGAACTGAAGGACAAGTTTGAAAACATGGGCGCCCAGATGGTCAAGGAAGTGGCCTCGCAGGCTTCCGACCAGGCCGGTGACGGCACCACCACCGCCACCGTGCTGGCCCAGTCCATCCTCAACGAAGGCCTCAAGTCGGTGGCCGCGGGCATGAACCCCATGGACCTCAAGCGCGGTATCGACAAAGCCGTTGCCGCGGCGGTCGAGCAGATCGCCAAAGCCTCCATCCCCTGTGAAGACAGCAAGGCGATCGCCCAGGTGGGCACCATTTCCGCCAACAGCGACGTCGCCGTCGGCGACATCATCGCCGAGGCCATGAACAAAGTGGGCAAGGAAGGTGTCATCACGGTCGAGGAGGGCTCCGGTCTGGAGAACGAACTGGACGTGGTGGAGGGTATGCAGTTCGACCGCGGCTACCTGTCCCCCTACTTCATCAATAACCAGGAGAGCATGAGCGCCGACCAGGAAGACCCCTATATCCTGCTGGTCGACAAGAAAGTCTCCAACATCCGCGAACTGCTGCCCCTGCTGGAGCAGGTGGCCAAAGCGTCCAAGCCGCTGGTAATCGTGGCGGAAGACGTCGAGGGCGAAGCCCTGGCGACTCTGGTGGTCAACAACATGCGCGGCATCGTGAAAGTGTCCGCCTGTAAGGCGCCCGGCTTTGGCGACCGCCGCAAGGCGATGCTGCAGGATATCGCCATCCTGACCGGTGGTACCGTGATCTCCGAAGAAGTGGGCCTGGACCTGGAGTCCGCGACCCTGGAGCACCTGGGCAGCGCCAAGCGCGTGTCCATGGACAAGGACAACACCACCATCATCGACGGCGCCGGCGACCACGACGCGATCAAGTCGCGGGTCAGCGAAATCCGTGTCCAGATTGAGAACACCTCCTCTGACTACGATCGCGAGAAGCTGCAGGACCGCGTCGCCAAGCTCGCCGGCGGCGTGGCCGTGATCAAGGTCGGCGCCTCGACCGAGATCGAGAT
>JAGRIH010000009.1 GCA_020443345.1 Halioglobus sp.
TGGATGGATTGCGAGTGCCTGTCCATGTCCAACTCTGTCCATGTCCAACTCATGTCCAACTCATGTCCAACTTCCATGTCCAACTTGGTCTGATTGGATGGATTGCGAGTGCCTGTCCATGTCTAATAGTCCATGTCTAATAGGAAGTGGCTGTCGAGCCATGAGACAACCAGCCGGGACCAATCTGCATCTGCGATCCGATCACTGCATGTGACGAAGACTGGACCAGGGCACCTTTTCTATGTGTGGCAGGGGTTGTGGTTCGGCGCCGACGAAACGCAGGGTGAGGATGCCCTCGGTGTGTCCCTCTACGTCCAGCCACTGATAACCGGTGAGCTGCGGGTCCCGATGGGCGATGACGATATTGACAAAACCCTCCGCGTCCAACTGCGCGGTGACTTTGTTCAGGTGAATCGGGCGATAGCGGTAATCCAGTGATTCCATCCAGTAGTTGTACAACACCAGACTCCAGAACACACAGGGCGGCGGCTGGAACCGTATCAGCAGCGCCTCGTCCGCGCCCACCTCGAAATAGGCAGACGGGTACTGGTAGTTGAGGTTGCCAAAACTGGAAGCACTGGCATCGGCATCGCTGGCAAAAAACGTGTTGGGCGTATGGGACCACTGTCGGGCCATCTCGCCGAAGTACTTTGATGAATACCGCACCAGCCCCGCCACACTGCGCAGGGCCTTGGCCATTGCCAGCGGATCCAGCGGTGCGGGCGGTTGATCCCGCTCCAGGCGCTCGATCTGAAATTCCGAACGCGCCGCACTGCGATCGGCAACCGTCTCGCGAACCAGCACGGTACCGGCATCTTCGGTAATAGGCACCCACTGCCCGGCGCACTCATCGCCCGGAGGGTACTGTGCAAGCACCAGATTAAAACGCCCCTCACTGTCCAGTTGCAGGTCCGCGACGTCGAGATCGGCAACAATGCGGCGCCCACCGGGCTGGTTCAGGCCGCCGGCGTAGATATTGATGGTCAGATACTCCGGCTGCGCCAGCACACCCTTCAGGCGATAGCTGTAGCTGCCGCGGATACGACCCCAGTAATACAGATTGTCGGGGTTGTCTCCCCCGGACTTGACCGTCTCGTCCTGAAACCACAACTGCGGAGCCTCGGGATTGCCGTGCTCCAGCACCATTTCGAGACCCATGCGCATCACGCGCGTCAAATAGCGGAACCCTTCCGCCCTTTGCAGTGGGCTTTGCGGCACCTGGTCGCTGATGATCAGGTCGCCGGCCGCTTTCAATTCATCGCAGAATGTCCGCCAGGCCTCACCCGAGAGCAGGCTCTGTGCCAGCGCCTGATCCTGTTCAGAACTCATTGTCGCTGATGTATCGGCTGCCAATTACTCATCGCTAAATGGACGGATATCGAGTTCCGCAAGCAACTGCTCGCTGTAGGGCAGGTAACTCTGCGCCCGGTGATCCAGTACGTACAGGTCATCCTCGAAGCGCGAGGGATCGTAACCCTGGCTGCGCAGATCGACTTTCTTGAGTTTGAAGTTGGCCGTTACCTGGGCTTCCCCGCTGACGCGCACAAACAGCGGTACCGCGTAGGGCGCCAGCGTTGCAACGGCACAGCGATAAAAACGCTGGGGATCAAAGATCTTGCCCTCCTTCATAACCACCGCCGCCATACCCGCGCGGCCCTCGCAACCGGGTACTTTTACCCCGTAGACATTGATCATTTCGGTGTCGCCGCAGGCGGTCAACTGCTGCGCCACTTCCGTGGTGGAAACGTTCTCCGACTTCCAGCGGAACGTGTCGCCCATGCGATCATAGAAATAGTAGTAATCCTGCGCATCGTGTTTCAGCAGGTCGCCGGACCGGAACCAGCAGTCGCCTTTTTCAAACACGTCAAAGAGCAGTTTCTTGTTGCTTTCGTCCTTGTTCGTGTACCCGTCGAATGGCGATACGAATACGCCGTCGGCTCGGTGCACACAGCCGATGACCTCGCCGGCTTCATCCACACCGCACTCCAGGTGAAAACCCTGGCTGTCGTAGATGTATTCGTCGTTCTCCAGATCGTACTTGATGAGCCGCACGATGGACTTGTCCTTGAAGGGAATCCGCCCGCAGGCGCCGGGCGTATTGTCCAGATTCATGAGCGAACAATTGGATTCAGTAGAACCCCAGCCCTCCAGGATGTGGATATCCTCGCCAAAGCGTTTCACAAACTGGCGCCACACATCCGGGCCCATGCCGGCGCCGAACATGACCCGCAGGCTGTGGTTTTTTTCTTCCGCAACGGGCGCGCTGTTGACCAGGTAGCGGCACACCTCACCGACATACTGGAATACCGTCACGCCGTAAGTGCTGACATCCTTCCAGAAAGCGCTGGCGCTGAACTTGCGCCGCACCACGAGAGAGGCGCCGCACGCCAGAACGGTGGAGTACAGCGACATCAGGGCAGCGCCGTGAAACAGGGGCAGGACACAGTAAAAAACGTCCTCGGGGCCGATCGAGGCGCGCTGGGTGGCGATTTCTCCCGCGGACAGGAACTTGCCGTGTGTGATATAGGCCGCCTTGGGCAGACCAGTGGTACCCGAGGTGAATATATAGCAGCAGGTGTCCGCCAGGCCGAGGCCGGCGCGCAGCTCGCGGAATTTTTCCGGCGCCACGACCGCAATGTCATCGTCAAACTCCGCCACGCCGTCCGGCAGCTCGACGGCTCCACTTTCCTCATCGGCGATCACCACAGTGGGAAACTTCTCAAACAGCGCATCACCGCTGGCATATTTCGACCAGCACTCGGCGCCCACCAGCACCAGCTTGCTGTCCACGGTACTGACCGCGTGGGTCACCGCGGCCTGTTTGGTCTCGGTGTTGATCAGCGCCGGCTTGACGCCGATTTTCAGCAGGCCCAGCCAGGCAAACAGAAACTCGGGGCGGTTTTCTATCATCATCGAGGCGACATCGCCGGCTCTCAGGCCGTACTGCAGCGCCAGGGCGGCGTAGCAATTCGCCGCGTCGTTTAACTGCGCATAGGTGTAGCGACGATCGCCATACACCAGTGCCGGCGCATCGGGCTGCTTTGCAACCAGTTCGTCCACCCGGTCGGACACGGTGTAGTCGCCTTTGGCGTAAAGCGCACCCACGCGCGCCCCGACCCTGTCTTCTACCGCCTGCCATTCTTCCCGAGTCATACTCATAGTGCTGTCCTTTCAATCATTCCATGCCACTGCCATCAGGCGCCTGGCGCATCCGGGTCGCCGGGCAGAAACGCATCGCCCAGCCGCTGCTGCCCGTCGAGACTGTATACGAAGCCAGCTATGGAATGCAAAAAACGCCGGCTGTAGGTGACCTGCCCCACGTGCCTGCCGCTGCACAACTCCAGCGCCGCCTGGGCCATCATTTCCACCGGCTCCAGCATGTCCGGATTGCGCCTGGCGATATCGCGCACATATTCCGCCCCGGAAGTCAGCACGATACTCTCCGGCGCGAGCGTATTGATAAAAACACCATCGCCGGCCACCTCATGAGCCAGGCCCTGAGTGTAGCGATCCAGCGCCGCCTTGGTGGCGCCGTAGGCGGTAACGACGTGGGCCGCCTGGGGCGAATCGCGATAGGGCACGGCGGGCTGGTTAGAAGTGGCCGAACTGATGTTGAGAATCCAGCCGCTGCCGCGCCGGCGCATACCCGGCAATACCTGTTGCGCCAGGTCCACCGGCGCATTGACGTTCAGCTCGAACATCCAGCTGCGGTGCTCAGTGCTTACCTCACTGGGTAGCTGCACGCGCGATGCGGCAGCATTGTTGACCAGGATGTCCAGCGGTCCCAGTGCCGCCTCGGCGCGCGCCACTAGATCGGCGCGGGCCGCTGCATCGCTCAGATCGCAGGCCAGACCCACCGCCTTCGCGCCCCGGGCTTCGATCCCGGCGACGGCTTCTTCCAGCGTCCCGCGCAGTCCGCCGTGGGCGCCCGCGCGCGATGCGCACAGTGCGACTGCGGCGCCCTCGGCGGCAAAGCGCTGCGCAATCGCCAGGCCGATACCCCGGCTGGCACCAGTGATCAGTGCGGTTTTTCCTTCGAGTTTTGCCATTTCAGATCTCCTGATTCGTGCTAGCATGGCGCCTCAGCCTAGCGCGCTGGCGCGGTCCCGGCAATTCGTGTTTCAGTTTTTAAACGCGCCCTCCAAGCTTATGATTAAACAGATAAAAACAGGTTTTTACACCGCGCTGCCCGGCGCTGCTCACATTTGTCTCGCGGTGCTGCGCTGATGCCCGCAGAGCAGCCGCCCCAGCCGCGCAAACGGCCCCGGCAACAGCGCTCCACGATGCTGGTGGCGGCCATTCAGGAAGCCTGCCGCCAAATTCTGGAGCGCGAGGGCGCCGACAACCTGACCACCGCGCGCATCGCCGAGGTGGCCGGGGTGAATATTTCCTCACTGTACCAGTACTTCCCCAACAAGGAGGCGGTGCTGGTCGATGTCTACGACGAGATCATCGGCGCTCTGCTGGTACGGGCGCGCGAGCGCTTCGAGGAGATAGACCGGCTGGCGGGACAGTCACTGGAACTGACCCTGGCGGCCATCGTGGATATGGAGATTGCCCAACTGCGCGAACTCAACCGCCTGGCGCCCGACTTTTATCACCGCTACCAGCACCGCTTCGACATTCATGCGCGTATCGATGAGCTGGCCTGCTCGCTGGACAACCCCTCCTGGGAAGCCTGGTTCAGCCGCTTCCTGGGCCGCCACCGCCGCCACTTGCGCCCGGGCGATACCGACCTGTTCAGCCTGTTCGTGCGCAAGACCCTGCGCGCCAACCTGCAGTGGGCGGCACTGGAACAGCCCGGCTTGCTCGGCTCCGGCGAGTTTCGCGAGGAACTGCTGAGCATGCTGCTGGCTTATCTACAGTCTCCGCAGGAAGGGCGGCAACCGGCGGCTTGAGGTGCGATGTCCAGCCCCCTGCAAATCGTAAAAAAGTAACCAAAAAAAACGTGGCGCCGCGGCAGACCCGGGTGTAAATTAGCCTTTGGACAAATATTTAACTCCCGGTTAACTTATGTCCGCCGACGAATAACAAGCAATCGATCGACAGATACAAGATAACAGAAGCGCCCCGGACACCAACCCGCGGCCACAACAACACTCGAGAGGAAGCCATGCGCAAACTGCAAGCTCATTTGCCACACCCCATCGCACTCACTGTTTCATCCGTACTGCTTGCCTCAAGCATGCAGACTTTCGCTCAGGCCCCCATGCTGGAGGAAGTGATCGTCACTGCGGAAAAGCGTGAAGCAGGCGCCCAGGACACGCCGATCTCGCTGGTCGCGCTGAGCACTAACGACCTGGACAACCGCGGCATCGCCACCGCGCAGGATCTGCTGCAGAACGTGGTCGGCATGGGCGGCAATATCTCGCCGGGCTCCCGCGGCACCAGCGCCATCTCGATCCGCGGCGCCTCGTCCGGTGCACCGGCCAACCTGTCCAACGACCCGGTGGTAGGGCAATATGTCGACGGCATTTATATCGGCAAGATCGTGGGCTCCACCATGGACGTGGCGGAAATCGAGCGTATCGAGGTGCTGCGCGGGCCGCAGGGCACCCTGTACGGGCGCAACTCCACTGCGGGCGCCATCAATATCATCACGCGCAAGCCCAGCGGCGAATTCGGGGTGCGCGTGACCGGCAGTGTGGGCAACGAGGACTACTATAGCGGCAAGATCGCCTTGGATTTGCCGGCCGTCGGCACCGTGGGTGAAGGCCTGGGCGAGCTGGCGGTAAACCTCGGCGCCCAGATGCGCAAGCGCGACGCGCTGTACGGTCGCGTCGGCGGCGGCGATGGTTTTGATGAACTGGACCGGCAGGCCTATCGCATCGCCCTGCAGTGGACGCTCACCGACAACTTCATGGCCGACTACAGTTACGATCGCAGCGAACTCGACGAAGCCGGCGCCGCGCAGCAGGCGGTCGCCTTCAACCCCCTCGACGCGGCAGGCAATGTACCGCGCATCGCGGCCCTGCAGGGTACCCTGCTGCAGGCCCAGGCCTGGGCGGCAACGCCCGGCACCGACCCGCGCATCAGTTCGCGCTGGATTCCCTCGCTGCAGGATACAATTGCCGCCTACCAGGCGACCGCAGCCGCAGGTGAGGGCCGTCGCAGCAATGTTCCCGCGGATTTCCTCCCGACATCCGACAACACCGTGGACGGCCACGCCCTGACCCTGACCTGGGATGCCGGCGATCTCGGCGCCCTGGGCGATGTGACCTTCAAATCCCTCACCGGCTACCGCGAGGTGGAAACCTTCGTGTTCGGCGACCTGGACGGCATCGACAGCCGGCTGGACGCCAACGGCGCTGGTGCCTACCCCTCGCTGGTGCACCTGACCCTGGGCCAGCTTTACGGTGTCACCGGTGGTTTCGACCCGAACATTCCGCAACTGCCCATCGATGCCGTCTGGAATGGCATCGACACCATCGGCGCCTTTGACTCCAAGCAGGACACCCGGTCGGACTACGAGCAGTTCTCCCAGGAGTTCCAGATGATCGGCACCACCGAGCGCGTGGACTACGCGCTGGGGCTGTACTACTTCGAGGACGAGGCAAACTACCGCCGCAACGCGATTTTCCTGGCACCGCTGGGCGGCGTCGGTTACCAGAACTACGACTTGGAGAGCGAGGCCTTTGCAGTTTACGGCCAGGCCACCTGGCGGCCGCAGATCCTCGACGATCGCCTGGCCCTCACCCTCGGGCTGCGCTACACCGAGGAATCGAAAGACGTGTTCTGGGACTACGGCGCAGTCGTGGGCCCCTTCGGCGTGACCCCGGCGCGCTCCAGACGCGACGACGAGAATTTCTATAATGGCAGCGGCAACTTCACCCTGGCCTACGACGTGACCGACGAGGCCAATGTCTACCTGCGCTACGCCACCGGTTACCGCAGCGGCAACTTCAACGGTGAGGTGTTCGGCAACATGTTCGACGAGGAGACCATCGAACAGTGGGAGATCGGTTTCAAGAGCGACTGGTGGAACAACCGCCTGCGCATCAACGGCGCCCTGTACACCTATGTCTACAAAGACCTGCAGGTCAGCCAGATCAAGGCCAGCCCCACCGGCGCCCAGACCAGCCTGACCAGCAACGCCGGTGAAGCCGACCGCTGGGGCGGCGAAATCGAGATCACTGTGGCGCCGATCGCGGACATGATCGTCGGCCTGGGCTACAGTTATGTCCACGGTGACTTCGATGAGTTCCCCGACACCTGTACCTTCAATCCCGACGGTACACCTATCGCCTGTCTCGACGGCGCGAAAGACGCCCTGCGCGGCACCTCGCCGTCCAACCAGTTGAATGTCTCCGTCGATTACACCTTTGCCTATACCTCTATCGGCGAGGTAACCGGCTTCATCCAGGCCAACTGGGCGGATGAGTGGGCGGAGTCGGCACTGTGGACCGGATCGGTGGGCAACACGCCGATTCACTACCCACACCAGATGATGGATGAGCGGACCCTGGTCACCGCGCGCCTCAGCCTGGAGCAGATCCCGGTGGGCGACGGCATGCTGCGCCTCACGCTGTGGGGGAACAACCTGCTGGATGACGACTATCCCACCTTCAGCATCAACTTCGGTCAAGCTCTGGGCATGGTCACCGAGCAGTACGGTGAGGAGCGCACCTACGGCCTGGAACTCAACTACGAGTACTGAGCCAGGGGTGTCGATCAAAAGGCGGCCACCTCCGGGTTGCCGCCTTTTTTATTACACGTAGGTTGGGTTTGCCCAGGTGAGGGCCGCCCAGGTGAGGGCCGCCCAGGTGAGGGCCGGACCACGCAGGGCGCACTGCTCGGTTTACGCCACGCAAACAGCACCATCGCCCGTACGGTGCGGCGATGAGTCCATACAGAACCCAAACAGGTGACCAGTGGTCGGTAAAGAGGCGCCCGTTGAAAGCCGCCGGGAGCGCAAAAAACGCGAGACGCGCAAGCGCATACTGCGCGCCGCCCAACGGCATTTTGCCAGCGTCGGCTACGATGCCAGCACCGTGGAGATGATTGCCGAAGCCGCGGATATCTCCAAGCCCACACTGTTTAATTACTTTCCCAGCAAACTGGCCATCCTGCACACCCTGATGCCGGCGATGGACCGCCATTTTGCCCAGGCGGTGGATCGCAGCCGGGCCCGGGGCGGCAGTACCGCCAGCCAGATACGCGGTTTTTTTGATCATATCGCAGGCACAGCGCTCGCCGCGCCGCCGATGGCGCGCACGCTGCTGCTGCAGTTCCTGCGCTCCTACGAGAGCCCGCCGGAAGAGCGCGAGCACCAGCGCTTCCCTTTGCTGCAGGCCCGCATGGAACAACTGCTGCGCGAGGGCGTGGAAAAGGGCGAGGTGCGCCGCGACATGTCACCCGGGCGCCTGTACCAGTACATCACCGGAGTCTACGTGTACGGCATGCTGAACTGGCTGGCGGACCCGGACTTCAGCGTGGCAAACGAACTACGCCTGGCCTCGCGTTTTATCGAGTCCGCCCTGCTGGAAGCCGACGGCAGGAAAACACCGGCCCGATAGACAGGGCCCCTGAAATTTAAAATATCAACGCCAGTCCGCGTGCAAGCCGCGCTTGAGCGCGGTTCTCTGTGCGGACACCAGTTCACCGTGAAATTCGCGGGCGCCCGCGTCGGTTGCCAACCAGGCCATCACTGCCGCCGGAACCGAGGGCGGGGCGCCGCCCCAGCGGCTGGCGAATGCCTCGTCCATACCGCGCTCTTGCATCGCTTCGGTAAGCACGAGGCCGGGTTCGACATTGAACACCAGTACCTCGTCTGACTCCAGCTCCACCTTCACGATTCCCGCCAGTACCTGCAGGGCCGCCTTGCTGGCGGCGTAGGCAAAGCTCCAGCCGCCGCGATCCACCGGGGCCACCGGAGCCAGCATCGCCGAGTCCGACACCAGGTTCATAATGCGACCGCCACCGTGTGCCTGCATATGCCGCAGGGCCAGTTGCGTCAGCTTTACCTGGGCAAAGACATTGCCCTGAAACACGCGCTGCAGGTCCTCTTCGCGCAGATCGAGCACCCGCGTCAAGGTGCCCTCGCCCTGATACACGGCGTTGTTTATCAGTACGTCCACGCGCCCCCACTCATGCATGACCTGTGCCCAGCACGCCTCGAGGGTGGCCGGCTGCAGCAGGTCCATGGGCAGCGTCAGCGCCTGTCGTCCCGCGGCGCGCACCAGTTCGGCGGTTTCCTCGAGCGAACCGGGCACCGCGATGTCGTGGTGCTGTTCCCCGCGGCTCACGGTGCGCGCGCTGAGCACCAGGTCGAAGCCGCGCTCGGCCAGTGCCAGCGCAGTGGCTTTGCCGATGCCGCGACTGGCGCCGGTCACAAAGGCTATTTTAGTCTCAGGCATGGTTTACTCCCTGGGCCCGGGGCCGATGCCGCCTGCCAGCGCGACACAAGCCCCCCGGCGGCATCTCACATGAAATCACTGGGGCTGAGCGGGGCGTCCTGGGTCCAGATCAGGTGGAGCGTGCGCTGGGCGATGCGCCAGCCCGCCGCGGTGCGCCGCAGCTCGTCCTCGTAGCGGATACCCCAGTCCATTTTCCACTCGCGGCCATCCTGACCGTCGTAGATATGCTCGGCCAGACAGTACACTTCACTCGTGGCGGAATCGCCGGAAACATCTGCCATTACATTGTTAATGTGGTGCAGGGTACGCTTGTACTGCTCTATATGCCGCACGGCTGCGCGGATGGCGTCCAGACCCTCACAGGGCGGTGTTTTCGGCAGTTGCAGCAGCCCGTCGGGCGTGAACACCCGGTCGAATTCGGCGTATTTGCGATGGTCCACGGTATGGGCATAGCGACAGGCCAGTTGTTGAATGGCTAGCAGATCGTGCATAGCGCAACCTTCCTTATATTGCGGGGTTTCTATTCGGGGCTGATATCGAATGCCGCCGGCACCATGGCCGGCGTGTTGGACCAGTTCTCGACGCCGGGCTGCACCTTGTACCAGCCGCTGGCAGCCATGGTGCCGCCGTCGGCGTTGATGGTTTCCCCGGTGACGAAGCGCGACAGGTCGGAGGCCAGAAACAGGGCCACGTCGGCCTGTTCGTCGGGCTGCGCAAAGCGCCCCAGCGGCACCCAGCACTGGACTTTGTCGCGCTCGGGCAGCCAGTCGTTCATCGGCGTCTGCGGCGTGTGCGTCATGTCCGGCGCCAGACAGTTGATCCGCACGCCAAAAGCACCGGACTCCACCGCCAGGCTGCGGGTAAAGTTGATCAGGCCCGCCTTGAAGGCGGAGTACACCGCGTTGCCGGGAATCCCGCGCTGTCCCTCCACACTGGAGACGTGGATCACCGCGCCGCTGCGCTGCGCGTACATGGTTTCCAGAAACAGGCGGCTACAGCGCAGCACGTGCAGGAAGCTGATCTGGTACTGGGTGTCCCAGTCCTCTTCAGCGCTGTCGACAAAGCGCTTGTAGGGCATGAAGTGGCCGGCGTTATTCACCAGTATATCCACGCGGCCGGCGCCAAAAGCCAGCGCGTCGCGGTGTAACTGCGCGGTGACCGACTTGTCGCGGATATCACCCACCAGCGCCTCGGCGCTGCCGCCGACTGCGCGAATATCCGCGAGTGTGCGCTGCGCGCGTGCGGTGTCTATGTCACAGATGAACACCCGGGCGCCGGCGCGGGCAAAAGTGCGGCTGATGGCGCCGCCAATGCCGTCGCCGCCGCCGGTGACCACCGCCACCTTGCCGCGCAGCAGGCCGTTGCCGGCCGCAGCACCTGTCTCGGCATGTTCAGTCATCGGCTCGACCTCGCGCTATCAATAGTGTGGGTGACAGGGCTGCGGCTCAGGACTTCAACGCCTGCGCCACGGTTTGCATCACCGGGACAATCTCCTCGGGCTTGCGCGTCAGCGCCACCGGCAACATCTCGATCTGAGTTACCCCCGCCGCCACCTGGGCCTCGGCGTTGGCCAGGGAGGCGTCGATGTCCGCGCTGCCATCCGCGCGATAGGCAACGTTCAACGTAGCGCGTACCTGCAGTTCATCGGAATCGCGGCCGGCCGCGGCAAACTCTTCCCGCAACTGCGCGATGGGCGCACGCAACTGCTGCGGGTCGTTAAATATCGGCAGCCAGCCCACGCCGTGTTCGACGATGAGGCGGCGGTTGGCGTCGGTGGGCGCCAGGCCAAACCACAGCGGCACACCGCCGGGCTGCACCGGCGCGGGCCGGCAGTAGATGTTTTCGAAGCGGGTGGTCTCGGAACTGAAGTTCGCCGGCGCATCGCGCCACAGTACCTTACAGGCGGCCACCTGGTCGCGCAGGCGCTGGCCGCGATCCTCGAAGGGAATACCCGAGGCTTCGTACTCCTCCCGTTGCCAACCGGTACCCAGGCCCAGATCCAGGCGGCCGCCGGACAGGGCATCCAGGGTCGCGGCCTGTTTCGCCAGCAGTACAGCCGAGCGCAGGGGACCGATGAGAATACCCGTTCCCAGGCGGATGGTGCGGGTGGCGGCCGCGATGGCCGACATGATCACCACCGGCTCCCACCAGTTGGCATCCGGCGCGGTGGGAAATTCGCCGTAGGGATACCTGTGGGTGTTCTCGCCCATCACCACGTGATCGGTAATATTCATCTGATCGTAGCCCATGGCCTCGGCCTGGCCCACCAGGTCGATCACGGCGCGCATATCGCCGCCGTGGAAATGCTCCAGCCCGTAGATACCCAGGGTCAATTTTACGTTCATACGCCGTGTACTCCTTACCACCGTGTGGGATTACCAGTGCTGGATCACATCCTCGGCAAAACGGCGCAGGCTGTCCAGTTTGCCCTGCAGGTCGAGACCGGGGTCGTAGGCATTCCAGGGGGCAATGCAGATATCCGTGACGCCCAGTTCATCCAATCCGCGCAGTTCATCCAGACTTCTGGCCCCGGTGTAGGACACGTGGACCTCGAAATCGTCCCGCGCAGCGCTGCCGTACTCGGCACGGAACGCATCGAGCTCGCCGATCATGCCCTGCAGTTCATCGAACTCGGCGTTGGCGGAGATCCAGCCGTCGCCCAGGCGCGCGGCGCGGCGCAGGGCGGGTTTGGCATGGCCGCCGATCAGGATGGGTACCGGGCGCTCGGGCACCGGGGACAGTTTCATCGGGCCAAACTGATAGTTGTCGCTGGCGTATTCGAAATAGTCGCCGCTCATGGCGCCGCGGATAATGGCGATACACTCGTCCAACAGCTTGCCGCGCCGCTCAAAATCGACGCCGTTGTAAGTGAAGTCCTCCTTCCAGGGGCTCAGCCCCGCGCCCAGGGCGATGCGGTTGCCGCTGACCACGGCCAGTGAACTCAGCGACTTGGCCAGGATCAGCGGCTGGCGCACGGGCACTTTCAACACCGCGGGGTAGAAGCGCAGCGTTTTAGTGACCGCCGCCATTTGTGCCATGGCGACAAAGGGCTCGATCACCGGCACGCCGTCCAGCGCCTGGCGCACGGTGTCCGTATCCAGATAGGGGTACTCCGACTCGGTGATGGAGGGGAAGAAAATACTGTCCGGAATACAGACGGACGTCCAGCCGCTCTCCTCGGCCGCCGGGGCGATCGTCTGGTAGTGCTGGTAGCCCCCCAAACCCATACTCAGTGTAAAACGCATTGGACTGTACTCCTGTGGATTATTGCCGTCGTTACTGGCGCGCTTACTTCCCTCGTGTGGAGCGACCTCGGGGCAGGTGCATAGCGCCGCTGCACGCGCGGACTGTCATTCGGCGGCTGCGCCGATCATATGGTTGACAGCGAGATAAGCAAAGGTCATGGCCGGGCCGAGCGTACAGCCGGCGCCGGGATACTTGTCGCCCATCACCGAGGCGGCACTGTTGCCGACGGCGTAGAGCCCGCGGATGGCATTGCCCGCCTCGTCCAGCACCTGGGCGTCGTTGTCGGTGACCAATCCGCCCTTGGTGCCGATATCCCCGGGATAGATTCTGGCGCCAAAAAAAGGCGGCTCGTCGATCGAGGCCAGGCAGGGATTGGGCGTCACCGAGGGGTCGCCGTAGTAGCGATCGTGGTCGTTGTCACCGCGATGAAACTCCTCGTCGCTACCCTGGCGCGCATAGCGGTCCATGCGCGCCGCCGAGGCCTCCAGCCCGGCCGGGTCGATATCGAGTTTCAGCGCCAGTTCCCGCAGTGTGTCGGCCTTGACCATCAGTCCGCGCCGGAATAACTGGCGGTGCATCCAGTCCGGGGTGTAGGAGCGCTGCAGCAGGGGACCGAACATGTAGTTCTTGCGGTAGCGGCTGTCGAAGATGGCGAAAGCCGGAACGCAGTCGTGGCCGCGCTCGCGAGCACGATAGAATTGTTCCCCATAACTGTTGTAGGTGATGGCCTCGTTCATGAACCGCTCGCCGGTGCGATCGACCAGCATCAGGCCCGGCTTGGATTTTTCGGTGAACAGCACAAAGTTCTGCTCGAAGCCATCCACCTTGAACACCGGCGCCCACCAGGCTTCATCCATCAGTTTCACGGCCGCGCCCAGGTCCATCGCCTGGCGAATCAGGTCGCCGGTGTTGTGCGGATTGCCCGCGCTCCACTGGGCACTGGTGGGCTGTGGCAGGTACTGTTCGCGCATGGCCTGATTGGCCTCGAAACCGCCGGCGGCAATCACCACGCCACGACGCGCCAGCACGCGCACCATCTGCTGCCCGTCGCGCTGCACCATCAGACCAGTGACCCGGTCGCCCTCGTGCAGCAGCTCGCGCACCGGCGCGTTGAGCCACAGCGGCACGCCGCGCTCGCGCAGCGCCAGCCACAGACCGCCGATCAGTGCATTGCCCTGGGTCAGGCGCCGGTCCCGAGTGCCGCGCAGCCGCCCCGGAATATCCAGGAAGTACTTCAGAAATATCCTGGCGAGTGTTTTTTTCCAGCCCGGCGCCGTCGCCAGGATCGCCGAGCCCTCGACGATACTCATCGCCACCATGCCCATGGCCTTGGACTGGCGCGGCGTCTCCACCATGTCGTAGAGCGCATCGCCCATGGGCCGGCCATCGATCGGCAGCGCATCCAGCGCGCGTCCGCCCGACTTCCAGCCCGGCAAATCCGGGTAGTAGTCGGCGTAACCGGCTACCGCGATATACTGTACAGGGGATGACTCCATGAGAAAGCGGAGCATTTGCGGCGCGTTGTCGATGTAGGTGTAGAGCGCTGCATCGTCTACCCGATCATCGATCAGGGTACGCAGGTATTCAAAGGCCTCTTCGCGCGAATCGCTGATCTCCACTGCGGCCATGAGTTCATTTCGGGGAATCCACAGCCCCCCGCCGGACTTGGCCGAGGTGCCGCCAAACTGCGCACCTTTTTCCAGCACCAGCACCGACTGCCCCAGGTAAGCCGCGCGCAGCGCGGCGAGCAGCCCGCCTGCGCCGGTACCGACCACGACAACATCATAGGTTTCTTCCCGAGCCATCAACCGTTCCTTATGGTGACAGTGCCGCGGCACTGGTTTGCGCGGCACGAACCGCGACGAATGACACGCTGGTTGAATTTGGTGTCAATATCAATTTAGCGGCCAGCGCCAGGCGCCCACCGGCGCTAAGTGCCGGCCTCCCTGATCAAGTTCCAGATACGACTGGGCGAGGCGGGGGTCTCCCGCACCTTCACCCCCAGGGGCTGCAGCGCATCGTTGATGGCGCAGATCACCGCCGCCGGGGTAATGTGTATCGAGCCTTCGCCACAGCCCTTGGCACCCAGCGGGGTAAAGGGTGACGGCGTCACCACAGCGCCCTTCTGCGTGATGGGCACCTCGTGCAATGTCGGCATCAGGTAATCCGCGAAGGTGGAGACCAGTGGCTGGCCGTCTTCGGTATAGACATACTGTTCCAGCAGCGCCGCACCCACACCCTGGGCCACGCCGCCCTGCACCTGGCCCTCGACGTTGGCCGGGTTGAGGCGCGTGCCGCAGTCATCGACGATAACGTACTTGAGTATTTCGGTCACGCCGGTGTCGGGATCAACTTCCACCAGCACCACATGGGTGGCGTTGGCGGCGGTGAGGTAGCTCTTGCAGCGCCCCTGTTCGTCCGGCTCGGTGCGACCCGGCGGCGTCCACACATGGGTGGCGCCGGGGTGCGGGTCCATATCCGGCGGCAGCAGATCGCTGCGCGCCAGCATGGTGCCCGCCAGGTCGGCCAGGCCCAGTTGCGCTTCCGGACGCTCGCGCATGCGCACTGCGCCCCCCGCCAGTTCCAGGTCGTCGGGCTCACACTGTAGCAGCACCGCGCCAACACGGCGAAACTTCTCGGCAATCTTGTGACAGGCACCCAGTACGGCGCCGGTGAGCGCGACGCCCACGCGGCTGCCGCCGGGGCCGAAATGCGGCGGCGCCGCGTCGCTGCTGGCGCAGACCACGCGCACCGCGTCCATCTCCAGGCCGAAATAATCGGCCACCACCTGCGCCGCCACCGTGTACTGCCCCTGGCCTTCCAGGGCAAAGCCCACGGTAACGGTCACCTGTCCCAGCATATCGAAATTGACCCGCGCGCCTTCGGGGACGCCGACGCCCTGCACCCCGGCGGTGCGGTAGGCGTTCCAGTCGAACACGCCGGGCTCCACCGTGCTGACCACGCCGATGCCCAGGTAGCGGCCCTCGTCGCGCGCCGTTTGCTGCTGTGCCCGAAGCGCCTCGTAATCGGCCATCTGCAGCGCCCGGGCCAGCACTTCGGGGTAGTTGCCGCTGTCGTATTCGTTGCCGCTGGGGATGGTGTAGGGGAACTGCTCCGGCTGGATGTAGTTGCGCCGGCGAATCTCCGCGCTGTCGATACCCAGTTCGCGCGCGGCGCTGTCCATCAGGGTCTCCAGCACCAGGTTGTGCGGCGGCGGCCCGTAGCCGCGGTAGGCAAAGGTGGGCGCGCGGTTGGTGGCCACCACGGTCAGGTCGTACTGCGCCGCCTGGATCCGGTAGGGTCCGGTAAAGGCCGCCAGCGGCTTGGCCACCGAGATCGTACCATAGCCCTCGGCGCCGGCGCCCTGGTCATCCAGCAGCTTTACCTTGAGGCCGGTCACCGTGCCGTCGGCCATGACCGCCAGCGCCGCCTCGTAATAGCGGTCCCAGCTCTGGCCGCCGCCGGCCAGCAGGTACTCCGCGCGGTCCTCGATGTACTTCACCGGCCGGCCGCCGGCCTTGCGCGACAGCAGGGCCGAAATGTCGGTACCGCGCGGCCCGCCTTTGCCGCCGAAGCTGCCGCCGTGGGGGTGGGCGATAATGCGCACCTTGTTCGAGGGCAAATTCAGCGATGCTGAGCGTCCCAGCACCATGAAACTGGGCGTCTGGTAGGAGCCGCGGCAGGTCAGACTGTTGTCTGCGAGATTCCACTGGCTGATACAGCCGAAGGTCTCCATGGGGTTGGCGCCGACCCGGTTCCAGCGGAAGGTCTCGCGCACGATGTGATCGGCGCGCTCGAACAGAGGCTCCACCTCGCCCCAGTCGTAGACCCGCTGCAGCATGACGTTGCTGTTTTGATTTTCAAACAGCAGCGGGCTGTCAGCGGCGATCGCGGCCGGCGCATCGGGCACCGCCGGCAGCACCTCGTATTCCACCTCCACCAGCTCACAGGCGTCCTCGGCAATGTAGCGATCGGTGGCGGCAATCGCCATCACGGGCTCGCCGACAAAGCGCGCCTTGTCCACTGCCAGGCAGTAGGCGCCCCACCCTTCGGGCGCCGTCACCACGGGGTTGCACCAGCGCTTGACGTCCTCGCCGGTGAGCACCGCCACCACGCCGGGCAGCTGCCGGGCAGCGGTGGTATCGATGCTGACAATGCGGGCGTGCGGGTGCGGACAGCGCAAAATGGCCGCGTGCAGCATGCCCGGCAGCGTCACGTTGTCGATAAACTCGACACTGCCACTGACCAGCGCGGGATCCTCGATCCGCCTGACCTGCTGCCCGACGAAACGGGGCGACTCGGTGGGCAGTTCATACAGGGAATTGTTCATGTCGGTCGTCATAATCAGTCTCTAGTTGAAACAGCCTGTGCCATCACCCGGCGACACCCGGGCGCCGCGCCCGGTTTAAGCCTCGGCGGGAGACGCCGCGTCCACAATGGTACCCTCGCGCATCATCTGCGCCGCCAGTTGCACCGACTCCAGTATGGACTGGTAACCGGTACAGCGGCACAGGTGGCCGCCCAGGGCGTCCGCGATTTCATCGTCAGACGGATTGGGGTTGCCCTGCAGCAACTCGGCGGTGCTGATCAGGAAGCCCGGGGTACAGAAACCGCACTGCAGGCCGTGCCGGTCGATGAAAGCCTGCTGCACCGGGTGCAGTTCGCCGTTCCGGCTCAAGCCCTCGACTGTGGTCAGCTCGGCGCCGTCGGCCTGCACCGCGAGCATCAGGCAGGAGCGCATGGACGCACCGTTTACCAAAATGGTGCAGGCGCCGCAAACGCCGTGTTCGCAGCCCACGTGCGTGCCGCCCAGCGACAGGTCGTGGCGCACGAAGTCGGCGAGCGTCAGGCGGGCGTCCACCTCGCGCTGGTAGTTCACGCCGTTGACGGTAACGCTGATTTGATGCCGGGTGGTCATCGTACAAAACCTCTTTTCGTTGGATCGCGCCTGCGCGCAGTCGGGTGCGGGGCCTGCCTCAGGCAGCGCTGCGCGCGACGGCCTCGGCCAGCCCCCTGGCGACCAGCACCGCCACCAGTTGCCGGCGGTAATCGGCGCTGGCGTGCACATCGCTGGACGGTTCCTCCAGCGCGGCGGCGCCGGCGTGGCCCGCCTCCTGGAACAGGGCGCTATCCAGCGCCTTACCATCCACCACTTGCTCCGCCTCGGGCAGGCGCAAGGCAGTCGCGCCGACCCCGAAGGCCACGATACGCGGCGCGCGGCACACGCCGTTTTCAACCCGGAGGGTGACGGCGACGCCGGCCATGGCAAAATCGCCGTGGCGGCGGGCGATTTCCTGAAACGACCAGCCGGTTCCCGCAGGCAGGGCGGGCACGCGTATTTCCGTCAACACCTCGGTGGTGTCCAGATCGGTGGTCATGTAGGTGATGAAAAAGTCCTGGGCCGCGACACGGCGCTCGCCGTCGGGTCCCACGACCTTCAGCTCCATGTCCAGGGCGATGGCCGCGGCCGGGTATTCGGAGGCGGGGTCCGCCTGAGTGAAGGAGCCACCGAAGCTGCCCCGGTTGCGGATCTGCCGGTGTCCGACCAGTCGGGTCGCCGCGTGCAACAGCGGCTGGCGCCGCTGCACCAGGGGCGAGTCCTCGACCGCGCTCTTGGTGGTCATGGCGCCGATCGCCAGGGTGTCGCCCTCCTCGCGGATATAGTTGAGGTCCGCCAGCTTGCGCAGGTCCACCAGCGCTTCCGGGCGCGCCACGCGCAGGCTGAGCATGGGCAGCAGGCTCTGGCCGCCGGCCAGCACCTTGGCGTCGATATCGTCGTTTTCGAGACGTTGCAGCAGCGCCACCACATCGCTGAGCGTATCGGGGGCGTAGTAATCAAAGGGAGCGGGCTTCATCGCAAATACTCGTTACAAAGCTATGTTGTGGGTAACCGCCGAACCTCGTGTTCCTCACACGCCGCGAAACACCGGCTTGCGTTTTTCCAGGAACGACATGGTACCCTCTTTGGCGTCCGAGGTGGATGCCACGATCACACCGGCGATACCTTCGAAATCCAGGATTTCCTCCAGGCTCGAGCCCGCCGCCGACATATGGATCATGCGGCGCGCCATGTCCACTGCGACACTGGCGCGGCCGGCCAGTTCCCTGGCGTAGGCCAGCGCTGCCGCAAAGGCCTGTCCCTCATCCACCAACTCGTCGAGCAGTCCCAGTTCCTTGCATTCAGCGGCTTTAAACATCCTGCCGGTCTCCACCATCATCAGTGCGTTGGGCAGCCCGACGATGCGCGGCAGGAAATAGGAAATACCGCAGTCGGGCGCCACGCCGACACTGGTAAAAATGGCCGCCATCTTGGTGGTGGTATCGCCAAAGCGGCGATCGCAGGCCATGGCGTAGGACAGCCCGGCGCCGACCGTCGCGCCGTGGACGGCGGCGATCACCGGCTTGTCGACGGCGACGATCTGGCGCACCACATCAAACAGCGGCCCGCCCGGCGTCTTGCGCTGGGAGCGCGGAATCGGCCGGGACGGATCGGAGGTTCCCGGCAGCGGCCGGTCGCCCTCGCCGGCGATCCAGTCCACATCGCCGCCGGCGCAAAAAGCGCGGCCCGAGCCGTGCAGCACGATGGCGCGCACCTCGTCGTCATCGCGCCAGGTGTAGAGCTGTCTCGCGAGCGCCTGGGCCAGCTCCCAGTTCAGCGCATTGAGCTTGTCGGGCCGATTGAGGGTGATAATACCGACGTTGTCCTCGACGCGCGTGAGGATCAGGTTGTCGTCAGAGGACATGCTGTAACTCCTGTGCAGGGATAATCAGGTGCAGAACCGGGCTCCCGCGCCGCTGCGAGACGGCACCGGCCGTGTGCGGCGCTGCCCCGGTCCGGCCTAGCGGAAATTGGGAATGATGTCGCTGTCAAACCACTCCACCCATTCCAGGCACTGCTCGAAGGTTTCTACGCGCGGGGGCATCACCTGGGCCACCGTGATGCCGGCCTTTTGCAGTTTTTCGATATCGCGCATGATTTCGTCGCGCTCTGCGGCGATCCTGGTCTCGCCCATCTCCTCGTGGGAGTAGTCTTCCACGTTGTAGGAGGTGGTGGGCATGACGATTTCAAAGCGGTCCGCCTTGGCCTCGAATTCGGGCTGCGCGCGCATGTAATCGATGCACTCGGGCAGTTCCTCGGCAGTGATCAGCCAGGGGATCCAGCCATCGCCGTGCACTGCGGCGCGGCGCATCGCCGCCCTGGAATTGCCGCCGATAAAAATGGGCGGGTGCGGTTGCTGCGGCGGCTTGGGGTTGACTGCGATATCGCTGAACTTGACATATTGGCCGTCGAACTGCGGGCGCTCGGACGTCCAGCACTCCTTGATGGCCTGCAGGTATTCGTCGGTCATCCTGCCGCGCTCCTTGAACGGCACGTTGAGTATCTCGAACTCCCGCTCGATATGCCCCACCGCAGTACCCAGGGTAAAGCGGCCGCCGGCGAGGAAATCCATCGCCGCAATCTGCTTGGCCAGCATCACCGGATGGCGGTAGGGCAATACCAGGACATAGGTCAGCAGGCGAATGCGCTCGGTGGCACCCAGCAGCACCGCCGATGTGGCGATCCCCTCGGCGAAGCGATCGCCCATCATATCGACCATTTCCGCCGGCATCAGCACGTGTTCCGGCACCGTCAGCCAGTCCCAGCTCAACTTGTCGGCGGTACGGGCGAAACGCAGCACCTCGGCACCACCCGCACCGGGCTCCCACGGCGCCATACCGGCGGGATAATTCTGGATAGCAGGTGTAGCCAGTGCGAATTTCATATCGACCCCCGAGTACAGCATTTGTGGTGACTATTCCCTGATTCTAGCCAGTTGATTGGCTTGATACCGGCCCCGAACACATCTGAATCGGACGGATCAATATCATATGGGGACAGGAACCGCCCGCCCCCGTGCCAAACGGCGAAAGCCCACCGTCGTTTGCGACCCCAAGGGACTCCAATATGGCCATTTTTGAACCGATGCGAACGAAGGACGCCGGGAAAAATGTTAGTATAGTGGCCGAAAATCGAGGATATGTAATGGCCATTGAATTCCAAGAAACGTTCCGGGTATCCGCACCGATCGATACCGCCTGGCAGTTCATGCTGACGCCGGAGAATATTATCGCCTGCATGCCCGGCGCTTCGCTGGCAGAAATCGTCGACGAGACGCGCTTCGTGGGCAACGTCAAGCTCAAGGTGGGCGCGGTCACCGCCAGCTACCAGGGCACCATCACCTACACGGATATGAACAGGGAAGATTACTCCGTGGTCATGCTGGCCGAGGGCAAGGAAAAAGGCGGCGGCACCGTCAGCGGCACCATCAAGGCGAAGCTGCAGTCGCTTCCCGAGGGCGGCACGGAAGTGGATGTCGCCTCCAGCATCGATTTGACCGGGCGCATCATGCAGGTGGGCCGGGGCATGATCCAGGGCGTGTCGCAGCAGATCATCAAGAAGTTCGTCGCCAACGCCCAGGCGCGACTGGATCAACCGGCGCCCGGCAGCCCCGCCAGCGAGGTGGCGGGCACTTCAGCCGCACCACCACCGGCGCTCGAGACGGAAGATTCCATCAACGTGGTGGCAGTGGTATTCCGGGTCATCTGGGACGCAATCAGGAACTTCTTCAAGCGCATTTTTGGCAAAAAGTAAGCGCCGGACCACTCTTCCGGCCTGCTCTTTCAAGCCTTAATACCCGTTTCGGTGGCCCGTTCGGGTCAGCACTTGTACCTGCCACGCTCGATATGGTGTTCTTGTATCACCTTGCCTTGAGGGGGTAGCGCTCCGGGTGCACAATGGAATCAATACCAAGGTCAATATCGAGGTCTGGCCAATAGAAGTGGTGGGGAGAAACAAGCTCTACGTTCAATATCTTCCCGATCGCTGCTTCTTTAAACCAGGGAAAATCCTCGAAGGCCAAAAAATATTCACAACCGTCTGACAGCAGCCAAAGCCCATGGCTCGATACATTTGTGATTTCAGTTCCCGAAGAAGGAATCCCAGGCAGTGACGAATTCATCGCAATGCTCCTGCGTTACTTCCACTATTTTAGCCAATTGCCTGTCAGAAAGGCCATAGTTCTTCGCTAGAGCTACTTCAGGTTCTAGCCAGAGCTTGGCCTCGCCTTCGGTACAGTGGACGTGAACATGACGTCGCGCTTCCTCTCTGGAGAAGAAGTAGAATCTAAAGCCTCGCTCACGATAGACCGTTGGACTCATACCCAACTCTGGATGTGCAATAATCAGGTATCGAGCGCCGGGTAGTCGATATACCCCTCGGGGCCCGGCGTATACAGCGTGGACAGATTCATGTCGGCCAGTGAGGCACCGCGCCGGTAGCGCTCTACCAGGTCCGGGTTGGAGATATAATTGCGGCCGAATGACACCATGTCGGCCTGCCCTTCGGCGACGGCCTGCTGGCCGCTGTCGAAATCGTAGCCATCGTTCACGATCAGCTTGCCGCGATAGTTGTCCCGCACCAGTGCCAGGTTGTCGATGGCGCCGGCGGGCAGGCGGATCAGGTGCAGATAGGCCAGTTCCAGCGGCGTGATCGCCTGTAACAGCGCCGCGAAGGTCTCCTGCGGGTCGTCGTCGGACAGGTCGTTGAAGGGGTTGCCCGGACAGATCCTGATGCCCACCCGATCAGCGCCGTCGACTGAATTCATCGCCGCCAGCAGCTCCAGCACGAAGCGCAGCCGGTTTTCCAGCGACCCGCCGTACCGATCCTCGCGGTGATTGGTTCCGGTCGACAGAAACTGCGCCGGCAGGTAGCCGCTGGCGCAGTGCAACTCCACCGCATCGAAGCCCGCCTCATAGGCGTTTGCAGTGGCCTGCCGATGCTCCTCGATCACGCCCGGAATCTCCTGTATGTCCAGTGCGCGCGGCTCGTCGAAGGGCTTCATGCCCTGTTCAGTGAATATCTTGCCTCTGGCGGCAATCGCCGAGGGGGCCACGATCTCCGCCGCCGGGTCCTGGTTGACGCGACTGGCGATGCGCCCGCAGTGCATGATCTGCAGGGCGATGTGTCCGCCGCGCTGGTGGACGGCGTCCGTCACCGCACGCCAGGCCTGCACCTGCTGTGCGTTATAGATACCCGGCGTGCGGCAGTAGCCCTTGCCGTTCTTGCTGGGCTGCACGCCCTCGGTAACGATCAGCCCGGCGGAGGCGCGCTGGCTGTAATACGTCGCGTGCAGGTCGGTGGGCAGATCGTCATCGGTGGCCCGCGAGCGCGTCATCGGCGCCATCGCGATGCGGTTGGCCAGTTGCATCCGTCCCAGTTGTACCGGGTCAAACAGTGTTGTACTCATCGGTTTCCACTCACTTAAACCGGCCTGTGTGCCGGTGCATTGATTTATCGTATGCGTATTTTCGGCGTTTCCGTGCTGCGCCGCATGGTCTGCAAAAAGGCCTCCAGGGGTGCCGGCGCGGCGACTTCGGGCTCGTCGCTCTGCGGCGGATTGCGCCAGAATTCATTCCAGCTCGGCCACAGCTCATGGTAGGCGCCGTTGTAGGGCTCGCGCCCCGGCCAGCGCATCTTCATATCGCCAATCGGCGGCTTGTTGATATCCGTGGCATACCAGTAACAGGGCAGGCGCCGGCGAAAATACCAGCGCCCGTCGATGCGCTCGTAGTTGTCCCAGTACAGCATCTGCATGATGACCCACTCGCCGCCGGTCTCGTGCTCGTTTTTGGAATACACCACCCCGCAGGCGTGATCGGGATCGTCGAACTCGATGATGTGGTTGCCGATATGATGCGAGGTGCCGGTGAACTGCAGGCGCAGGGTGTCGTCCAGCCAGCGCTTGAGGTGAGCGCGCCCGGTCTTGTCGCGGCTCACCCGGATGTCCTCGGCAAACAAATTGACGTGGGCATCCAGGTCGCGCATATCCAGTGACAGCGAATACTTGGCCGCCAGTTGCCGGATTTCATCCAGCGCCTCCAGTCGCTCGATGCGCTGCTGCCATTGTTGATCCATTACATTTTTCTCCTCTATCGCTGCCGGTTTATCGCTGGGCCATTTGGCATCCCGCGAGCCAAAGGACGCCATTTCGTTCTGGTAAGCCGGTGTTGAGCCAGGTAGTGATCGTCGGGACTCGCCGTAAATACGTCCCTGTAGGCTCGAGGTGCGGATGGCCGCCCCCGGCATCCATGCCGCACACGGTCCCGCCAATCACTACCTGGCTCGACACCTCAGCGTCTTTATTGTGCTCGGGCCGAAGTTTCGATCACCTGCTACAAGACCTCGAACAGCCCGGCCGCGCCCATACCGCCGCCGACACACATGGTGACAACCACGTATTTCACGCCACGCCGCCTGCCCTCCAGCAGGGCGTGACCGACCATACGCGCGCCGGACATGCCAAAGGGGTGGCCGATGGAAATCGCCCCGCCGTTGACATTGAGCACCTCGCTGTCGATGCCCAGTTGGCGCTGGCAGTACAGCGCCTGGCTGGCAAAGGCCTCGTTGAGCTCCCACAGGCCGATATCATCCACCCGCAGTCTATTGCGCTCCAGCAGCTTCGGCACCGCCAGCACCGGGCCAATGCCCATCTCCTCGGGCGCGCAGCCGGCGACCGCCATGCCGCGGTACAGACCCAGCGGCGACAGGCCGCGCTGCTGCGCCAGCTTGGCGTCCATCACGACGCAGGCCGAGGCCCCGTCGGACAGCTGCGAGGCGTTGCCGGCGGTAATGAACCTGCCCTTTTCCACCACCTTGCCGCCCTCCCAGACCGGCTCCAGTGCAGACAGGCTCTCCAGCGTCGTGCCCGGCCGGTTGCCCTCGTCCTGCTCCAGGCAGACATCCTTATAGGTGGTCTCCTTGGTCTCCTTGTCAAACACCGACATGGTGGTCGCCAGGGGCACGATCTCGTCGTCGAAGCGCCCGGCCTGTTGCGCCGCCGCCGTGCGCTGCTGGCTCTGCAGTGCAAACAGGTCCTGTTCCTCGCGGGATATACCGTAGCGCTCGGCCACGATTTCCGCCGTCTCGATCATCCCCATGTACATATGCGGCGACACGGCTGTCACTGTCTCGGACACCGCGCGGTAGGCGTTCTTGTGCTTGTTCTGCACCAGCGAGATGGATTCGAGGCCACCCGCAACCACGATATCCTGCTCGTTGCACATCACCGCCCTGGCGGCGTAGCCGATAGTCATCAGCCCCGAGGAACACATGCGCTCCATTTGCATACCGGACACGGTATCCGGCAGACCGGCGGCAATGGCGCTGAGGCGGCCGATGTTATAACCCTGGGTGCCCTGGGGCGCGGCCAGGCCCAGCAGCACGTCGTCGACTTCCGCCGGGTCGAGCCCGGCGCGCTCCACGGCGTGGCGCACCACATGGCCGCCCAGGGCAGGTGCTTCGGTGTTGTTGAAGGCACCGCGATAGGCCTTGCCTATCGGCGTGCGGGCGGTGGCGACGATGACGGCCTCTCTCATGGCTATACTCTCTCTGTTCTGGCTTGAATGAAAACTACGGGTGCCTTGTCAGCAGTCCCTTTGTTTGTCTACGAGCTGGCGGTTCACCACCTGGCGGCACCGTGTGCCAGCGGCAACATCACTCGGGATAGTAACGGGATATCGTATCGACCACGCAGGCGGGGCGGTCGCTGTCCTTGATTTCCACGGTGACGCGCACCGTGGCCTGTATACAGCCGTTGATCTCCTGCGCCTCGATCAGCTCGGCACTGCCGCGCACCTGGGAGTTCACCTTGACCGGCGAGGGAAACCGTACCTTGGCGCAGCCGTAATTCACCCCCATGGAAATACCGCGCACCTCGACGATCTCGGGCAGGAACTGGTTCACCAGCGACAGCGTCAGGTAGCCGTGGGCAATGGTCGCGCCAAACGGGCCGTCGGCGGCCCGTTCGGGGTCGACGTGAATCCACTGGTGATCGCCGGTGGCGTCGGCAAACAGGTTGATACGCGCCTGGTCGATTTCCAGCCAGTCGCTGTGGCCGAGGTGCCGGCCCACTGCATCCAGCAGTTGGGCGGGTTGTTCAAATACAGTTGTCATACGCTTATCTTCCTGTGATTTTGTTGTTCACCGGATATCGGGCACAGCACTGTCGATAATCCGGCTATCATTGCGTCCTCAACACTCAACCAAGGCTCAACCGCACTGCTTAATCGCATTAAAAGCACTAAGGCGTCGAATCGAGTACAGCTTGACGAGACCGTGCGCGGCATGGATGCCGGGGGCGGCCATCCGTCGCGCGAGCCTACATGGAGGTACTTGCGGCGTGTCTCGACAAGCTGTACTCGATTTGACGCCGCCGACCCTTCTCGCCGGAATCACTCTAAGCCCTCTGGCTGGACACGGAAACAACCTCACCGGTCATATAGCTGGAGTAGTCGCTGGCCAGGAACATCATGACATTCGCCACTTCCCATACCTCGGCGCCGCGGCCGTAGGCCTCGCGCTCGGTCAGCTTCTCCAGCAGCTCCGGCGAGGCGGATTTTTTCAGGAACTCGTGGATTGCAATGGATGGCGATACCGCGTTGATGCGCACACCGTGGTCCGCTGCCTCCAGTGCCGCGCAGCGGGTCAGCGCCATGACGCCGGCCTTGGCGGCGGCGTAGTGCGCCTGTTCCTTTTGCGCGCGCCAGCCCAGCACCGAGGCGTTGTTGACGATAACACCCGCGCCGCGCGGCTGCATCTTGCGCAGCATGGCGCGGGTCATGCGCATGGTGCCGTTGAGCGTCACGTCGATGACCTTCATCCACTCCTCGTCCGGCATCTCGACCAGCGTGCGCGAGGTGCCCAGGCCGGCGTTGTTGATGAGGATGTCGACGCCGCCCAGCTTGTCCTCGGCCTCATCCACCAGGGCCTGGACTTCCTCCTCCACCACCACGTTGCACAGCTTGCCGTAGACCTGCTGTAAGCCGCTGGACTGTTGCAGTTTGTCCACCGCATCGGCCAGGCGCTGTGCGTGTATATCGCTGATCATCACCGCCCGCGCACCCTCTTCCGCCGCGCGCTGGGCGGCCGCAAAACCGATGCCGGCGCCCGCGGCGGCAGTCACCAGTACGGATTTTCCCTGCAGCAGGTTGTGTCCCTCGACGTAGCGAGGCGCGTCTTTTACATTCATTGGCTGTCCTGGACTTTGATTTGCACTTTGGGTTCCCTGGGCATGCCCAGGCCGCGTTCAGCGATGATATTGCGCTGTATCTCGTTGGTGCCGCCGTAGATGGTATCAGAGCGCACAAACAGGTACATGGATTGCAGGCGGCTGAGCTCGTAGGGCGGCGCTTCGAGTATCTCGCTCTGCATACCCAGCACATCCATGGCCAGCTCGCCCAGGTCGCGGTGCCAGCTGGCCCAGTACAACTTGTAGATCAGGGCCTCCTGCTGCAGGCTGCCGTCCTCGGAGCCGGACAACATGCGCAGGCTGTTGTAGCGCATGATCTTCAGGCCGATATGGGCATCGGCGATACGCTGGCGAATCACCGGATCCCGCGCCGCGCCGTTGTCCCGGGCGATGTTGACGATCTCGTCCAGTTCGTTCTGGAACAGCATCTGCTGTCCCAGAGTCGACACGCCGCGCTCGAAGCCCAGCAGACCCATGGCCACCTTCCAGCCCTCGCCCGGTGCGCCCACGATATCGTCCGCGCCGCACTCGGCATCGTCGAAAAACACCTCGTTAAACTCCGAGGTACCGGTAATCTGTTGAATGGGGCGGATTTCAATACCCGGCTGGTCCATTTTCACCAGGAAGAAGCCCAGCCCCTGGTGCGCTGCGGAATCCGGGTCGGTGCGCGCGATGATAAAGCAGTAGTCCGACTCGTGCGCCAGAGACGTCCAGACTTTCTGGCCGGTGATCAGCCACTGGTTGCGCGTTGCGTCAAATCGGGCCCGCGTCCTGACGTTGGCCAGGTCGGAACCGGCCCCGGGTTCGGAGTAGCCCTGGCACCACAACTCGGTACCAGCCACGATACCGGGCAGGTACTTTTCCTTCTGAGCCTGGCTGCCGAAAGCGATGATGGTGGGCCCGGCCAGGCCCTCGCCGATATGCCCGACGCGGCCGGGGGCGCCGGCGCGCGCGTACTCCTCGAAAAAAATCACCTGCTGCTCGATGGAACAGCCCCGGCCGCCGTAGGCCCGGGGCCAGCCGACGCAGGTCCAGCCGCCCTCGGCCAGCTTCTGCTCCCAGGCCTTGCGCTCCTGCGGGAACATGTGTTCGTCGCCGGGGCCGCCGCGAAACTTCAGCTGCTCGAATTCACCGGTGAGGTTGCGCTGCAGCCAGCCGGCCACCTCCTCGCGAAACTGTTCATCCTCGGCGCTGAAACTCAATTGCATGGCGCGGTACTCAAGCGTTGGGTGTGTCGAGCAGCAGGGAGGCCACGCGCTCGCGATGGTGGGCGCCGTTGCCCAGAAAATGTTCCGAGGCCTTGGCCCGCTTCAAATACAGGTGCACGTCGTACTCCCAGGTAAAGCCCACGCCGCCGTGCAGTTGCAGCGCATCTGCGCTGTTGGCGAAATAGGCATCGGAGCAGTAGGCCTTGGCGACACTGGCGGCCTCGGGCAGCTCGGCGCCGAGCGCATCGCCGCTCAGCGCCTCCTGGGCAATACAGCCCGCGTAGTAGACCGCAGAGCGCGCCACTTCGGCTTTCAGCATCATGTCGGCCGCGATGTGCTTGACCGCCTGGAAGCTGGCGATGGGGCGGTTGAACTGCACCCGCTCGCGGGTGTAGTCGACGGTCATGTCCAGCACCCGCTGGGTGCCGCCCATCTGCTCCGCCGCCAGCGCGATCGTGGCCAGGTCCAGGGTTTTGGACAGATCGGGCCAGGCCGCGCCCGCCTCGCCCAGCAGAGCGCTGGCCGGGACCGCGAGGCCGCTCAGGCCTATCTCGGCCAGCTTGCGGGTCTGGTCCACCGTAGGCAGCCAGGTGCGCTCGATCCCGGCGCTGGCGGCGGGAACCGCAAACAGGCTGATACCCTGCTCACCGCTCGAACCCTCCTCGCGCGCCGCGACAAGCAACAGATCCGCGGTGTGGCCGTCCACCACATAGCGCAGTTTGCCGTCGAGAACATACTGCCCGGCCCGCTGGCGATACACCGCAGTCACGCCCTGTGCTCCCCACTCGCCGGTCACCCCGGTGTGGGCCAGGGTGGCCGTCAGCTCGCCCGCGGCGATTTGCGCCAGGTATTCCTGTTGCTGCGCTGCGCTGCCGGCCACCAGCAGCGCGTTGCCCGCCAGGCACACGGTGGAAAAAAACGGCGCGCACAGCAGGTAACGCCCCATCTGCTCCATGATCGCCACCAGTTCCACATAGCCCAGGCCCATGCCGCCGCAGGACTCGGGGATATGCGTCGCCTGCAGGTACATCTCGCCGCAGATCCGCTGCCACAGCTGCCGGTCGTAACCGATTTCCGTAGCCATCGCCGCGCGCACCGCCGCGCTGTCGGACACCTCCGCCAGAAACGCCGCAGCGGTGTCGCGAATCATGCGCTGTTCGTCGCTAAACCTGAAATCCATGCAATTCGTTACTCGTTGTCGCTAGGTGCCGTATACCTTCTGCGCCGGCACTTCGCTGGCCAGCAACTGCTCCACGGCCTGCTTCACTTCCGCCGGCTCCCAGCGCGCGCCCTTGTCCACCCCCTCGGTGGTGCGCCAGCCGTCGGCGATGGATATCTTGCCGCCCTCGGCCTCGAACACGCGCCCGGTGACATGGGCCGCTTCCGGGGAGCCGAGCCAGACCACCAGCGAGGAGACATTTTCCGGGGCGAAGTAGTCGAAACTGCCGTCCTGGGGCGGCGCCATGCGGGTCGCCATCTCTTCCACCGCGGTAGTCATGCCAGTGCGCGCCGCCGGCGCCACCGCGTTGGCGGTGATACCGTAGCGCGCCAGTTCCGCCGCCTGGTTCAGGGTGAGCGCGGCGATACCGGCCTTGGCCGCGGCGTAATTGGACTGGCCGATAGAACCCTGCAGGCCGGCGCCGGAGGTGGTGTTGATGATGCGCGCATCCACCGCCTGCCCGCTCTTGGACTGCCCGCGCCAGTAGTGCACCGCGTGGGAGCTGATACAAAAGTGCCCTTTGAGGTGCACCGCCATGATGGCGTCCCACTCCGCCTCGGTCATCGAGGCGAACATGCGATCGCGGTTGATGCCGGCGTTGTTCACCACCACGTGCAGGTCGCCAAAGGTGTCGATAGCCTGTTTCACGGCGTTGGCGCTGTCGTCGTAGTGGGTGATATCCGAGGTGTTGACCACCGCCCTGCCGCCGGCGGCCTCGATCTCGCGCACCACGGAGCGGGCCGCGTCCTCATTGATGTCGTTGACGACGACACAGGCACCTTCCGCGGCAAATACGCGGGCGTGGGCGGCCCCCAGGCCACCCCCTGCGCCGGTGATGATAACGACTCTGTCCTGGCAAATTCCGGGCATGTTTCTCTCCGTTCTACAAGCGTTCGATAATGGTGACGTTGGCCTGGCCGCCGCCTTCGCACATGGTCTGCAGGCCAAAACGACCGCCGGTGCGCTCGAGTTCGTGCAGCAGCGTGGTCATCAGCTTGGTGCCGGTGGCGCCCAGCGGATGGCCCAGGGCGATGGCGCCGCCGTTGACATTGGTTTGCTCGTGGGGATAACCCGTCTCGCGCAGCCAGGCCATGGGCACCGCGGCAAAGGCCTCGTTGACCTCGACCAGGTCGATATCCTGCAGGTTCATGCCGGCTTTCTTCATCGCGTGGGCCGTGGCCGGGATGGGTGCGGTGAGCATCCAGATCGGGTCGTCACCGCGCACGCTCATATGGTGGATGCGGGCGCGCGGCCGCAGGTCGTAGCGCTTGAGCGCGGCTTCGCTGACGATCAACACCGCCGAGGCCGCGTCACAGGTCTGGCTGGAAACGCCGGCGGTCACTTTGTCACAGCCGAAGATACCCTCCAGTTCCGCCATCTTCTCGAGGCTGGTCTGGCGCGGGGTCTCGTCGTTTTCCACCCCCTCCAGTGGCACGATTTCCCGCGCGAAACGCCCCTCGGCGATGGCGCGCAGGGCGCGGGTATGGGACTCCAGCGAGTAGATTTCCAGCTCCCGGCGGCTGATGCCCCACTTGTCGGCAATCATCTGCGCCGATTTGAACTGGGTCGGCGGCTCGGCGCCGTAGCGCTCGACCCAGCCGGTGGAGCCGCTGAAGGGGTCGGTAAAGCCCAGGGGTTCCGCCGCGGTCATCGCCGAGCTGATGGGTATCTGGGTCATGGTCTGTACACCGCCGGCCACCACCACGTCGTTGACGCCGCTCATCACCGCCTGTGCGGCAAAGTGCACCGCCTGCTGGGACGAGCCGCACTGGCGATCGATGGTCGCTCCCGGCACCGCATCGGACAGGCCGGCGGCCAGCCAGCAGGTGCGCGCGATATCCCCGGCCAGCGGCCCGATGGTATCGACGCAGCCAAACAACACATCATCGTAGTCTACATCCGGTATGGCGTTGCGCTCGACGATCGCCCTGAGCACATGTGCGCCCAGGTCCGCGCCGTGCACGTGGGCGAGCCCCCCCTTGCGCCGTCCGGTCGGCGAGCGCAGCGCGTCGACAATATATGCTTCAGCCATGATTCAACCCTTCCCGCTGTCGGTCCTGTAAATTGCGCGCCCCGTACCCTGTCACTGCGGGACCCATCTCGAGTGTGTATTTAATGCAGTCCGCCGGCGTTGTGCCGGCGCTATCATGCCGCCGAATCCAGCGCCTCGGGCGCCGGATAGTCGAACGTGTGTTCCGCTCCAATATCCGTAGTGTCCTCCAGCAGCCATGCGTGCAGCCGTTCCTGGTGGAAACCCGCATCCCCCCAGTTTTTCTCCAGGGCCCAGGCGCGCTTGGCCCAGATGTGCAGGTTGCACTCCCAGGTGTAGCCCATGGCGCCATGCACCTGGATGGCGTTCTTCGCCGCCAGCAGCGCGGCTTCTCCCGCGGCCAGCTTGGCATGCGATGCGGCGATATGCGCGCGCGCCGGGTCCTGCGCCACGGCGTAGGCCGCGCGGTAAATGGGCGAGCGGGCAAACTCCGCCTGCACCGCGCAGTTGGCCATGTGGTGCTTGACCGCCTGGTTGGCGCCGATGGGGCGGCCAAACTGTTCGCGATCGCCCGCATAGGTGACGGACTGCGCCACCATGCCCTGCGCCAGTCCCAGCAACAGCGCGGCATTGAGCACTGCGCCGCGGTTCAGTGCCGCACACCACGCGGCAGCACCCGCCTCCTCCCCGGCCACCCGGTAGGTCGGGGCGGTGCGGTCCCACTCCGGTGTGTACAACCGGCGACTGGGGTCGACGCTGTCCTGGCGAATCAGCGTCGCGGCATCGCTCGGTACCAGGTGCACCTCCCGGCCGCTGGCCAGCAGCAGCCAGTCGGCGATGCCGGCATCGGCGACCGCGGGGTTGAGCGGGTGGCCAATCGCCACGCGCGCCTCACCGGCGGCAATCTGCTGCAACACGCGCGCGCAGGGCTGTGAGCCCGCGGCCAGTTGCGCCAGCATGGGGGTGGCGATCATGGCCATCTCCACCAGGGGCTCGGCCAGCGCCACGCGCCCGCACTCCTGCGCAATCTGGATAAAGTCCAGCTCGTTCATGCCCAGGCCGCCGTGCTCTTCGGGCACCAGCATGGCCGGCAGCCCCAGCTCCACCAGTTGCTGCCACAAACGCGTGTCGCTGCCCTCGCCTTCCCAGCTCGCGCGGATGCGCTCGGGGGTCACTTCCCTGTGCAAAAACGTGGCGACGCTGTCGGCCAGCAGTTGCTGGTCCTCGGTGAAAGTAAAATCCACGACTCCCCCTAGCGCGGCATGCCGAGCAGGCGCTCGGCGATGATATTGCGTTGAATTTCGTTGGTTCCCGCATAGATGGGACCGGACTGCGCGAACAGGAAGCCATCCAGCCAGTTGCCCACCGCACCGGCGGCCGGCGCGTGCGGCAGCAGTTCCGCGCGCGCGCCCAGGATGCTCAGTGCAGTTTCGTGCATCTGCTGGTCCAGTTCCGACCAGAACACCTTGTTGAGGCTGGCTTCGGCACCGATCTTGCCGCCTTTCATCAGTTTCGAGGCGGTCTGGTAGGTGGACAGCGCGTAGGCCTGGGCGCCCATGTAAGCCTTCACCACGGCGTCGGCGACCGACAGGTCGAGCACCTCGTCCCGGTGCTGGCGGTACAGCTCCACCAGCCGCTTGGCGGTCTGCTGGAACCGCGCCGGACTGCGCAGCATCAGCCCGCGCTCGAAGCCGGCGGTGGACATGGCGATGCGCCAGCCCTGGTTTTCCTCGCCCAGCCGGTTGGCCACCGGCACCCGCACGTCGTCGAAAAAGATCTCGGCGAAGCCGGGCAGGCCGTCCAGTTGCGCAATGGGGCGCACGGTGACGCCGGGCGCATCCAGGGGCACGAAAATAAAGGACAGGCCCTGGTGGCGGCTGGAGGCCGGGTCGGTGCGGAAAATACAGAAAACCCAGTCGGCAAAGACCGCCCGGGTGGACCAGATCTTCTGGCCGTTGATCACGTACTCCTCGCCCTCGCGAATCGCAGTGGAACGTATCGCCGCCATGTCCGAACCGGCGCCGGGCTCGGACCAGCCCTGCGCCCACATTTCCTCGCCGGAGGCCATGGCGTTGATGAAGCGCTCTTTCTGCTGCGCGGTGCCGTACTCCATCAGGGTGGGCCCGAGCAGGAAAATGCCGTTCTGGTTGACGCGCAGCGGCGCCCCGGCACGGTAGTACTCCTCCTCGAAGATCAGCCACTGGATCAAATCGCAACCGCGGCCGCCGTACTCCACCGGCCAGGTCACCATGCCCCAGTTGCCCTCGGCGAGGGTTTTTTCCCACTGGCGATGCTGCTCGAAACCTTCTTTGGTATCGAACGACTGCAGCGGCTGCGCCGGCACCTTGTCCGCCAGCCACTGGCGCACTTCCTCGCGCAGGGCGTTTTGTTCGGGAGTGTAATTCAGATCCATGGCCGCTACCCGTTAAAACTGCGCATCGCGCTTTTCCACAAAGGCATCGCGCGCTTCCTGGGAGTCCGCCTCGGAGTAGGCCTGCAGGGTGAAGCCCTGTTCCCACCGGTACTTGTCCTCCAGCGAGCCGTCTTCGATGCCGTTGAGGGCCTCTTTGGCCAGCTGGATCATCGGCGCACTCTTGGCGGCGATTTTTGCCGCGATAGCCAGGGCGGTATCGCGCAGCTCGTCCCGCGGCACCACGCGCTCCACCGCCCCCAGGCGATAGGCTTCGTGGGCGTCGATAAACTCGCCGGTGTAGTACATATAGCGCACTTTCTGCACCGGGAACATGCGCTGCAGGTGGGCGCCGCCGCCCATGGCCCCGCGGTCCACTTCCGGCACGCCGAAACGGGCGCACTCGCTGGCGACGATGATATCCGCCGCGCCGCTGATGCCGATGCCGCCACCGAGCACGAAGCCGTGCAGGGCGACGATCACCGGCTTGGGGTTGCGATGCACGGCGCGAAAGGTGTCGTAGTTGCCCTTGTTTACCTTGACGATCAGGTTGCTGTCGCCGGCCAGTTCCTTGATGTCCACACCGGCACAGAAGCCCTTGCCCTCCGCGCGGATCACGATGACCCGCACCGCATCGTTGACACCCAACTCGTCCAGGTGCCTGGCGATAGAGGCCCAGCCCGCACTGTCGAAGGCGTTGACCGGCGGGTGGTCGAACACCACCTCGGCGATACCCTGGTCGATTGATGAGCGAAAAACCATCTGTGACTCCTCGGCGTCGCGCGCTGTGGATGCGGCGACTGGTTAGGGTGTATTGCAGCCCAGCGCGGCCAGGCGCTGGTGCGCTTCATCGACGATGCGCGCCACCAGTTCCGCACAGCCGGGCAGGTCATCGATGGCGCCGGCCACCTGCCCGCTGGGCAGTATGCCCGCGTCGGGGTGGCCGCGCACCATCGCCTCCTGGATCATCATCGGGGCGTTGGCCGCCATCATGGTCTGGCCGATGCTCAGGTCATTGCTGCGGCGCATGCCCCAGGCGGACTTGAGCAGCGAGCCCAGGGTGGCGCCGGTGTACTTGCGGTAGGCCAGGCCGTTGCGGATGGCGCGCAGCAGCAGACCCGCGGCCGAGCTGTTTTCCAGCTCGCGCAGCGCCCGGTTGCGGATCATGCGCTGGGGCAGTCCATCGAGCTTGTCGCTGACGATAATCTCCTGGGTCTCGGCCCCGGTGTAGCGCGCCTTGGTGGCATCGGGTACGGGGCTTTCACGCGTCATCAAAAAGCGCGTCCCCATGGCGATACCGGCCGCGCCGAAGGCCAACGCGGCCGCCAGGCCGCGGCCGTCGCGGAAACCGCCGGCGGCTACCACGGGCACCTCGAGTGCATCCAGTACCTGCGGCAGTAGCACGGTGCTGGCCACGGCGCCAGTGTGGCCGCCGCCCTCACTGCCCTGCACCACCACCGCGTCCGCGCCCAGTTGCACCGCCTTGACCGCGTGTTTGAGCGCGCCCACCGTGGGAATACAGACGATGCCGGCGCCCTTGAGTTTGTCGATCATCTGGCTGCTGGGGCCGCGGCCGTAGCTCACCGCGCGCACGCCGTGCCGGATGGCGATGTCGACGATCTCTTCAGCGCCGGGCTGGAAGAAGTGCAGGTTCAGCCCAAAGGGTTTGTCGGTCAGGGACTTCAGCTCGCCCAGTGCCGCATCGACCTCCTGCGGCGACATCACGGCGCCGGCCAGGAAGCCAAAGGCGCCTGCATTGCAGGTGGCCGCGACCAGCCGCGCATCGGCGATCCAGCCCATGGCAGTCTGGATCAGCGGGTACTCACAGCCCAGCAGATCGCAAAGCGGCGTGTTCAGCGGTGTATGTGACACAAAAATCCTCGCCTGCCCTGAAATGACTATTTCTTCACGATGACCGACGAACCGTGGCCGAACAGGCCCTGGTTGGCGGTAATGCCCACGCGCGCGCCGGCCACCTGGCGCTGCCCGGCCGCGCCGCGCAACTGCCAGGTGAGTTCACAGACCTGCGCCAGGGCCTGGGCGGGCACCGCCTCGCCAAAGCAGGACAGGCCACCGGAGGGGTTCACCGGGACGCGGCCGCCAATATAGGTGTCGCCATCGCGCAGCAACTTGTGCCCTGCGCCGCGTTCGCACAGGCCGAGGTCCTCGTACCAGTCCAGCTCCATCGCCGTACTGAGATCGTAAACCTCGGCCAGGCTCAGGTCTTCCGGGCCCAGGCCGGCCTCTTCGTAGGCGGCCCGGATCATCGCCGCCTTGAACCCCATCTCGGGCACCGTCACCGCGACTGCGGAGTCGGTCGCCAGATCCGGCAGCTCCACATTGGCGCTGGGGAAGGTGGGCGTCACGGTTGAAATGGCGGCAATTTTCACCGCATCGCGCTGCAGCTTACGCGCATAGTCCGTGCTCGCCAGCACGATGGCGGCGCCGCCATCGCTGGTGGCGCAGATTTCCAGCAGGCGCAGCGGGTCGGCCACCATGGCGGAGTTCAGCACGTCTTCGGTGGAAAATTCCTTGCGGTAGCGGGCATTGGGGTTGTGCAGGCCGTTGGCGCCGTTTTTCACCCGCACCGCGGCGATATCCTCTTCGGTGGTGCCGTACAGTTCCAGGCGGCGCCGCGCATAAAACGCAAAATAGGCGGGATTGGTCGCGCCCACCAGGCGGAAGCGCAGCCAGTCCGGGTCGTCTGGCCGATCGCCGCCCTGGGGGGCGAGAAAACCCTTGGGCGTGGTATCCGCGCCCACCACCAGGGCCAGGTCGCACTGCCCGGAGAGAATCTGCGCGCGCGCCGTGGCCAGCGCCTGCGAGCCCGAAGCGCAGGCGGCATAACAACTGGCCACCCGGGCGCCATTCCAACCCAGCGCCTGACAAAAGGTGGCGCCGGACACATAGCCCGGGTAACCACAGCGCATGGTATTGGCGCCGGCCACGAACTGGATATCGCGCCAGGATACACCGGCATCTTTGAGCGCGTCGCGCGCCGCCTTGACCCCGTACTCGACAAAATTCTTGCCCCACTTGCCCCAGGGATGCATGCCGACGCCCAGCACAGCCACTTCGTTGCTCATGCGCGATCCTCCGCTGACGTCGACGCAGCCAGCGGCTGCCACTTCCAGACCAGGTAGCGGTTGTCATCGTCCTCGTACAGGGTATCGAGGATCAGTTCCACCTCGTCCCCGATGTGGATGTCATCGACGCTGACGCCGGCAGCGAGCTGCCCCAGGACTATCATTTTTTCCTCGGCCAGTTCTACCGCTGCCAGCGCGAAGGGCTCGTAGGGCTCGGTGGTGACGATATACGGTGCCGGCGGCGGATAGCCGGCGCTGGTGTAGGACCAGATGCGGCCGCGATTGGACAGTTCCACCGCGTCGAATGCCTCGCTGTCGCAGTCGGGGTTCTGGCAAAACAGGTGCTGCGCCGGAAAATAACAGGTGCCGCACGCGCTGCAGCGGCTGCCGAGCAGGCGCGGGTTATCCACATCGAGGTTGTTGAAGCCCTCTCTGGCGGCGACCAGCTTTTTGTCTGTCATACTGATCTCCTTTAGCCGAGCACCTTGGCGCGCAAATTGTGCGGATCCACTCGCGCCAGCACCGCCAGTTGCTCCGGTGTGGGCTCGGCAGTGGTGGGAATAGCATCCGGGATGCACAGCTCAAATGCGGTGTTGTCCTGCACCTGTGCCGCGCTGACACCCGGGTGCAGGGAGACGATACGCACCTGCTTGTTCGGGCCGTTGAAATCCAGCACACACAGGTTGGTGACGATGAGCCGGATATCGATATCGTCCAGTGTATAACCCTTGGGCAGGCGCGCGGGGTTGTAGCCGATGGAGCTGACCATATCCACTTCTTCCGCCACGAAAACCCGGGTGTTGTGGTTGGGAATAAAAAACGAGTTGGCGTGGCTGATGGAGTTGCCGGGGAAGCCCCGCACCCCCAGCATCTGCACCTTGGGCTGCTGGTATGTGCCGCCGATACAGGAGATATTGGCCTGGCCGAAGCGGTCGATCTGGGTGGGGCCGACAAAGGCGTGGCGCTTGCCGCCCCAGACATTGTCGAAAATGCGGGAAAAGCCCATCCAGGACTCGCGCTTGATTTCGTAGCCGTTGCGCGGTCCCACCGGCACCGGCTCTGACACCACGAAGGCCTCGGAGTCGGTCATCAGCAGGTCGGGGTTGGTGGTGCACATGGCCAGGGACGCCGCGAGGCGCGGCACCAGGCCGATGCCGGTGGCGAGGACCTCGCCGTCGTTATCCCATGCCCGGGAAGCGGCGCAGATCAGCAGTTCGGGGAGGTTGTAGTCGGTCGCTGGGTTGCTCATGGTCTCTATCTCGTGTCCTGTGCTCGGTGGTTTAAGCGGTGCTCCTGGCCGCTGCGTCCGCGATCCGGATCAGAATACCGGCAGCGGCAACTTCTCCAGTGCCTCCATACCACCCACCCTGGCCAGGTATTGCGCCTCGGTGCAGTTGACGTACTTGTCCGCGTAGGCCTGCCAGCCGCCGGCTTCTTTGGCCGAGGCGTTGTACTCCTTGAAATGGGCCACGTCGAAACCGTAGCGCGGGGCGCAGGAGCTCGGATGCGCGGCACCGGGCTGATGCACGACCCCGGTGGTTTCGCTGCGCTCCCAGAACACATAGCGCGCCTCTTCGGCATTCTGGTGAAAGTACTCGGTGTCCACCAGTTCATCGCAAGTGACATAGGTCTCGCGACTCGCCCGGGCAAAGACGTCGTCCATGTAGTGGTCGGGCCCCTTTATCTGGCAGACGCCGCGGGCGTCCGCCCGGTCCACATGCAGCAATGCGACATCCAGCGGCAGCGCCGGCATGGCCAGCCACTGCCTGCCGTCGCCGTAGGGTGATTCAATCACCTTGAGCTGCGGGTTGTGGGTGAGCACGTCGGTACCCAGCCCCAGCCTGGTGGGAATAAAGGGCACGCGCATCGCCGCCGCCTTGAGGCCCAGCAAAAACATGCCCTCGTCGATTTCCATCACTTCGATCTCGCCGTTCTGGCGGGCCTTGCGGAAATACGGTTCCAGGGGGATAAAATCCAGGGAGACGAAGGCAAAGACCACTTTCTTCACCTTACCGGCAGCGCACAACATACCCACGTCGGCGCCGCCGTAGGCGACCACGGTGAGGTCCTTGACATCGGAGCGCAGCAGTTCGCGCACCAGAGCCATGGGCTTGCGGCGCGGACCCCAGCCGCCGATACCGATGGTCATGCCACTGGTAATACGACTGACGACGTCACTGGCTGAAAGACATTTATTCATGCGTACCTCTTTTTCGTGCCCGCCTCCGGGGCGGCGCCTGATCCTTGCATCGTGTACCAATCCGGCAAAAATCTACCCGCTATCCAGCGCAAAAGATACCGCAGCCCTTACCATAGCCCGAAGATGTCCCGATATGAAATGGTATAGGCCAGATTCGATTTGAGGGGCCTGGAGCCGCCCTATGGGAGGCGCTAAGCTGCTATTCTGGCGCGGCAATGCGGGGTGATCAAGGGCCTGAAAGGGCCGCGAGAGCGGGGCAAAAAAACGCAAGTGGGGATGTGCTATGAGCGACATCGAAGACGGGGAAGCGATGGTGCGGGAACTGCGGGACACCAATGCCATTCACCGGCTCAAGGCCGGCTACTGTGCGCTGGCGGACAGCGGTTACATTCACAGATTGAGCCAGCGTCCAACCTTGGCGATATAATAGTTAATGAACAACTCTCCATCAAAGTGTTCAATTTTTTTTTGAGGCCTACGCGGCGCTGCCGCCCCTGCAGCCAACCCGGCTCTTATGGGTTCAGCTGCTCGTCGATGTCCATATTTTCATGAAGAACTCGGACAATGAGAATGTGGCGATGGCAGTCCAGGTACACGATTAAATGATGCTCGTACTGGTGTATGCGGACAACGGGGTCAAATTCTCTTCGTTCCCGGGCGATTAACGGATTTTTCGCCAGGAGTTGAAACGTAGCGTGCAGGCCGGACAGGTATTTTCGGCGCTGTTCCCTGCCCCAGGTGTCCTGCGTAAAACGCGCTATCTTGCAGAGATCACGTTCAGCATTCCTGCTGATCTTAAAGGTCATTCCTTGTCCATTTCTTCTTGAAGGTTCTCCATGTCGAAGCCTTCAGCGATGCCACTTTCAAGACCCTGGGTAATAGCGGCCTGCATCGCTTCTATTTTCTTGGCGCGAAGTTGATCTTTCCGGATAAGGTCGCGCACGTAATCACTGTTGTTGGAGTACAACCCACTTTCGGATTGTGCCTCTACCCATTCGCGCATGGGATCTGGAAGAGAAATATTCATGGTTGCCACGGTGCGAAACCCCGTCTGTTACTTTCTTGGATTGGCATATTTTAGCAATGTTTGCCAATAATGGGTAGGCTTGTTTATCGGTTGGAACTCTGGAGAAGCGAACAAATGCCTAATGAACTGTTCACTTTGGCTATCCAGCGCAAAAGATACCGCAGCCCTTACCATAGCCCGAAGATGTCCCGATATGAAATGGTATAGGCCAGATTCGATTTGAGGGGCCTGGAGCCGCCCTATGGGAGGCGCTAAACTGTTATTCTGGCGCGGCAATGCGGAGTGATCAAGGGCCTGAAAGGGCCGCGAGAGCGGGGCAAAAAAACGCAAGTGGGGATGTGCTATGAGCGACATCGAAGACCTGGAAGCGATGGTGCGGGAACTGCGGGACACCAATGCCATTCACCGGCTCAAGGCCAGCTACTGTGCGCTGGTGGACAGCGGTGACTGGGACGAGCTGGAGACCCTGTGGAGCGAGGATGCAGTTTGCGACTACGATTTTTTTGGTCGCTTCGAGGGCCGGGCGCAGATCATGCAGCGCTTTTTTCGTGACCAGGTGTCCGCCATTTCCACCTTCAATGCCCATATGATTCACAACGGCATCATCGATGTCACCGGCGATACTGCCCGGGGGCGATGGTACCTGACGGCCCACACCACCGCACAGCCGGGCGACCGGGCCATGTGGGTGCATGCAATTTACGACGATGCATTTGCGCGCATTGGCGAGCAGTGGAAAATCGCCGCGATCAAGGTGACGTTTCGCTACTTTACCCCCTTCGAGCAGGGCTGGGCGAAGCAGCCTTTCTGGCAAGCGGGTAACAGCGGGAGCTGAGCGGGGGGGTCGCGACCCTGTGCAGCACACCTGTGGCCGCCGCCTGAGTCCCCCGGGCTTGTCCCGATATGAAATGGCAAAGGCCGGATTCGATCCGAGGCGGGTATAAGTCCATTAGTGTAGTTCTATAAACTTGGCCACTCAGAGCCGGTATCGGAGCCACGATGAGAGCCACCGACGCACAGACGATCCCCCAACTGGTCCGGGCAGCGGCCCGACAGTTTGGCCAGAGTATCTTTCTGGAAGAGGATACCGTCCACATCAGTTTTGGCGAATTTGAGCAGCGCTGCACCACCGCCGGCAGGGCGATGATCGCCAGCGGCGTCGCCCCGGGGGACCGGGTTGCGGTGTGGGCGCCCAATATCCACGAGTGGGTGATTGCCGCGCTCGCCGCGCAGTGCATCGGCGCCGTGCTGGTCACCCTCAACACCCGCTACAAGGGCTCGGAAGCCGCTTACATCCTGCGCGCCAGCCGCGCCCGGCTGTTGTTCAGCATCGGCGACTTTCTCGGCAGCAACTATCCGCAGATGCTCTCCGGCGAAGCGCTGCCCGACCTGGAGGAAACCGTGGTCTTTCGCCGGGGCGCCGGCGCGCACACCCCCTGGGATACGCTGCTGCAGCGCGCCGCACAGGTGGATGACGCACAGCTGCGCGAGCGCATGGAAAACACCGGCGCCGGCGACACGTCCGACCTGCTCTTTACGTCCGGCACCACCGGCGCGCCCAAGGGCGTCATGTGTACCCACGGCCAGAACCTGCGTGCTTTTTCCACCTTTGCCGACATTGTCGGCCTGCAGCAGGGCGACCGCTACCTGGTGATCAATCCCTTCTTTCACAGTTACGGCTACAAGGCCGGCATACTCGCCTGCCTGCTGCGCGGGGTTACCCTGCTGCCGCACCTGACCTTTGACGCACGGACCGTCGCCGAGCGCATTGCCGCGGACAAAGTCAGCGTGCTCCCGGGACCGCCCACCCTGTTCCAGTCGCTCCTGGCACTGCCCGACCTGGCGGACTACGACCTGTCCAGCCTCAAGCGCACCACCACGGGCGCCGCGGCCATTCCGGTGGAAATGATTCACCGGATGAGAGCCGTGCTGGGTTTCGAGACGGTCATCACCGCCTATGGCCTGACCGAGTGCTGCGGCCTGGTGACCATGTGCCGGGCGGACGACGAAGCCGAGACGGTCGCCACCACCTCCGGCCGGGCGATCCCGGGCGTCGAGGTACGCTGTGTCGACACCGACAACAACGAGGTCTCCAGCGGGGAGCCGGGCGAGATCGTGGTGCGCGGCTTCAATGTCATGAGCGGCTATTTCGAGAATGCGCAGGCGACTGCAGAAACCATTGACGCCGAGGGCTGGTTGCACACCGGCGATATCGGCGTGCTGGATGAAAAAGGCAACCTGCGTATCACCGACCGCCTCAAGGACATGTTCATCACCGGCGGCTTCAACTGCTATCCGGCGGAGATTGAAAACACACTGGCCGGTCATCCCGGCATCGCGGCCAGCGCCGTTATCGGTATCCCCGACGAGCGCCTGGGTGAAGTGGCGATGGCTTTCATCATTCCCAAACGCGCGGGTGAACTGAACGAAGAAGAACTGATCGCCTGGTGCCGCCAGCACATGGCCAACTTCAAGGTGCCGCGCAGAATCGCCTTCGTGACGGAATTTCCGGTAAACGCATCGGGCAAAGTACTCAAGAGAGAACTCAGTAAGAAGGTACTGCAAAGTACCGGGTGACAGGCAAGTGCAACACAACACCACAAACCGTTTCAAATATCAGGGGATGTAATACTATGCAACACCAAGCAAGACGTTTTACCCGGCAGCGGTTGGCAGTTACTCTCGCCGCGCTGTCCACTGCGGGCCTGGGAGGCACACCCGTACTCGCCCAGACGTCGCAGCCGAGCTTTGCCATCGAGGAAGTGGTGGTTACCGCGCGGCGCCGCAGCGAGAGCCTGCAGGAGGTGCCGGTGTCCGTGACCACGTTCAGCGCCACGGATATCGAGGACATGGGCGTCACCGATATCACCCATATCAGCGAGATGACCACCAACCTCGTCATCCAGCCCAACGCCGGCGGAAACGACGGCACCATGGTCTGTATGCGCGGGCTGTGCCGCACGGATTTCACCATTACCGAGGACCCCATGGTGGGGGTCTATCTGGATGGCGTGTATATCAGCAAATCCATCGGCTCGCTGTTCGACAGTGCGGAACTGGAGCGCGTGGAAGTTCTGCGCGGGCCGCAGGGCACTCTGTATGGCAAGAACACCCTGGGCGGCGCGATCATCTTCCACACCCGCAAGCCCTCCGGCGAACTGGGCGGGCACGCCACCTTTACGGCCGGCAACTACGATCGCACCGATGGCAAGGCCTACCTGGAGTTTCCCGTCAGCGACAACCTGGCCGGCGCCGTTTCTCTCATGTCCAAACGGCGCGACCCCTTTGTCGACAACACCCTGGGCAAAGACATCTGGGATGAAGACAACCAGGCGGCCACCGTGGCCCTGCGCTGGACGCCGGGCGACGACCTCACCGTCGACTACGCCTTTGACTGGCAGAAAAAACGCGAGCGCCCCATGGTGCCGCAGCTCTCATCGGCCACCGGTATCCTGCTGGGCCCGCCCAATGCAGCCAATGTGCGCCCCGACCGCGAGGACAAGGTGACGGTGTTTGGTGACGCGGTGAACAACACGGACATTCGCGGCCACGCGCTCACCGTGAACTACGATATCGGCGATACCGGCTTCAGTGTCAAGTCGATCACCGGTTATCGCGACGTCGAGAACCTGCTGATCGCCAATGCCACGGGTGCGGACAACAACCTGCTGTACAACAATCCCGACGATTTCGAGTTCGACGCGTTCAGCCAGGAATTCCAGTTGACCGGTTCACTGGCCGACGGTTTCGTGGATTTCGTGGCGGGCCTGTTCTACTTCAACGAAGAGGGGTTGTATATCCAGCACCAGGATTTTGGTGTGTTCGGCCTGTTTCAGGAGTTCAAGACCGAGATCGACAACACCAGCATGGCGGTGTTCGGCGAAGCGACGTTCCACCTGACGGATCGCTTCGACGCGTCGATCGGCCTGCGCTACACCGACGAGGAGCGCAAACAGGATCACTGGGTGACCGAGCTCGGCTCCGGATTCACCTACCTGAATACCAGGGAGCAGACCTACAACGGCGCGCCGTTCCCGCTGCCCAACGAAATCCAGGAAGACAACGTGGCGCCGCGCGTGTCGCTCACTTACCAGTGGAACGACGACTTGATGACCTTCCTCACTTACGCCCGCGGTTTCAAGAGCGGCGGCTTCAACCACCGCAGCTTTTCACCGCTGCAGTGGGGCCCCTACGACTACATGACGGTGGACAGTTATGAAATCGGTATGAAATCGGACTGGCTGGACAACCGGGTGCGCGTCAACCTGGGCATCTTCTACGAGGAACTGGACGACATGCAGTCCCAGGTCAACGCGGTCGACCCGGCCGCCGGCGGCTTCTCCACCGTGATCCAGAACGCGGCCAAGGCCACGGTCGAGGGCTTCGAGGCCGAGGTGATACTGCGCCTGGTGGAGGGGCTGACGATCAGCGCCGGTTACGGCTATGTCGATGCGGAGTACGACGAATTCCTGTCGTTTGACAACAACAGCGGGGCCATCGTCAATATCGCCGACGATCGTACCTTCGAGGCGACACCGGAGCACAGCTACAACCTGTCGCTGAACTATACCTTTCCACAATTCACCAGCGTGGGCGAACTGCGCGCGCGCGTGGACTGGTCGGGCCAGAGCGAAACAGCGTTCACGCCCAAGATCAGCGGCAACGATGACCTCCTCCAGGACCGCTACGATATACTCAATGCGCGCATCACCTTCGATGAGATCGCCGCGGGCAACGGCAGCCTCGGTTTCTCCCTGTGGGCCAGAAACCTGGCCGACGAGGAGTACAAGATCGGCGGCTACGAAGTCAACATCGGTCAACCGCTGGGCCGCGTGGGTATCAGCCAGTGGGGCGAACCGCGCACCTACGGGCTGGATGTCACCTACCGCTTCGGCAGCATGAACTAGCGCCGGCGGCCCGCTCTCGAGCAATCCACGCCAGCCAGCGCCGCGGCGCTGGCTGGCGTGTCACCATTCCCTCTTCTTTTTTCTCCAGCCAGTTCTATCCAGACACGCGCCTTTCAGACACCGGAGCACTTTATTTCCCGGTAAACTGCGGCGCCCGCTTCTCCAGAAAGGCGCTGAAACCCTCTTTGAAGTCCTCACTGCCCAGCAGGGGCAGGGTCTGCAAGTAGACGCGCTCGGTGTGCGCATCAAAACCCTCGGTAAGCGCCGCGCGCATCATCCGCTTGGACGCCTGCACCGCCAGCGGTGCACACGATGCGATCTCCCCGGCCAGCTCGCGGGCGGTCGCCATGAGTTCCGCGTCGTCCACCAGTTGATTGACCAGCCCCAGTTCCAGGCAGCGCTGCGCATCCAGCGTCTGCCCGCGAAACACGATGTCGCAGGCCCTGGCCCAGCCGAGCAGGCGCGGCAGCAGCCAGGTGCCGCCGCTCTCGGGCACCACGCCGCGTTTGGTAAATGCCGCCGCCAGCTTGGCGCTCCTGCCCGCCACCCGGATATCGCAGCCCAGCGCCAGGTCCATGCCGAAGCCGGCGGCGCCCCCGTTGAGGGCGCAGATACTCGGCGTATCGATGTGGTGGAGCACATTGGGCGGGAAGGTCTTCAGATCCATGGTGGGCTGCAGGGCGAAGCCGCCGCGGCCCACGCCCTCCGCGCTGGCGGCGTCCTGCAGGTCGAGACCGGCGCAGAACGCGCGCCCGGCGCCGGTGATGATGATCGCGCGAATCTCCGGGTCCGCGTCACAGGCCAGCAACTGGCTGGACAGCGCCGACAGCATCGACTGCGAGATGGTATTCATGGCCTGCGGGCGGTTGAGTGTCAGCGTGGCCACGTGCGCGCTGGATTCAATGGTGATCTCTGCCATCATCGGCTCCCTTACTGTGCTGGTTATATCCCTGGTGCCGGACCGCTATGTCCCTGGAGGCGAGACGGGGAGGCCGGAATCAGTCCGCGTGCAATTGCCTGACGATATCCGCTACGCGATCCTCATCGCGCTGTAGCGCCCTGGGCATATCCACCAGCACCGACGTGTAGCTGCCGGCAGCGCGGGCCTTGAGCCTGGCCGGGAATTCGTCGTAGGTGGCGACAATGGCCCATTCCTCCAGCATTTCATCCGTAATCTGCCGCGGCAGCTCCGTCCATTTGCCCTGCACCGACAACTGATGCAGCTTGGCCCCGAGGTCTTGCCAGCCGTGGTATTCAAGCACCGCGTGGTAGGAGCGCGTGGAGGCATAGAACGAGACGTGCTGCTTGAGTGCCTCCTTGGCTTTCTCGACGCCCTCCTCATCGGCGCCGAGTGCCAGAAACGGCGAGCCCACGATATCGATATCCGCCAGCGCGCGGCCGGATTTGCGGGCGCCCTCCTCGATAGCCGGCATCAGCACGTCGCGGGAATAGGCGAAGGTGGCCACCGGGTGGGCGCGCAGACCGGCGCACAGTTCGCCGCACAGCCGGGCATTGTAGGTGTTCACCGCGGCGATATAGATGGGAATATCGGGGTGTTCGATGGGACCCGGGTTGAAAAACGGCGACATCAGGGTGTAGCGGTAGTGCTCGCCCTCGAAATACACCGGCTCGTCCGGGTGTTGAAAGGTCTTGAACATGGCCTGCATACACTGGATGTACTCGCGCAGGCGCGGGCCTGGAGCGCCTGTCCAGGGGGTGGCGTAGCGGCGCTCGATATGCCCTTTGACCTGGGTGCCCAGGCCGAGTTGGAAGCGCCCGCCGGACAGGTGCTGTAAATCCCAGGCAACCTGAGCGGTGGCCATGGGACTGCGCGGAAAGGCAATCGCGACATTGGTCCCCAGGCGAATACGGCTGGTATGCTGCGCCACGATGCCCAGCGGCAGAAAGGGGTCGTGCCCCGTCTCGGGGGTATTCACCACGTCGAAACCCAGCCGTTCGGCCCGCCGCCCGGCCTCGGCAATCGAGTCCAGGCTCTGGGCGTCCTGACCGCGTCCAGCGTACTGGTCTGTTTCAGGACCCAGGATCACACTTTCAACTTGCAGGGACATCGATGACCTCTTATCGAGTTTTCAAAAAAACTATAAAGCTCCACTATCGAGCGAAGCGTTCACCCGGCGCAGACCCCGCCGGCGCGCGCATAGACAGAAGCTATTTGCGCAGCGGCAGATCGAGACGCCCTCGCATCCGGCTCTGTGTCAAAACTCGTAAGTCAGGTCAACACCCGTCGAGCGCGGCGGACCAAACTGAGCGCTGATTATGCCCAGGTTCGTTGTCGAGAGCCGGTACTCCTCATCGGCCAGGTTCTGCGCCCACAGGGCGAGGCTCAACTCCCCGGTCCTGACCAGCGGGATGGCGCCGAGTTCCAGCCGCGCGTTCCACAGGTCGTAGCTCGGAGAGTAGGTTTCCTTCTTCGGGCCGGCGTAGAAATCATCCTGTGCGCGGTAATCGATATGCAGGATCAACTCCCCGAAGGCCAGCGGCGGAAACTCGTAGACCATGCCCGCGCCCGCCTGCCACTGCGGGGCATTGGGTACGCGCCGGACGTCCGCCAGCTCCACTCCGCCGTCTATGTAGGAGTCGTACTCAGCATCCAGGTAGGCGCAGTAGAAGTTCACGCTGAGACCGGTGGTGATGATCGCTGAACCCTCCAACTCGACGCCCTTGATCGTCGCCTCACCGGCGTTGAGGGTGTCGACAAAGACCGGCGGCGTGCGCGCCTGATCCACCTGCAGGTCCTGGTACTCGTTGTGGTACACGGCAATATCCAGGCGCGCCCGGTTATTTAGCCAGTTGGATTTCAAGCCGATCTCATAGGCGTCCACTTCCTCCTGGTCGAAACCGGCGCTGAAGAAAGCCGGCGTGCTCTGGGCATTGAAGCCCCCGGCGCGATAGCCGGTGGAGTACTTGACGTAGCCGTTGACCGCATCGGAAAAGGTGTAGGTGAGGGTTAGCATCGGGTCCGTCGAGTCAAAGTCCTTGTCGCCGTTCAGTCGCAGGCCGGTAATATCGGGCGTAAACTGCGGGTTGGTGTAGAGCTTGCTGACTTTGCGAGAATCCTCCGTATAGCGCAGGCCCAGGGTCACGTCCAGCCGCTCCTCCAGCACGGGCGGGGTCCAGGTCACCTGCCCGAATACCGCCGCGGACGTGGACTCCGCCTCCAGGTCCCAGTCGTCGACCAGCGCGCCGCCGGCAAAACTGGACAACAGGCTCTCGTCCGCCTCCTCCTCGATGTAAAACAGTCCCGCCACATACTGCAGGCGGCCGTCCAGGGCGTCGCCGAGGAACTGCAGTTCCTGCGACAGTTGATCCTGCTCCATGCGGCGGTCCTGGGTAAACACGTCGATAAAGTTCATATCGATGGCGCTGTCCAGGTCGCGGTAGGCGGTGATGGATTTCACCGTAATCGCGCCGATTTCCCAGGTCAGGGTCAGGTTGTGGCCGGAAATATCCGCCTCGCTGGGGCCCATGCCGTTGGTCTGCGACACGCTCTCCTGGCGGCCGGGAACGGCCAGCGGCCCTGCGACCACCTGGTAAAAGTGGTTGCCGTAGGTCATCGACGAGTAATCAAAGCCGTAATCCAGGGTGAGATTCGCGGCGGGTTCCCAGCGCACGGCCGCCTTGACCGCCTCCTTCTTGCGGTCCTCGTTGTAGTTGATCTGGTCGGGCAGATCGGAATGGTTGTCGACCCAGCCGTCGTTCTCGGTGCGCATATAGCCGACGCGCGCGTACAGGTTGTCCCCCAGGGGCACGTTGATCGACCCCCGGCCGGCGCGCTTGTCCCAGTTGCCGGCGGTAAACTGCACGGATCCGGCCAGTGTATCGTGGGGCTTTTCCGTGATGAAACTGATGGCGCCGGCCGTGGTGTTGCGGCCCCACAGCGTGCCCTGCGGTCCGCGCAGCACTTCCACCCGCTCTAAGTCGGCAAAATCCGCCGCCAGACCGATGCCGCGCCCCACCGGCACGCCGTCGATGTAGATACCCGTGGCCATGTCGTTGACCGACTGCGTGTTCAGGTTGCCCATGCCGCGAATGAACAGGTTGGGGGCCACCCGCGAACCCGCCCAGGGTGCCATGGTCACCGACGGCACCTTGTTCACCAGGTCCATGACGTTGCTTATACGCTGCACTTCCAGCGCGTTGGCACTGAAGGCCGTGATGGCGATCGGCGTCTCGTGCAGCGATTCCTCGCGCTTCTGGGCAGTCACCACGATCTCTTCCAGCACCGTCGCGCGCTGTGGCGGCGCCTCCTGCGCGTTGACCACCACTGCCGACAAAGCCGTCAGCAAAGCCGTCAGTGCGCCCAATTTACCACTGCTTGTATATTGCATCATCCCAATCCCCTGCTGGTAATTACCTGCCGTCACCGGCACCTGTGAAACGGCTGCCATCACAGCCAACTGTCCCCGGGTCTCACCAGATAGCACATGGCGAGCTTGCGTGACTTAAAACGCCATACGCCCTGTTCACGCACATACACATCATTGTAAACCCCCGATCCCATCAAACTCTGGCCGTCGCGCAGGCAGCGCAAATCGAGGTAGCAGGTGCCGGTCGCCCGGCTGGCGTCACCGGTGTCATCGGCACAGTAGTCGATGACATGGTTGTGTACAAAGGGATGCAACAACATGTCGCCGCCTGCTTTTTCCGTGTAGATCGCGCGCAGGTTTTCCCGCCCTCGTATAACACCGTCCGGCCCCAGATCCATCACCACGTCCGCGGCAAACAGCGCAACCGCATCAAGCGGCCGCCCCTGCCAGATACTGTGAGCGTAGCGGCGCACCAGGTCGCGTATGGCCTCCAGGTCCGCCAGGCGCTGCACTACCGCGGGTAAATCGTCCATTGCTATTTCTCGACCGCCCATGGCGTTCAGAACTCGTATATCAGGTCAACACCCGTCGACCTGGGAGGACCATACTGCGCGCTGATCATACCCAAGTTAGTCGTCGACAGCCGATACTCTTCATCTCCGAGATTCTTGCCCCACCAGGCAATTCGCAAATCACCCACTTTTGCCAGCGGAATTTGCGCGAGTTCCAGGCGTGCATTCCAGATTTTAAAACCGGATGTCTTGGTCTCTTTCTTGGGATTGGAGTAGAACTCATCCTGGGCCCGATAGTCGATACTCGCGGTAATATCCCCAAATCCTGTCGATGGAAACTCATAGGTCAAGCCGGCGCCCACTTGCCAGTTCGGCGCATTGGGTACAACCCGGATTGCCTCCAGTTCCACTCCACCATCGATGTAAGAATCATATTCGGCATTCAGGTATGCGTAGAAAAAATTGGCGCTCAAGCCAGCGGCAAGCACAGCCGAGCCCTCGATTTCCAGCCCCGACATCGTGGCCTCACCCGCATTGAGCGTATCGGTAAAAACGGGAGGGACGCGGACCTGATCTACCTGCAGGTTCGTATACTCGTTGTAGAATATCGCGACATTCAATAAAGCGCGGTCCTGGAAAAACTTGGATTTCAGACCCACCTCGTAGGAGTCGACGTCCTCCTGCTCATAACCCTCACTGAACAGGGCCGGCGTACTCTGGGTGTTAAACCCCCCCGCACGGTAGCCCGTGGCGTACTTGGCATAGCCATTGACATTATCGGAAAAGGTATACGCCAGCGTTACCATAGGGTTGGTAGAGTCAAAATCCGTGTCTCCATCCAGCACCAAACCGGTAATATCGGGCGTAAATCCGGGGTTGGTATAAGTCTTTATGGCATCGCGCGTATCGGTTGTGTAGCGCAGTCCCAGTGTCAATTCCAGCTTCTCGTCCAACACAGGAGGAACCCAGGTAACTTGTCCAAACACCGCAGTGGACGTCGCCTCTGCCTGAACAGCCCAGTCATCAACCAAAGCGCCACCGGCAAAACTGGATAATGCCGTTTCATCCGCCTCTTCCTCGATATAAAAAAGCCCGGCCACGTAGCGCAGTCTTCCGTCCAGCGCATCCCCCAGGAACTGCAACTCTTGAGAGAACTGATCCTGCTCCATCGTTCGACTCTGGGTAAATGCGTCAATAAAATTCATGTGAGTATTACTGTCCAGATCCCGGTAAGCAGTTATCGACTTCAATGTAATCTCGCCGAGATTCCAGGTTAAGGTGAGGTTGTGGCCCGAAATATCGGCGTCACTTGGAAACAGGCCCTGGTTCGGAGAAGCACTTTCTTGTCGTCCTCGCACAGCCAGAGGACCATCGATAATCTGGTAGAAGAGATTTCCGTAGGTCATGGTGGAATAGTCGTAACCGTAATCCAAGGTGATGTTATCCGTCGCTTCATAGCGCACGGTGAACTTCATGGCTTCCTTCTCATCTTCATTGAAGTTAATCTGATTCGGCAGTGTGGAATTATTGTTGTCTACCCAGCCATCGTTTTCGGTATACATGTAGCCAACACGAACAAACAAGGTGTCACTCAGGGGAGCATTGATGGACGCGCGCCCCGCGCGCTCTTCCCAGCTACCCGCGGTCAACTGCATTTGGCCGGACAACTCGTTGCGGGGTTTCTCAGTGATAAAGCTAATCGCCCCCGCTGTCGTATTGCGGCCCCACAGTGTTCCCTGTGGTCCTCGCAGCACCTCGATGCGTTCAAGATCCGCAAAGTCCGTCGCCAGCCCGATACCGCGGCCCACGGGTACGCCGTCTATATAAATACCCGTTGCCATATCGTTGGTTGACTGCGTATTGAGATTGCCCATGCCACGAATAAAGAGATTGGGAGCCACCCGCGTACCGGCGAACGGCACCAGGGTGAGCGCGGGCACTTTGTTGGACAGGTCCATAACGTTCGAAATACGCTGGTTCTCCAGTGCACGCGCACCAAAAGCCGTTATCGCAATGGGCGTATCCTGCAGGGATTCCTCCCGCTTCTGTGCAGTGACCACCACTTCTTCCAGTACCGTTGCCCGCTGCTGCAACGGAGACTCCTCCGCGTTGGCCACCAGCGCAGAAAAACCCGCCAGCAACGCCGTAAAGACACCCGTCCTGTTACACTTTTGTGATCGCATAAACCATATCCCCCGATTGTTGTCACTCGCCGTCAGCACCAGGTTGCCAGCCGTACTGGCATCGACTTCCAGACAGGTACCGACTAAGAGTTCCTTTATACCCCTGGCAACGGTGTACTGGCCGGATAGCCCTTTTAGCTGCAGTTCCTCGACCAGATCAAACGGATAGAGAATCTGGATATCCGCCTGCTGCGCAAACAGATTCAGCGCTTCGTAAGCCCTGGACGGCGGGATTTCAAAATGTATTTTTTGCTCCCCGCTCCAGGCCTGGGATGTGCTCAGCAAAGAGCCGAGCAGAGCAGCCAGCGCCAGCCAGACCGTCCACGCGCTGCGCTCTACGTGGCTGACACCCGGCAGTCCCGCGTCCGGTGTCGCGCGCACATCCCCATACGTCCCGTTTGGACCCGTCGCTAATACAGACCGGTCAGACATGGAAATCCACTACTGGCAGTGAAAAAAAATTTTGCCGTGATCTGGCATGCGGGAAGCCGACTCGAATGCCCGCGACTACTGTGTGACACGGCTGTCCAGTGCGGACAGTTGAATCAGTTCATCGTTTACGCTGGTGGCGGATACGCCGAAGCCGTTTTCGAGAACGCTCAAAAAAGCGTCAATTTTACCGATATCAAAGTAGCCGCCTATGCGCAGATCGGCAATTGCCGGATCGACGATTTCTATACGCTTGCGGGTATAACGTGACACTTCTGCCACCACCTCGCGCAAGCTTTCGCCGGCAAAGACCCATTTACCACTGCGCCATGCCAGGGCCTGCTGTAAGCGCTGGGGCGTCAGGTAATCGGGTCCACCGAGGGTACTGGCATAATCGACCCTGCCGCCTGCGCCCAGGGTCACCGAGTGCCGCGTATCGGCCGGCGCCGTGTCCGGGGCAGTCGCTGCCGGCAGCTCCCGCGATGCCACCTCCACCCGTACGCTGCCTTCGTCAACCAGCACTTCGATCGCCTCGCCCTGCAGCCGTACGCTGAACGCGGTACCCAGGGCACGCACCTGCCCGCGCCCGGCATACACCACGAACGGTAGTTCCGGGTTCTTCGCCACGGCAAAATAAGCCTCGCCGCCAGCCAGATAAACCGCGCGCTCGCGCTCCTCATAGCGCACCCGCACCTCGCTGTGGGTATTGAGCGCGAGCCTGGAACCATCACTGAGTAACACCTCGGACTGCTCGCCGACCCCGGTTCGATACACCAGTTCCTGGGTCTGACTCTGGCCGGGGCGCCCGGGCGTCGCGAGCATGCCCGGCAAGTCCAGCGCGAGCAGCGCCACTGCCGCCACCAGGCTCGCCAACAGTGCCGCGGCGGTGGGGCCGTACAGCCACTGCCAGGCGGTACGGCGGGGCGGCTCCGCCACCGCGGGAAACAGCTCGGCGAGCACTGCCATGCAGTCCATGGCATCCCAAAGCCGTGCCATCTGCACCAGTTCCCGAACGTGGCGCGAGTCGGCGGCCAGCCAGGCGCGCAATTCAGCCGACTCCCGCTCATCGAGCTCGCCGCCATCGAGCCGCGCCAGCCAGGCGGCGGCTTCGCGTCGCACCGGTCCTGCTCCCCGCGGGAACGCTATGATGTTTTTCATGATCTTTTACACCTCGAAGGGCCGGTCTTTTCCACACGACCCGTTCCCGCCACTTCCCGGTGCTCCACATATGCCGCGCAGCGCGTCAGGGCCTTGGCCAGGTGTTTTTCAACCGTGCTGACGCTGATACCGAGCCTGGCGGCAACCTGTTGTTGCGACAGCCCGTATACCTTGCGCAAAAGCAGCACCTCCCGGCACCGTTCCGGCAGTTCCAGGGCCGCTCTGCAAAACAACTCCAGGCGCTGCTCATGGCTGACCTGCGTCTCCAGTGGCACACCGTCTTCTATGACAGTTGGATCCGCCAGATCCTCTATGTAGCGGGACAACTGGTGAGACTTGCTCGCCAGCAGATTGAGAGACAGGTTGCGGGCGGTGCGGTACAGGTAGGCCTGGGGGTGCTGGATATCCCCCTTGGAGCCGGCCTCCAGCACGCGCAGAAAAGCCTCCTGCGTCAGGTCCTCGGCGTCTTCCCGCGTACTGCAAAAGCGTGACACGTAGCGCTGCAAGCGCGCGTTCAGCCGTTTGATTTCACTGGTCATCGCGCTCCTCTTGACACCGTGCGGTCCAAGGCTTTGCAGTGGGCCTTCCCGGACCAAAACAGCTCATTATTCTGTCGAACCCGTGGTGATTCTACTGTGGTAGCTGGCGCATGTCTCGCGAAGAGCCGCTCGTGCAGGTAGAGACTGACACCTCTCGATAGAGCGGCCGCCTCATTTCTTTTATACTTTTACTGTCGCGAAGCAGGTTTCCAATGTGCCCGCAAAATCACAGAACACAACAGGCCCTGGGTAGGCGCATCGGCAAAGTACTGGAAATCTGGCGCTATCCGGTCAAGAGCATGGGTGGCCAGCGCCTGGAGACTGCCCGTATCGGTCACAGCGGTCTGGCCGGCGACCGCCACTGGGCAGTGCTCGATGCGCAGCTAACGGAGATACGCAGCGCCAAACGCTGGCCCGAACTGCTGCGCTACAGGGCGCGCTACAGCGGCGATGGCTGCCCGGGTACCGATGACTACGACGCGCAGGTACAGCATGTGACCGTTACCGCCCCCGACGGGCGGGAACTCGGCAGCGACCAGCCACACTGTGATGAACAACTGAGCAACTGGCTGGGGCGCGCCGCCACCCTCAGCCGCCGCCGGCCGGCGCACGAGCGCGACCACTACCGTTTGGCCCGGGCCCGTACCGAGGCCATAAGCAGTGCTGAAATGGGCCTGCTGGAAGACGAAACACCTCCGGATTACAGCGCCATTTCTCCAGAGGTAATGGGCGCTCTGGCGGACTGTGTGACACCCCCCGGGGTCTACGTCGATGCCTTTCCACTGCACCTGCTCAGTCGCAACACACTGGCCTGGCTGCACGCGCGCAGCGGGCTCGATACCGATGTGCGGCGCTTTCGCCCCAACTTGCTGATCGAGGTAGACGGCGCCGGAGACAGCGCCGCGGAACACGGCTGGCCCGGCGCGCGGCTGGGCATAGGTAAGACCATTTTGCGGGTGGATTCACTGACCGTGCGCTGTGCCATGCCGGGGCGCTCCCAGCCACTGCATGATCTCGCCGAACAGCGGGCCCTGGTGCGTGCGCTGGTGGACCACTGCCAGCGCTGCCTGGGCCTGAATATCATTGTCGAGCAAACCGGGCTGATTCGCACCGGTGATCCCATCTTCCGTCTCGACTAAACCCCCCGCAGGACTGTGCATGCCACGTATCGATCGCTACCTGAGCGACGCGGTGCACGCCCGCTCTGCTGCAGATCCCGGCCGCGCCTGCCTCAATCGTCGAAGTCTATAACGTGAACCGGATTGCAGCCGTCCCAGTCACGCACCGCGGCAATACCCTGCTGGATCAGCTCGCGCTGCCCCGTACCTTCGATAAATTCAAACAAAACGCCGGGCTCATCTGGCGATTCCAGGTAGACCACCCGCACCGCGGCGTTTTCGGCACGAAACGCAACGGTGAGACCGCGCTCGAGGGCTTCTGACTCAGCCCGGTCCAGGTCATCGGCCAGCCAGGCCAAATGGTGAATGCCCAGGAGAGGCCGCCCGTCTTCATCCTGATAGGGGGAAACAGCCCCTGCGCGCAGCGCGATGAGTTCAATTTGCTGATCACCGATGTAAGACAGGCCCACATCGATGGTCACGCGCGTCGCTGCGCCCCGGTACAGGCCATCCAGAACGACATTGTGGAAACAGGTCCACGGACCCACACCGCGCTCGATCCAGCGCTGCACACCGGCGCTCAAATCCTCCACCAGATAAGCAATCTGGATAACGGGCCCAAACAAGGTGGATATCACGGCGTCTCCTCTTACCTGGCCAACGACCCCCGCAGGGCAGCGCCCGCGGCCGGTCTGCCCCTCAAAACTGGTAGGACAGCTCCAGGCCGTAGGTACGCGGGTCACCGAAGTAGCTGACTGTCCACAAACCGCATCGAGGTACTCCTTGTAATTATTATGGAATACTGTGCTGTCGGCAGCTTGTGCCCACTACAGCCATAAGATATTAGCGCACCTTGAAGCGCGTGGTGAGCCCCTGTCCGGCAATACCCCTGTGAAATGTGACCATTTTCCATCAGTGCGTTACTGCCTGCCGTGGGCAGATAGAGACTGGCTCGCGGCACTCAGGCCGGCATATATTCCCCGCCATTTACATCCAGGCTCGCGCCGGTGACGGCCGAGGCGTAGTCGGACACCAGGAACAGGGCGGCGCGGGCGCACTCCTCATCGGTGACGATCCGGCCCAGGGGGATATTGCGCGCTATCGGCGCAATGATCTCCTCCTGCGATACCCCCTGTTGCTCGGCGGCGTACTCCACATAGCCCTGCACCGGCGCGCCCCACATCCAGCCCATAAGCGCCGAGTTGACCCGGATGCCGGAGCTGCCCAGTTCCGCCGCCAGGTACTTGGTCGCGGCCGCCAGCGCCGCCTTGGAGGCCGCGTAGCCCGATTCGCCCCCCGCGGCCATGATCGCCGGCTTGCGCGTAGCCATGGTGTTGATATTCACGATGGCGCCCTGTCCGCGCGCCTTCATCGACGGTATCACCGCCTGGGTGAGTTGCATGGTGCCGATCAAGTTGGTGTTCACAACCCGCTGCCACTCATCGAGGTCCGCGCTCTCGACGGGCTCGAAGTTGCCGTGATAATAGGCGCTGTTCACCAGTGCGTCGATACGGCCAAACTTGTCGATGGCGGCCTCCACCAGCCGCTCGCACTGCGCGCGCTCGCAGATATCGGTGGCTACTGCGAGCGTCTCGCAGCTTGTGCCCAGTGCCTGAATCTGCTCCTGGGCATCGGCCAGTTTCTGCGGGGTGCGAGCCGCCAGTACCACAGCTCTCGCACCCTCCTGTGCCGCCGCAACGGCGAGCTTGACCCCCAGGCCCGGACCGATACCCGAGACGATGACCACTTTATCTGCTAACAACATGGCAATTGATTCCTATGGTTTGATGTAACGGCTTCGATACTGTGAAAAGTTGCGCTGGATTTGCTCGGTGCTCAGAGCGAATTGCTCCAGGGTGTAGTTGTGGGGCGCGCGCTGTTCGCGCCGGTTGGCGTCGCGATAGCGGGCAATCGCTTCGCGGGCCGCAGCGGTCAGTTCCAGTTGCAAAAAGTGGTAGATGCGCTCGAGCACGTCCATCGGACGGCTGACCGTATCACTGAAGTGCACGTCGAGAAAACGCTCCGCAGGCAGCGTGTCGCGCACCTGCATTGCGTGCGCCAGCCCGGCGGCCATCTTGTCGTTCCACTGTCGGCCGGCAATCGCCGGATCGGCAACGTCGCTGCCCAGGCGCCACAGGCTGTAGATAAAACTCGCCAGGGACGGGATGGTTTCCACTGGATCGCGGTGGGTCTGAATCACGTGTGCATCCGGAAACACCTTGAACAACACATCCATGCAATGCACGTGGTGCGGGGACTTCAATACCCATTGCTGCCCCACTTCGCCGCGCTGTTTTTTCTGCCACTGCAGAAACTGCAGCAGGCGCTTGAGATAGCGGTAGCCCTCGGTCTGATCCTGCGTGGCGAGCCACTGGCCGAACCCGGCCACGTTCGCCATGGACTCCGGGCCGGTGCTGTAAAAGGACTGCTCCAGGAGCATGATCTCCTCGTCGGCCTCCTCGGCATCGAGCGGGTGAATGGCCGCCAGCTCCGGCACGTGCTCGAGCATGGCGGCCACTTCCGCTTTGGCCACGGCAATCCGCGGGTCGTCGGTACGGGACAAATCGTCGTCACTGAGCGGCACGGGAAAGCGCGTCTCCCACCAGGCCGCGGCGTAAAAGCGCGGGTCGGCCGCCAGCATACGGTGTAACATAGTGGTGCCAGTGCGCGGCAGTCCGACGATAAACACCGGTCGCTCTATCCGCTCATCTGCAATATCCCGATAGCGGTTGAGATAGCTTTCAAAGCGCAGTCGCGTACACAAAATGTCCAGGATGCGCTGGCGGTGCGTGGCGCGGCCGATCTCATGCAGTTGAGCCTCTGTATCGAGCGAGTGCAACAGGCGGGCCATGGGTTCGCGAAAATTCCAGCTTCCAAAGTCTGACAGGCCTGTACTACGCTGCGCCTCGTCGATAATCGACTCCGGGTTGAGGCTAACTGTAGCGGACACCTGTGACACCTCTTGGTCTCCAGCCATTGTCAGTTACCGCCCAGTTCAGCCAGACTGACCTTCCTCACTTTGGGGTGCACCTGCTCTTTGGAACCCACCCAGCGAAAACACAGGGTGCCCTGCTCACCGCCCTCGGTTTCCAGCCAGTTTGGCTGAGCGGGATCGCGGTGCGCCAGCACCAGGGTCACGCTGCCGTCGCTGTTATAGTGCGCGTTGTGCTTGTTGATGCAGATACGATGGTAGCGATAATCGAGCGACTCCATCCAGTAGTTGTCAATCTGGATATTCCAGGTCTCACACTCGGGGATACGCTCCACCTCGATCAACAGGGCCTCATCCTCCTCCAGCTGCCAGTAGCCGTGGTAGTAGAAAATATTCGGATCGCCCCCCACCGACTGGCACAGCGCCTGGTCCGCCGGCGGCAGTTCGTTGGGTGCGCCCAGGTAGCTCTGCGCCCAGTCGGCAAACAGTCTGGCAGTGCCCTCGGCAAAATTGGCCGCCCGCAGCAAACCCTGCGCGATTTCTTCGGGCTCCGGCGGTACGTGCGCGACATCTGCCGCCAGTGGTTTGATGGTGACTTCGGCGGCCACTTCCGCCCGGCGATCGTGAAAGGTGTGACGTACCAGCACTGCATTGCTGTCGGGCTCCATGGGCAGCCAGTTACCGGGGTGGCGCTGCTGGCTTACAATAATCTCAAAGCTGCCGTCGTCTTCGACCACCAGGTTATTGGTGTCCAGAAAGCCGGTTTCCGGCAGTGTGCCATCGCCCTCGTAGCCCCCCTTCTGGGTGCGAAAACTCAGGTAGTGCACGGTGTTGCGCTGCCCGCGTATGCGGTAATCGCGATCGCCCCTGAGCCGGGCGTACTGGTAGAGATTATCGGGGTTGTCCGCGCCGATCTTGGCCGTCTCGTGGGAGGTCCGGAAAAACACAGGGTGGTCCGGGTCCGCAAACTCGACGTGCATTTCCAGGCCGATGCGCAGCAGGCGCGTCAGATAGCGAAAACCCTCGGCCCGCGTGGCCGCATCCGCCGGCGCTTCCGGCCGCAGCACCTGGTCGCCGGCGCGTTTGAGTGTGTCGCAAAACTGGTGCCAGAGTTCTCCGGATACCAGTGCCTGTTCTGAATTCAATTCACTCATTGCCCATTTTCCCTCCTCCTTCACACCGCCGCGCCAGGCTGCGGACGGGGAACCGGGCATCGCGAGCAAGGCCAGTGACCGGTTCCGTAATCACTTATCCTGACAGCCGCCAGATGGTGCCCTGTCACTGAACACTGTAGCGCCGAACACAAACCAAGAGAATCGAAACGGCGCGACCACAGGATACCTGGCCCGAATAGAAATGATTATGTCCACTTATGAACTTGCTTTCCCGGCAATGCAATGAGCGGCGATATAACCTTGTACCCTGCTCGTGCGCCAGCCGCTTTACAACTGCGTTTTTCAAGCCTCACGTCTGACCCGTTATAATGGTGCGATATCGGTGTTCAGGTTTCGTTGCGCTTGCTGCCGAGGTAGTCGGAACGGATGAGGCGCGGATGACAGAGGGGACTTCCTGTGTCGCTCCCTGATCATTAAACGACAACAGACAAAACTCCCGGAAACTACCTGTATGAGCCGATCCGGCGAACCTACCCCAGAACAGCAGCAAAGCGAAGTCACCAGCCTGTATTCCTACTACGTCCTCGCCCTGCTCTCGATAGTCTACGTGTTCAATTTCATCGACCGGCAGATCATGGCGGTGTTGATCGATCCGATCAAGGCGGAGTTTGGCGTGTCGGACACGGCCATGGGTTTTCTGTCCGGGTTTGCCTTTGTGTTCTTCTATACGCTGGTGGGCATTCCCATTGCACGCTGGGCGGACCGCGGTTCCCGGCGCTTTATCATCGCTGTGGCGATAGCCATGTGGAGCCTGATGACCGCGGCCTCGGGCCTGGCCAGAAGTTTTGCGCAACTGGCGGTGATCCGCGTGCTGGTCGGGGTGGGTGAAGCCGGCGCCACGCCGCCGTCGCACTCGCTGCTGTCGGATTACTTTCCGCTGAACAAGCGCGCCACGGCACTGGCGATTTACTCCTGGGGGGTGTACATCGGCGCGGCCCTGGCCTTTCCCATCGGCGGCTATCTGGTAGCCCACTACGGCTGGCGCACCGCGTTTTATGCGGTGGGCCTGCCGGGTGTCGCCCTGTCCCTGCTGGTGTGGTTCACGGTGCGGGAACTGCCGCGCGGGCGGGCGGAAACCGGCGCGGCCAATGTCGAACACGCCTCCCTGGGCGAGGTGGTGCGGTTTCTGCTGTCGCGGCGCTCCTTCATGCTCATCGTACTGGGTTCATCGCTGCAATCGCTCTCCGGATTTGGCGTCATTACCTGGGGCGCGCCGTTCCTGAGCCGGGTGCACGCGATGGGCTGGACGGAAATCGGCGTCACCATGGGCTGGATTATCGGCATCGCCGGCTGCACCGGCGTGTTCCTCGGCGGCAAGCTGGCCGACCGGCTCGGCCGGAGGGACACCGCGTGGTATATGCGCCTGCCGGCACTGGAGTCTTTCCTGTGTATCCCCTTCGTCACCGGCTTTGCGCTGCTGGCCGATACGCGGCTGGCGGTGCTGAGCTTTATCCCCTTTTACTTTCTGGGCGCCGCCTACGTCGGCCCCATGCACGCCATGGTACAGAGCCTGGTGCGCGTGCGTATGCGCGCCACTGCGTCGGCCATTTTACTGTTTGTCGTCAACATGATTGGCGCCGGGCTGGGGCCGCTGGCGATCGGCCTGTTGAACGATTACGTGTTCGGTCCGATCTACGGCGAGATGGCCATTCGCTATTCGATCTTTGTCATCGGGCTGGTGGGCGGCCTGGCCAGCATTTTGTTCTGGCAGGCCTCGAAATCGCTCAGTGCAGATCTGGCCAACCGCGACGTGGACTGAACCCTACTCGGGGTTTACCGCCAGCTTTTTGACAAAAAAGGTACCGCTGGCTTTCGCGATCAAGCGGTCGTTTTCATCGACGACTTCACCTTCGGCAAAACAAGTCTGCTTGCTGCGATTGACTACCCGACCCCGGGCGGTCAACTTTCCAGAGCCCACCGGGCGAAAGTAATTGATTTTCATCTCCAGGGTCGGGCTGGCGTAGTCTTGCGGAATCTGGCGCATCACGGCGCGCGCCAGTGCGGAATCCAGCAGGGTGAATACCATGCCGCCATGCACCAGCCCGGCAACACTGAGATGCATGGGTTCGAGCAGCACTTCCAGCACATGGTCGCCCTGCTCGTCCGCTCCCATATCCACTATCTTGAGGTGCCTGGTATATTCGCTCGCCTGTTGCATAAACCGCCTTTAAAATACCGTCCGCACAATGTTCGATCACAACACCCCGCCTATCATACAGGCCGCGGTCCGCGCTGACGATTGCGGCCTGCTGAGCATTCAGGATGGGGCAGTTCGTGGCATCAGTTGCGCAATAGGCAACCAAACGTTAACCAGAGGAATTTTCCATGGGCAAGCTACAGGGCAAGACAGCCATTATAACGGGGGGCGCCAGGGGCATGGGCGCCACGACCTCGCGCGTGTTTGCGAGCGAGGGCGCCAACGTCGTTATCGCGGATATTCTCGACGAGCAGGGACAGGCACTGGCGGCGGAACTGGGGGATGCTACAGTGTTTCAACATCACGACGTCAGCAGCGAAGAGAGCTGGCGGGCGGTTTTGAAACTGGCCCTGGAGCGCTTTGGCGGGGTTCAGGTGCTGATCAACAACGCGGGTGTGTTGCTGTTTAAATCCATTCTACAGACCAGCAAAGCCGACTATGAGCGCGTGCTGGGCGTCAATCTGGTCGGTATGTTCCTCGGGGTGAAGACCATTGGCCAGCACATGATCGACAACTCCGTTGCCGGCTCCATCGTCAATATCTCTTCGGTGGACGGCATGAAGGGCTGCAACGGGCTGTGCGCCTATGCCTCGAGCAAGTGGGGTGTGCGGGGGCTGACCCAGGTCGCGGCAATGGAGTTCGGCCACCACGGTATCCGTGTAAACAGCGTGCATCCGGGCGGCGTGAACACCATCATGTCCAACCCCAACGATCTGCCGCGGGAGCAGATCGACCCGACCTATAAGGACATTCCCCTGCAGCGCATCGCCGAGCCCGAGGAAGTGGCCAGAGTCTCCCTGTTCCTGGCCAGCGACGACGCCTCCTATGTCACGGGGGAAGAAATCAAGGTGGATGGGGGCGTGCTGGTGGGCCGCTACTACAGCAGCCTGCCCGGTGCGCCGGACAATTTGTGACCAGCCGCATGCGCTCGCGCCGATGACCCCAAGCCACCTGTTTTTGTCCGGTATTGAGTCCTTCGCGACGCGCACTCGCAGCGACACACGCTAAACTGGCGTTTCATGGAAAATCCAACTTGCTCATCGCGACGACGAGGTGCCAGGGAATGAACACGACACACAGTACCGAGACAGACTTCAGCGAGGGCCCGCTCACCGGCCTGCGCGTACTGGATTGCTCCACCATGCTGGCGGCGCCGTACGGCGCCACGCTGCTGGGCGATATGGGCGCGGACGTGGTAAAAGTGGAATCGCGCTTTGGCGATGACAGCCGCAATTTCGGGCCGCGCCGCGGCGAGGACGCCGGCGCCTTTCTGAGCCTGAACCGCAACAAGCGGGACATCGTGCTGGACCTGCAGAAGCCCGAGGCGCAGCAGGTGTTCGCGGACCTCGCAAAAGATGCGGATATCCTCATCACCAACGTGCGCGAACCGGCCCTGAGCAAGCTCGGGCTGAGCTACGAGCAGGTCGCGGCGCACAAGCCCGATATCATCTGGATCCGGGTCACCGCCTTCGGGCCCGACGGCCCCTACGACGGCCGCCCCGGCATCGACTTCCTGGCCCAGGGCTACGCCGGGGTGCTGGCGCTCAACGGCGACCCCGACGGCGAGCCGGTGCGCACCGGCTTTCCCGCAGTGGACGTGATCACCTCGCTGATCGTCGCCAACGCCGCCCAGGCGGCCCTGCGGGTGCGGGACAAAAGCGGCGTGGGGCAGCGCATCGAGGTGTCGCTGCTGGACAGCCTGATGCACGCCCAGGCCAGCTCCATCGGCACCTACCTGACGACAGGTGAACTGCCGATCCGCACCGGCAATCGCAGCCTGGCGTTTTCGCCCTCGGGCTGCTTTCCGACCAGGGACGGCCACCACATCGTGTTGACCACCCCCGGCGAGAAGTTTTTCGTCAAGATCTGCCGGGCCCTGGGCACCGACTGGGACAGCGACGCGCGCTTCCACGATGCCGAGGCCCGCAAAGCCAACGAGGACGAACTGGAACGGGTTATCAGCGAGCGCACCCGGCAGTTCGGCCGCGACGAGCTGGTGGAGTTGCTGGTAGCCGAGGACGTGCTGGTCGCCCCGATCAACGAGGCCGAGGACGTGATTAAAGACCCGCAGATCCTGCACAACAACATGCTGGTCGACACCGAACACCCGCAGTACGGCAAGGTCACCGTCACCGGCGTACCGATCCGCTTTTACGGCACGCCCTGCGAGGTGCGCCGGCACCCGCCGCTGCTCGGCGAACACACGCGCGAACTGCTGGCCGAGGCCGGTTACGGCAGTGCAGACATTGAACGACTGATCCTGCAGGGCCTGGCCGCCGACAACCCCGAGATCAAGCGGCAGCGCGAAGAGCGGCGCAAAAAGCGCTCAGCCGGCGCGTAAGGGCACGGGACACTCGACGGGCAAGTGCCCCTGCCGGCAACTCGACGGCAGGCTGGAGGGCGGCGCGGCGGCGCCCGGCTCGCCCTCGCACGGCGTCACGACCCGGGCGCAAGCGGTCCGACAGGTCAAACAACGGCCGACCAGACCGACCGGTTCAAACAAAGCTGGCGATCACCTCGTCCGCATAGCGCCGGATGGCGTCCTGTTTGACCGCCAGCGAGGGCTGCTGCTGCATGATGGCACCCACCCCCATTTCCGCCAGGATGCGCTCGCTCCAGGGCGTGACCTGCAGATCGGTGACGCCCAGGTCCTCCAGGCGGCGAATGTCGTCGATTGTCTCGGCATCGGGGCAGTGCATCATCACATCAAAGGGCTCGTTCTCGCGGCCGAACTCGCGCCGGTAATCGCGCAGTTGCCGCATGAGCCCCGGCACCTCGGCCATGTCGTGAATGACGCTGACCCAGCCGTCGCCGTAGCGCGCCGCCCGGCGCAGCGCCGGCGTGGTGGTACCGCCCACATAAATGGGAATGTGTTTCTTGGGTACCGGCGCCATAATCAGGCGCTCGAAATCATAGTACTTGCCGTGAAACTCCTGCATGCCGCCGCGCAGCAGCAGACGGATGATCTGGATGGCCTCGTCCTGGCGGGCGCCGCGGGTCTTCTTGTCCTGGCCCAGCCACTTGAATTCCTCGGGCATCCAGGCCAGCCCCACGCCCAGCGCCACCCGGTCATTGGACACCGCCGCCACTGAACACAAACTCTTGGCCTCCAGCAGGGGCTGGCGCACGGCCAGCCGCAGCACCGAGGGCAGGAAGCGGATGCGCCGGGTCACGGCGGCCATGTGGGTGATCGCCACCCAGGGGTCCAGCACGGGTTGATCGAGCGGCCAGAAACGCTTGCCGTCCGGTGTATAGGGGTAGGGCTGCGAGATCACTTCCGGGAAAAACGGCGCATCGGCCACCTGGATACTGTCCCAGCCGCTCTGGTCCGCGGTGCGCGCAATGTCCTGGAACTCGGCCGGATCGACCATGAACAAGTGAAAGCCAAAGCGCATGGTGTCTCTCCTGTCCGGCTTAGCAGCCCTTGAAGTTGGGCTTGCGCTTTTCCATGAACGCGCGCGGTCCCTCTTCGGCATCGTGGGAGCCGAATACCTTCATCGCCAGCGCCTTTTCCAGCACGAAGCCGGACTCCAGGGCGGCCTGGCGCACCACGATCTCCTTGGTGGTTTTCACCGCCAGCGGGCCGTTCTTGCAGATGGCCTCGGCGTAGCGCATGGCCTCCTCCATCAGGTTGGCAGCCGGCACCACCTTGTTGACCAGGCCGATGTCGTAGGCCCGTTGCGCGTCGATGCGCTCGCCGGTCAGCAGCATTTCCATCGCCACCGCCCAGGGGATCTGCCGCGGCAGGCGCACGTGGGAGCCGCCCTTGGGAATCACCCCGAAGCGCACTTCGCCCAGGCCGAAGGTGGCGTGCTGCGCCGCCACCCGGATATCCGTACCCTGCATAAACTCCATGCCGCCGGCGATGCAGAAACCGTTCACCGCGGTGATGATGGGTTTGAAGATGTCGCAGAAGGGGCGCTTGGTATGGTCCTCGTAGCCCATCTCCGCGCCCGCGTTGAGCTTGGGCAGCGCCTCGCCCAGATCCATCCCGGCGCAGAAAGCCTTGTCGCCGGTGCCGGTAAAGACTGCAGCCCAGGTATCGTCATCCCGGTTGAATTCCTCGAAGGCCTCGTCCATGGCGTACAGCATGTCCTCGGTAAAGGCATTCATGGCCTGCGGGCGGTTGATGGTGATGACGGCGATGCGTCCCTGTTTCTCGTACTGGATCTCGTCGATGCGGTTTACGCCCATGGTGTGTTCTCTCCGGTTTGTTTATGGAAAATCTCAGTCATACCGCGCGAAACAGCGGCAGGGTCACGGTGTCCGTTACTGCCCTAAACTCCACCTCCACCGGCATATCCATCACCAGGTCCTGCGGCGCCACGTTGACCAGGTTCGTCAGCAGGCGCACGCCCTCCTCCAGCTCCACGACGACCGGCGCCAGCGGCGTGGCGTCCATGAAATCCGGGTGCAGGGCGCGCTCCACGACAGTCCAGGTATATACCCTGCCCCTGCCGCTGGAAGCGGCCCATTGCCAGTCAAAGCTGTTGCAGTGGGCGCAGACTTCGCGCGGCACGTGGCGAAATTCACCGCAGTCCGCACATTGCTGGAAGCGCAGTTCGCCCTGTTTGCAGAAATCGTAAAACTCGCCGGTCAGTCCTTCCATTTCCGGCAGGGGCTTGGTGTAGTCGCTCATCTGGTTTCTCCCTCTCAGCGCCGCAGAATGGCGATACTGCCGTCGCCGAAGTCACCCCAGCCGGTGACCACGCCAATTTCCGCATCCTTCACCTGGCGCTCGCCGCACTCGCCGCGCAACTGCCGCACCGCCTCGGCAATGTGTCCCAGGCCCAGTGAATGGGCGTGGGACAGCAGGCCGCCGTGGGTGTTCACCGGCAGGCGCCCGCCGAGTTCGATGCCGCCGTCCTCGACAAAGGCGCCGCCTTCACCGCGCTGGCAAAAACCCGCCTCTTCGAGCTGCTGGATGACTTCGTAGGTAAAACAGTCGTAGATATTGGCGAAATCGACGTCGCCCGGCTCGATACCGGCCATGCGGAAGGCCTCGGGGGCGGCAATGGTCAGACCGATCTTGTGGAAGTCCCGGCGGTTGACGATTTCATCGGCCGGGTAGGGCTGTCCCGCGGCGGCGCCCATGATGTAGACCGGTTGCTTGCCCAGGTCGCGGGCACGCTCCACCGAGGTCACGATAAACGCGCAGGCGCCGTCGGTTTCCAGGCAGCAGTCGTACAGCCGGTAGGGGTCGGTAATCATCGGCGAGGCCAGATAGTCCGCCATGCTCAGGGGTTTGCCGTGCATCAGTGCGGCGGGGTTCAACTGGGCGTGTTTGCGCATCGCCAGCGCCACCGCACCGAGCTGCTCGTGAGTGGTACCGTACTCGTGCATATGGCGCCGCGCCATCAGCGCATACCACTGCGGCGGCGCGGTCAGGCCGAAGGGCGTGTAGTAGTCGCGCGAGATTCTGCCGCCGGGAATGGAATCCACATCCGTGGCCGAAGTCTCCCTGACGCGGGCGCCGGAAAAGCCGTTCCAGCCGGCGGGCACCAGCACGTAGTCGGCCGCGCCCGCAGCCACCGCCATGGCGGCCATGCGCAGGGAGGCCACCGGGGAGGCGCCGCCCATGTGGATGGTGGCCGCAAAGCGCAGGTTGTCGCAGCCCAGGCTGGCGGCAAAGGCCTCGGATTTATTCAGATTGGGGAAGGCCAGGATGGCGTCGATCTGGCTGCCCTGGAGCCCGGCGTCGTCCAGCGCGGCAACCGCCGCCTTGAGCTGGATTCCGGTTTCACTCAAACCGGACCCCGGTTTGCGGCAGTAATCCGTTTCGCCAATACCTACTATACACGCCTGATCTTTCAACACGTTGTCGCCCTGTCTGAATGGGTTGGCCGCCACTACTCCTGCGCCGGCTGGTCCTGCTCGGCCTCGTATTCCTCCAGCAACTGCTGCCGGGCCTGTGCTTCGCGCTGGCGGATATCCCAGAATTTCGGTGGGCGTTTCTCGACGAAGGCCGCACCGCCCTCCTTGCCCTCGGGCATATCGAACCAGTCGGGGTACATGGCGGCGGAGGTGATGCACGGGTCGCGATAGCCGTCCATCTCCTGGTCGAAGGAGGCCTTGAGTATCTCCAGGCAGCCGGGGCTGAGTGCCAGCATCTCCTCGCACCAGCGATCGACCTCGGCCTCCAGCTCGTCCAGCGACACCACGGTGTTGACCAGACCCATCTCCAGCGCCTGTTCGGCTTTGTACTTGCGGCACAGCATCCACATTTCGCGGGCTTTTTTCGCGCCTATCACCCGGGTCAGGTAGGGCACGAAGAAACCGTCGGCCGGCGAGGATACCCGGGGACCGGCCTGGCCGAAAATGGCGTTGTCGGCGGCGATGGTAAAGTCGCAGCAGTAGGCCATGTGGTTGTGGCCAGCGATGCAGTAGCCCTGCACCTGCGCGATGATGGGCTTGCGCGACATGCGCATCAGGCGGTTGTGCGGGTAGCGGTTGTAGAAGGCCTCGCGCAGCCCCCAGCGCTCCCAGTCCACGTCGCCGCCGGCGCCGAAGTGTTTGCCTTTGGCTGCCACCACGATAATGCCGATGGCGGGGTCGTGGTTGGCGTCATAAAAGGCCCGGAACATCTCGTCCACGGTGACCATGGTGAGGGTGTTCATCTTGTCGGGCTTGTTCAGCGAGATACGCGCGATGCCGCCGCCCAGGTCCCGGTGGTGCTTCTTTTCGTAAATTATCTCGCTAAAATCATCCAGGCCTTCGCCCGTAACGGTTGTCCAACTGGTCCAGCTCATTGCTCACTCCTCAGGGAATCGCGCCCACGGCCTTGAATTGCTCGATCTGCTCCCATTCATAGCCCAGCAGATCCATCATCAACAGCTCGGTGTCCTGGCCCAGCTGCGGGCCCAGGGCATTGATCTCGCCCGGAGTCTTTGACAGCGTGACGGGCAGGCCGCGCACATCCACCTCGCGCTTGACCTCCTCGCAGTAGGCCTTCATAAAGTAGTTGTTGCGCCAGGCCTGCTCGTCCCGGACCACATCGGCATAATCGTTCACGGGGCTGGCGACGATGCCGGCGCCCTCGAAGGCGGCGCTCAGTGCGGCCGCCGTGCGCTGGCTGGTCAGGGCTTCCAGCGCCGCTATCAGCGCCACGTTGTTCTCCTGCCGGGCGGCGCTGGACTGGAAGCGCGCATCGCAGGCCAGTTCGTCGGCGCCCAGTGCGCGGCACAGCAGATCGAAGCGCTCGTCGCGGTTTTCCTCGCACAGGTAGACCCATTTGTCGCTGCCCGGATACAGGTTCCACAGCGGATTGGGCACCTCCTTGCGCGAGTGCTGCAGGGCGGCATCGGTATGCCCGGCCAGGTATTGCTGCAGATGGGGGGCGGCCAGAAACAACTGGGCGCCGTACAGGGAGGCGTCCACGCACTGCCCCCTGCCGGTCTTGTTGCGGTGGTAGATCGCAGTGGCGACCCCGAAGGCCGACATGATCCCGCCGTAGGCATCCCCGGAGCCCATGCCCATGTAAATCGGCGGCTGCCCCGGTTCGCCCAGGCGCGCCATGGCGCCGGTGAGCGCCTGCACGGTCATGTCGAAGGAGGGGCGCGAGACGCCACCCACGCGGCCGTAGCCGGTATTGGTGACATAGATCAGTTGCGGGTTGTGCTCGACCAGCTTGTCGTAGGACAGGTTCATTTTCTCCAGCAATTGCGGCGAGAGGTTGGACAGGAAGACATCCGATTTCTCCACCATGCGATAGAGGATCTCCTGCCCTTCGGGCTTCTTGAGATCGATCGCAATGCTCTTCTTGTTGCGGTTGATCACCAGGAAATACTGGTTCCAGTCGCCCACTGGCAAAGATTTGATGCTGCGCACGCCGCGTCCCTGGTCGCCGCCCTTCGGGTTTTCCACCTTGATCACTTCGGCGCCAAAATCCGCCAGGTACTGTGCCGAGACCGGCCCCTGGAACCAGACGGTAAAATCGATGACCCGAATTCCCTCTAGTGCTTTTGCCACGGGAAACCTCCTGCGCTGTCAGGCGATGACGCCCTGGGTGAAAAACTGGTAGATATCGTCTTCAGAGTACCCCAGCAAATCGTGCAGCACACCCGCCGTATGCTGCCCCGCGCAGGGCGCCAGCGAATTCATGCGCGCCGGGGTATCGCTCATAAAGATGGGAAAACCGAGGGTCTTGATCGGACCGAAGCTGGGGTGGTCCAGATCGAGGATGTAGCGGTTGGCCGCGACCTGCGGGTCCTGCACCGGGTAATCAAACCGCTCGATGACATCCGCCGACATGTGTTTTTCCGCGAACACCTGCCGCCAATGCGCCCCGGGCTGTTGCTGGAAGCCCTGTTCCAGCTCCTCGATCAGCGCCAGGCGATTGATTTCACAGCGCTTGTCGTGCGTATTGAAGCGCTCGTCGTGCTCGTCGATGCCCACCGCGGGCGCCAGCAGCGGCCACCAGCGGTCGGTGTCGGGCATGGTGAGGGTCACCCAGCGGCCGTCCGCACTGGGGTAAATGGAGCCCGACATAGGGTTGGACACATCCAGGCGGGAAATGGGCTTGAGCATCCTCTCGTGCTGGGGGTCGTCGTCGCCGATGGCCAGAAAGGCCTGCAGGTCGAGGCTGGCGCCGTACATATTGGCGGCAAACAGCGAGGTGTCCACCTCCTGCCCCGCGCCCGTCGCCTGGCGATGGATCAGGGCAATGATCACACCGTAGGCCAGCAGGGCGGTGGCGTGCATGGCACCGGCTCCGGTGTAGACCGGCGGCTGGTCCGGCTGGGGCAGCGTGGGCATGACACCGCTGCGCGCCGCGGCCAGTTCGTCGATAGCCGGCAGGTCGGCATCGGGGCCCTGGGGTCCGAAACCCGAGATGCGGGCATAAACCAACCCCGGGTTGTCACCGGCCAGGGCCGTGTAATCCAGTGCCAACTGCTCCAGGTCGGTGCGCTGCCAGTCGGTTACCACGACGTCGACTTTGGCGGCCAGTTCGCGCAGCAGTTTGCGGCCGGCCTCGCTGTCGAGGTCCAGCGCCAGGCTCTGTTTGTTGCGGTGCACCAGGTCGTCGCGGTAGTTCCAGACCGCCTCGCGCGATGGGTCCGCTGCCGCCTTGCTTCCAGTGTGTTCAATGCGGATGACCCGCGCGCCAAAGTCCGCCAGGAACGCGGCGGACAGCGAAGAGGAAAACTGATTGGTGAGATCCAGTGCGAGGATGTCATCGAGGGCGGTAGTCATATTTGCGGTCTCCCTGGTGAACTCATGCGGGCGCCGCGGCCCCACACCGCGGAGGGTGGCTGGCTACGGGTCGCCGCGGCGACAACGCGCGGGCATCAATCTCTATTTCTAGCACAGTTGGGGCGCCTGCGTTGAATTTGCAAAGGACCCGGCAGCCAAAGCGTAATCAAACGCCAGATTAATCGAAAGTAGCCACGAGTTTATGAACTAATTCCCCACACATCCAAATCACTGGTCTATCATTTCCGGACTAGACAATCTCTTTTGCGGCCAGCCGCGGCGGAGCAGCGCACCCGGCCGGCCGCACTGCCACCACCGGCCCTACCGCGCGCGACCTGTCGTTACAGAGCCCGGCTGTCCTGATATGAGATACACAAGGCCTGATCTGCGCCCACGTGTGCCCGGGCGAGTCCGGCATGTTCGCTAGACTGGGGTAGAAAATTGCCAACACTATGCTAGTGTAGCTGGCAGCGCAGCGAGGTATGCGTCCGCCGGCGTATGCTCCGCACAGACCCCAACGAAGTGTCCCGCCTGGAGAGCTGATTATGGCAACTGAAAACCGTGAGAGCATGGTAAAACCCGAATTCATGTCCGAAGAAGACTGGGAAATGATCAAGGGGCAGACGGCGTCGCTGGATCGCATCAAGGGCGACGCCGAGGCCGATGTGGAGGACTACCTGGCCAACCCCGACGGCCGCGCCACCGGCGCCGGTCCCTCCGGGCTGCCCACCCTGCTGCTGACCTGCATCGGCCGCAAGTCCGGCGAAAAACGCACCACACCCCTGGTGTTCCTGCAGGACGGCGAAAACATGGTCGTCGTCGCCTCCCTGGCCGGCTACGACAGGCACCCGGCCTGGTACCTGAACGTAGAAGCCAACCCCGATTGCTGGGTGCAACTCGATCGCAAAAAAATGAAGGCGGTGGCGCGCGATGCCACCGAGGTCGAGCGCGAGGAGCTGTGGCCCAAGCTGAACAAGCTGTTCCCGATGTGGGGCTATTTCCAGTCACAGACCGACCGCCCCTTCGGCATCGTCATCCTCTCACCCATTGGCCCCGCGTAACCGGGAGGGTTACACCGCAATGAGCAAAGTGAATTTCGAGCACCTGTTTTCCCCGCTGCAGGTGGGTCCGATGCGCGTGCCCAACCGCATCTGCGAGACCACCAACACCATCAACTCCTCCATGACACCGGGCCGCCTGGACGAGCACTTCATTGCGCACCATGTAGCGAAGGCCAAGGGCGGCACCGGCTGGATCGGCAGCGAGACCTGGCTGCTCAACCTGCCCTTCCCGCCGGAAACGCCGGACGAGGTGGGCCTGTCCATGGGTTTTTCCTCCCACCAGGCCGCCTACCAGGACCCGGCATTTGGCGAGGACATGGCCAAATTCGTGCGCGCGGTACACGCCAATGACGCGGTGGCCGTGGTGCAACTGACCCACCTCAACGCGGTATGGGCGCCCTCGGCCGTGCCGGTGGTCGGCGCGCAGGACTACACGCCCCACGTGCTGGGCGAGGAAGAGATCGAGTTCTGTCTGCAGACCTATGCGGCGGCAGCCAGGGTGGCCAAGGCCTCCGGTGCGGACGGTATCGAGATTCACTGCGCCCACGAGACGCTGGGGTACAGCTTCCTCTCCCCCGTCACCAACCGCCGCACCGACCGCTGGGGCGGCGGCCCGCAGGAGCGGGTGCGCTTTGTCATCGAGGCGCTCGAGCGCATTCGCGCAGAGGTGGGCGACTCCATGGCGCTGGGTATCCGCGTCGGCGGCAAGGAATTTCGCCAGGGCGGCTACGACAACATGGAATTCCGGGAAATGCTCTACTGCATCGCCGAAGAGGGCCTGCTGGACTTTGTCGACATTGACGCCGGCCACTGCTGGGGCGCGCCCTCCTACGTGCCCTCTTCCTATTACAGCCACGCCGAGTTTCGCGAGTTCGGCAAGGCGGCGATGGCCGACCTCGCCGAGATGGACCCCAGGCCCGCCGTGCTGTTCACCGGGCGCATCAACGACCCCGTGCTGGCCGAGGAAATCCTGCGGGACGGCTTTTGCGACCTGGTGGGCATGGTGCGCGCCGGCATCGCCGACCCGGAGTTTGCCAACAAGGCGCGCGAGGGGCGGCTGAACGAAATCCGCCGCTGCATCAGCTGCACCCGCTGCATCGACGAGGCCTCGGAACCCGCCACTTTCCCCTACACTCCCATGTGCTCGATCAACCCGGTGATCGGCAGCGAACTGCGCTGGCAGGAGACCTACAAACCCGCCGGGACACCCAGGAATGTGGTGGTGGTCGGCGGCGGTCTGGCCGGCGCCGAGGCGGCGCGTATTGCCGCCATGCGCGGCCATAAGGTCACGCTGTTCGAGCGTGAGAAACGCCTGGGCGGCCAGGTACTCCTCGCCTCCAAATCCCCCGGACGGGACGACTTCGAAGACCAGGTGTATTTCGAGGAAAACGAGATGGAGCGCGTGGGCGTGGATGTCAGGCTGCAGACGAACGCAAACCTGGATACCATCAAGTCGCTGTCGCCAGATGCCGTGGTCATCGCCACCGGGTCCACCCCGCGTGTACCCAACGACATCCCCGGTATCGACCTGCCGCACGTGGTGCAGGGCTGGGATATCCTGCGAGGCCGGGCACAAACCGGCGAGCGCGTCGCGATCATTTCGCAGGAAGACTACTACGAAACCCCGACGATTGCCGAGTTTCTGGCCGAGCGCGGCAAACAGGTGGAAGTGTTCCACAAGTCCGTACACCTGGGCACCGAGATCGCCCGCTACTCCATCGGCATGGTACTCAAGCGCATGGAGCAGTGCGGCGTCAAGATCCACCCCAGCGTGGTGCTGAACGCGGTGCGCGAGGACGGTTTCGAACTGCTCTCGTCCTGGGGTGACATGACCTACCAGCAGGAAGGCTTCGATACCCTGGTGCTGGTCTACGGCTCGGTGCCGCAGGCAGACCTGCACGCACAGCTCAAGGCCGACGGCAGTATCGAGCAGCTCTACCTCGCCGGCTCCGCCTGGACACCGCGCCACATGGCCGAGGCCACCCGCCACGGCGCGAATATCGGGCTGGTGATTTAAGCGGGCCCGGAACTGGCAACGGAGCCGTACCGGCTCCGTTTGAACCTGCCGCCAAAACGGGACTGCCCTTCGGCTTTCAACATTTCACCATCATGGGGCAGCTCGCGCTGCCGGCCCCGATTTCTTTACTATCCGGCGGTTTTCAGCGACTGCCTTTCAACCTGGCCGGGAACTCGCTGCACTTTGGCCGGCGTTCATAGCGCAGTGGCGTCATATTGTAGTAGTCTTTTGGGAACCACATGGCGGCGGTCTCCTTCTGGCTCTGTTGCCGCAGAGGAAACCGCACTCAGCAAGAAAACGTTCCGTCCTGATGATTTTGCGCGGATGCAATACCCCAGCCGCCACCATGACCACAGCAGGAAGAGGGAGATATCGTGAAAACCAATATGCAGGAGTTTTGCAAGGTTTTTTCCAGAGAACTCGAACCTTTCGGTGAGGCGCTGCGCCAGGCGTTGTCCGGGCTGCCGCGGCGAGAGGATATCAGGCCGATCGCCGCCACCATACTCGAATTGCAGGAGGTGCAGCAGCGCTTGTCCACATTGCGCGAGAAGGTGAGCAACCAGCGCACCTTCCTGCTGATCTTCGGGCCCCTGAAAAGCGGCAAGTCGACCCTGATGAACGCCCTGAGCGGCGCCTATGTGAGCGAGGTTTCCAGCCTGCCTGCCTATCCCGCCCTGGTCTACGTCAAAAACGGTGAACGTCAGCGCTTTGAGGCGACCGACTACGAGGGCAGTACGCGTGAATTTCCCGACAATATGTCGCTTTCCGCAGCAGTGCAGCGAGACCATGCCAATCTCGCTGATGCCATCGTTGCCGCGGAGAACCAGGGGGAGAGCTTCGAACCGCAGAGACACTATCCGCAGGCCATTCGCCGCATGGACATTGAAGTTCCCGCCGCCCACCTGGCCGAGTCCGGCTCCGTGCTGGTGGATACTCCGGGGTTGTATAGCCACATGAAATTCGGCTATGACCAGATGACACGGGATTTTCGCGATACCGCCGCCTGCGCCATCTTCGTCGTCAAGACCGATAACCTGTTCTTCGAGAAAGTTTTCGAGGAGTTCGAGGAGCTGCTGAGCTGTTTCAGTCGCATCTTCCTGGTAGCCAATATCGATTCTTCCAAGCAGGATCTGCAGGCGGACGGGACGCTGCAGCCGAGTCTGGAGAGTCGTGATCCGCAGAAGATCATCGATTCCTTCCGCTCCCTGTCCATGAGCGCCACCCTGCGCGACGCCATCGAGGATGACCGCCTGAAGATCTACCCCATCGACCTGCAGGCAGCGGCGTCCCGGACTTTGCGCACCACCGCGGCTACCGGCCCCGCCACAGCAGACGAGGAAGGGGACGAGGTCGCTGCCGGACCAGGTAGTGACGGCTTCGATCAGTTCGTCACGGACCTCACCGGCTACCTGAACAGCAGTGACTATCTGCACGATTTCATGGTGGACAGCCTTCGTCTGGCGCAGGACCTGACCGCGGAGGCCGCGCGTCTGGTCTCGGGCGAGTCAGCCGACGCGCTGCATAACAGCAATCGGCAGGCCCGAGAAGAGCTGGGGCATGAGCGCATCCGTCTTGCTGCGCTCGAAGCACTGCAGCAGCAGCAGGACTGGAGCACCGCCTTCGCTACCCTTCGTGAGAGCAAGGATCGCCAGCTTGGCGCGGCGATGGAACAGGGTACAACACGGCTGGAAAGTGCCTGTCGGGAACAGTTGGCTGCCTGGATGGAAACGGACGAAAGCTGGAACGATCTGCTGGAACGGCGCCTCGTCCCCCAGTTGCAGCAGGAGAGCGCCCGGCAGTCGGAGCAGTTGTTCAAGGTGCTGCACACGCAGACGGAAAGCGGCCATGCGGGGGCCGAATTCTCTGAGGCACAGCGTACCGCCTTGCGCGAAGCGGGCCTGGCTGCGGACCAGGTGCTCTGCGGGTACCAGCCTTCACAAGCCACAATCCAGGCGACCACTCCCTCCCTGGCGTTGGACATCGAGGAAATCCCCGTAACGCGCACCCTGGGCGATTATTTCCTGTTCCGCAGCCGGAACCGGGTGCGCCAGGAGATCTTCGGCGATAATGGCAACCGGAATATCGATCCGGCCGTCAAGCGCAAACGTCTCAAGGAGGGCAGTCTGGAGAAAATACGCGCCGCCATGCGTGAAACCGTCAGCCGGAAAATGCCCGAGCTGCAGAAGCGATACGCCGATGAACTGGTGGACAAGCATGTCAGACAGTGCACAGAGGCCCTCCAAAACGGCATCGTCCAGCGCGAGACGCAGCTACAGGAATGGATCATCTCCACCGAACCGGTGCTGCGGCTGCGCCAGCAGGCAGAGGAGGTGCTCGAGCGGATCAAGGACAGCAGTGAGCGTTTTGATCGCGAACTGGGCCGGATCAACTCGCAATTCGATCTCCACCCGGCAACGGATGATAAAAACGACACCGCGCTGCAGAGGGAGGAGCCATTGCAGGACCCTGGCGCACCTAGAATATGAGGAGGCTCCATTTTAATGCTTATCGAAGCGGCATCGGGACCGCGTGGCGGCATTGTTCGACAACGCGATAATGTCGGTGCTACGCGCAACATGTCTTTATCTGTTATGCGTTTGGCTCAATGGACTATAAGTGCTTTTCAGTAATTTGTGCGATAGTTATGGAAAACCCACAGTCACCGGAAGTGTTTAAAACGTGTTCCTCGTACTTACTAAAAAGCGCATCGAGATGTGCATCAATCTCCTCTTGCGTGTAGTCAAGCGAGTGCGAGCATTGAACCCCTATAGACTTTGCATTGATCAGAGCTCTAGCCACATCGTGGTAATTGAAAACGACGTTTAATATGCCTTCGCCTTTCGTATTGAGAAACTGTGATACTGCGCTGTCATTTTCTCTACCCTTCATTGGTGCACAAAGCTCGATTCCCGCATTCCAGCTTATGGCAACGTTGATGCCGTATTTCTCGCCAGTCCAGTCTGCATCATTGAAATTTGCACCGATCAGTTCTGCATAGTGACGCTTCGATTTCTCCATATCGCGAACTGCGACAATAACTCGATTTATGCCCCTAAGGTTCATACCATCGTCCCTTCATTTTTCCGCCAATGTTCGAAAGTTGGAAACCGCGAAAACAGATGGACTCTGATGCTCATCTCCTCTTAAGGCTGCCATAAATGGCGAGCAACTTGTTGCGAGTCCCTGCTGGCACAGTCAGCAGCTTGATTTGAGGGCTTTGTTACGCATATTTTCTGCGGAACATGAAATAGACAGCACCGATTAGGCATAGGCCGGCCCAAAGATAATCAAGCTTGAGAGGTTCTTTTAAGTACATTACAGAAAATGGAACAAAAACAGAAAGTGTAATCACCTCCTGAATAATTTTAAGTTGCCCAACCGTTAGCACTGTAAACCCAATTCGATTGGCAGGAACCTGAAATAAATATTCCAGTAGAGCAATACCCCAACTTACAAATGCTGCGACTATCCAAGGCTTATTATTGAGTTCTTTAAGATGAGCGTACCAAGCAAATGTCATGAAAACATTACTACAAACAAGTAAAGATATGGATATAAGTATTGGATGCATGACTATTCATTTTATACATAACGCCGCGCTCACGGGTTTCTGCGGTGCAACGTTTTATTATGTGTTTTTTTCTCCCAGCCAATTTATTCGATATAAATCACGGCGCCGGTCCAGAAAGTTTCTTACAGAACCCTTGTTTTGTAAGGTATTAAGTTTTTCTAAATCAAGATCCACAATTAACGTCATTTCGGTGTTCGGTGTTGTTTCTGCCATAGTAGCATCATGAGGAAAAGAAAAATCTGAAGGAGAAAAGACAGCAGACTGGGCGTACTGTATATCTGCGCCATCGACCTTAGGTAGATTGCCCACACTGCCAGCAATAGCAACATAACACTCATTTTCAATAGCCCGCGCCTGTGCGCAACAGCGAACACGAAGATAAGCATTTTTCGTATCAGTCCAGAAAGGCACAAATAATAATTGCATACCCTGCTCTGACTGAAGGCGGGCCAATTCTGGAAATTCCACATCATAACAAATCTGGATCCCTATCTTTCCGAAGTCGGTTTCAAAAACATTAAGCTTATCACCTCCTTGCATAACCCAAGCGCTTTTCTCATAGGGAGTAGGGTGAATTTTATATTGCGACTCGATAGTACCATCGCGTCTGCATAAATAAGCAACATTATAAAGCTGCTTGTCTTCTATGGTGGGTATAGAGCCTGCAATAATATTGATATTATAACTAACTGCTAAACGCGAAATTAATTCAACAATCTCTGCTGAGAATTCCGCCAGAGCTCTAATAGCGTCGATTGAATTAGCATGCGGTTGCATACCCATTAATGGCGCATTAAAAAACTCCGGCAACAAAGCCAGGTCACACTGATAATCAGAAAGAGCATCAATAAAAAACTCAACCTGTTGAATGAGTTCTTCAACCGAGCCTAAGGTGCGCATTTGCCATTGAACACAACCGACTCTCGCAGTTTTCTTAACGGCACCGAATAATGGTGATCTGTCCGCTTCGTAATAAAGATTTGTCCAGTCAAGTAAAGTGGCATAGCCCTTGGATTCCTTATCTTCTGGAAAATAGTCATTGAGCACTCGCCGAACTTCAAAATCGTTAGCAAGTTGAAAGGATAAGATCGGATCATATATTTCTTTCTTTTTAACCAGCGCAATGTATTTTTGTGGCGACATTTTGTCAGCATGGTGCTGATAGTTTGGAATGCGACCACCGGCAACAATCGACTTTAAGTTCAGACTCTCGCAAAGCTCTTTTCTCGCCTCATAAAGTCTGCGACCAAGCCGCATACCTCGATAATCCGGATGAACCACAACCTCAGCACCGTACAAAATATCGCCTAAGGGGTCATGGGTGCTTAAATAGGCATCGCCTGTTATCTCATCATAAGTGTGATGGTCACCAAACTTGTCATAATCAACAATCAGCGAAAATGCAGCCGCGATCACTTTGCCATGGTCTTCAATACAGATTTGACCTTCAGGGAATTTTGCTAACTGGGCCTTGAATTTTTTTTCAGGCCATGCGCCACCCATGTCAGGGTATACCACATCCATGATTTCTTTCAGGTTCTGGTAGTCGCTTAACTCAAGGTTTCGCAAGTTTAGTTTATGCTCGGAACCTTCTATTAAAACGTCCTCGTTCATTACGATCTCACAATTTTAAAATGTAGTATCTCATTATGTATTTGATGCCGCTGGTTGCAAATAACGCCTGCCATCACCAATGACACAACCGACGCGAAGCAGAGGTTTTGGCATCCGTTGCATGGCTTGGTTATGCAGCATGTAACGGCTTGATCCGGCCCACTTCTTCCTTGACAGACTGAACCGCCACCCAAAGGTCGACAGACCGCTGCGCGTTCAACCAGAATTCCGGAGAGTTTCCAAACAAACGAGCAAGTCTGAGCGCCATTTCAGGACTAACAGCACGGCGCTCACGTAGTAATTCATTAACGGACTGACGAGAGACACCTAGACGTTCAGCCAGCTTCGAAACAGTTAAGCCATAGTCCGGCAGGAAATCCTCCCTCAGCATTTCACCAGGATGAGTCGGCTTGCGTTGCATGCCGGTGGTATTAGGAATAGTCATAGTCATCACCTCATTCAATGGTAGTCACACACTTCGACTTCATACGCATCGCCATCTTCAAAACCAAAACAGATACGCCACTGATCATTTATCGAAATCGAGTGCTGCCCCTGCCTGTTTCCGGAAAGCGGATCAAAGCGATTGCCCGGCGGCACTTTTAAATCCTCCAACTGTTCTGCCAGATTCACGTATTCAAGTTTTCTGGCAGCTCTTGATGTGGCATCCGCAGGAAACTTCTTTGACTTGCCCTTGGAGTACAGTTCTCGAGTTCGTCTGTCAGCGAAGGATTTGATCATGACCCAAAATGTATCGCGTCACGTGACGAATGTCAATGGTACCTAAAGGTTGACTGCATAATCGGGATAGGGGGTCGTAGTCGCTAACCTGCGGGAAAAACAGGACAAAGTCAGTTGCTGGGTGCGTGAGTTGATTCAGCGCAGAGGCTACCTGCGGGCGGTCGTTGCCCTGGCAGCGAGAAACGCACGGATGATATGGACGCTGGTGGTAAGGCAGGAAACGTACCGTGTCATGCCGGCATAGTGTGAAACCGGAACGAGACAGATTCAGAGAACAGTGGGATTAATTCCCAGCGGTTAACAGAAGGTGCTCACCGAGTTCTGCGAGGGTGGTAGACGACAACGAGTCAGACCGAGGAAACGACAGCCTGGTGTGGTAAGAGATCTTCGAGATCCTCTAACAGATAAAGATATGTCGCGGCGGAGCGCAACATATCTTTATCTGTTATGCGGCATATAGCTTCTGAACCTTCATTTTCGGTGATTCCTGCCGGGCAACCCATAGGTCGTACTGAGACTGTTGGTTGAGCCAACTTTCTGGCGTTGTGTTGAACGCAATTGACAGACGAATAGCCATTTCAGGGCTAATTCCAGCCCTTCCGTTCAAAATAGCTGACAGAGTTTTGCGACTAACGCCTAGTGCAGCAGCTGCGTCTGTGATCGTCAGTTCCAGCGGTTCCAAGCATAAGTCACGCAAAACTTCGCCCGGATGCGGCGGATTGTGCATAGTCATAGTCATCTTCAGTGATAATCCTCGTAATCGATGTCCATGGCGTCCGGAGCCTCAAAACGAAAGGTAACGCGCCAGTTCCCACTCACTCGAACGGACCACCGCCCCTTCTGCCTGCCCTTCAGCTGATGCAGATACAATCCAGGAAGATTCATATCATTCGCCTCAGTGGCGGCCTGGAGCCTAACCAGAATTAGTCGGAGTTTCTTTGCATGTTCAGACTGGATTCCTGAAGTCTTCCCGCTTTGGAAGAATCGCTGCAGTCCTTTGTGCTTGAAGCTCCGAACCATAGATCGAATAGTAACCTATTACGTTACGGGTTACAAGACACGGTGTGGAGCCGCATAATCGCTGCCACCAACGGCGCGCTACAAGCGCGTTCCGTTGCTTGGCCTGTTAGGCAATGGGATGGACTCCTCCTCACCCTATCATTTCGGCGTCGATGCGCCAGAATGGTAGTTGTAGTACAACCATTCAGAGGATGAGGAGAAGCCCAATATGAACATTACACGAGTAGGTGTGGATATCGCAAAATCTGTTTTCCACGTACACGCAGTCGATCGCCACGAAAGCACTCAGTGGCAAGCCAAGCTCAAGCGCAACGAATGGCTTGACGCACTGTCTGAGCGCCTCGCTCCTGGTGCGGAGATCGGCATGGAGGCGTGTGCATCGGCCCACCATTGGGCAAGAGAACTGCAGAAGCGAGGGTATTGGGTGAAACTCATCGCCGCCCAGTTCGTTAAACCCTACGTCAAAAGTAACAAAAATGACGCGGTGGACGCCGAGGCGATTTGCGAGGCGATGAGTCGTCCCGGGATGCGGTTTGTCGCCGTCAAGAGCGTTGCACAGCAGGATACACAGGCGGCGCATAGGATTCGAGAGGAACTGGTCGGTCAACGCACGGCGAAGGCAAACCAGATACGGGGGCTGGTTGGCGAATACGGTATCGTCGCCCCCGTGGGCATCCAGCAGCTACGCCGCGCGTTGCCCCAGTGGCTAGAGAATGCGGAGAACGGGCTGACTGATGAATTCCGGGCTTTGCTCGCTGACCTAGTCGAAGACCTGCGCTACCTTGATGATCGTATTGAGGGTCTCACTGAGCGGATCTCGCGGTGTGTAGACAGAGACCCGGTGGCAAGGCGCTTGTTGGAGCTGCGCGGTGTCGGTCCACTGACTGCCAGCGCACTGGCCGGCGCCCTGGGGGATGGCAAAACGTTTACCAAAGGACGTGATTTTGCCGCCTCTGTGGGGCTCACGCCGCGTCAGCATAGTACCGGCGGCAAAGACCGATTACTGGGGATCAGTAAACGCGGTGACAGCTACCTGCGGAAGCTGCTGATCCACGGTGCCCGGGCTGTGCTGCGGTACGCAAAGAATCGCAACGATGGGCTCAGTCAGTGGCTGAACGATCTGTCGGCACGCAAGCATGCAAATGTTGTGGCTGTCGCGCTGGCGAACAAAACAGCGCGAGTAGCGTGGGCGATCGTACACAATGATACGGTCTATGACCCGGCGCTCGCAGCCGGGCACTAAACCAGTTAATTGTTGAATGAAATCACTACTGTCCGGTTAATTATTGA
>JAGRIH010000051.1 GCA_020443345.1 Halioglobus sp.
GCATATAAACTTACGGATTCAGGAATACTCCCAGGCTATGCAACGCGGTCTGGCGCTGGACGACGACAACAAGATCGAAGGCCTGCGCCGTCTCACCAGCACCGTGCAACGATACGGCTCGAAAATCTTCGCCCAGATCTACCATGTCGGCCGCCAGGCGGCGCCGCAGAACATCGGCCGCAGCGACGCCCAGGCGCCTTCCGCGCGAATGGATGTGGTCACCGGCTGCCATCCCCGAGAAATGACCATCGACGAAATCAAAGAGACAGTTCAGTTGTTTGGTGAAGCGGCCGGTCGAGCGAAAAAGGCAGGCTTTGATGGTGTGGAAATCCATGGCGCACACGGTTATTTGATTAGCAGTTTTTTGACACCCCATACCAACCGGCGAACCGACGAATATGGCGGTTCTTTCGAGAATCGATTGAGGTTCCTGCTCGAAATTTATCGCGCCGTGCGGGCAAACGTCGGCTCCGACTTTCCCGTTATCCTGAAAATCAACGGGCATGATGACCTGCCGTTACGAAAGGGGTTAAAAACCGCTGAGTTGGTGAAAATTGCCAAGTGCCTGGAAGATGAAGGGCTCGATGGCGTTGAAATTTCAGCGGGGCACTATGAGTCTTGCATGACGTCTGAGCGGGGGAACTGGAGGGGATTTTTCAAAACGGTGATCACTCAGGGGTCGGGACAGGAGTGGCCAACAAGTCAACGACTGGTACTCCGAGTATTCGGGCCGTTACTCGAAATTGTGTTCAATCTCCTTTCCGGTTATCGCAAAGCGTTCAATCTTCCCTATGCCCACGAGTTCAAGCAAGCACTGAATATTCCCGTGATATGTGTCGGTGGCTTTTCCGATAGGGAGACCATCGAAGAAGCAATTGCTTCCGGTGGTTGTGACATGGTCGCCGCTGCCCGCCCGTTGATTGCTGACCCGCACATGTACAATCACATGAAAACAGGGGTTCAGGGGCCTCGCTGCGACTTCTGCCAGGGATGCTTTGCGCGTAGCGGCGCTCTTCCGGCCGACTGCTACAACACCCGGGTGAAAGCGGATAAAGACCGCATGCTCGAAGCGGAGGCACAGCGGATTCCACTGGCGACTGGCGGTGGAGCTACGCAAGCCGGGGCACACTGACGGACGGAGCATGAACATGAATGACAGATCATCGGGTAAGTGCATCGCCATCCTCGGCACCCTGGATACCCGCGGAGATGAAGTCGCCTTCCTCAAATCGCGGTTGCAGGAGCGCGGCCACCGCGCCCTGGTCATCGATATGGGCGTGATGGGCGAGCCCATTGCCGATGGCGGCGACTACTCCCGCCAGGCGGTGGCCGAGGCAGGTGGTGCATCGCTGGCAGAGCTGGTCGCGGCGGCCAAGGCGGGCGCCGAGCGCGGCGCCGCGACCGAGGTAATGATCAGGGGCGCGCGGCATATCATTGCGCAGCTGGTAGCGAGCGGCGAACTGCACGGCGTTATCGGTCTGGGAGGCTCCACCGCGGCGGCCAGCGGCGCGGCCGTAATGAGCGGTCTACCGGTGGGCCTGCCCAAGTTGCTCCTGACCACCTTCCAGCGTCTGGCGCCGATCGGCGACGAGGACATTGTGGTCATGCAGTCGCCGGTCGACCTGATCGGCATGAACGCGATCGTTGCGCAAACTCTGAGCAACGCCGCCGGCGCCATGGCGGGTATGGTCGAACAGACAGCACCAGAGGGTCACCACCGCCCTGTGGTTGGCATCACCGCCCTCGGTGTCACCACCCCGGCGGTACAGCAGGTCATTGCCGGGTTGGAGGCGCGCGGCTATGACGCCGTAGTATTTCATGCCACTTCCGAAAACCTTGACCGCCTGGTCGCAGGTGGAGCGATTGCCGCGGTCATCGACCTTACCACCTTCGAAGCCATCGTCAAACTGTGCTACAGCGATGAGCTGATCAAGGCGGCCACCGGCACCGCAACAGTGGATCGCCGCAGACTGCCTAGCCTGCAACGACGCGCCATTGTCCAGGTGATCGCCCCGGGTGGCCTGGATCTGCACATCCTGCCGGGGGTGCAGTCCGAGGCGGCGATTCCAAAGCCTTTGCAGGGGCGCGCCTGCGCCACCCACGGGCCGAACGTCATGCTGGTGAGAACCAACGAGACAGAGATGCAGGCAGTGGCCAAAGCCCTCGCCGAACGGATAAACGAATCTCCCGGTCCGGTTGCCATGCTGATCCCCCGGCGCGGCTTCTCGGATGCCAGTCGCGCCGGCAGCGCCCTGTACTCCCCGCAGACCGACCAGGCCTTCATCAATGCACTGCGGCAGCACCTGAATGACCTCAGTGCCCTGCAAGAGCTGGACTGCGCCATCAACGATGCGCCGTTTGCCGCCGCGATACTGGATACCTTTACCCAACTTTCAACCTGAGGATTTCTAGATGGGATTCCAACGCAGGGACATTATCGACCGCCTTCGGGAGCAGACCGCCCAGGGCAAGGCGATCCTGGGTGCCGGTTGCAGCAATGGCTTGATCGCCAAATGCGCCGAGATCGGCGGCGCCGACCTGATCATCGTCTACAGTACCGGCAAGACCCGCATGATGGGCATTCCGACCACCATGATTAACGGATTCTCCAACGAGATCACCCTCGGTATGCTCGATGAGCTGCGCAATGTCGTGCACGGCACTCCCTTGATTGCGGGCATCGAGGCCGGTGACATCTACTGCCTGAATCTGGAAGAGAGCGTGCAGCGCTTTATCGACAAGGGCTTTAGCGGCGTCATCAATTTCCCCACCGTCGGCCTTACGGAGAATATCTGGGGCGGCGATGACATGCTGGAGAGAAAGACCCGCTCCGCTTTGGCCAAAGGCTTTGGCCAGCAAAACTGGGGCTGGGAGCGCGAGGTGGAAATGATCCGCCTGTTGCGGGAGAAGGGCATCTTCACCATGACCTACTGTGTCTCCATTGCCGACGCCGAAGACATGGCCCGGGCGGGCGCCGATATGATCTGCGCCCACGCGGGGCCCAGCAAAGGCGGCCTGGCGGGCTGGGAAGTGGATGAGCAATCCGATGCCATGATGGCCCACTTCCAGGACATGATGAAAGCGGTTCGCGCCATCAATCCAGATATTTTCTTCGTGATTCACGGCGGACCCTTCTATGACCCGGAGTCGACCGCAGTGATCTACGAGAAAACCGATGCAGAGGGTTTCGTGGCGGCTTCTGCGGTGGAGCGCATCCCGGTTGAAAAGGCGGTAACCGAGGTGTGCTGCGGATTCAAGCAGCACCGGATTCGCAGGTGCTGACCCCGGCCACGCTCACGACTGGGGCTGCCTCCACTGCGGCGGGACGACACCGGGAACCGACGGCCATGCAACCGGACTGGCATCGGTCGATATGGCCACTCACACATAGGCACTTTGCAGAAAAGATCACAAGGCGTAGCAAAGCACCTCGAACAGAGGAAGATGAATGCAGTTGCAGAGCTTTACCCCGTCGCCGATTAGCTGGCATATCGCGACGGGATCATCCCACTGATGGTAGATCGCCTCCACACCACCCACCTCGCCTCGACTCCAGCGTTGGTCAATTTCCTGGTAAAGGTAATCCGGCAGCTCGCCGGTAAGCTCGTGCAGATGAGTGACGACGGTCATGTGATCAGAGTACCTAGGAGCCTGTCGGACTTAGGGGTTCGTCACGAGGTGAGTGGGAAATCGAGGATAGTTTTTCGCGTATTTGAGGCGCATAGTGGTGCCTATGTAACGAAAATACGCGGAAAAATAGACCGATTTCCCGCCGCCGCAGTAGAATCATCCTGAGTCCGACAGGCTCCTAGATTCCAACGTACTTTGGTTCTGGCGAATACCAGAGTCTGTGACTAACACGATAATTGCCCCGTTGGCGCGTCAGTTCGACAGCGCGGGCCATAAGAATGTCGTGTTGTGGACAAACTTTCCGCCTTTTAGCGGCTATATTGTCTGGTAGATAGGGCCAATCAGATGGCTGAACGGCCCCGTACTAAACGGCCAGTATGCGTAGGAGATGTATCTTATGAATGGAAATACGTCCGCTTCGAAGCGCCCCATGCGTTCCGATGTCATGAAAGCCGGCCCGTTCAAGGCGGCCGCTCGAGCCATGCTGCGTGGACTTGGGCTGGATGACGAGGATATCAGCCAGCCCTTCGTGGGTGTCGTGTCCAGTCACGGGGAGATGAGCGCCTGTAACATGCGACTGTCGGAGATATCGGAGCAGGCCCGTTGGGGCGTGTACCGGGGCGGCGGCACCCCGCGCGAGTTCAATACGGTTTCCGTCTCCGACGCGCTGGTGAATGGTCACACCGGGATGCATTTTTCGCTGATGTCGCGGGAGGTGATTGCAGACAGCATTGAGATCGTGATGCGCGCGCATCAATACGATGGCTTGCTTTGCATCGGCGCCTGTGACAAAAACTTTCCCGGCATGATGATGGCATTGACGCGCCTCAATGTTCCGGGCGCCTTTCTCAATGGTGGTCCTGCACTCCCGGGGCGCTTCAGGGACGAGGTGGTCGAAATCAAGACGGTGGCGGAATACACGGGCAAGCTGATTGCCAGACAAACCGACGAAGAGGAACTGGAAGCCGTATCGCGGGCCGCCTGGCCTGCTTCCGGATGTTGCGCCGGACAATTCACGGCCAATACAATGGGCATGATCGCGGAGGTGTTCGGCTTCGCTCCTCTGGGGTCGAGCACCATCCCTTCTGTACATTCCCAGCGCAGAGCCATGGCCCGCGCGGCCGGGCGCCAATTGATGCAGGTGGTGGAGGCCAACTACCCGCTACCGCGGGACCTGGTGACGAGAAAGAGCCTGGAAAACGCCTGCGCCGCCGTATCGGCGACCGGCGGGTCGACCAATGCCGTCCTGCACATCCCGGCGATCGCCAACGAAGCGGGTATCGCGTTCAGCATCGACGACGTGGCCGCCGTGTTCAAGCGTACGCCGCTGATTACCCACTTGAGCCCTTCCGGCCCTTACCTCTATTCCGATTTACACGAGGTTGGCGGGGTACCCGTGATTCTCAAGCAGTTACTGAAAGGTGGCTACCTGCACGGTGATGTCCCCACGCTGAGTGGCCAGACTCTGGCGGAGGCGCTGGTTGACGCTCCCGAGCCCGATGGCAGGGTGGTGGTCTCGGTCGAAACACCCCGTACCCAGAGCGGCGGCCTGACCGTGCTCAAGGGTAACCTGGCCGAGGAAGGAGCTGTGATCAAGAATGCCGGCATGGCTGTGGAGCGGTTCACCGGTCCCGCCCGGGTCTTCGAGTCGGAGGAAGAGGCGCTACAGAGCGTGATAGCTGACCAGATCCAGGACGGGGAGGTCCTCGTTATCCGTAATGAGGGGCCCGTCGGTGGTCCCGGCATGCGTGAGATGGTCACAGTAACCGCTCTGTTGTCCGGAATGGGTAAGGGCGAGAGCACCGCGCTGGTCACCGACGGCCGGTTTTCCGGTGCTTCCCGCGGCTTGTGCGTGGGCTACGTCACCCCGGAAGCGGCCAGGGGTGGCGTGATCGCGCTGGTCGAAAACGGCGACGCCATCACTATCGACCTGGTCGGGCAATCTCTGAGCCTGGACGTCGACGAAAAGGTCATCGAGGCCCGGCGGGCTGCGTTAAAACGCGGCGATCCCAGCGGCAAGGCCTATATGGTCGCCGCAGGTTATGCGCAAAAGTACGTCAACAGTGTCGGCCCGGCGACCCACGGTGCGGTGACCCATTCTGGCAACGTGCATTGGCCGAACGAGGCCGAAGCGGCAGAGGGCAACTGATCGTTGCGGATAGCCAGGCGGAGGATACCTGCTGCAATGGGATGGTACCAAGACCCAATGCAGTCAGGGTTCTCCTGGTACTGCTCACTCGTACGCTGCCCCTCTGCCAATCGTTCGCCAGCATTTACCGATGTGTGTAAGCCCTGGTCGCCAAAAGCGACGTATCGCAATCCGCTCTAGGACGCGATATCTCCAGCGTGCGCTTTGTTTTGATCAACATTCGGAGGCACTGCTGTCAAGCAGGCGAGATGTTACTCGAATAGCGAGATACGGCCACCAGGCTCTTAGCAGGCGCTAAAAATGATTACCTCCGCCGCCTCGCTACCCCGGTTGGCCAGTGCGATCGACCTGGCGCCGTCGTAGAATCGAAAATCACCTGGTTTCGATATCCAGGGTTCGCCGTCCAGGTCGAACTCGCTCGCTCCCAGCGGTACCAGAAACAGCGCGCGGCCCATTTCTGGTAGCACGACCTCAGATCCAACAGAAATTGTCAGGCGATAGCCGTAGCCGCGCCGGTTTTCCGCGATCATCTGCACACCCGGCGCCTGCCATGTTTCCGTGCCGGTAGCACATCCATTGGCAATCTGATCCCGGAATTCCACGCCGATATTGATGAACGGGTGGTCGCCACTTACTCCTACTCTATGTATTGCAGCTTCGGAAAAATCCGCATAGGGGAAGAAAACCAGAGTGCCGGACGGGGCGGACTGCTCCTGTGGCGCGGCATCCGGTATCTGGTTGAGCGCCAACACGTCTCCCACGACAATCGACAACAGATCGTAGCGATGCTCGTGGTATTGGGTCCAGATACCGGACTCAATCCAATTGGTGTATATCGTGAAGTGCTCGCCCCTGTATTTGACTACGTGCAGCGGCTCCTCGAACACCGGGACCACCCGGATCTTCTCTGCACGGGTATGCGCAATGCCGGTGAGGATTGCCGCGGCAGCTAAGGTCCACCACACGGTCGTCTTCATCGTAGTCATGGTCTTGGCTCTATATGCGGTGCTTACCGGGTGCCATTGAAGGCGCCACCATTTTAGAAAAATCGTCTGGACGTCAATATAGCACGCGTGCTGCGAATCCAGAAATGCACAGGCCGCATCCCTGAAACCCGGCGTGGAATGCGGCGTGCACAATGCGGAAAAATTTACCTGGCCGACATGGATACAATGCAGAAGCAATACAGCCATCTGTTAGGTGAGGAGCAGATCGCCGCGACGTATGGGCAGGACAGTGGAGGGGGATGAGCAACGCATTGCGGCTGTTGGCTTTCGGCAGTGCACCCAGAGGGAAGGGCGATCACATCAAGTGCGTGCCTGGTCTTCCCGACACCGTAGGCAAATGTCTACTTGGCGACAGACTGCCTCTGTTTTTTCGACTATTTTGGGCATCCTTGTAAGGCAATAACTGCGTTGAAACCATCATGAACAAATCTTATATCGAACTCCACCCGAAAGATGACGTTTTTATAGTGCGCGGCGATATTCCGGCAGATACTGACCTGGCAGACGCCGTCCGGACCACGGTCAATATACCCGCCGGCCACAAGGTGGCGCGCCGACCGATACCTTGCGGCGCGCCTGTGCACCGGTACAACCAGGTGATCGGCTTCGCCACGGCGGATATCCAGCCCGGCGAGCACGTACATACGCACAATATGGAGATGGGCCAGGTAAAGCTGGATTACGCTTTCTGCCGGGATGCCAGGCCGACGGTGCGCGACCCCGAGCAACGCACATTCATGGGCATACGGCGCGCCGACGGGCGCGTGGCGACGCGCAATTACATAGCCGTGATCTCCAGCGTCAATTGCTCTGCCACGGCAGCCAAGATGGTCGGCGATCACTACAGAAATGCACTGGGAAAGTTTCCTAACGTGGATGGCGTGCTGGCTCTGACGCACAAGAGCGGCTGCGGTCTCGACCATCCACTGGCCGGCATCAACGCCCTCAAAAGTGCGCTCGCGGGGTACGCCCGGCATCCGAACATCGCCCGCGTCATTGTGGTGGGCCTGGGCTGTGAAATAGCCAACCTGGGCGATGTCCTCGGTGGCGCACCTGGCAACTCCTATTCGATACAGACCGAGGGCGGTACACACCCGCTGGTGAAGAAAGTGGTAGCGCGCATCGATGAGTTGCTGCCCGAAGTGAACGACGTACAGCGTGAGCCCATACCGCTGTCCGAGCTGAAACTGGCTCTGCAATGCGGCGGCTCCTCTGGAGTGTCGGGCATCAGTTGCAATCCCGCGTTGGGATACGCTGTGGATCTGCTGGTACACCAGGGCGGTACGGCGATACTGTCGGAGACTACCGAATGCTACGGTGCCGAGCACCTGCTCACAGCCCGCGCCGCAACCGAGGAAGTCGGCCGCAAACTGGTGGAGCGCATCAAGTGGTGGGAAGATTTCGCGGCCAGGAACCAGATGGTTATAGACAACAACCCGTCACCGGGAAATAAAGCCGGTGGCCTGACCACCATCATTGAAAAATCGCTCGGTTCCATCGCCAAGGGTGGCACGACCAACCTGAACGCAGTCTACCAATACGCCGAACAGGTCGAAGCTGGCCAGGGGCTGGTGTTCATGGATGCCCCCGCTTTTGACCCGGTGGGCGCCACCGCGCAAGTCGCCGGCGGCGCCAACCTGATGGTGTTCACCACCGATCGCGGTTCTGCCTTCGGTTGCAAGCCCGCGCCGTCGATCAAACTTTCAGGTAGTACGTCTCTCTACGAGCGCATGCCGGACGATATGGACATCAACACCGGGACTATCCTTGATGGAACCGAGACGGTGGAGGAGGTCGGCAGACGGATTTTCGAGCGTATTATCGAAGTTGCCTCAGGCGAGCATACCAAGAGCGAGGCAATGGGATATGGTGAAGAAGAGTTCTGCCCCTGGGACATGGGCGTCATGCTTTGAGACTTGTTCAAGTTGAACACCGACATTGGATGTGGGTGGAGTGGCATGCATCAGCGGCACAGAGACCCTTTCGTATAGACCTAAAGGATACACATGCCATGAGGGTGCGAACGATAAGTCAATGGAATACGCTCCTGTTATTTAACATAATATACATTATACGCATATTTGGATAAGCCGCCGGGGCGGACCGAGAATGGCTGGCGCGTGCAGAAAGCGCCGCTAAAGGATTTCTCTAAACTAGATAGTTAAATATTAAAAACCTGATTTATCTATATCTGACAGTGTATTGATGCTAATAGTTAATGTAGTTTATAGATTAGCGGTGATAGCGCGCTGCTCACCGTGTCTTGAAGGATCGAGACCGCAAACCCAGTAAGCGCGGGGCCAACGTCTTTCGGGTCAAGTCGAAAAATCAAGCAGGATCTTGCCTGACCTGCCAACCTTGCGTGATGCACTGACTGCCTCAACGACTTGGCTCATCGGATAGAGCGCTTCGATAGGTACTGTAAATATTCCGGTTGCGCTCAGTTCTCCCAGCTCGGCGATCACCCCACCCAACTTGTCCAGGGACTGCATCGCGAGCCAGCCCGGGAGATAGAAGCCGCCTATCGTTGCATTGGTCATCATCAGGTCCCGTGAATAGAGCTCCATCGACGCGCCGCCAAGTGTGCCATAAAGCAGCATTTTGCCACCTTCAGTAAGGCAAGCGACCATCTGTTCTGCCAATTCGCCACCTACGCAATCGAGCGCGAAATCAACGCCACGTCCGTCGGTCACTCGTTTGACGGACTCCCGCAGATCCTGTTGCGAGGTATTCACGACAACGTCGCCCAGTAAGTCCTGGTTCCCGTCTGACGGAGCTTCCGTACGTACGAGGCTGATCGTCCTGAAACCGTAATGTCGCCCCAGCGCTGCTACCAGTCTACTCACGGCTGAGGCACCGGCACTCATCAGTAACCAGTGGCCCTCTCCTGCGTGCAATACATGGCGCGACATTACGAGCGCTGTCAGTGGGTTCAACATCATCAGCGCGCCCTGTTCGTCGGACAGTGCTTTGGGTACGGGTGATAACTGTTGCGGCGCCGCAATTACGTACTCCTGCCAGGTGCCAACCGGTGGCCCCGCGGTGAGCCCGACGCGCTGGCCCATCCACTGCTTGGGGTCGACCCCGTCTCCGCAGGCGTCCACGACACCGACGCCCTCACCACCCGGGATACACGGCAATTCCGGGTGCATCTTGGTTCGAGCGGGATCGAAAGCGGCCTGCGATTCGCCGTAATTCCAGATCAGTCGCTCTATCGCCCGGCGGTATTCACCACTCATGTAATTGAGATCCGAGGGATGGATAGCAGCCTTGAGCATACGCACCCTTACCTGGCCCGGGCCCGGCTCGGGAACGGGGATTTCGACCAGTTCAATACCGCTTGAATCATCAGACACATGCCCTATTTGCACAGCTTTCATCGCGGATTTCCTCGTTTGTTTTGCGTAGCCCGAAAGTAGCAGACCAGAGACTGGTGCTTGGCTTTTTTGTGTACAGTGGCGCTCAAAAGTTACCTGCGATCACTATGCGCCGGTAATTCCCTCTACAACGACGACCTTGCCAGAACTGCATTCATCTCTTATTTTCTTCGCGCCGCCCTGATAAGTGTCACTGAAGTAAAATTCTTCGGCGTTTTTAACGGACGGAAATTCGAAGACGACCAACCTGTCGGGATACCAGTCTCCTTCTACGACCTCGTGCTCACCACCCCGGACCAGATACCCGCCTCCGGCGGACTCTATAATGGGCTTTATGCACTGCATGAAGTCCCGGTATCGCTGCATGTCGTGAATTTTCACATCGAAAATCACATAGCCCTTTGCCGAATCAATCTCATCTTTCGTATCAATCCGAATACTGGCAGCGACGTCTTCCAGACCATGCACCAGCACCACGTTGGACGAGCCGCAGGCCAGTCGAAAATCTTTGCGGTCACAGTACTCCGGGCCTGCGTAAAACTCCCTGGCGGCGCTCATAGAGCCAAACTCCATCATGAACAACCGGTGCGGCGTCCAGTCTCCTTCCAGGACCTTGTGCGGACCTCCATGCACGAGATAGGTCGCACCGGCCGATTTGAGCGCAGGGCTAATACGATGCAGATAGCCGCCGTAACCTTCGGGATCGCAGATATCGACATCAACAATGGCGTAGACTTTGTTATGCATTTTTGCGGCTCCAGCCTGGATCGCTACCGGGGGATAGCACGGCGCCTTTGGCGCGCGATCGGAGGTTGTCCACTACCCACCAACTCATCAGATGGAACTGGCTCACAGCGACCTGACCATACAACTGATAGTCGTGAGCATAGCCGGCCAACTCTTGCGCAACTGTCACAAAAATGACAATCGCAGCGCGCTCCGGACCACCTTCGATGCCGGCTGTGCATTTTGCTGGTTTCGAGCGGTCATGGCGGCCAGTTTCAAGGGCTTGATCTGACGATCAAACTGGTTGGTACCGGCCACAGGAATTGATATGAAGTTGATATGCTGTCAGGGGACCGGGGAGATACGCTTCAGGCTCTTCAACAACGCTGTATCTCTCTGCTTTTCAAATATTTTAACCATTTCTGAAAGCAACATCGCGTTGTAATGAGCCACCGTATTGGCGATTAGTCGGGCACATTCGTTCCAGATCTCCTGGTCATTCTGTAACCCTACCCTGAAGCGGCTGCCGGGGCGTCCACTCACATTCCATCGCGATTTTGACGGCGCCCCCGATCAAAAAAAGAGTTTTAGAACCAATGTCTTATAGAGAATTCTCTTCATTTTTTCAATATTATCAGCAGGCTAAAACACTTTCTTAAAGTCATTTCGAGGTAGCGCCATGATCTGTCTCGCCGCACCTGCCAGCACCGGTGGGCCATAAAGATTCACCTCAAAGGCGCTTCATTCATCGCGGCGCCCCTGCCTATTTCTCCAGCTGCGGGGTGATTCACCGCACCAACGCCGGAAGGCGTGGCTGAAATTGCCCGCTTCGGAATAACCCAACAGCTCGGAAATTTTTTCCAGTGGCAGCCAGGTCTCCATCAGGTAGTCCTTGGCAAGACCGAAACGGATCTCATCGAGTAACGATCGGAAACCGCTGCCCTCCTCTTGCAGGCGCCGGCGCAGCGTACTGCTGGACATGTGCAATTGTTCGGCCACGGATTCAATCGACGGGTGATCACCCAGTTGCCGCAGGATCAGCATGCGGACTTCATCGACGAACTTGCCCTGGTTACTCAGGCGGGCGATCAACATCTGGCACTGCTGCTGCATATGCAGTGACGAATCGGAATCCGCCTGTGGCAACGGTCGCGCCAGCAGATCCGCATCGAACGTTAATTTGTTGACCTCGCTGCCAAAATGCACCTCGGTACCGAAGTGGTTGCGATAGACCTGCTCGCGCCCGTGACCATCGTGGCACAGGTATATCGCATCCGGCATAAATGGCTCACCCAGTATCTCGGAGAAGCCGACGATCGCCGCTGCTATATCACGGTCACTGTAAAGATCCAGCAACTGCTGCTCTATCGGTGGCGGATTGACCATGGCAAACCATGCGTACCCCTCCTTCTCCCCAAAGGAGAAGGAATAGAAACTGAAGGTCAGTTTGCCAAAATGTTCGACCACCGCCAGGGCATGGCGGAACGTGGCCGCGCTCAGCAGTGCATAACCGAACAGGCCGTAACGTTGCGGAGTGAAAGGCTCTCCCAATTTGAGACCGATAGTGGGGTCACCAGTCAACTGCAGGCAATTGCGATAAAAGGTCAGCTCCTGCTGCAGCGACATCAGTGCCTTGGGGTCGCTCAACTGCGAGCGCAGGATGCCAGTGCCTTTAAGGCAGATGGGAGTATCGAATCCCAGCCCGCCCATGACCTCCAGTGGTGAGGCTATGGACCGCACGACATGTTGCGGCAGCACGCGTAAATTGGGAACCGTCATAGGTGTTGCCAGCTCATTATCTCGCCCCGATACTAGACACTGTGATTGAAAATCACAAGTTTATGGCATGGACGCACATTCGGACCCAGCGACCTTTCGTCCAAAATCAGCATTATTGGAGACACAACGACAGGAGCATTGCAAAATGTCCAACGAACGCAAGGTACTGATTTACGGCGCCAGCGGTTACACCGGCAAAATCATCGCGCAGAGCCTGGCCCAGCGCGACATCCTCTTCTACATGTCAGGCCGCAATGAAGAGCGCCTTTGCAAGGCCATAGAAATTGTCGAACAGCGCCACGGCGCCTCCATCGATGCAAAGATCGCTGTTTCCAGTAACAGCGCTGGCGAACTGCGCCCCTGGTTCGAGCAAGTCGACGTAGTGATCAATGTCTCCGGCCCCTTCATGCAACTGGGCTGGCCCATCGTGGAAACTGCCCTGGCGTGCGGCTGCCACTACCTGGACACCACCGGCGAGCAGGACTGGACCCGCGCGATAGCCGAAAAATATGGTCAGGCCTTCGCCGACAAGGGGCTGCTGCTGGCGCCCGCCACCTCTTATATGTGGACCGCCGGCGCCCTCGCGGCCGAAATCGTGCTGGAAAATCCGGAGATCGACAGCCTGGATATCTGCTACCAGATCGACCACGGCCTGCCCTCCGAGGCATCCACCAAGTCCTTCCTGCGCATGGTCTGCAATGAACAACTGTACCTGGAACTCAATGAGTACAAACAGTGGGAGTGGGACACCCTGCAGAATGTCACCGTCCCCTACCGCGCCGCCACCCTGCGCGCCTTTCCCTGGGGCGGCGCCTGTGAACCGATCTGGTACAAGGACGACCCGCGGGTGCGCAACTGCAAGGTGGTAACAGCCTTTGGTGAGCATATGGTGGACGGTGTAGCTGCTGCTATCGAGAAGTTCCGCGAAGAAGCCTACCACCTGCCCCAGGAGCAGCGCGAGGCCTGGACCAACGCCATGGGCGATGCCATGGACTCCGGGGAACCCCCCAAGGACACGCTGGACGTACAGCGCAGTGTCATCGTGGCCAGCGGCCAGGGCCGGCGCGAGACTAACCAGTACGTATTCAACGTGTCTGCGCCCTACACCTGGACCGGAGAGATATCTGCCGAGTCCACCAGACTGCTGCTGGAGGGCAAGCTGCTCAAGCCCGGCTTCCAGTCACCGGCCACCGCCTTCAACCACCGGGAGCTGATCGAGACATTTCACGAGCTGGGATTCACCAGCGCACCGCCAGCACCTGGATCGATCTAAAACGGCTAACTAGCCGGGAGAGACGGAATGAAGATGAACGCATACGTGGCCGGGGTGGGCATGACCCGCTTCGGTAAGCATCTGGACGTCCCGCTGAAAAGCCTGGCGGGTGAAGCTATTCGCGAGGCCCTGGCCGACGCCGGCATCACCGGCGCGGAGCTGCAGGCGGCCTACATGGGCAATGCCGCTGGCGGCGTGGTGCAGGGCCAGGAGATGATCAGCGGACAGGTGGCCCTGCGTGAACTGGGCATAGGGCGGATTCCGGTCATCAATGTAGAAAATGCCTGTGCCACCTCTGCCACCGCCTTCAACCAGGCCTGCGCCATGGTGACTGCCGGCGCCTACGATGTGGCACTGGTGTGTGGCTTCGAAAAACTGTTCCACCAGGACAAGGCGCGCAGTTTCGCCGCCTTTGACGGCGCCGTCGATGTGGAAAACCCCCAGGGCGTCATGGGCAGCCTGCAGATACTGGCGGAAAAGGCCGGCAAAGCAGTGGATGTGGTAAACGCCGGCAAAACACGTTCGGTTTTCATGGATATATACTCCCTGATGACCATCGCGCACATGAAGGAATACGGGACGACAGTTGAGCAGATTGCCGGTGTCACGGCAAAGAACGCATTCCACGGCAGCCTCAACCCCCGGGCCCAGTTCCAGACTCCAATGACTGTGGCAGAAGTGCTTGCATCCCGGGAAATCGTCTGGCCTCTGACCCTGCCCATGTGCTCGCCGATCGGCGATGGCGCTGCGGCAGTGGTTGTCGTGAGCGAACGCAAGGCCAGAAAGATGGGCCTTGCCCAGCCGGTGAAAGTGCTCTGTTCAGTACTGGTATCGGGCTTCGAGTCAGGCGATGACAGCATCGGTGCCCTGGCATCTCGCAGCGCTTATGAGGAGGCGGCAGTGGGCCCCGGCGACCTGAGCCTGGTAGAGCTGCACGATGCATCGGCCCCCTCGGAAATCATCGCCTACGAATACCTGGGCCTGTGTGCCAAGGGCCAGGGCGGCAGCCTGATTGACGATGGCAGCACCCGGCTGGGGGGTCGCCTGCCCGTGAACGTGTCCGGCGGCCTGCTGCGCAAGGGCCATCCCATAGGTGCTTCCGGTGCGGCACAGATTGTGGAGCTGACCGAACAACTGCAGGGACGTGCTCACGACCGCCAGGTCGAGGGTGCGCGCCTCGGCCTGGCCCATAACGGCGGCGGCCTGATCGGCACCGACGCTGCCGCCACTGTGGTGAGCATTTTGCACAGGGAAGACTGATCATGCCGCAACGCAATCCGCTCATACTGGCCAACCTGGTGCGCAACTGGGTCGATGAGGCCCCTGACAGCGAACTGCTGACGTTTGTATCGATCAATGATGCGGGGGAGTTCGAAGACGAGACTCGCAGCTATCGGCAGCTGTGGGAAAACGGCCAGCGCCTGGCGGCCTGGCTGCGGGATGAACAGGGTATGCAGCAGGGTGATATCTTCGCCCTGGTCATGCAAAATCATCCCGAATTCGTGGACTTCATGGTGGCCTCCAGCATTCTGGGCACGGTTTTCGTGCCCATCGATCCGCGCACCCGCGGCGACAAGTTACAGTACATGCTGAACTTTGCCGAGTGCAAAGGAGCTGTGGTTCCCGGTTATGCAGTGGCGAACGTGGAAGCTGTCTGGGCGAGCGAGACAGATCGCTGGATTGCGACCCTTTGTGGCAGCCACGGAAATTACCCCGGCGTGAATTCGGCCCTGCAAGGCCCCCTGCCCTCCCCGGAGTTGGAAGTGCTGAGCACGGACCCGGATAGCGCCATGCAGTTGCTCTACACATCAGGGACCACCGGCGACCCCAAGGCCATCCTGTCGACCCATAAGCGCTACGCGGTATCGACCGCACTGCCGACTGTGCTCGGACTCAGCCGCAAAGACCGCCTCTACACCGGACTGTCGCTGACCCACGCCAATGCCCAGGTAGTCACCCTGGGAATGGCCTTGAACGCTGGCATCCCATGCGTGATCAGTCGCAAATTCACCAAGTCACGCCTGTGGGATATCACCCGCGCCTACGACTGCACCTTCTTCAATCTGCTGGGCGGCATGACGACGGCAATTTACGCCGAGCCGCCCCTGGATAACGACCGCGATAATCCGGTTCGTAAAATCCTCAGCGCCGGCATGCCCTCCGCCATCTGGGAAGACTTTTCCCAACGCTTCGACGTGGAGCTGTTTGAATTCTATGGTGCCGCCGAAGGCGGCCTGTGCTTCAACCCGACAGGCCAGGGTCCGGTGGGCAGTTGTGGCAAACCCCCGCCCAACCTGCAGATTGCCATCCTCGACGAGCACGGCAATCCGCTACCGGCGGGCACAGCGGGAGAGATCTGCTTCCGTGAGGCTGACGGCAGCTGCCCGCAGATGAGTTATTTCAAGAATCCCGACGCCACGGCGAAGAAACTCGACGGCGGCTGGCTGCACATGGACGACATCGGTCACCTGGACGAGAACGGCTGGCTGTTTTTTCACTATCGCATGGGCGGCGGCATTCGCAAGCACGGCGATTTCGTCAATACCGCCTTCGTGGAGAAGACCCTGTCACAATGCGAGTCAATCATTGACGCCTACGTCTACGGGCTGGCGGTATCCCAGGACATGGCTCCCGGAGAAAAAGAGATTATCGGTGCGGTGGTGCCGGCCAATCGCGCCCGTTTCGACGTACAGGCAGTGTTCGCCGCCTGTCGGGAAAAGCTGGACAGGCACAGCGTGCCGGATTTCATCCAGGTGCTGGAGGAGATTCCCAAAACCGCCTCTGAGAAACCCCAGGAGCGATTTCTTGTGGAGGCCTTCGAGGCGCATCCGGGCGATGTGTACACCGCCAATAGATAAGCTGAGATTCATCGGATGAAGACCATTTTCATTACCGGCGCTGCCCACGGTAGCGGTGTGGATGTTGAAGACTGAGTCAACTTGTAAGCTGAAAGACAGACGAGCGATAAACAAAGGACCACGATCATGAGCAGCTACATCGACCTGCCCCTTAGCGGCCTCGAAGAACCCCTGTCCGAGATGGAACAGTTCGTGCAGGATACGACCCACCGTTTTGCCGCGGACGTGCTGCGCCCCCTCGGCACCCAACTGGACAAGATGAGCGCCGTCGATGGCGTCGCGCCGGACTCCCCCCTGTGGGGCGCCCTGGAACAGGCCGCGGGTCTTGGCCTGGACGTCAAGTCCATGCTCGAGTTGTCCCCCCTGGAGCGCGAACGCATGATGCTCATCGCAGCCGAGGAACTGTCCTGGGGCGATGCCGGCCTGGGTGGCATGGTGCTGGTGAGCCAGATGCCCGGGTTGTATTCCGTCCTGGCGGGCAATATGGAAATGGTCGACTTCTGTCACGGTAAACTGGGTTGCTGGGGCATTACCGAACCCGACCACGGCAGTGACACCCTGGACCCGGACGGTTCTATTGCCGCCTCCGATGGCGACTACGGGCGCCCCAACTGCGTGGCACGTATCGAGGGCGACAAGATTATCGTCAACGGCCAGAAGTCCGCCTGGGTGTCCGGCGGCACCATCGCCCAGGTCTGCGCCCTGTATTGCCACTACGAGGAAAACGGTGAAGTTCGCCCGGGCGTCTCCCTGATCGTGCCCCTGGACCTCCCTGGCGTCAGCAAGGGCAAGGCCCTGGAGAAGGTGGGCCTGCGCGCCCTCAACCAGGGAGAGATCTACTTCGACAATGTAGAGGTGCCCATCTCCCACCTGTTGGCCGGGCCGGGCCAGTACGTGGACTTCGTGCACCACACTCTGGCAGAGGCCAATGTGCACGTGGCCAATTTGGCCGTAGGCATGGCCCGCGCCGCCTACGAGCACGCCCTCGCCTACGCCCATGAGCGCAGGGCCGGCGGCCAGAAAATCATTCTCCACCAGAGTGTGAAGTACCGTTTGTTTCACATGTTCCGCAAAGTGGAGGCCGCCCGCGCCCTGGTGCGCCGGGTAGCGACCTACAACGCCACGGCGCCGCAGGCGGCCCTGCAGGGCTCTATCTCCGCCAAGATCACGGCGACCCAGACCGCCTTCGAAGTGGCGTCCGACGCTATTCAAATCTTCGGTGGCAACGGCCTCACCAAAGAATACCCGGTTGAGAAACTGCTGCGTGATTCTCGCGCCATGCTGATTGCAGACGGTTGTAACGAGGCACTCGCCCTCAAGGGCGGGAGCCTGCTTGTCAATCCCGACCTGCTATAAAAGGAGTACCGATCATGGCAGCAAGACTGAGTGACAAAATCGCCCTGGTAACCGGCGCCGGTGCCGGCCTGGGTGAAGCCATTGCCACGCGCTTTGCCCAGGAAGGGGCCACAGTGATCGTCACCGACATCAATGGCGATACAGCCGGGCGCGTGGCGCAGAAAATCTCCATCGCTGGCGGCCGGGCGGAAGCCAGGGTGCAGGATGTCACCGATGAGGCCCTGTGGGACGCGGTGGTGGCTGACATTGCCGACCGATATGGCGCCCTGCACGTCCTGGTCAACAACGCGGGTATCGTCATTCCCGCCAACGTCGAACAGGCAACCGTGGCGGACTGGCGCAGCACCCAGGCCATCAACGGTGAAAGTGTGTTCCTGGGCACTCGGGCCGCAATCCAGGTGATGAAGAAGTGCAGCGGCTCCATCATCAACATCTCCTCCATCGAAGGTATCGTCGGCGAGCCCCACACGGCTGCCTACAACTACAGCAAGGGCGGTGTACGTATCTTTACCAAATCCGCCGCCCTGCACTGTGCGAAAGAAGGTTACCCGATCCGGGTAAACTCCGTGCACCCGGGCTTCATCCTCACCGCCATGGTGGAAGAAGGCATAGGCTCCATGCCACAGAAAGTGCAGGATGAAATGAGAGCACGCCTGGCCCGGGATATACCGATGGGCGGCGCGATGGGGGAACCCCTGGACATCGCCAACGGTTGCCTGTTCCTCGCTTCGGAGGAATCCAAGTACATGACCGGGGCGGAATTGGTGATCGATGGCGGTTATACCTGCCACTAGCAGTTACAGGCTTACTATTAGTGCATCAATCTCATACAGTAAGTATCCGCCGGCTTTGCCGGGGGATTTTTACTTGAAACAGTCAGGAGTATTGTCACGATGACTGAACTATTCAAAGCAATCGTCACCGACGACCAGGACGGGGTTGTCAAGGGGCGGCTGACGACGCTCTCACTGAGTGATTTACCGGACGAGGAAGTACTGGTGGATGTCGCCTACTCCACGATTAATTACAAGGACGGCCTGGCTGTATCTGAACACAGCCCGATCCGTATCGCCCGGAAGCTACCGATGGTGTCGGGTATCGACCTTGCTGGTACTGTCATGGAGTCCAGCGCTGCCGAGTGGAAACCGGGCACACGGGTGCTGGTCAACGGATATGGCCTTTCCGAGACCTATTGGGGTGGATACTCGCAGCGGGCGCGCCTCAAGCCGGAGTGGCTGGTACGTGTACCCGAAAAGCTATCACTTGAGCAATCCATGGCAATCGGCACCGCCGGCTACACCGCCATGCTCTGTGTACTGGCTGTGGAGGATCACGGCGTGAAGCCCAAGGATGGGCCCATTCTGGTCACCGGAGCCTCCGGCGGAGTCGGCAGTGTTGCAGTCAGCTTGCTGGCGGAATTGGGCTACGAAGTGGTGGCCTCAACCGGAAATATTGAAAATAATAGTGCATTTATCAAAGGGCTCGGCGCAGCGTCACTCATCGCTCGCGACGAAATGGCCCGCGAGTCGCAACCATTGGAAAGCGAGCGATGGGCCGGCGTGATCGATTGTGTGGGCGGCTCCACACTGGCGACTGCTCTGAGTCAAGCCAGATACGGCAGTATTGTCACCATGACCGGACTCACTGGTGGCGTTGATTTACACACGACGGTCATGCCTTTTATCCTGCGAAACATCACCCTCCAGGGAGTAGATTCAGTTCAGGCCAGTCAGGCAATTAGACAGCGTGCCTGGCAGCGTCTTGCTGAGTTTGTCAATCTGGTCAAGCTGGGCAAGATTTACACAGTGGCCCCACTTGAAGAAGTGCCCGCGCTATGTGACCAGATATTGGCGGGTGCCATCAATGGCCGCGTCGTTATAGATATGACTAACTGAAACCTTTTCCCGACGTGATACCCCCAGCTTTTTCTGTACCGTTCTAACCTGTTCGATGGTATCGCGCCGGAACTTGAGCATTTCACGGTGGACTGACGAGATGAGTTCGTCCCTCTCGTGTAGTAGCATGATCCGGAAAAAGCAGACGGATTCCAGCGTTTATCGTGGTTCCTTGAGCGTCTGCTAGCGTGCTGGTCGTCTTCTTTTTTCCTCACCTGCTACATCCGCGCGCTGTAGGAACCTCCACACCTTCCGATCCACATTCACCAGGAAACAAGTCACTGGCTTAAGCAGGGCAAAGCCCGTTCTCGCCTTCTACGACGCCGTCTTCTCAAGCCTTGGATCTACATGGGGAATACCCGTCACCGGTCGCTACATCCTCGTGTAAATATTTCCAGAGGGATCAACTTCGCGAAGCCTGCCCGAGGGCGTGCACCGCACTCTGTCGGGATCTCAACCTGCGGCTGAAGATCATTGCCCTGTTAATCCAGCCACTGACCACCAGTGGGCGACCGGCCATCATGGCCTTTATTCCGTCTGCCACTACCTCGGCAGGCATCTGCATGATCCGACGACCCGCCTCCGATACCTTCCCGTCGCTTGCGGTATCGAAAAACTCCGTTTGCGTCACTCCGGGAGCCAGCGTGGTCACGGTGATTCCGTGAGGTGCGAGTTCGTCGGCCAGCGCTTCAGAGAATGACAGAACATAAGATTTCGCTGCGCTGTACACGGCATAGCTGGGTACTCCTCCAAAGGAAAAAATGGAGCCTATCTGGAGAATTCGTCCTTTCTTATTCCTGGCGATCATATCGCGGGCAAAGACATGAGTTATATGGGTAAAGGCTTTTATATCGAGATCGATGACGCCTTCCCAGTCGGCCCAGTCTCGCTCAATGAAGTCTTCCTGTAATCCGAATCCGGCGTTGTTTACTATGATATCGACATCGATGCCCGCTTCATCCAGGGTTGACTTTAGCACGGCCGCAGCATCGGGTTTGCTCAGATCCATCGCCGCAATATCGACATCGATGCCCGCCTTGTCTCGCAGTTCGCCAGCCAGTGCGTCCAGGCGGTCCTTGCGACGGGCGGTCAATACCAGTGAGCAACCCAGATCGGCGAATTGCCGGGCAAATTCGGCACCGATACCGCTAGAGGCGCCGGTAATGAGGGCTCGCTCGCCTTGCAACGCCCCTGCCGGGATATTTCCGTTATGCGCCACCGTCGTTTCCCTCTATCGTATCGTTTGATGTAACGCCTATTGCTCCTGTCTTTTCTCAACCAGCACCGGCGTTGTCGCGTGACATGTAGGCGTACTCGTCCCGCCCGTCTGCCGCTGCATCCGCCACTGCAGACGATGCAGTGCCACCCAGCCAATACACGCGGCCAGGTATTGCCATTGCTTACGCATTGCCCATCTCCCCGTAAACAGCCACACAACACCTTGAGCGGAAACGGTTTATGGGAGGAAGAACACGTCATCATCTGTTCGGGTTCATCTGGATCTGGCGCTACTCGTGCTTCTCCTGATATCTAACCTACTTTCGTATCCTATCCGTATCCAAACCCACCGTTCATTTGGCAATTGCTTGGCCGTGCGGCGCCCAAGGGTGACTTCTACGCCGCAGACAAATACCCGCGAGGCCAAGGCCAACCAGAAAAAGTGTCCCGGGCACTGGAATCACAGGTGGTTCGCCGTCAGTGGTAGGCCGGCCAGCGATATTTGCCACCGGGGCCTCTCCAAAGACCAACTGCACACTGGAGGTGTAAACACTCCCGTTTGGAATACTTAGGCTGAGAATATCCAGTTCTGCCCTGGTATTGCCAAAGTTAGCGGTGCCCGGCCCGTTATAACCGGTAGTCGTTCCCAGCAGATCGCCAAAAAAAACGTTACCACCGAGTGGGCCGCCGACCCCAAAATGGAAATCCGTCCAGTCAGTTCCGGTGTTGTTTGTGAGTTGTAAATCCACAGTTTCTGTCAAGCCGACCCCGGGGCTTGATATCCCCAGTGGAAGAAGATGGGTGTTAAGGTCCGTGTATGTGAATGAGATGGTGACTGCATGAGATATTTGGCTGCCCAGCATGAGGCAAAACCCGAGGAGCAACCCTCCCACCGACAAGCGCGTTAATTTCATTGAGATACTCCTTTTGTCGAGCTTCATAACAGTGCCGATTGAAATCACAATATCGATTTCAATCGGTATTGACATCAATGCAAAAATCTGACCACAAAAAGCGTTATCCATAAATTTCATATGGTTATTTGGCGCATGCAGGTTTACACTGGTTGTGACCAGGCAATTTTGTAAAATATTCTGACACTGGGGTATTGGGGACATCCCCGTTGCAAATAACCCATGGCCCTCAAACACAGGCGTGGCAAGGCTTGCAGAAGTGCCTTGCTTTCCCACCTCGCGCGATACCTTCTCCTGGCCGCCGAGCGGGAAGCGCCGACAGTGCGGCGCTCTACAGGATGACGGATATAAATCCCGTATGGTTTTGCCTTGGTTTGAGGCATCCAGTTTCTCTCGGGCGGGCGGCAGTGACCGGGTGGTTGCGATAAGCGCCAACTTTTACGGTTTGCCCGCGGACGCCAGGGCAGTCCTGCCGCTTCCAATTGTTTTACACCGGGAGCGTGTTATGCGCCCTTGTGAGGCCATGCCGGGCAATTGCCGCTGTCCATCTGTCTCAGTCCATCCCTCTCACTGGTGGCGTTGCCGGCGACTGTGAGCCCACTGGTAAAGTACCGGCAGCACGACCAGGGTCAGCAGCGTGGAAGAAATGATGCCGCCGATGACCACCGTCGCCAGCGGCCGCTGCACCTCTGCGCCGGTGCCGGTATTGACCGCCATGGGGACAAAACCCAGGCTGGCGACCAGGGCGGTCATCATCACCGGTCGCAGTCTGGTAACGGCACCTTCCATCACCGCCTGTAGCAGATCGCCCTGGCTGTGCCAGAGTTCGCGGATGAAGCTGACCATCACCAGGCCATTGAGCACGGCAACGCCGGACAGGGCGATGAACCCGACTCCCGCACTGATGGACAGCGGCATGTCGCGCAGCCACAGGGCCAGGACACCGCCGGTGAGGGCCAGGGGGACGCCGGTGAATATGATCAGCGTATCGCGCAGCGAGCCCAGCGCCATCAGCAGCAGGCCGATGATGATGGTCAGGGTCACGGGGACGACGACCAGCAAGCGCCGGCTCGCCGATGCCAGTTGTTCGAACGTGCCGCCGAAGTCGAGCCAGTAGCCAGGGGGCAGCGCGACGTTATCGGCAATGCGTCTGCGCACCTCGGTCACAAAGCCCCCGAGATCCCGTGCGCGGACATTGACGGTAACGACAACGCGACGTTTGCCGTTCTCGCGGCTGATTTGCGCGGGTGCCGGTTGCAGCTCCAGGCGGGCGATCTCGCTCAGTGGCACATAGTCTCCAGCAGCAAGCGGTACCGGCAGGAAGGCGAGGTTGTCGATATCGCGCCGCACCGCCTCCGGCAGGCGCACCATCAGCCGAAACCGGCGGTCCCCCTCGTAGATCAGCCCCGCTTCCTCACCCCCGATGCCGGCCGCTACCATGCCCTGCAGGTCATCCAGGCTCAGACCGTAGCGGGCCAGGGCCATGCGCTTGGGAATAATGGACAGCATGGGCAGCCCGGAGACCTGCTCCACGCGGGCGTCGGCCGCGCCGGGGATAGCGGCCGCCACGTCGAGGATCTCCCGCGCGAGCCGGGTCAGGGTATCGAGGTCGTCGCCGAACACCTTGATGCCGAGATCCGCGCGCACACCTGAGATGAGTTCGTTGAAACGCATCTGGATCGGCTGGGTGAACTCGTAGTTGTTACCGGGCAGGCTGAACAGCGTGTCTTCCATGGCTGCGATGAGATCCGACTTGGGCAAATCGGGGTCGGGCCACTGCTCCCTGGGTTTGAGCATCACGAAATTGTCGGCCACATTCGGCGGCATGGGATCTGTAGCAACCTCGGGCGTACCAATTTTGGCGAAGACCAGCTCTACCTCGGGGAAGGCCGCCAGGCGCTGCTCCACCAGCTTCTGCATCCGCACCGACTGCTCCAGACCGGTACCGGGAATCCGCACTGCGTGCAGCGCGATATCGCCCTCGTCCAGTTGCGGTATGAACTCCGCACCCAGTGTCGTCAGCAGCCATATGCAGGCCAGCACCAGGGTCGATGCGCCGCCCAGCACCAGCCAGCGAAAACGCAGCGTCAGTCGCAGCAGGGGAAAATACAGTTTTTTGGTGGCCGTGACGACGATGCTCTCGCGCTCGCGCACCGGGCCGCGCAGAAACACGGCTATCGCAGCGGGTACCAGCGTCAGTGACAGCAGCATCGCGGCCAGCAACGCCATGACCACTGTCGCCGCCATGGGGTGAAACATTTTTCCCTCCACCCCGGTCAGCGAGAATATCGGGATATACACCACGGTGATGATGGCGATGCCGAACAGACTGGGACGGATGACCTCGTTGGTGCCGGCGAAGACGGTCTCCAGCCGTTCGCGCAGTTCCAGGCGAGCGCCTCCGGGGGGCTGTGCCAGGGCCAGCCGCCGGATGCAGTTCTCCACAATGATGACCGCGCCATCGACGATCAGGCCAAAGTCGAGGGCGCCGAGGCTCATCAGGTTGGCCGACACCCCGGTACGCACCATGCCGGTGATCGTGGCCAGCATGGACAGGGGGATCACTGCAGCGGTGATCAGTGCGGCGCGGATGTTGCCCAACAGCAGAAACAGCACGGCAATCACCAGCAATGCACCCTCCAGCAGGTTCTTCTGCACGGTGGCAATGGTCTTGTCGACCAGTGTGGTGCGATCGTACACGGTCTCTGCCCGCACGCCGGGTGGCAGCGAGGCCCTGACCGCCTCCAGTCGCCGTGCCAGATTTCTGGCCACACGGCGGGAATTCTCGCCCATCAACATCATGGCGGTGCCCAGTACGGTCTCCTCGCCGTTGCGGGTCGCCGCGCCGGTGCGCAATTCCCTGCCGATGGCAACCTCCGCCACGTCGGCAACGGTAACCGGCACGGTGCCGTAGCGGCGCACCACGACATTTTCGATGTCGGCGATCGAGGTCAACCTGCCGGGAGAGCGCACCAGAAACTGCTGGCCATGGCGCTCGATGTAGCCGGCACCCCGGTCGTTGTTGTTGGCGCGCAGGGCCGTCAGTACCTCCTGCAGACTCACTCCCAGTTCCAGCATTCTGTGGGGCAACGGGCGCACATGGTATTGCTTGTCGAAGCCACCGATGGTGTTGATCTCGACCACCCCGGGCACCTGCGCCAACTGCGGTTTGATGATCCAGTCCTGGATTTCGCGCAGGTCCATTGCGGTGTATGGCTCGCCGTCGCCGCGTGTTGCGTCCGGCGCCGCGGCTACCGTATAGGAAAAGATTTCGCCCAGGCCGGTGGCGATGGGGCCCATCTCCGGTTCCAGGCCGGCGGGCAACAGGCTCCTGATGGTGGCCAGACGCTCATCGAGCAAATTCCTCGCATGGTAGATGTCCGTGCCGTCTTGGAACACGACAGTCACCTGTGACAGGCCATAGCGCGACAATGAACGCGTATAGGCCAGCCCCGGCAGACCGTACAGCGCGGTTTCGACCGTAAACGTGATGCGTTGCTCCGTCTCCAGCGGCGAGTAACCGGGAGCCTGGGTATTGATCTGTACCTGCACGTTGGTGATGTCCGGAACGGCATCGATAGGCAGCCGCTGGAAGTGCCAAACGCCCGCACCGATCACGACGAGCATCAGGCATAAAACGAGGTAGCGCCTGTCGATGGAGGCGCGCACGATGGCATCAATCATGCCCTAGTGCTCATGCGATGCGCCGGCTTTAAGCAGCTCGGCTTTCAACAGGTAACTGTTATCGGCCACGTAGCGCTCCCCCGCTTCGAGACCGCTGCGCACTTCGGTGAAACGTCCGTCCGTGCGTCCGAGGCTGACTGTGCGGGCGGTGTAGCGATCACCCGCCTGGACGAACACCACGGGCTGTTCTTCCAGCGTCTGCACAGCGCGGCTGGCGACGGCCAACGCCACTGCCACTTTCTCAGCATCGACCTGGGCGCTCACCATGTCACCCGGTGCCATGTCTCCGCGGCTGTTGGTCAACGCGACCCTGGCCACGACATAGGGTTGACCCTGGGTGCCGGGAGTGACACTGGCAATGTGGCTGTCGTGCAGATGCCCGTTGTGACTGACGTGTACATCCTGGCCGGGCTGCACCTCGAATCGCTGGCTCGGAAAAATTCTCAACTCGGCCCACAGCGTGTCGTTGTTTACCAGGGTGAACAAGGGTGTAGCTCCGGTGATCTCCCCGACATTTGCCATGCGCTCCTGTACCACGCCGGCGATCGGTGAGCGCAGTTCATAGCTGCGCAGGCTCTCGTTGGACTCAATGACGGCCAGGACCTGGTCCCTGGACACCGGGTCTCCCACGTTGATCCTGATATCGTGAATGATTCCCGGAAAACGTGCACGGCTTTGTACGACCCGATCAGGAGGGGTCACGAGGCGCCCATACACGCCGATATGGCGCTCGATGCTGCCGGGGCCGGCAGTGCGGATTTCCAAACCAGCCTGGCGCGCGAGATCGGCGCCCAGCCTTATCGTTGCGTATACCTCCGGGGCAGCTTTAGCGGGAGCGCAAAGCAGCAGCGCCGCCAGTGGAAGACAGATAGCGGCGTGTGTGTGGCGGTGATGGTTCCCGAACATATGCATCCTCATCTCTTACTGGAGGTTTTATTCATCCGCGGCACCGGGCGGGTTAGTGAGTGCGGTACCGGTGAGTTGTTCGATCAGCGCCTGGTGCAGCAGGGCGCTGCTGGCGGCATCGATCGCGGCGAGCCGGGCATCCAGTAAATCGCGCTGCGCTGCGATCCAGTCCCGGTAGCTGTAACGACCGCGTTCATAGGCCTGCTGCGTTTCGTCAAGCGCGCGAGTCAGTGCCGGCAGCACCTCATCGCGCAGTTTCACAGCCGCGGCGCTCCCCTGCCGGTAGCTCAGCCAGGCGTTGTAGAGCTGTGCGCGCAAATCGAGCAGACCGGCCTGTTCGCGGTAGTCCACCATCGAGCGCGCGGCCGCTGCGGCCTGTAGCTCCCCTGCGTTGCGGCTTTGCGCGAACAGGGGGGCGCTGATGCCGAATGTCAACGCGGCGTCACCGCTTTCCTCAAACCGGCGGATACCGACGCTCCAGCCTATGTCCTGCCGGCTGCGCGCGCGAGCGAGATCCAGCTCCGCCTGACGCACGCGGCGCTCCGCGCCGAAAATCCGCAACGCCGGACTGCTGACCACACGCGCATAGAGCTGCGCGAAGGAGCCCGGCTCGGTGAAGCGGAACAGGCTGCCGCCGAGGCGATCAAAATCGGTGTCATCTGCCCCCCACAGGGTCGCCAGCGCTAGCTTGCCTGCTGCCAGTTCCGCCTCGATGGCTGAGCGCCTGAGTTCGGCGCGGACCAGACTCGCCTTCGCCCTGAGTTTCTCCGCCGCGGGGGCGCCTGCGCGCGCAACTCGCAGGCTCACGAGTTCATGGGTGGTCGCGGCCAGGGCGTGCGCGTCGATCGCCACTGCGAGTTTGGCCTGCAGCGCTTGAGCCGTGATGAACTGGCGTGTCACCTCACTCAGCAAATCCAGGGCCTGCGCCTGGCGTCGGGCCTCGGCCAGTGCCATACGCGCGTCCACGACGGCGATGCGAGCCGTCGCCTTGCCGCCCAATTCAATAATGGATGACAGCGCAATGGTCAGCTCGGCGCTGTCAACGCCGCTCAGGTCGCCACTGCCGGCCACGTTTTCGGCCTCGAGGGACAGCGAGGTCTGCGGGCGCAGAGCGGCGCTGCTGCGTTTTGCTTCGAGTTCGCTGAAGCGCCATTTGAAGACTTCGAGCTGCGGATTCCGCTCGATGGAGCGCCGGCTCGCCTCGGCCAGTGACAGCGTTCGTTCCGCGGCGGATAAAACGCCGGGGAGCAGCGCGATCAGCAGCAAGAGGATGCGCGGACGAGAAAAGCCAGGCCAGCGCCCGCCGGTGTTTGACGGCATTGTGTGATTCCTGTTCCGGTTGCCCCGCGAAGAGGGAAAATTGCTCGATGGTGAACCGGGTCAGGCTATGGGTGGTCGATAGAGCGCGGGCGGGACTACGTCGGCGTGGCTCAGGCGCGGGGACGGCAGACAGGCGGCCTGTGGCGGCAGGGAGAGCCCGGCGGAGCGCCCGGCGGCGGCCAGATGGCTGCAGTGTCCGTGGCACTTACAGCAGTGGTCGCAACCCGCCTCATGGTCCGTCGCTACCGGCTCATCGCTGCCCGTGTATTTGTGTTGGTGAGCGCCCGGTTCGTCGGGGCCGTAGACACCGCCATCGTGGTGTCCCGCGGTATCGACCGGCGAGCCGCTCTGCAGGCCCGCTTCGACGGCTCCTACCAGGCTCTGCGCCAGCACCATGAGCAGGATCAACAATACCGTGCGTCCGGGCTGTGGGCGGGTGAAATGCATAGATCGTGCTGGTGTGCGGTGAATGACTGGGACCAAGGATAGCACGGAGTTGGGGCGGGTACACAGCTATCCCATATCCGGGCTGGTGCGGGTGGACTGTGCGCACCGCAGCGAACGGCAAGCAGCTTCCCGATATTGCAACGCGCGTTTGACTCATCGCGTCAGAACAATGATATTGTATCCATCTTATCCTGACGCCGGCAGGCAACCATGGGCAGCATACACAGCGGACCACGCGCGGGTCTGTACGCGCAGCGTATCTTCTTTCCCGCCGCCGCCCTCTTTGCCGCCGTCGCGCCGTGGCTGCTGTTGTCGGGTGTGCTGGGCTTCGCGCCAGTGGTGGATGTGGGCACACACGCGCGGGGCCTGTTGTTCGGTTACGTCGGTGCCCTGATTGCCGGCTACCTGGTGGGAAAGCTGTCTGCGCGCGCCATGGGGCTGCTGTTTGGCCTGTGGCTGGGCGGCCGCCTGGCCGAGACCACAAGTGACAGCACCGCGCTGATCAACCTGCTCTATGCCGCCTACGGCGTACTGCTGGCCGTCCACGTGGTGCCGCGGTTCAGTGCCGCGAAAAAGTGGCGCAACCGGCTCACCGGTCCGCTGCTGGCGCTGATCGCCTGCTTCCCGCTGCTTTACTGGGGGTTTGCCGCCTCGGGTCGGGCGCTGAATTTCTCCCTGTACGGATTGATCCTGCTGATTGCCCTGCTGATGTTCTTTATGGGCGGGCGCTTCATTACCCCTGCCCTGGCCGTTGCATTTGCCCGGGAGGGGCAGCGCCTGCCGCAGCGTGTGCAGCCGTGGATCGAAGGGACGACCATGGTGCTGCTGCTACTGGCCAGCGGCGCCTACCTGTGGCAGCCGGGACAAGCCTGGATCGCGGCGCCAGTGCTGGCCGCGGCAGTGTTGATCTGGGTCCGCGTACTGCGCTGGCAGCTTTTTGCACTCAGTTGGCACTACGCAGAGATCTGGGCCCTGGGCGTCGGTTACCTGTGGCTGGGTCTGGGGCTGTTGTTGTTCGCACTGTCGCTGCTGGGCTACCTGCCCGGCGTGGCCGGTGTGCACGTGATCACGGTGGGCGCCCTGGGTACGCTGTCATCCGCGGTAATGCTGAAGCTGTCGGCAAAAAAAGCTACGCTACCGCAAGGAATCTACGTTGGCATGATGGTGTTGATCGCCGGCGCCACCGGGTTGCGTTTCGCAGCCAATTTCGCGCCGCTGCAGCGCGAACTGCTGCTGGGGATGTCGGCGCTGGCCTGGAGTGCAAGCTTCGCGCTGATCGCCTGGACGATCATGCATCGCAACAGGGAAATACAGGGCAATGGACGATAAGCCGTACAAAAAACCCGAACACGTCAGGGACAGCGTCTGGCGGCAGCACCTGGACTGGATGGACGTCATGGACAAGCAATTGCAGGAGAATCGTGAGCGGTTGCGCAAAGCCGCCGCGATGGCCTCCGCCCGGACGCGCTCGGACAAGCAAACGTCCGGGCACACCTGAACCCTGCGCGCCGCGGCGCAAGCGGCTCGGGCATGACCTCAGGGCGCCTCCCGGACAAGGAAAATATCGTAATCCGGCTCGGTTGCGCGATTGACCTCTCCCGGGATAGGGGCATTACTACTCCACACGATGAGGTAGTGAAATGCCCCCGCAAGGGCAATCGCCGGTGAACTCTCCCAGCCGCTGCCCGAGGTGCCGCCCGCGCGGTGAGCAAAAGAGGGACGCTGCCAGCCGCCCTGGTAACTGACCGCGTGGTAGATCGCGTGGCGATGATCCCAGACCACATGCCACTTGCCGCTGTGGTAGGCGAGTCGGGCGCTGTCATCGGTGTCCAGCGCAGTGTCGGACGCCGCATCGGTATCGACGGGTTGTGGCGCAGACCATGTCGTGGGCACGGTGGTGTTCGCCGTGTAGTCGGCGTAGAGCAAGTCGGAGTCAGTGCCCAGGCCCGCCGCCCCGAGAGGGTCCGTCGACGCCCAGACGACGCGCCAGTTGCCCTTGCCGCCCGTGGCCAGTTGGGGTCCAGTGTCGTCGCCGCAATCCGGGGTAGTGACCGCATAGCTGCGATAACCGCCAACTTTTACAGTTTGTCTGCATCAGCCAGGGCCGCATGGATGGTTTTGAAGGGGAGAAGGAGTGAGAGCGGTGCGTCCTGGAGGGGTACGGCGCCATAGCCCGCATACCACCCAGCGACATCCTCATTTTTTGCGTCAATCAATAGAGCTACGCCACCCGCCTCTGCCGCCACTCGTAGACAACGCCTCCCGGCGGCTAATAAGAGTTGGCCACCCAGGCCCCGCCCCTGGACTGAAAGGTCTACCGCCAAGCGCCCCAGCCGAAATACCGGCACTTCATATCTAGCCAGGCCCTTCTTTACCAAATCCGGCGTGCGCTCATACGCAATGGAAGCTGGGCTCAGGCTGTAAAATCCAAGGATTTTGCTGCCCTCGTCATCAACTGCGAGGAACGTTTTTGCCCCACGCTTCTCATGACTTTGGCGCGCATGGCGCACTATAAACGTATTTAGGTCAACATCGCCGCAGTCAAACGCAGCTCGATCATGCCGTTTCTCGATAGGCTCCTCATGCCAACCTGCCAGCGTCATGGAGCTTTCGGCATAGCAAACGCAGCAGCCATCAATTTCTCATTGGGCTCAGGAGGATTCTCCAGCAGATCCATCACCTGCAGGCTGTCTCGATCTGACAGTTCCTGCCGCTCGCTGAGCTCGATGACTTCCTTGGCATTGGCTACCGCGGTGCGGATGACGAACTCCGTCAGGTTGGTGTGCTCCAGCGCTGCTGCTCTCACCAACAAGGATTTCTCCTCCGCGGCGATACGCAACGACATACGGTCGTTGTTTTCTACAGGTACTCGAGGCATTTTCGACTCCTCCCATCAATATGTGCGCATTCAAATTGTACATATATACCCAACAGTGTCAATATGTACGCTTTAAATACGTACATATGAAATTTAGCAATAAGGATAGACTAATGAAACACATCTGGGACGTGGAAGATGTGGCTACCCATTGGAGCCTGAGCTTCGAGGAGATGCAACTCCTCAAATCCAAACCCGCGCGCAATCACCTGCCTCTGGTAGCCCAGCTCGAATACTGTCAATATACGGGACGGTTTCCTGGCGCCGCCGGCGATATCCCACCCACAGTAGTTCACTATCTCGCAGACCAGGTCGGCGCAGATGTAAACCAAATAAAGGCCTACGACTGGTCCGGACGTACGGGCACCCGACACCGACGGGAGATCCTCCAATTTCTGGGTGTCAGGCGCGTATCTGCTGAAGATAAGACACTCTTTTCAACCTGGCTGATCGAACACGTGTATCCCACCGGATCAGACATCAGTGATGCCCATGAACACGCATTCGAATGGTTTCGGTGTCGAAAGGTAGAGTGCCCAGTGAAGGGACAACTGGATCGATTAGCTCGATCCGCATACCAACAGTTCGAAGCGACACTCTTCAGGAATCTCAGCGCCCATCTGTCGCCAGCCTGCTGCCAGAAACTGGATTCATCACTGGATAGTGAGGATGGCGACGCGGAGTTTTCAAAGATCAAAGCCGCTCCGGGACGAGTGGGCCTGGACAGCGTACTCAAGGAAACCGCCAAACTGGCGTTTATCAATTCCATTGAATTACCCGAAGATACCTTGAATGGCATTCATCCCAAAGCCCTCCACCGATACCGACAGCGAATCCAAAGCGAAAGTGCCTGGGACGTAAAACGGCACCGGGTGCCGATTCGCCATGCCCTACTCTCCATCTTTCTGTTTCACCGCCGCCGCGAAATCATTGATGGTTTGGTCGATCTCCTCGTCCAGATCGTTCACCGGATGTCTGTCCGCGCTGACCGGAAACTGGTCAGGGAACTAATCGGTGACTATCGCAAAGTACTCGGCAAGACCGCCGTCCTCTTCCGGATCGCCGAAGCCGCTCTAGAAAACCCCTAGGGCAGGGTTCGGGATGTCATTTTCCCGGTGGCTGGCGTAGAGACACTAAAAAGCCTGCAACAAGAGCAGAAGTCCTCCGGCCCCACCTACCAGCGGCAGGTTCACCGGATTACTCTTTCCTCTTACAGTAACCACTATCGGCGGATGCTGCCCGAGATACTGACAGCGCTGACATTCTACTCAAACAATGCCTGCCACCGACCCGTGCTAGACGCTCTGCAGTGGCTGGCACAGAATCGTGACAATGGCCAGCGGTACATAGCACTCACGCCCGATGTCCCGGTTGAAAGTGTTATTCGTCCAAAGTGGCGAGACATTGTCGTCGAAGAAAAGGACGAGCGAATGGACATGCAGAAAAATCCGATGCCATTTGACGGCAAACGGCTGATCTTTGGCGGCTTTGCGCCGCTGGTTGAATTGCAAGGCAACGCTGCCGGGAAGGAGGTATAACCATGCCCAGTACCGTAAATCTACACCGTGTTTTCGCCACCAAGCCGGAAAAAGTCTACCGCGCCTTTATCGAAGCCGATGCGGTGGCAAGTTGGCTGCCACCGTTCGGCTTTACCTGCACAGTGCATGAGCTTGAGGCGAAGGAAGGCGGCAGACACCGCATGTCCTTTCGTAACTTCACTACCGGCGACAGTCATGCCTTTGGCGGTACTTACTTGAAACTCGTCCCAGGCGAGGCGCTGGTCTACACCGATGCGTTTGACGATCCAAACCTGCCGGGCGAGATAAAGGTGACGGTGACGCTGAAGGCGGTGTCGGTCGGCACGGAAATGACGGTGGTTCAGGAAGGCATACCCGACCTGATTCCGCCCGAGGCCTGCTATCTCGGCTGGCAGCAGTCGCTGCGCAAGCTCGCCGAGCTTGTGGAGGCGGAAATTACGTAGTAATCCCAACCGCGGCTCGATGCATGCCCCACCCGCAACTGCAGCAACCCCCACCGCCGCCTCGACGCGACGTCACAAGGGATCTGACACGGGGGCGGTAAACGTGCACAATTGCCCGTGTGAATACGACGCAAGGCTGAGTCCGCTATGCAAAATAACAACGAGACCCCCACGTTTTCTTCTTTCCTGACCACTGTGCTCACCCTGCTGGGCGTCGCCGTCGGGCTGGGCAATGTCTGGCGCTTTCCCTATATGATGGGAACCTACGGCGGCAGCGCCTTCTTGTTGCTGTTCGTGGTGTTGATGTGCGTCGTCGCAATACCTGCCCTGATGTGCGAACTGGCCCTGGCACGGGCCTATCGCGGTGCCACGATCACGGTGCTGCGCAAGAGTTTCGGACCGCTCGGCAGGGTGCTGGGCTACGTGCTCATAATCGGCGTGCTGTGCTCGGGTTCCTACTACACCCTGGTAGTTGGCAACGTTTTCTACAGCGCCTGGTACGTGGTATTGCATGGCTTTACCGCGCACAACCTGGACGACTTCGGCGCGCGGCTGGGCAATCCCGCTCTGCAGTTCAGCGTTGGCCTGGCGGTGTTGTGGGCGGGGCTTTTTGTCATCTGGCGCGGGCTGAAGCGCGGTATAGAGCGGGTCAGCGAAACCTTTGTGCCCTTCTTTTTCATGGTGGCGCTCTATCTGGTCTATGTGGCCTTCAGCCTGCCGGGAGCGGGCGGCGCGGTGCGTGAATTTCTGCAGCCGGATTTCTCCCAGATCGGCGCCACGGAGGTGTTTGCAGCGCTGGGCCAGTGCTTTTTCTCGGTTGGCCTGGGCGCCTCCTTCGCACTGGTGTATGGCAAATTCATCAGCGACGACACCAACCTGGCCAGCGTCGCGATCCTGTCGGCCAGCGGTGACACCCTGGCCTCGATACTCGCCACTCTGTTCATCGTGCCGACCGTCATCATCTTTGGCATGCAGCTCAACGGCGGCCCTACCCTGCTGTTTCAGACCGTTCCCGCGCTGCTGAGCCAGATGCCCACCGGGCGCATAGTCGGCAGTTTTTTATTGCTCGCGCTCTCCCTGGTGGCATTCCTGTCGGCGGTGGCGGTATTTCAGGTGGTGACAGTCGCCCTGGAGGAAGAACCCATCGGCCGCTGGCTGGGGCGCACCCGTCTGTTGCTGCTGATCGGCGCGCTTGAAACACTGCTCATGATCTACCCGGCGTGGCAGCCGCAGATCATCGGCATCCTCGACCTCGTCATCGGCTCGGGTTTCATGGTGAGCGGCGGCTTGCTGGCGGTGCTGGCCATCACCTGGTCTTACGGCCGCTCGCGCGCCATGCAACAGATCTTCACCACCGCTGGCGCCGCGCCGTCCGGCGTGCAGAAACTGGTGTTTCTCTGGATGCGCTATGTCATCCCCATCGCCCTCAGCGCCATTCTCGTGGCTACCATCGTCGGCGCGGTGACGGCAGAATGAGGTGGGCTAAAACGTGAGTTGGCCGCGATAAATGGCCACTGCCCGACCGCGGATTTCCATTGCGCCACTGTCGGTGCGGCGCGCGTACAGGCTGCCGGGGCTGCCCATTTCCAATCCCTGGTGCGCCTCCAACTCGCCGGTCGCGCTCAGCAGCCCGTGATGCATGAGATACGCCGCCAACGCGCCGCTGGCGGTGCCGGTGACGGGATCTTCGAGAATGCCGTATTGGGGCGGACAGAAAAACCGCCCCTGGGTACGCAGGCGGCTCGAGCGCAACTCGCCGCCGGTGATCACAAAGGGGTAGATGCCGGCGAGTGCCGCGTTTTCAGGCCACAGCGATGCAATGCGCTGGTGGTCGACGGCGATTGACGCCAGCGCATCGAGGCTCATCAGCGGCACGTAGCAGCTCCAGATACCCGTGCTGGTGCAGGCGATGGGCAGGTCGGTGCGAATGGCCGCGGGTTTCAGTCCCAGTATGCCCGCGGCCTGTTGTGGCGCCGACGGTAGCCGGTGTGCGGGAACCGGCTGGCGCATCGAGGCCCATGCCAATTCGCCGTCGATAAACTCCAGCCCCAGTTCCAGCACACCGACGCGCGTCCGGGCGCGGATGGTCGCGGTGTTCTGGTGTCCACTGATCCTGCCGCTCGCGGCCAGGGCAAACAGGGCCGCGATGGTGGCGTGTCCGCACAGATCGACCTCGGTCGTCGGGGTGAAGTAGCGCAGTTGCAGGTCCGCGGATGCATCGCGCGGCGCCAGCACGTAGACCGTCTCCGACACATTGTTCAGTTGCGGTGCGAGCTCCTGCATCTGGCGTTCCGACAGTGCATCGGCCTGCAGCACGACACCGGCCGGGTTGCCGCTGAAGGGGCGGTCGGTAAAGGCGTTCATGCGCCAGATTTCAATCGGATCGTGCGTTGTCATCGCCGCGCTCTCATCGGCTCAGGCTGCGCTCATCGCCTTCGCGACCGCGGCGACAGCGTAGTCACAATCTGTATTATCGACCAGCATACTGGTGACGAAACGCAGGCGTCGGCCCAGGTTCCAGGCGCGCACACCGGACTCGCCCAGTTGTTCGATCAAGCGCGCGGCGCGCCCGGCGCCCTCCTCCACCTCGACATAGACCATATTGGTCTGTACGGTATCGAGTGCCACCGCCAGGCCGTCGATGCCGGCGAGCCCCGCGGCCAGGGCGCGGGCGTTGCGGTGATCCTCCACCAGGCGCTCGACATTGTGCCGCAGCGCGTACAGCGCGGCGGCGGCCATAAACCCCGCCTGGCGCAGGGTGCCGCCGAGCAGCGTACGCACCCGCGCCGCCTCGGCGATGAAGTCGGCATCGCCCACCAGAGCGGCGCCCATCGGCGCCCCCAGGCCCTTGGAGAAACACAGCGACACCGAGCCTGTCGCCGGCAGCAGTGCGCCGGGTCGCACCGCGGGGTCACTCAGGCGGTAGTGCTGCAGGGCGTTGAACAGCCGCGCACCGTCGATATGCACCGGCAGTTCATGGGTGCCTGCGAGATTAAAAATGTGCTTCAGGGTGGCCAGGGGATAGACGGTGCCGCCGCCGTAGTTCGAGGTGTTTTCCAGCACGATCAAGCCGGTGCGGGCGTGGGGATTTTCTACATGACGGATGGCTGCCGCGAGGGTCGCCGGTGCCAGAATGCCGTTTTCTGCAGGCAGGGGCTGGGCCTGGGTTCCGGAGATAAACGCCATGGAACCGGTCTCGAAATAAAAATTGTGGCCGTATTGCTCGATCAGTACGACTTCGGCGGGTTTGCACCACACGGCGATGGCGCTCTGCCCCGCCATGGTGGCCGAGGGAAAAAACAGCGCCGCCTCGCGCCCGAAATACTCCGCCACAGTCAATTCCAGTTCGGTGACGCTGGGGTCCTCGCCGTAGGCGGCATTGCCCACCTCAGCTGCGTAGATGGCGCGGCGCATCCCCGCGTCGGGCAGGGTGAAGGTATCGGAGCGAAATTCGGCAGATCGATCCACGTTTCAATTCACCCTTCAATCTAGCGGGACAGTGCGTCGAGGCAGGCACCCAGTCGCTGGAGCGCCAGCTCCATGCCGGAATCGGCACCGCCCCCGACACCCAGGCGCAGATGCTGGGAAAAACCGTAGGCCGACCCGGGCATGACGAAGGTCCGATAGGGTTCTGCGAGCAGTTTTGCCGCGAGTGTATCCGCGGTTATCGCCGTGTCCAGCCGGCAAAAACCGATCAGTCCCGCCGCGGGGCGCACCCAGGACAACTCTGCTCGCGCATCGATCCACGCATCCAGAGTGGCCAGATTCCGGCGTCCCGCCGCCCGCGCGCAAGCCATTGCAGCGGCGTAACGCTCCTCGCGCAGCGCGATCTCGGCAATTGCCTCGCCCATGATGTTCATTATCTCGCTGGTGTCTTCGCGCAGCACCATCGCATCGAACAGTAATTGCGGGTCACGGCAGATCATCCAGCCTGTTCTGAGGCCCTGCAAGCCCAGTGCTTTGGAGACGCTGCCGGTGCTGATGCCGCGGTCGTAGTAGCCGGCGACGCGGGGAATGGCCTGCCCGTCCCACTCCAGGCCGGCATACACTTCGTCACACAGGACATAGGCGCCGACGCGCTGTGCAATATCGACCACGCGGCGCAGTTCGGCGTCGCTTACAACCTGGCCGGTGGGATTGTTGGGATTGCACAGAAAAATCAGGCGTGTGCGCTCGTTGACTAACTCGGCCAGCTGGTCCAGGTCAAATTTCCAGCCCTGCGTTTCATGCCGCTGCAGGTGTTTCACCACGGCGCCGATTGCCTCCCCCAGCACCAGCGGCTGCGGCCATCCGGGCACATCGACGATCATCTCATCACCGGGTTGTACTAACTGGCTGATCGCCAGAAAATTGGCTTCAGCCGCCCCCGCAGTAATCAATACATCATCGGTTGAGCAGGCAGCAGCCAGACGCGTGCGCCCCAGCACCTGCTCGCGCAGGGCGGGCAGGCCAAAAAATGACTGGCCGGACCAGTCCAGTGGCAGCAGCGGGTCCAACTCTGCCAGAAAATCCGCGAGCACTGGCGGTTCGGACAGCGAATGCACCAGCGAGGCCTGCGGCTGGGCCGCCAGGCCCGCCATAAAGCCCTCGAACAGAGCGTGCGCACGCACGTACATCAAGCCACCCGATCAGTCATCGTATTGCCACCCGGCTGCATAACAGCGGCTACAGCAGGCTCTTCTGGAAGTCCACCAGGTAGTCGATATCCTCCTGGGTATTGAAGAAGTGCGTGCACACGCGCAGGTTGCCGATGTTGCCCAGGCGGCGCGCGGATATCTTGATGGGTTTCTGGCAGCGCCCCGGCGCGCCGCAGCGCTGGAAAAACGCCGCGTCCTTGTCGTAGTCTCCGGCCGTGTAAGTGATCAGGCCATGGCGCAAGTTGTGGTCCAGCGGCGTCGTGACCTCACAGCCGATCTCCTGCAACCTCTCCACCGCGTAGGTGCCCAGGCGGCGCACGCGTTCCTCCACATTGCGAATGCCGATTTTTTCGTAAAACTTGAGTGTCGCGCGCCAACCGAACAGCGCCGGGCCAATGGTGACGTCCTGTGAAAACTTGTTGGCGCTGTTGACCGGCGGCGCCTGCCAACTGGCGATGTTGTCGTGGTCGGCGTCGGCAAAGGGGATGCCGCCCTTGAAATCCGCCCAGATATAGTTGCGAAAACGCGGATCGATGCTCTGCATCAACTCGCGCTTGATGTAGAAAAAGCCGGCGCCTTCCGGGCCGCACTGCCACTTGTAGGCGCCGGTCACCAGCATGTCGACATCGTCGTCCTTGACGTCGATATTGATCGCGCCGACCGCCTGGATGGCATCGTCCAGCACCAGCGCGCCCCTGGCGTGGGCAATGCGGCACACTTCCTTGACATCATAAGTGAAGCCGGAGAAGGCCGCGGTGCGATCGATCACCACCATCCGCGTGCGTTCGTCTACCGCCTTTTCCAGATCTTCCATCCGGACCACGCCTTCGACGTTTTTGACAATGCGCAACTCGACCCCGTAGCGGCGCTGCAGGTCCTGCAGGATGTAAATGAACGAGGGGTAACCCAGATCGGAAAAGACGATGTTGTCGCCCTCGAACCAGTCGAACATATTGTAGAAAATCAGGTTGGCGGTGATCGAGGGCCGGTAGGCGTTGGTCACCTCGTCCTTGTCGGCGTTGATCAACCGGGCCGCCAGCTCGATGCACTCATCCCAGGCCGAGAGCAGGAACGGGTGGGTTGCGATATCCGCGTTGGGGATATCCTCCATGCGCCCGTACTCCACGAAATTATAGAAATCCCGCGCCGCCTGCAGCCAGTAGTTCCCCGGAATCATCTGGTCGCCGGCATTGAGGTAGACCCAGTGCTCCAGCAACTTGAACTCGCTGCGGATTGCCTCGATATTATCGTCTATATAGTTCTGGCTCACGTACCCTGCCCTCCCGGTATCGATGGTTTATTTACACGGATTTTCCATAGTATCGTCAATAGCCCTGGGCTGTGAGTCGGTATTTTAGGGGCTTCACCCTAAAACCGGCCCCACGCCAGGCTTTTAGGCCCCTCAACCTAACATAATTCAGCGATCGCCCTCGCATTTACGCTACACTGCCCCGAGACCTTGAGAGCACGCTGACGCAGTGTCCGCCGTGTCTGGCACGTGTCAGCTAATTATCGGGAAACGCATATGAAATGGCCTGCTGAGCGCATTGCAAACAGCTCTCCAAAATCCTTTGGCATGTATGAAAAAACCGGGCAGTTGATCGCCCGGGGGGCAGACCTGATCCACCTGGAAGTGGGGCGCCCGAGCTTCGATACGCCGGTGCATATCAAGGAGGCGACCAAGCGGGCGCTGGACGACGGCAAGGTCCACTACGGCGAGTTTCCCGGCGAGTTGAAATTTCGTGAGGCGCTGGCGGACAAACTGCACCGCGACAACGGTATCGCGGCCACCCCCGAGCAGATCGTGGTCACCGGCGGCCTGACCCACAGCGCATTTGCCGTCTGCATGGCCGCCGTGGACCCCGGCGATGAGGTCATCCTGTTGGAACCGTATTATCCGCAACACATCAACAAGGTGGAACTGGCCGGTGGCAGGATCGTCACCGCGCCACTGGATGTGGACAATCATTTTTCCATCGATGCCGAGATCATCGAGCGCTATATCACACCGAAGACGCGCATGCTTGCGCTGGTCAACCCGGCCAATCCGACCGGGCGGGTCTACTCCAGGGAAGAGTTGCAGGGCCTTGCCGGGCTGGCGATCAAACACGATCTGCTGGTCATGTCTGACGAAGTCTACGAGCAGATTGTGTTTGACGACAAACAACACATCAGTATTGCGTCGCTGCCGGGGATGGCGGAGCGCACGGTCAGCATGTTCGCCTTCACCAAGGGCTACGCCATGGATGGCTGGAGACTGGGGTATATGGCAGCTCCCGCGGCATTTATCTCCGCACTGCTGAAAATCACCATGAACGATATGTCACACGTGAATGTATTTATCCAGGACGGCGGCTATGCCGCCATTACCGCTACCCAGGATTGTGTGGCGCAGATGGTGGCCGAAGACCAACGCCGCAGGGACCTGCTGGTCGAGCGGCTCAATGCCATGCCGGGCGTGCGCTGTGCCCTGCCCGAGGGCTCGATCTACGCCTTCCCGAATATCCAGGCCACCGGCCTGTCCTCGCAGCAGGTGGCAGAGGCCATCCTGGAACAGACCCATGTGGTGGTGGAGGCGGGCTCGTTCTACGGCGATTCCGGAGAGGGCTATCTCAGGGTCTGCTTCGGGTCGGTGTCCTACGAACGCATCGAAGAGGCGATGAATCGACTGGAAGCGTTTTTTGTCGACCTGCAGCACACCTGAACACAGCAGCTCGCAGTGTGTGGCGGATCTGTGCGACGAGTGATTTCCGCATGCGTTTCGCGCGACCACTGGCGCCGCGCAGAGTACCGGCAGCGCAGTGCCCGGAGCGTGCGGTGAGTAATACGAGCGGCAGCAGGCGCAAAATCGGCGCATTACTGGCCGTGGTTTCGGTGGCCTTCTGGGCCCTGCTGCCAGTGGTATCCAAGGGCTTGCTCGATACCGTGGATGCCTATACGCTCAATTTCTATCGCTTCGTAATGGCGAGCCTCATTTTGAGCGTATACAGCCTCGCCAAAAGCGGCGCGCCCTTGGCCACCGCGCGCACGCGCTGGCATTACGCGATATTTGGCGTCGCCGTAGCAGGGCTGCTGCTCAATCACATCCTGTTTATGGACGCCTTGCAGTATATCCCCGCGGGGGCCAGCCAGATCATTGCCCAGCTCGGTCCCATCGGGTTGTTGCTGGTGAGCGTCCTGTTTCTCGGCGAGCCCTTTACCCGGCGTCAGTGGCTGGGAACACTCGTATTCACTGCCGGCCTGTTGCTGTTTTTTGAGCAAAAGCTCGGCGAAATACTGGCGGCGAGCAGTGCTTATGCCGGTGGCGTACTGTACATGTCGCTCGCCTCGTTGATATGGATTTTCTACGGCCTGGGACAAAAGCTGCTGGTCGCCGTATTTTCTCCGGTCCATATCCTGCTGAGTGTCTATGCCGTCGGGGCACTGGTACTGCTGCCGGTTTCGGAGGTGGCCATCATCCTTGAACTGGACGGTGTCAAGCTGGGCTTGCTGGTGGCGAGTTGTCTGACCTCGCTGATTGCCTACATCTGCTTTGGCGAGTCAGTCAGCCGTTGGGATGCCTCAAAAAGCAGTGCATTGCTGGCCGTTATTCCACTGATCACGCTGCTGTACGAAAATCTGCTGGGCCTGCTGCTGCCTGCCCATATCGAGCCGGATGCGCTTACCATCACCACCACAGCCGGCGCCGTGGTGGTGGTCATCGGCTGCCTGACGGTCACCCGCGGCAGACAGTCCCCCTGAGTCTGCAGTCAGCGCGCGGGGAGCTTCTTGCCCGGATTCATAATGCCCATGGGGTCCAGGGCGTCCTTGATCGACAGCATGACGTCCAGCGCATCCCGGCCAAACTCGTCAACCAGGTAGCGGCGCTTGCCAATGCCGATACCGTGCTCTCCGCTACAGGTGCCGTCCATCGCCAGAGCCCTGCCGATCAGGCGCCCGTACAGTGCCTGCATTTGCTCGAAATCTTCCTCGCTGTCCGGATCGAGGATAAACACCAGGTGGAAATTGCCATCCCCGACATGGCCGGCCAGCATGGTGGTTAAGGTACAACTGCGCTCCACGTCCAGGCGCGTCTGCTGGATGCATTCTGCCAGCCTGGAAATGGGTACGCAGACATCGGTTGCCAGCACCCTGGCGCCGGGCCGCACCGCCATTGCCGCGTAGGCAGCATTGTGCCGGGCCTGCCACATGGTTGAGCGCTCCTCGGTGTTTGCCGTCCAGGCAAATGCGCTGCCGGCGTGTTCAGAGCAAATTTCCCCAAACGCCGCGGCCTGCTCGCTGACTGCGGATTCGCTGCCGTGAAACTCGACAAAAAGCGTCGGTTTTTCGGCATAGTCCGTCCTGGAATACCTGTTGATCGCAGCCATCTGGGCCCCATCCAGTAATTCGATGCGCGCCATCGGAATATTGCTTTGCATGGTCATGATGACGGCCTGCACCGCATTGTCGATGCCGTCAAAGCAAACCGACGCGGCGGAAATCGCCGCGGGGACGCCGTGCAGTTTAACGGTCACTTCGACAATGATGCCCAGCGTGCCCTCCGAGCCGACGAAAAGATGGGTTAAATCGTAACCCGCCGCCGACTTGCGGGCGCGCCCGGCTGTTGTAATCACCCGACCATCGGCCAGAACGACTTTCATGCGCAGCACGTTTTCGCGCATGGTGCCATAGCGCACCGTGTTGGTTCCCGATGCCCGGGTGGCGGCCATGCCGCCAATGGAAGCGTCGGCGCCCGGGTCCACAGAGAAGAACAGGCCCGTCGAGCGCAGGTGCTCATTCAACTGGTTGCGGGTGACGCCGGCCTGCACGGTACAATCGAAATCCTCCGTGTTGACGTCCAGTATCTCGTTCATGGCGGACAGATCGACGCTGATGCCGCCGTGCACTGCAACCACATGACCCTCCATGCCTGTGCCTGTGCCAAAGGGGATAAGGGGGATATTCAACCGGGAACAGGTGGCGGCGATATGACTGACCTCTTCTATACTGCGCACAAAGCACACGGCGTCGGGGGGAATCCCCTGGTGCCACGACTCGTCGTGGCCATGATGTTCGAGAATGGCCGGATTGGTCGAGACCCGGTCGCCCAGTCGCTCCCTGATAAGCTCAATTGCCTGCTGTGTGGCCCCGGATGTAGCGTTCATAGTGCTCCGCTCGGCGGGCGAGTTGCTGCGCTGCAAATTGCAATGATAGACGCAGTCGACTCAGGATCATAACACCTTCGGCTATGAACACTGCAGCGGACCGCCCGGACAAATGGTCGCAGACGATCGGAATTTTAGGAAGTTTGACCTAAACGAGCGCTTGCCATGTGGTCCCTGTGTGCGTAACAGTAACAGCATCCTTGTTCCAGATAACTAAAATGACTGAGGACAAATCGCTATGAAGAAAAAGCTACTGTGCCTGGCCGCTGCATGCACGGCCTCCCCCTTTGTCAGTGCGGCAGATACCGGGCAGTCCCTGGCCCTGGAAGAGGTGATCGTTACCGCCACCAAGCGCGGCGCCTACAGCGCACAGGATGTCTCCATTGCCATCAGCGCCCTGGACGGCTCCGCCCTGGATGCAATGGGTGCCACGCAGTTCGACCAGTGGGCCGGCGAAGTGCCGGGACTGAACTTTGAAAGCTGGGGGCCGGGCGATAAAGACTACGTTATCCGCGGCATCAACTCACCGACCGGCGGAACGGTCGGCGTCTACTACGACGAGGCGGTGACCACCGGGCGCTTCCTGGAAAACGGCGGCGGTCGGCAGGTGGATATCAAACTGCACGATTTGAGCCACGTGGAGATACTGAAAGGGCCGCAGGGCACCCTCTACGGGGCAAACTCCCTGTCCGGAACCATCCGGTATATTTCCAAGAGGCCGAACCTGGAAAAACTCGAGGCCTATGTCGAGGTTGAAAGCAGCGCTACCGACGACGCGGACGATTTGAACACCATGATCAATGCCATGATCGATGTCCCTGTCGTCGCGGACACGCTCGGTTTGCGCATTGTCGGCTGGAAGCACGACAACGCCGGGTATATCGACAACAACCGTTACCACGAAGACGATGTCAATGAAGAAGATACCGAAGGTGTCCGCGCGATACTCCGGTGGCAGGCAACTGAAGATTTTGTAATCAGCGCCAATTACACACGCCAGAACCTGGACCTGGAGAACGACAGCCGCATTACCCCCAGTGGCGTCGATGTGTTTGTGGTGGACCCCGCCAGCTCCGGAATCCCCGGGCCGTCGTTTCCAGCGGTTAGCGGCGGCGATAATATCAGTACTGAAGTGGTGCGCACTCCCTGGGAAGAGGAGGTGGATATCTATGGTCTGACGGCTGAATGGCGCGTGGGGCCGGGCACGCTGACGGCAACCACCAACACCTTCAGGCGCGATCTCGACTATATCTACGATTCGACGCCGATCATGATATTTTTCGGAGCGGACCGGGCCGCGGCGACCAACCAGATACAGGACCGCGAGCTGTTTTCCAACGAGATCCGCTACGCCACTGACTTCGACGGCCGGTTCAACTTTGTGGTGGGCGCCTTCTATCAGGAGGAAGATATCGATTTTGACTTGCAGGTGGTGACTTCCGACAGTCAGGGGCGCCCGGAAGTCACTTTCAGCCAGTTGGATGCGGATGACATGTTTATCGGGGACAATTTCGGCACCGGCACCATTTTCGGTCGAACCCTGTCCTCCAAGAGTGAAAGCACGGCCTTCTTCGGCGAAGGCGACTATGCTTTCAATGAACAGTGGAAGCTGACTCTCGGGGTGCGTTATTTCGATGCCGACTATGAATCGCAGTCGGCTGAAACACACCCCTTTGTCGGCTTTCAGGGCAATGGCATAACGTTCCAGAAACAGGAAGGGGACGACAGCAAAGTGACCTGGAAGGTCAATCTGGCCCATACCCCGAACGATGACAGCCTGTACTACCTCAATATCGCGACCGGTTTTCGCCCCGGCGGCACCAATGCGGTGATCATCCCCGGCGACGTGGTGCTGCCGGAGAGTTTCGAATCAGATGAGCTGATCAGTTTCGAACTCGGCGGCAAAACCACCTGGCTGGACAACAGCCTGATTCTGAATGGTGCACTGTACTATACGGAGTGGACCGATATGCAAACCGGTTCGAATATCGAAAGCTTCGCCTTCGTCACCAATGTGGGCGAGGTGCACGTCATAGGCACCGAACTGGACCTTACTTACCGCCTTGACGAAAACTGGAGATTCTCCGTTGGCGGTTCCTATATCGATACCGAATTACAGGAAGACGAGCCCGATGCCGCCGGCGATTTTCCCGGCATGAAGGGCGACAGTCTGCCCAACGTGCCCGAGTGGGCGGGCTATGGCGCTGCGACCTATACCCGGGATCTCGGCGGCGACATGAGTTTGCGGGTGCGCCTTGACTATAATTACCGCGGGTCGAGCGCCACAGAACTAAACAGGACCAATATCTACTACCACGAGCTCGATTCTTACGGCGTGGCCAACCTGAATGTCGCACTGTTGCGTGACAACTGGACCGCCACCTTGTTTGTCAACAACCTGACGGATGAGGACGAGGCCGTCGATATCATTCACGACGACCAGGAGCAGTTGTCCGGCCTGTATGTCAAACCCATCACCTACGGATTGCGCCTGAAATACAGCTTCATGTAAGTGGTCCCGCGCTGCTCGCGGCGCTCAACACCCCCGCGCACCGTGCCATGGCCGCCCGGGTCGCTGGCAGCCAGGAGCGCGGAGCGGCCGCGCGCGAACCGTATCTGCTGCACGCCGCTGGCGCGTTGAGGAAAATCACCCATGAACAAAGCGCGCGTTGGACAGGCCGGCCCGGGTTATTTCGCCAGGCCTCTGTTCGGGCTGCCGGTGGTGGTCGCCTGCTTCACGGGTATGTTCGGCAATGTCGGCCCGCTGGTTTACGCGAGCTTCGCCTTTATCATCAGTGATCTGAAGTCCCACTTTGACTGGAGTCGCTCCAGTATGACCCTGTCCATTTCTTTGCTCACCCTGACCAGTGCCGTGGTCCATCCACCATTCGGTCGGCTGGTGGATCGCTACGGCGTGCGCCGCACACTGATCCCCTCCCTGCTGTTGATGGCCTTGATTCTGGCGACGGTGCCGCTGTACTTGAGCGAGGTCTGGCATCTGTGGCTGGCATTTGTGCTGGTCGCTATCCTGGGCGTGGGCAACAACAACCTGGTGTTTATTCGCCTGATCACCTCCTGGTTCGACCAACGCAGGGGTTTGATGATCGGGCTCATTGCCTCTGCCACGGGCGTCGGCCTGGCGGTTCTGCCGAAAATTACCGAGCAGGTCGTCTCAGTTTACGGCTGGCGGGGTGGCTTTGTTTTTTACGGCTTGTTTATCGCCGGCGTCACCGTGCCGGTAATGTGGCTTCTGGTGCGCGATACACCCGAATCGATGGGGCTGCGTCCGGACGGAGTTGCTGTGTCCGACCAAGACACCGTGCAGGCCGATGTCAGCGGCCTGACGCTGGGCGAAGCGATGGCCACCGGGGGCTTTTGGTTGCTTTTCCTGGGCGTACTGTTTGCTTCCTTCGCGCTGTGGGGCATTACCAATCAAATGGGCCTGGTGCTCATCGACCGCGGCTTCACGCCGGCCACCGCCGCATCCGTCGCGGTGTCGCTGGGGCTTTCGATGGCCGCCGCACGCCTGATTATCGGTTACCTGCTGGACATGATTCATGCCCCCATTGTCGGCGGCGCCATTTTTACCCTGACGGCCGTGGGTTTTGCCCTGCTGGTGTACGTGCCGGCTGTGTGGGCGCCCTATGTCGCCGGAGCGCTTCTGGGCGCGGGCCTGGGGGCGGAGACAGAGTTGCTGGGTTACATGGTGAGCCGTTACTTCGGGCTGCGTCGCTTTGGCAACATTTACGGTATCGTGTTTGTCGGGTTTCTTCTGGGGACCAGTGGCGGCCCCTATCTGTATGCCAAATCCCAGGAAATGCTCGGCAGCTACGACCCCTCCCTGAAGTTTATGATTGGACTGATGCTGCTTACGGCCGTGCTGTTTGCCTGCATGGGGCGCTACGATCGCTATCGTGCCAGGTTCGCCCGGGACTGAGACCGCCCGGGCAACCGCAGCCTCTGCCGGGTGCGCAATCCAGGGCTTGTTTCCCGGGCTTTAGTTTTCACTGCCGCCGTACAGTACCCGTCGGTACATTGCGTGGTGCGTGTTTTTCCCTTGGTACGGGGGAAACTGGCGATAGTCGGCGCGCAGTTCATGGCGCACCTCGGACGCCAGCGCCGCATTCAGGTGCGCTACACTGTCGAAGACGACCTCATTGCCTAAAAAACTGTTTGAGGGAGGCAGGTCATTCGCATCGTGCCAGTGCACAGGGAAATAGCACAGGATGTTCCGTATCCGCGGGAAGCGCGCCATGATAGGCGGGTGGTGGTCGACATAGTGATCGACAAATGACGCTGGCTTGTCGATCGGAGGGTAGTAACGCACGACAAAGGAGAGCGGCGCGCGACGCGGCGGGGTCGACCCATCCAGAAGGGAAAAATGTCTGACTGTAAACGCCTCCACGGTGATATCGACAGCGTCTCTTGCCGGTATGGACGCCAGGGCGTCGGCCACGGGGAACTTCGACAGGGTACTTTCCAGGTCGGTGCGCGTCGGAAAGTCGGCCTGCACCATGAGTAACTTGCCGCTTTCGCTGGCGAGATAGGGATCTTCAGCGGTATCCGGCGTATACGCTTCGATACGGCTCACCTGCCCGCTATCGCGCAATGCCGGAGCAAACCTGCTGTTCGCCCACTCCTGCAGCTCACCGCCGTGTTCGGCAGATCCATCCACATGCAGGAAATATGCAATCGTCATCGCCCTTCTCCGCGACGCCTGTCTTAAACGGCGTTTTACTGCACGGTTTAAAATGCCGTTACACCGGAACAGCCAGCTCTTCTTCGGGAGAAAACACGCCAAACGAATCGGGTATCTCCCGTACGGCCCGGGTGGTAAATACTGGCCTGAATAATTGCAGTATCAGCCGGTAGCCCTCCTGCATCGTAGTCATATCGATATGGTCGTTTTCCACTGCCACGTAACTGAGCCAGAAATCAGAGACGATCCAGGAAATTCGAATCAACTCGCGCAGCTCGACATCACTGATACTGTCCTTGATAACACCGCGGGCCGCCATGGACTTGAAAAACAGAAACACGTCCTCCATGCGTATGCGCCTGACCCGCTGGAACCGGTATTTCAGTTCCGCATCCTGCTCCAGCAGGATATTGAGTTCGCGGTAGAAAAAACGGTATTTCCAGATCTGACGGTACTGGCGCAGTACCATCCTGGCCATGGACTGGATGGTCGGTTCCACGCTGTCTTTGTGCCAGCTGTTGATCTCCAGCTCCATGCTGCCCCATATGGCAAAGATGATTTCGCGCTTGGAGGGGAAGTGATAGTGCAGGTTGCCTTTGCTGATGCCCGCCAGCTCGGCAATTTTGTTGGTTGACGCGGACGATGCTCCCACTTCGTTGAACAGGTCGATGGCCGCCTTAATTATTTTATTCTGGGTCTCGCGCGTACTCATATGAGGTTCCTGGGTAAGTGTGCCCAAAAAGCTAAAATATGGTAGCGAAGCCGACCACTGGCTGCAAGGATGATACCGGTCGCTTATAAAGGGTCGCTCTGTTATTGCTGCTTGCAGGAGATCAGCGCCCTCCTCGCCAGTTCAGTCGAGCAGGTCACGGTGTTTTTCCAGCGCTTTGAACAGGGCGGTAATGTCCGCTTCATTGTTGTAAAAATGCGGTGAAATGCGCACGTTGCCATCGCGACAGGATACCACCACGCCCTCATCGCCCAGGCGCTCCACCAGGGCGACCATGTCGTGGCAGCGCAGGGCCAGCATGGCGCCGTGGGGGTGGTCACCGGTGGCCAGTTCCCAGCCGCGCTCCAGAACACCTGCGCAGATCAGCTCTGTCAAATGGCGCACCTGCCTGGCCGCGGCGTCCACCCCCATCTCGGCCAGGACATCGAGCCCCGCGATGCAGGCGTAAAGACCGGCGACATCCGGGGTACCCCCCTCAAAGCGGCGCGCCGACGCTGCCGGCACGTTCTCGGCGATCGCCATGGCGTGCACATTTTCCTGCGCGAACCAGCCGCTGGTAGTGGGCTCGAGGGTTTTCACCAAAGAGGACTTGACGTACATATAGGCCACCCCGGCAGTGCCCATCAGGTATTTGAGATAACCTCCCAGCAGGACGTCCGCCTGCATCACCGAGACATCGCAGGGCATGGTGCCGACGCCCTGATAGGCGTCCACTACCAGCAGGGCCCCCCGGCTGTGCACCAGTTTCGCAATTGTCGCGATATCCAGCCTGCGGCCGTTGCGGTAACAGATCCACGGCACCGAGACCACCAGGGTTCGCTCATCCACCAGGGAATCCACGACGCTTCGCGGGTCGGCGGCATCGTCCAGCGGCGCCATGACAATATCCGCGCCGCGCCGCTTCTGCGCATGCCAGATCTGGGCCGTGGTGGGAAAATCGAAACTGGTGGCCACCACTTTATTGCGCTTCCCGCTGAAATCCAGGCAACTGACCAGCGCGTTGAAGCCTGCGGTCAGCGACGGTACGATGGCGATTTCATCCGCATCGGCGCCCAGTAGTTCCGCCGTCTTGCCCCGCAGGATTTCCAGCTGCGCCACCCACTTTTCCCAGCAGGCACCGTGTTCCCGGCGATCGCGCAGGTAGGTCAGAATAGACGCCTCGACGCCCTCCTCCAGCGCGCCGTACGAGCAGCTATTGAGATAGGTTTTGTGCTGTAACAGCGGAAATCGCTGGCGAATATCAGACATGCCGTATCTCCGTAGACAAATGGCGGTGCCGCACGGCAGTATTGGTGCGACACAGCAGATTGCTGACCGACAATTCAGAGGTCGATCGAACCGCACTGCTGGGCGCGGTTGTCGGCAGTCGTTGACGACTGCCTAAAACCGCTTGGTAATATCAATGCCGATAGTGCGCGGCGGGTTGGTCCATTTGAAGGTCAACAGGGAATCCTCGGTACGCACCCGTACATCACCGCGTTCGTCGAAGACGTTTTCGGCGTACACGGAAATATCCAGGTCGCCTTGCGCGTTGCTGAAGCCGGTGCGCAGGTTGACGATCTGGTAGGAATCCATTTTCCGGTTGAAGCGCGAACTGGTATCGAGTTCTGAATTGGTACTGCTCTTATAGGCGTATTCCCCGCGCACGAAACCGTGCCAGCCACCATAGGGCAGATCGTAACTATATTGCGCGGTGGCGTTGGCCGTCAGCTCCGGCGTGAAAGGCAATTCGTCGCCTTCGCGGCCCGGTGCCACCACTTCGTCGGTAATCTGATCCTCGCTCAGTTCGTGGGTTTCCAGCCAACTGACGCCGGCCGTCACGTCGAGGTTGGCACTGGGTCTGCCCACGAGCTCGACCTCGAGACCGCGCACTTCCGCTGCTCCGGCATTACCGATAAAAGCAAAGGCGCCGGTGGGGTCGCGCCCGGACACCTGTATGTCTTCCCAGTCGATCTGAAACAAGGCGACGTTTAAATGATAGCGGTTGTCCAGCCAGGAGGTCTTGGCGCCGAGTTCGTAATTCCACAGCTCGTCGGAAGTATACCCGGCAGGGACCGCTACCACACCCTGCTGGTTGGTGCCTCCGAGTCGGAACCCCTGCGAAGCGAGCGCGTAGAACACCAGGCCGTCGCGGGGTAGCCACGATAGCTGGTACTTCGTTATGACATCGTCTTCCTTGAAATAACGCGTATCGGCATCCGGCAGGAAGTTTTCCGGTGGAAACAGCGCAAAGGGAAACTCCTGGATGCCGGAGTCGTCCTGTTCCGCCTCGAACCAGCGCGCGCCAAACATGAATTCAAACTGCTCCGCGACGAGATAGGAAATCTCGCCAAATACGGCTTTTTCTTCAATTGTCCGGGTATTTTTACGCGCAAATACACAGGGGTGACAGCCGTTTATGCCCTCACCCGGGGCGCCGCTGACATAGCCGGTGGGCGGGTAGCCCGGATCAAAGGGGACACCCGACTCGTTGACCACGGGTACATAGCTGCGGAAATCCGAATCGCGTTTGCGATAAAAGAGCCCTCCCATCCACTGTAAATTGCCGCTTGCAGTGGAGTTCAGGCGCATCTCGAAGGACTCCTGCTCTACCGATTGGGTCTGATCGGTCAGTGCGGGAAACAGATCGGGACGGTTCGCATCCGGGTCGCCGGGGAACTGTTCGGGCACCACGCCCAGGCGCAGCAGCACCCAGGAAGAATCCCGTTTGAAGCCGAAGTCGCGTTCAAACCAGGCACCGGTTGCCACCAGCGTCGCCCAGTCCATGTCCCAGTTGAGGGTCAGGCTGTAAATACGCTGGTCGTCGGGCATGTCGCCGCGGGTATAGTCGCCCACGTTCAGATCACCGGTGTCGAACTGCGCGATAGCGCGGATATCCTGCAAGGGTTGCAGGTTGTTGTCCACAAAATCCGTATTATCGGGGGAGTCGGAAAATGAATCGTAGGGGTTGAACCGCGCCGGACCGCCGGTATCTCGATCCTGCAACCAGGCCATGGCATCGAGGGTCATGCGATCAGTGGGCTCCCAGCGCAGGGCAAAGCGGCCGCCCTTGGTTTTGGCCCAGTTGACGTCGTCGCGGTCGAGGCGGACGTTATCCACATAGCCCGCCTCCCGGTCGTAATAGGCAACACCGCGAAACCCCAGAGTAGCCGACAGAGGGATATTGATCATGCCGTAGACACTGCCGCCGTTACCGCCTTCGGTAACGGTGTTGCCGCCGGCTTTGACCTTGCCGGCCAGCTCTTCGAGATCCGGCTTCTGGGTGAGAAAACGGATGGTGCCCGCCTGTGAATTGGCGCCAAAGGTCGTACCCTGCGGACCCTTCAGCACTTCGATGCGCTCCATGTCAAACAGCTTCAGGTCAGTCGTTTGTGAGCCACTGTCCCCTGAAGCGCCCTGCACGCCGGGAATGGGCACCTCGTCGTAATACACCGCCACCTGCTGCTGCCCGGCACTCTGGATGCCGCGCAGCACGTAGCGTTTCTGGCCGGCGCCTTCATCGTTAAAAGTCAGACCGGGGACCTGATACGCAAACTGGTCGAAATTCAGGACCCGCATGTTCTGCAGCGTTTCGGTGCCGAAAGCCGTGATGGTGGCGGGGACATCCTGCAGCACTTCGTCACCACGCTTGCGGGAAGTGACCACGATTTCTTCCAGGACGCCGGTTCGCGCGCGCTGTACGTTTTCTTTCGGCTGTGCCAGGACATCTACCGCGACCAACTGCGCTAGCGATACGGCAATAGCTGTCAGCAAAAACCCTCTGGTATTCGACATAGTCATCACCTTCTACCTCACTGCCTGGTTAGATTTATTCCAAAGTGCTGCACTGTTAGTACTGAGCGCTCCGCCGCGACTGTTGCATAGCAAATTCCGGTAGTGCGTTTTACGCAGCTCGTTTTTTTTTCAGGCCCTAGCTTAAACACAAAACGACAGTTCAGGCACAGGTAATATTAGGCCGATTGCCCCAATAATCGGCTGCCAATGCTTGCCATCCTGGTTCACAGTAGCTAAAAAAGTTGGTGCACTGGTGACACGCGAGACAAGTTGCGCTCGCGGTATGTTGAGATCAACTTCGGAGGAATCCATGGCGATATGGAAACAGGTAATGGCCGGACTCGTGCTGGCATTCACTGTGGTGTTCGTTGCCGACGTGTCGGAGGCGGTACAGGCCAGGTTGCAGGTAATCCATGCCGGCACCTTGCTGGCGGAGCCGGGAAAACCAGCTCTTTCCCCCGCTACGCTGGTGATTTCGGGAGCGAAGGTCGCTCGGGTCGAAGAGGGCCTGCTGTCCCCGTCCGAGCTGGGCCTGGCGGCCAACACGCCAGTGCTGGATCTGCGTCAACAGTTCGTGATGCCGGGCTTTATCGACCTTCACGTGCACTTGAGCATGTTGACCGGCTCCCGGGGCAGAGATCTCGAAGTACGCAAACCCGACGCCTACTTCGCTCTGATCGGCGCCGACAATGCGCGCAAGACCCTGCAAGCCGGATTCACCACGGTGCGCGATCTCGGGTCGCGCGGCATGGCCATATTTGCGCTGCGCGACGCCATCGTCGACGGCCTGGTCCCCGGCCCGAAAATTCTGGTTGCCGGCTCGGCAATTACGCCCAGTGGCGGACACGCCGACTTCCACGGCTACCGGCAGGAAGTGCTGGACGCCTTGCCAGCGACCGGTGTTTGCAACGGTGCGGATGATTGCCGTCGGGCGGTCAGGGAAACCGTCAAGCGCGGTGCGGATGTCGTCAAAGTGACCGCTACCGGCGGTGTGCTGTCAAACACCAATGCCGGCACCGGCATGCAATTCACCCAGGCCGAATTGGACGCGATTGCCGAGACGGCACATGCCCTGGGCAGAAAAGTGACCGCGCACGCCCACGACAAACCGGGCATCGAGGCGGCCCTGGCGGCGGGTTTCGACTCCGTAGAGCACGCGATGTGGGCGGATGAGGCGACCATGCGCCTGTTCAAGAAGCACGATGCGTGGCTTATCCCGACCATCTATCCGATCACTTATGTGGGAGACACCCCGGAGAAGATGCGCGCGGGCCCCTTCAAGGACCTGCCGCCCGCCTCCATGGAAAAATTGCTGCGCCTGGGCAAGCAACCCAAAAAGATGACGGCACTGGCCTATAAAATGGGCGTCAATATCGCTCTGGGTACCGATAGCGGCGTATCCCCCAATGGCGATAACGCGCACGAGTTTCTGGAGTACGTCGGCATCGGGATGACCCCCGAAGAGGCATTGGCCGCAGGTACCGTAAAAGCCGCCGAGGCCGGTGGCATTGACGATGCCGGGAAACTGACCCCCGGCATGGCGGCAGATATCGTCGCGATGCGCGGCAATCCGCTGGAGGACATCAGCGCGGTACTGGATCTGGCGTTTATCATGCGCGACGGTATCATTTTCAAGCAGGAGGTCAGGGGGCAATGAGTAAACTGTTCTCGAGGTATACCGGCCGGCTGCTGTATCTGGGCGTGTTGCTACTGGGCGCTTCGGCTTTGTCTGCCGCGGCGGCACAGGTGCTGGTAGTGGATTCAGTCACCCTGATCGACGGCACGGGCGCCGCGCCGGTGCCCGCAATGACGGTGGTCATCGAAGACGGTCGCTTCCGCGATATACTGCCCGCGGCGCTGGCCGGCGATATCGATGGCACACATATCGACGGCACCGGGAAATTCCTGATTCCGGGATTGATGGACATGCACGTGCATCTCAAGGGCGGCGTTAAAATCACGCGTGACAATCTGCGGCAGGTCAGTGCCGATCGCAAACTCGGCCTGCAGGCGCTGCACAGCTATCTGTACAGCGGCGTCACCAGCATTTATGACGCCGGCAACAACCCGGATTATATCTTCGCCCTGCGCGAGGATGAGCGCGGACACAAGATCGTATCTCCGCGCATCTTCGCGACCGGCGGCATCGTCACCAAACCCGGCAGCCACGGCAGCGGTGCGGGAGCCACCACGGTGGAGGCCTGGCCGGACGCGAGAGCCGCTCTGGACAAGCACATTGCCCGAAAACCCGACCTGCTCAAGCTCACGCTGGAGGAGCGCGGCTGGGGCGAACGTCCAATGATTCCGCTGCTGGATCTGGACCTGATGCAAACCATCATCGAGTACTATAACGACCACGGCATTCGCACCACCGTCCATACGTCCAGTGAACTGCGCGCTCGCCAGGCGATCTTTGCCGGGGTGGACACCCTGGCCCACCCGGTCATTCAGGGGCCGATCACCGACGACTTCGCGCGCTTGATGGGAGCCAAGCAAATTCCCATGACCACCACCCTGACCATCGGTGAAAACTACAGCCGCCTGGTCGAGCATCCCGAATACCTGGATCAAGCGCTCTATCAGCAAGCGTTGACTCCGGCGGAAATTGCCGAGCTCAAGGGCGAGACACGCGATGAATGGCAGCAGCGCATGTGGACCGCCTGGATGAAACTGATGACGCCGGTAGCCCAGGAAAACCTCCGCAAGATTCACGAAGCGGGCGGCGTGCTGGTGCTCGGCACCGACCAGACCATTGGTCCGGCAGTCCATCGGGAGATGGAATTGCTGCAGGACGCCGGAATCGAGCCGCGGGCGATTATCCGTATAGCGACCTTAAATGGTGCTATATTCCTGGGCAAACAACGGGAAATGGGATCGATCGAGACCGGCAAGCTGGCAGATGCCGTACTGCTCGATGCAGACCCCACCCAGGATGTCAACAACATGAAGCGTATCCGCGCGGTGATTAAAGCCGGCGAACTGGTGGATAGATCGAAGCTGGAGTAACCGGACACGACGATGAGCAACCTCACCGCGGATACCTCCCCGGCACCCTGTGCCGCCCTGCACTGCGCTGCCCTGGAGTTGCTGATCGAGCCGCGGGACAAGGACCTGGGCGGTTTTTCCGTGCGCCGGGTGCTGCCCGCGGCGCGGCGCCGTGCGGTCGGGCCATGGGTGTTCTTTGATCACATGGGCCCCGCCGAATTCCCCGCCGGGGAGGGCATCGATGTACGCCCGCACCCACATATCAACCTCGCCACCGTAACCTACCTTTTCGAGGGCGAAATTCTGCACCGCGACTCCCTCGGCAGCGTGCAGGTCATCACGCCGGGCGCCATCAACCTGATGCTGGCCGGTAGCGGCATCGTACACTCCGAACGCCAGCCGCCCGCAGTGCGCGCGAGCACCCATCGCGCACATGGCCTGCAGCTCTGGCTGGCGCTGCCGGAACAGGACGAGGAAGTGGACGCCGCGTTTTATCACCACCCGGCCTCGGATATTCCCGCGCTGGAGGTCGACGGCGTGTCGGTGCGGATCCTGATGGGTTCTGCCTACGGCCTCACCTCCCCGGTGAGGACCTTCGCCGAAACCCTGTATGTGGAAGCCAGCTTGCAGGCCGGACAATCGCTGGCTTTGCCCGCCGCAACCGAGCGCGCGCTGTATGTTGTCGAAGGGAGCCTGGGGGTCCGCGACCAGACGCTACCGGAGCACACCATGGCGGTGTTCTCGCCGCGCAAGGACGTGGTGCTGCAAGCCACAACGGCGTCGCGCATCGCCATCATTGGCGGCGAGCCGGTGGGCGAGCGGCATCTGTGGTGGAATTTCGTGTCCAGCCGCAGGGAGCGCATCGAACAGGCGAAGCGCGATTGGCAGGAAGGTCGCTTTCCCAAGGTGCCGGGCGATGAGGACGAGTATATTCCACTGCCTGAGCAGTGAGAATGCGCTTGGATCGAAACGAGGGGTGACACTGTTTGAAGCTCGATCGCACTTGGCGTGTGGATCAGGATCCGTTGCGGCACGACTGCCAGATCGATTGCTAAATTAATGAATTTTGTGAGGTAATCGCGATAAGATTCTGAATAATAGCCATTTTTTTCGATCTCTGTCCAGTGTGCGGGCTAGCGGCGCGACGGGCCACCTTGAATACGGGTTTCTACTGGCTTTGCGCGATATCCCGAATACGCTGCACCATCGCACGCAAACCGTTGCCGCGCGTCGGTGACAGGTGGCGCAGCAGGTCCAGTTGCTCGAAATAACGGTCGATGTCGAAGCTCAGCACCTCCTCTGGTGTCTTGTTGTTGTAGGCGGCCAGCACTACGCCGAGCAGGCCCTTGACAATGAAGGCATCGCTGTCCACCGCCAGTTGCAGGCGGCCCTCCTCCATGCGGGTGTCGATCCACACCTGGCTCTGGCAGCCGCGCACCAGGCGGTCGGGCGTGTGCAGGTTGTCGGGCAGTGCGGGCAGTTCCCGGCCCAGCTCGATAAGGTACTTGTAGCGCTCCTCCCAGTTGTCGAAAAAGCCCAGCGTGTCGAGGATGTCCTCGCTGCAAATCCTGTGTCCAAAGGGATTGTCTATCCGGGCAGTGCTGGCGTCGGGCATTGGCAAATACTCGCGAAAACGTACGGTGTCGGCGTCAGTAAAACATGCCGGTGGCAAGTTGCGCTTCCTCCGACATCATCTCGCGCTGCCAGGGCGGATCGAATACCAGTTCGACCACCACCTTGCGTACATTGGGTACCTGGGCGACGCGGTATTCCACGTCGCCGACCAGCACCGGCCCCATGCCGCAACCCGGTGCGGTCAGTGTCATGCGGATATCCACCCGCCCCAGCTGCTGGTCGACGACCACGCTGTAGATCAGGCCGAGGTTTACCAGATCGACCGGGATCTCCGGATCGTAAATCGTATGCAGCGCCTCCCATACCTGCTGCTCGTCAATCTGCCCGTCCGGCGGTTGCGGAAAGTCGAGGCGGGTCGGTTCGAAGCCGATAGCGTCGGCGTCGGTGCCGTCTATGCGCACCATGTTGCCGTTGTACACCACTGTGTAATTGCCCCCCAACGCCTGGGTGAGGGTGACGAAGGTGTGTGCCGGAATGGTGACCGGATCGCCCACCGGCACCAGACGCCCGGGGCATGCCCGGGTGGTGGTCAAGACTGTGCGTTCCTGGGCGCTCATGGGCTCACTCCACGCTGAAACTTTCGCCACAGCCGCATGCGGCTGTGACATTTGGGTTGTTGAAGGTCACGCTGCGGTTGATGCCTTCGCGGGTATAGTCGATCCGGGTACCGCGCAAATAGGACAGGGCCGCGGGCTCCAGGTAGAGGCTGACACCGTTGTCGAGCTCGATCAGCACATCGCCTTCGCGGCCCGCCGGCACCTCGTCCATGACATACTTGAATCCGGTGCAGCCGCTTTCGCGGACGCTGATGCGCACTCCGGACAGCCCCTTGGCGCTCAGACTGGTACGAAAGTGCTCCGCCGCCGCCGGGGTGACCGTTACCGGTGCATTCTTGACATCAAATGTTTCGACACTCATCGTCTGGCCCTCTAGCAAAACAGGCTCCTGGCCTTGCGGATGCCGTCAAACAGGCGGACGACATCTTCGCGTGTATTGTAAATCGAATAGGAGGCCCGCACCGTGCCCGGAATGCCAAAGCGTTCCATCAGCGGCTGGGCGCAGTGGTGCCCGGTGCGCACCGCGATACCCTGTTGATCCAGCAGCATGCCCACGTCGGAGGGATGGATGCCCTCCAGCAGGAAGCTGAAAATGCCTGCGGCGTCGCGCGGTGCGCCGATGCGCCGCAATCCCTCCACTGCATCGGCCAATTCCAGCGTGAGTCGCAGCAGTGCCGCCTCGTGTTCGGCCGCCGCCACCCGATCGATACCGGCCAGGTAGTCGACGGCCGCCGCCAGGCCGATCGCCCCGCCTATATTGGGGGTGCCGGCCTCGAATTTAAAGGGGAGCTGGTTGTAGCTGGTGCCGGCAAAACTGACGGTCTCTATCATCTCGCCGCCGCCCTGGTAGGGGGGCATGGCCTCCAGCAGGGTTTCGCGGCCCCACAGGACACCGATACCCGTGGGTGCAAACAGTTTGTGACCCGAGAACGCGTAAAAATCGCAGCCCAGTGACTGCACATCCACCGGCCAGTGCGCCACCGCCTGGGCGCCGTCGACTAGCACCAGGGCGCCGGCCGCTTTAGCGCGCCGGGTGATTTCCACGACGGGGTTTACCGTGCCGATGGCGTTGGATACATGATTGACCGCCACCAGTTTCACCCGTTCATCCAGCAGGGCGTCCAGCGCATCCAGATCGATATCGCCGGCCTCTTCCACTGGTACCGGGACCACCTCGGCCCCGGTGGCCTGCGCCACGAGCTGCCAGGGTACGATGTTGGAGTGGTGCTCCAGCCAGGACACCAGCACCCGGTCGCCCGGCCGCAGGACGCTGCGCCCCCAGGATTGCGCCACCAGGTTGATGGCCTCAGTGGTGCCGCGGGTCCAGACCACCTGCTGCGCGCCGGGGCTGTTGATAAACGCGGCTAGCGTGATACGCGCCTGTTCGAACAACTGCGTGGCCCGGTCGCTGAGCGTGTGCACTCCGCGGTGCACGTTCGCGTTGTCGCGGCGGTAGTAACCGGCCACCGCCTCGATAACACAGTCCGGCTTCTGTGTGGTGGCGGCGTTGTCGAGGTAGACCAGCGGGTGACCGTTGACCTGCTGATTCAGGATCGGAAAATCACCGCGCACCCGGGCGGCATCGAAGCCGTCGAGCCGTGCGCTGGCCTGGGATTGCGCGCTCATGCCGTGGGCCTCGTCAGCGCCGGGTCGCGCGCGAAGCGGCGCGCCAGCATCGCACGCAGGTAGTCGCGCAAGGCAGCGTTGCGCACGGTGTCTATGACCTCGTTGATAAACCCGAAACTGAGCATGGACTGCGCCTCGGTCCGGGAGACGCCGCGGGTGCGCAGGTAGTGCAGGGCGTTCTCGTTGAGCTGCGCCACGGTGGCGCCGTGGGCGCACTGTACATCGTCGGCGTAAATTTCCAGTTCCGGCTTGGTGTTTACCTCCGCCCGGGTACTGGTCAGCAGGTTCTTGTTGCTCAGTTCGGCCCGGGTTTTTTGCGCATCGCGGTGGATGTGGATACGCCCGTTAAAGACCGCCCGCGCCTCATCGGCAATGATGCCGCGAAACGTCTCACTGCTGGTACAGTCGGGCACCCGGTGCTCGATGCAGGTATGGTAGTCGATATGTTCGCTGCCCCGGGGCAGGTAGACGCCGTTCACCTCGCTGTGCGCGCCCTGCCCGCAGTGCTCGACCACCACATCGATACGCTTGAGTTCGCTGCCCAGCCCCAGGTGAAAACTGTTGAAGGTGGACTGCTCCGCCAGGCGCGCATACACTCCGCCCACGTGCAGGTCCGAGCCCTCCTCCTGGTGCAGGCGGTAGTGCTCCAGGGTCGCGCCGCGCGCCAGCAGCAACTCGCTCACTCCATTGGTAAAGGCCTTGTTGGCATCGCGCACACCGGCAAACTGCTCGACCACGGCACAGCTGCTGTCGCTGCCGCACAGCACCAGCAGGCGCTGGTTGACGCTGAACGCCTCGCCCTGGTTGGTGGTCAGCCAGACCAGGTGCAGCGGCTGCGCCACGCGGTGTCCGGCCGCAATTTCCACAAACACGCCCTCGGCCAGGGAGGCGTCATTCAGAGCGGTAAACAGCGTGCCGGCCTCACCCGCGGCGCTGCCCAGATACTGGCGAATGTGCGCGGCCTGCGCTGTGCTGGCCTCGCCAAAACGCACCAGTGACACGCCGTCCGGCAATTCGCTGTCGCTCAGTCGGGCACTGTGATGGCCGTTGATGAATACCTGTCGCGAGCCGACCAGTTGCGGCAGGTCGATGTCGCTCTCGCGCAGTAGCCGCGCCCCGGCCGCGGCCGGGGCAAAGTGCTCGCGCAGCGCCTGCACACTGGTGTACTTCCAGTTTTCGGTCTTGCGGGTGGGCATGGTGCTGGCTTCCCAGCGGTCCCGGCCGTCGCGCAGCCAGTCCTGCAGCCAGGCCGGTGCCCGCTGCGCCGCGCTGTCGAGTGATTGCTGCATGAATTCAAACATCAGGCGACCTCGTTCTCCAGCCAGGCGTAACCCTTGGCCTCCAGTTCCAGCGCCAGTGATTTATCGCCGGAACGCGCGATCCGCCCCCCCGCCAGCACGTGCACATGGTCCGGCTCGATGTAGTTGAGCAGCCGCTGGTAGTGCGTGACCAGTACAAAGGAGCGCTGCGCACTGCGCATGGCGTTGACCCCTCTGGCGACCACCTGCAGCGCGTCGATATCCAGGCCGCTGTCCGTTTCGTCCATGATCGCCAGCCGCGGCTGCAGCAGCATCATCTGCATCAGTTCGTTGCGCTTTTTTTCGCCGCCGGAGAAGCCCTCGTTGACCCCGCGCTTGAGAAAGCCGGGATCCAGGTCCACCGCCTTGCTGGTTTCGCGCGCCAGTTTCATAAAACTCACCGCATCCAGAGGCTCTTCGCCGCGCTGGGTGCGCATGGCGTCGACCGCCGCTTTCATAAATTCCATATTGCTGACCCCGGGTATTTCCACCGGGTACTGGAACGCCAGGAACAGGCCCAGCCGGGCCCGCTCCTCGGTGTCCAGCGCCAGCAGGTCCTGTCCCAGGAATTCCACAGTGCCGGCGGTAACCGTATAGCCGGGGCGCCCGGCCAGCACATGGCCCAGGGTGCTCTTGCCGGAGCCGTTGGGCCCCATGATGGCGTGCACCTCCCCGGGTTTGACGCTGAGGCTGAGCCCGTTGAGGATGTCCTGGCCCTCCACGCTGGCGTGCAGGTTGTCTATCTTTAGCATGTCGCTGAATCTCCTTCCGTTTGCGCCCGGTTCATCCCACAGAGCCTTCCAGGCTGACCTCGAGCAGCTTGCCGGCTTCCACCGCGAACTCCATCGGCAACTCCTTGAACACTTCCTTGCAGAAACCGTTGACGATCATCGACACGGCCTTTTCCGCATCGAGGCCGCGCTGCTGGCACAGGTAGAGCTGGTCGTCGCTCACCTTGGAGGTGGTGGCCTCGTGCTCGATCACCGCCGAGGGATTGCGACTTTCGATGTAGGGGAAGGTGTGCGCAGCACAGCGATCGCCAATCAGCAGCGAATCGCACTGGGTGTAGTTGCGGGCGCCATCCGCCTTGGGATTCATGCGCACCAGCCCGCGGTAGGCGTTGGAGCTGTGCCCCGCGGAAATCCCCTTGGAGATAATGGTAGAGCGGGTATTTTTGCCCAGATGGATCATCTTGGTGCCGGTATCGGCCTGCTGGTAATTGTTGGTCAGCGCCACCGAGTAGAATTCGCCCACACTGTTATCCCCGCGCAGGATGCAGCTCGGGTATTTCCAGGTGATGGCGGAGCCGGTTTCCACCTGGGTCCAGGATATCTTGGCGTCGCGGTGGGCCATGCCGCGTTTGGTCACGAAGTTGTAGATGCCGCCCTTGCCCTCGGCGTCGCCCGGGTACCAGTTCTGTACCGTTGAATATTTGATCTGTGCGCCATCGAGGGCGACCAGTTCCACGACGGCCGCGTGCAACTGGTTTTCATCGCGCATGGGCGCCGTGCAGCCCTCGAGGTAACTGACGTGACTGCCCTCGTCCGCGACAATCAGAGTGCGTTCAAACTGGCCGGTCTTGGCCTCGTTGATGCGAAAGTAGGTGGACAACTCCATCGGGCAGCGCACGCCCCTGGGGATGTAGACGAAAGACCCGTCGCTGAACACAGCGCTGTTGAGGGCCGCGTAATAGTTGTCCTTGCGCGGCACCACCGTGCCCAGGTGCTTTCTCACCAGCTCCGGATACTCCCGCACGGCCTCCGATATGGGACAGAAAATCACGCCGGCCTCGGCCAGTTTGGCCCGGAATGTGGTGGCCACGGATACCGAATCAAAGACGGCGTCCACCGCCACGCCCGCCAGCATTTCCTGCTCATGCAGCGGAATGCCCAGCTTTTCGTAGGTCGCCAGCAACTCCGGGTCTACTTCTTCCAGGCTCTTGGGTCCGTCCTCGATACTCTTGGGCGACGAGTAGTAGGAGATCGCCTGCAGATCGATGGGGGGGTAGTGAACATGCGCCCACGTGGGCTCGCTCATCTCCAGCCATCCGCGATAGGCTTCCAGGCGCCAGTCCAGCAGCCACTGCGGCTCGTTTTTCCTGGCTGAGATAAAGCGGATGACGTTCTCGTCCAGTCCCGGCGGCAGGGTGTCGGACTCGATGGCCGAGATAAAACCCGCCGAGTACTCTTTCTTGATAGCGCTGTCTATATGAGCCTGGGACATAAATTTCTCACCTCTGGCTGCCGCCGGGCAGCGGTCAATGGGGCGACACGGCCTACAGGTTGCTCGCCAGGTTCTGGCTCGCGGCCTGCTCCTTCTCCCTGGCGCGTGCCTCCTGCCTGCGCGACACGTCGCGAATGTCCTTGCGCCGCACCAGGTCGTCCAGCGAGATGCCCTGCAGGAAGTCCTTGACCTGGTCGGATAAATCCATCCACAGGTGGTGGGTCAGACAGGTCTCCCCCTCCTGGCAATCGCCGGCGCCGCCACAGCGGGTGGTGTCGGTGTCTTCGTTCACCGCCGCGATGACCTCGGCCACACTGATTTCCCGCGCCGCGCGCCCCAGGTGGTATCCGCCGCCGGGACCGCGTACACTGCGCACCAGCTCGCGCCGCCGCAACTGGGCGAATAGCTGCTCCAGGTAGGACAGCGAGATACCCTGGCGCGAGGAGATCCCGGCCAGGGCAATCGGGCCCTCGTCGCGATGCAGCGCCAGATCCAGCATGGCGGTAACGGCGTATCTACCCCTGGTGGTCAAGCGCATGGCAGTGTCTCCCGAGTGTATGCGGCCTTGAACATGAGGCCAAAGTGCCATACCTTACTAAATTAGTCAAGTATTAGTGCGGTCGCCTGTGCTCGGGGTTGTCGCTGCGGGGTTGTAGGGAGACACACAGTGCAACCACGGTGATCGTGCTAGTAATTTCGCCACCGCATTTTTATGTGCTCCTGTCGCGTGGCGATTGCCTCGCGCCGTTGAGCTTCAGTCACTCGCGGGTAGTGTTCAGGAAGCACGCTGTCGAGGTCATCCAGCTTGACAAGACTGGCTTCCAGTACGGGCAATTGATCCTCCGGGGGATCTACCTGGAACACGAACCTCATCGTGTGAAACCCCCGCTCGAGCCCCGTCGTGTCCACCCAGCCCTGCACACCCGGATCGGTCGAGGAAATGATGTAGTAGCGCGTCGCAGCGGCGAAAACAGGGTTTTGGAAGCCAGTTAAACTGCTCGAGAAGTTCTGCTGATCCGGTCCCTCCATCCAGAGGTTGTTCAGTTGAAAGCCGACATAATAGGGTTCTACCGGCGCGATCATTTTAATGATCAGGGCTTCATCCGCCTGCAGGTCAAAGATTCCCGATGCATACAATTGTCTGGCACCGGCAACGCCGCCTGCGGTGAATGGAGTGGCGGGCTGGTTAATGCCATTTACCGGGACGGACCGTTTTCCATCGCCGTTGCGATCGCCAGTCATTTCCATGGGAAATTCCATTACCAGGTTCCAGAATCGAATCTGCTTGCCTACTCTGTCTCCCAGCGCCTCGATGAGTTCCGCGACCTGCTCGGCATTGTGTGGTGGGCGGTTCCCGCCTTTTGAGTCCAGTCGGGTAATGGTCATATCAAGCGGAATTTCGTTTTTCCAGTCGGAGAACACCTCCCGGACAGCCAGCAAATTTGCCCTGGCTTCCGCGGTCACACCGCTTGACTTGCACTGCAGCTCTTTAACAGAGTAAAGAAAATTACCGCTGTAACCTGGCGGTTTTTCAGGGCCGATTAAAATGCGATACTGGTTTTCACCATCGGCTTTCAGGCTACTTCCGGTGACGAAATCCAGTGTCTGGTTTTTACAGTTCTGCATTTCTGCAAGTTCGCCGGTATAGCCGGGAACACCTGTGATTGTCTGAAAAATGACCAGGCGTGGCGCTTTCCTGCCGGGAATCACAGCCCCACCCAAGCGCCACTCCCGGGTGTTTTGTGCCCTGATGACGACCTCGTAAAAGCCGGTTGAGTCAATCGGTGCTTTCAGGTACATGGTGTCCGGATTTTCTCCGGTCCATTTCCTGAGCATGTCCATGGAGCGAAAGAACTCAGGGAATTTCGGGTCCGCACGAATCGCCATCTCTATCTCTCGATTGAGGTGCGCCAGCAGATATCGATATCCATCGGCGAGTACACGATCCGTCGCCCGCGGAGGATGATGCCGTTCATCGAGCAAGGTCCGTTCTGCGGCTCTCAAGTCATCAATGAAGTCCTGCCACGCGCTATGCAACCGCGACGCGCTGTCATGCTCCGCGGCCAACGTGGGGCCGGGGCCCGAAAACAACAGCAGCAGACACGCCAGCCATGACCAAAATGCCAAAAACTGATGCGTTTTTGCGCTAATCATCGGTTTCATTAATCACTCCTGTGCTTGAGACAGGTCCACCTGAAGGATGCGATTGCCAGAAAATGTGCCGATGAAAAGTGTACTGCCAACTTTCAAACCGACCGTACCCGCGCCCATCGGCGCATCGGGGTTTTCAAACAGTTTTGTTTGGGAAAGACTGCCGGGGTCCAGTTCAACAACAGCAAATGGGATGGGACAAATCCCGATGTCAGACGACCCGCAACGGGTAAAATCCGCAGTACTTGCGGAACCGACGAATGATGCGGCCACCAGGGACTTGCCATCGGCAGACCACTTCACATTGTCTGCTGCACGCACGGTTGTTGCAGCGAGTACGGTGCCGCTTTTTGCGTCGATTTTCTTGAGCAGATTCTCCCCCGAATAAACCACGTAGATCGTGCTCCGGTCGCTGCTCGCTGCGATACCGTTGGGCATGACACCTTCGCTGCCGGGTACTGGCTCGAAACCGGAGTGCTTGCTCCAGCGATAGACAAGCCCGGTGGGCCGCTGTGGATCGATCTGCTCGCCCTGCCAGGACACATCGGTTGACACCATTTTCGTTGTGAAGAATTCATCGTCATGCCCGGATGCAACCGAATTGAGACTTGCCTTTTCTGGTGCAAGGGCACAACCACGCCACATCAGTTTCAGGTCGTCCCCGGTTCCCGTCAATTCAAAAAACTCCACGGATTCACGGCCACCGTGCTGCACCACCAGCAATTGCCAGCGTCCATCAGTGCGTTGGCTGAGATCGATCCCGTGCGGGCTGAACAACTTGCCGGGCGGCTGCGTACAGGCACTCTCGCCCCAATACTGTGCGGGCCTGCTGGTGTCGAAGATATCGTAGGCAACGCGACGCTGTTGTTTTTCATAATCATAGAAAACCAGTGCGCCTGGCTGCGTGCCATAATGGTCTCCATACTCACTGACTATCAGTGCGGTATCACCAGGTACGAGCGCGAGATCCTCCGGGTTGGAAAAAAAACACAAGGGCCGGGTATTTTGAAACGACTGACAATGCCCGGCATCGCCGTCACCTGACGTCAAACTCTCGGTACGATCGGCCAATGCAGCGGCACTGAAAACCGCTATAGCAAGGCCGGGTAGCGCGGCGACAGTCCGTGCCTTTATTTCAGACGACACTCTCGCAAACAAACGGACTGCGGCGGCGAAAAACCGCGGGCAGCTCGATGCACAAGCGGACATAGTTGATCTCCTGGGCGACGGACGCGCCTGCTGACGTGTTTCACCGGACTGATTTTAGTACTCATAGGCCAGTTCGACACCCCAGGTTCGCGGTGCGCCATAGCCCTCTGTGATGATTGCCAGGCCGGCGAAGTTGATCCCCGAGACCGGGTAATCATCATCGGTGAGGTTTTCGCCCCACAGTGACACGCGCATTATTCCCCCTCCCACCTCGATTTCCTCCAGGCTAAAGCGGGCACTGACCCGGGTCCGCTCATCCATGCCCAGGAACGGGTGCACGACTGGCTCGCCAGACGCGTACACCTGCGTCCAGATCGAGTTTTCGTACCATACATCCTGCCAGTTAACACTGACGAAGCCGGTAAGTTCCCCCACAGACGTCCTGGCGAACACATAATCAGCCGTGAAATTGATCTGGTTGTCCGGCGACTGGGAGCGCTCGGCGTATCTGATGCCGGACAGACAACTGGCTGCCCCACAGACATCGGGATACTCCTCGTAGTCACCGTGAATATGGGCGTAACTCAGGCCGACAATCAGATCTTCGATCGGCGCCATCAGAATTTCCAGTTCACCGCCCCAACGCTCGGCCTTGCCGGCGTTGATCACTCGGGTGGTCGCGGCCCCACCCACGGTTTCAATAACCGAGGTCTGGATATCGTCGTAGACATAGGTATACAGTGAGCCATTGACGCGCAAACGGCCGTCCCACCAGTCACTCTTGAGCCCGACCTCCCATGTCTCGACCGTCTCTTCCGAGAATGCTGGTGTATCGAACTGCTCACCATTGAAACCACCGCTGCGATAACCCGTCGCATAGCGCACATACGCGTTGATATCTCCCGTAGCCTGGTAGGCAACAGTCAGGTTGCCGCTGATGTTGTTGAAGCTCTCATCGTTACTGGCGATCCTGCCCGGAACGATTCCGGCGAATGGCGAGAAGTATGCCGGGTAATCCCAGTCCATCTCCTTGTCTTCTTCTGTGTAGCGCAGGCCCAGGGTGAACGAGAATCGATCGTCCTGCCAGTTGGGCCGCCAGGTAACCTGGCCGAACACCGCAGCTGCCTCCGTGGCGTTGTCATAGGTCTGCGATGGATTGCCCGCCACAGGCGCGGCGAAAATTGCGTTGCGGCGGTATTCGCCGTCGTCCTCGAAGTAGTACAGTCCCAGCACATATTCCAGCTGCTCGGTACTACCCAGTATCTGGAATTCCTGAGAAAACATCTCGTAGTCGGCGGTGGTGTCGAGCTTGGTGTGGAACGCGCCGATAGTGTCGACGGCGTTCCATAGCGCATCGAAAGGTAGCTGGGGAATACCGGGGTCGAAACCTCCTGTCGCCCCATACAACTGCCCTAGCGTCAGGTGAAGCAGATCGTTGTAGGCGCCAATGCCATTGGCATCCAGGCGGCTGTCCACATCGTCTATGTCGCCAAAATTGAAGGACTCTGTGCGGCGGTGGCCGGTAATGGATTTTAGTGTAATGTCACCGGCACTCCACGTGAGTGTCAGCGCGTGGCCGTCGACCTCACTTTCTGTCGATGGTGAGCTGTCGGAGTTGCCGCTGTCGGCGCGACCCGCGCCGCGCGCCTCAACCCCTTTATAGATATCGATGGTCTGCTCCAGCGAGGGAATCCAGCGATTGTCGATGCGCGGGTCTGTTCCCGGAACAGTAGCCCAGAAACGCGCACCCGCCAAAACGCCTTCAAGCGCTGCGACGCGACCAATCTGACCGGCGGCATCGACCGAGTTAAAGCCCACCAGTTGCTGCAGCGTATTCGATTCGTCGAGCTCGCTGTGATCGTAGGTGTAATCCACGGAGAAGAAATCGGCCACATCCCAGCGCAGGGCTACCCGCCAGGCCTGTCTGTCCAGATCGTCAAAATCATCCTGTCCCGGGCTGTCGTTATCGTAATACCCGTCGCGTTGACGGGTCTGTACGCCTGCGCTTGCGGCGAGTGAACCCAGCCCTTCACCCACCTGCCCGATAGCGGGGAGATCCACATTGAGCTTCAGGGCCCGGTAACCGTAGTCACCCAGGTTACCTTCGGCGCGCAGACCAAATTCACCGGTGGGCTGTCGGGTAATAAAGTTGATGGCGCCGCCAGTCGAGTTGCGCCCATACAAGGTGCCCTGAGGCCCGCGAAGGACTTCGATGCGCTGAATCTCCGCCACATCGAGCGCCGAACCCGTCTGCTTGCCGACGAAAACCCCGTTCAGGTAGATGCCCACAGCGGGATCCAGCGACAAGTTAGCCCCCGCCCCGCCCGACATGCCGCGCAAACTCAGGTTGAGACTGCCTTTTGCGCCCGGTGCTTCTGTCCCTCCAATACCGGGGACCTTACCCAGAAGGTCACCGGTGCTCTGTATACCTTGCTTGACCAGCATTTTTTCGGAGATTGCCGTGATCGACAAGGGGACGTCCTGGCTGGTCTCCTCCCGCTTCTGGGCAGTCACAATGATCTCCTCCAACGCTCCCTGCTGGGCTACCGCAACGTCGGACAGGCCAATGGCGGATGTGATGACAATTGCTATTGCCGAACTTTTCAATGACGTTCGATGCATAGTACTAACTCCCATTTTATTGGTGTGCTTACTGACTCGAAATAGCTGAACCGGTTAATGTTATCGATTTAGCAAAACCAGCCAGTGCTGGGGATTGACCAGACGTAAGGGCAGAATTCTAAGTGCAAACAGTGGGATTGGCCAGAGAATAAAACTGGAACGCGTGGTGTTCAGTCATGATCCGACATTGGCTATCGACCATAAGAACAGCAAACGCCTGCTTGAATTCAGTGACATCGCGTATCTTTCAGGCGACAGTTATATCGAATTTTCTTCCCATTATATGCAATCCTTTTTTTCAGTATAACGTCGGTCACGGATGACTCCGCTTTCCCCTGCGTTTTTCCACCCCTGGCCGAGTTGCAGGCTGCAAAAACCCTGCCCGGAGCGCGGCGGCTGCACTACTCGTGGCGCAGGGCATCGATAGGGTTGAGCCGCGCGGCTTTGCGTGCCGGGAAATAGCCGAAGAGAACACCGATCGCGACAGCAAAGGAAAACCCGAGCAGTATGACGCCTGGAGAGAGCGCAAACGGCATTTCCAGCCGGGAGATTGCCAGCCAGGTGCCGCCCATACCGAGCAATACACCGATAATGCCGCCCAGCGTGGACAAGGCAATCGACTCAACCAGAAATTGCATCAGGACATCGCGGGCGCGGGCGCCTGTCGCCAGACGGATTCATCCGTGACCGTGCGGGTGGCGGATTGACTCAGATGGACCATGCCGACCACACTGCCCACACCGATAATGATGCCCAGGGTGGTCAAGAACGAACGCAGTTTGTTTCTGACCACGGCCTGCAGGGCCATGGTGAAGACGTCCAGCCATCTCATGGCAGAATCTCTGCCGCCGTACCGTCTTTCACAAGCTTGCCATCGACAAAGTAAAGCACCCGCAGCGCCTGTTGGCGCCGGCCGGTAAAAATGGTCGCCGTCGCTGTCATTCCCGGCTGTAGCAGATGCTCGGCATTGTCGACGGCCAGCACCGTGGTACAGGTCACGACGTTGTTCTCGACGGTATGATACAGATACACTTTTAGCACGCGTGCATCGAACTCCCTGTTCGGCCAGGCATCCACGGTAAACGTCGCGCGCTGGCCCGCCGCGACCATACTGACATCGGCTTCATCCATGGAGACATGAAGCTCCATCTGCCCCAGATCGTGTGCGAGCAGGAACAGCACGGGTGTTTGAAAGCTCGCCGCCACCGTGGTGCCCGGCTCAATACTGCGCTGCAGGACCACACCATCGATCGGCGATGTTATGACCGCTTTTTCCAGACGGGTGCGAGCCTGGGAGAGGGTCGCTTCAGCCTGCTGCACCGTTGCCCTGGCATAGGCCTCTCCCCCTTCCGCCCGCTTGCGCTTGGCAACCGCCTCGTCCAGCGTCGCCCGAGGCTGCATTTTACGCTGTACCAGGGACCGGATGCGGCGCTCGTCTATCACGGCTTCTTCCAGAGTGGCGGTGGCTTCAAATAGCGACGCCCTGGCCAGCGCCAGCCCGGCCGTGGCCTGCTGCAATGCCACGTCGAGTTCCTCAGCATCAAACCTCGCAAGCACCTGCCCGCGACGAACCTGGTCATTTTCCGCAACCCGCACCGCGTTTATGAGCCGGGATATTTCAGCGCCGACCGACACGTCACTTTAGGGGTGGAAATTGCCCGTGGCCATCGCAGTCAGGATCATATCGGCCCGGTCCACAGTGTATGTTTGCCACTGTATCTTCTCCTGCGTCGGCGACAACCACCACAGCAGTGCAGCGGCGACAGCGGTGACGAGGAGCAGCAGGCTGAAGCGGTCGCGCCGCCGCTCGGCGCGGACGACCCGATGCACTTCATCCGCCATTTTGCGCAGGGAGGGATCGTTGTCAGTGGTCATCGCTCGTATCCGTGATTGTCCTTATGGGGCAGACACAGTTCCCGATGCAGCGCCGCCGGGCAGGGGTCGGGCACGAGCCGGCAACGAAGCCTTTAACAACAAAATCGGGAACCGGAAAAATGGGCGCAGTGTCGCCGTTTCTCAGCCCGCCAGCACGCTGCCAGACAAGCCCGACTAAAGTGGTCAAATCACTCCACCATAACTACGGGGATTGTCGCCTCTTTCAGGACATGGCTGGTCGCACCGCCAAAAATCAACTGGCGCGTTCGGCTGCGGGTGTAGGCCCCCATCAGGAGGAGGTCAGCCCCGGTGCGCTCGCACTCGGCAAGCAGGCGGGCGCCGGCGTTACGTTCGCTTTCTTCGAGAACGATCGGCGATGCTTCAATACTGTGAACAGCCAGGTACTCGGCCAGTTGCTGCGCGCTGGGCTCGATGGTGCCGCCCTCCTGTACCGAAACAATGCTGACGCGGTTCGATGAGCGCAATAAATCGAGCGACATGGCCACGGCGCGGGCAGCTTCCCTGCTGCCATTCCATGCGACAGCGACGTGTTCTGCCACTGTTTTAAACGGCGTAACGGGCGCCACCAAAACCGGTCGACCGGTTTCACGCAGGGCCACCTCCAGCTTGAGAGGCGTACTGGAGGATCTGCCGGGCGGGGGGTATGCAACGACGATCAGGTCGGCGAGCTTGCCCTGCGCCGCCAGCAGCTCAGGCACATTGCCGCTCACCTCCACCAGCTCGACGGCGAATCCTGCCGCGGCATCCTCGGGTGCAAGCTGCGCACTGAATTGCTCGACCATTGCTTCAAAGGCTTGCAGGGCATCTCTGCGCCTGCGCCGGTCAGCCTCGACCAGTATTCCGAGAACTTTCTCCAGCCCGTGGGCTGGCATCCACGGTGCAAGTGGCTTGTAGTCGTCTGTGCTCGGCGCATCGATAAGCAAAACGCGAACGCGTACCCGCCACGCCTGGCCCAGGCGAAAGGCGGCTTGCAGCGCAGCGAGTTCCAGTGATTTGGTGTAGGCGCTATTGTGATGACCACTCAACGGGACCAGAATGAGCTTGCAGGGCATCGCAATATTCCATCAGTTTTTGTGAAGCCCGATTCTAGCATAGGCATCACTTTGCGCGTAACGGGCCGCAGCAACATATGAAGATGTCACCTGCCGGCCATCAACGACTATTTTTCAATGCCTCAAAACCGATGATGACATCCATCAGCTCGTTGGTGATTTCCGCTTGACGCACTGATCTCAAGTCAGCTCTTACCAGTTCCAGGCGATCGTCAACGGACTGTTCGGCCTGCTGCATCAACGCAAGGCGCGCCGCATTTTCGGTGACCATGGCCTCGGCCGAAGCGCGAAACACACTGGCGAAAATATGATTGCGTACGAGTGAGGCCAACAGGTCATCCGCAGCCATGCTGTAGTCCGGCAGGGTACGCGAAGGCCAGTGTCTGTCGCGCTGCAGCAGCCGTGCGTCCAGCGGCAGCAGGCGCCGTGTTACGGGCTCGCGCACACCATGTTCCCCACGCTGGGTAAACGCCAGGGTCACACCGATACGATACAGCGGTTGACGCCGGCCGATGACATCGAGCCGGGTGACGATATCTCCAGCCAGGCGTCCAATACCTTCTGCTGAAGCGGGTGGCAGCAGCACAAACTCGCTCGCCAGGCCCTGATCGACCAGCGCATCGTTCATTTGCTGCCCGATACACAACACGCGCTGCTTATCGGACGGCAGCATTCGGCAGTGATTTTCAACTACCCGTGCCAGAATTTCATTGTAGTTGCCACACAAGCCGTGATCGGAACCAAAGACCACGACCCACTGCTCGCCGCTACTTTCCCCCCTCAGTGTTATGTCGCCAGTGCGGTAGGCAAAAGCGGCGAAGCCGCGCAGAATCGTCTCGTGGTAGGCCTCGATGGAGCGAGCCGCATGCTCGTAAGGGCTGGCGTTGATAGCAGACAGCGTTTTCATGGTGTGCACGATACCGCGGATACTGGTGAGCGTATCGCTCTGCCGTGACAGGGTTTCAAGGGTCTGCGCCATCGCCCCCCTCCCCGGCGACGGCCGCAGCTCGGCTCAACCCACTGACGGAGAGCGCAGCGCGGGCCACCTCGATAATCTGCTCGTTGTCTTCTGCGCGCAGGGCCTGGTTTTGCGCAATACGCTGCTCGATAACGGACAATTCACGCCGAGCGGCTGAGCGCACATGGCCCATGGCAACCACTACCTGCCGTTCAGGCAGGTCATCGAACAAGCCCCCCATAGCGGCCACCAGCACCGCCAGTTGTTCCACGGCGGACATCGGGTCGCGCTCGGCCTGGCGCAGGGCCGTGCGCACAGCGGCACCGCGCATCAGGCGCGCCCTGGTGACGTCGTCGAGCCGGGTGCCAAAACGGGAAAAATCCTCCAGCTCTTCGAATTGCGACAGGGTGACCCGCAGGTTGCCCGATACCGATCGCAGGGCGCGATTCTGCGCCTTGCCTCCCACCCGGGAGACGGACAAACCCAGATCCACGGCGGGAAACTGGTTTCTGCGCACCAGTCTCGGCGACAGGTAGATCTGGCCGTCGGTGATGGAAATCAGGTTGGTGGGAATGTAGGCCGAGAGGTTTTCAGCCTGGGTTTCCACTACCGGCAGGGTGGTAATCGAGCCCCCGCCGGTCTCCGGGGTAAACTGTCCGGCGCGCTCCAGCAGGCGGGCATGTACATAGAAGATATCGCCCGGAAAAGCCTCTCGCCCCGGTGGGCGGCGCAACAGCAACGACAGCTCGCGATAGGAGCGCGCATGATGGGTGAGATCGTCAAACACCACCAGCACATCCCGCCCCTGGTCGCAGAAGTACTCCGCCATCGTCATAGCCGCATAGGGGGCGATGTAGGCCAGGCCGGGGGTTTCCTCGTCACCGGCGGACATCACCAGAGCGCGGCCCAGCATATCGCCTTTTTCAAGCGCCCCGATAACCCGGGCCACGGCATCGCCGCGCTGCCCGATAGCACAATAGATACAGATGACGCTGGAGCGCGCCTGGTTGAGAATGGTATCCACTGCAATAGAGGTTTTACCGGTCTGGCGATCGCCGATGATCAGTTCGCGCTGCCCCAGACCCACCGGCACCGCGGCGTCAATGGCCTTGATACCCGTGGCCAGCGGACGGGAAATGGCGCAGCGGCTTAGAATTCCCGGCGCCTCGACCTCAATGGGGTGGTGTGCGATTGCGGCAATCGGGCCCCGGCCGTCCCGGGGGCGGCCCATGGCATCCACCACGCGCCCCAGCAAGCCGGCGCCGACTGGCACGCTGACCACCTTGCGGGTACGGCGCACCGCTTCGCCCAGGGTGACGTGTTCGGACGGCCCCAGCAGGATCACGCCCAGACGGCCCGGCTCCAGATCCAGTACAATACCCTGAACGCCGCAGGCAAATACCAGTAGCTCGTCCGCCAGCGCCCTGGCCAGGCCGGACACGACGGCCACGCCGTCCCCCACTTCGGTTACCCTGCCGACTTCAGTGAGCACCGGGACGGGCGCCGGGGTCGCCAGCAGCGCGCTCCGCCACGCCTCGAAGTGTTCTTCAAGAGGCTCTTCAAAACGACCGTCAGAGGGGTTTTCCGGCAGGCTGTGATCGGTACCGGCCACGGTCTTTTTATCCACCGGGAGCCTGCATGCGACCGGAAGTGCCCGCTGCCAGGCGTTCATTCAACATGGCGTCAAACTCGTCGATGTAACTGTCGATGGTCCAGGACACCTGGGCGCCGCCAACGCGCAGCACCAGGCCGGGCGCCTGTTGCGCATCGGTTTCAAAGCGCAGTGCAATACCCGGCAAGAGTTGTTCGACATGCGCCTGCACCCGCTGTTGAGCCGCCTCGGACAGCGGCTCGCGTGTGCTAGCCACTGCGCCGGTGCTGTCACCGGCGGCATGCGACAGCTCACTGGCAATCGCCTGCAGGCGCGCGCTGACGTGGCGCACGATGGTCTCTTCCAAAGTGGCGTCAGCCAGGTCGCGCAGTGCTTTGCGGGTCAGTTCCAGAAGAGTTTCTTCTGCAGCCCGCTGCAACTGGCCCGTGAACTTGTCGCGTTCTCGCTGCAGATGTGCGAGCCAGTCTTTCTGCTCCTGTTCGAGCCTGGCGCGGGCCTCGGCCAGCAGGGTGTCGCGTTCCTTTTCCGATGCCCTGAGCGCTTCTTCGACGATTGCATCCTGCTCCGAGAGCAACTGTGCCTGCCGGTTCCGGTAGTCCGTCTCGGCTGCCTGTGCTTTTTGCTGCGCTTCCCCCGCCGCCGCCATGCCGCGCGCAATTTCTGCCTCGCGGGCATCGATGCCGTCGAGGATCGGGCGATAGAGAAAACGTTTCAGCAGCCAGACCAGCACCAGAAAGTTGGCGATCTGCGCAATAACGGTAATCCAGTCAATGGACATAACCTGTGCCCCGTTTGGTCAATCGGTCTGTGGAACGTAGGGCAACACCTCAACCGCCAGCTACCGTGGCGGCCTGTAAAGTGTCCCAGAACGGATTGGCAAAAATGAGAATCATAGCGACTACAAAACAGTAGATAGCGGTCGACTCAATCATCGCCAGGCTGACAAACAAGGTTCGGGACAAGGTGGATGCGGCGTCCGGCTGTTGGGCAATCGCGGCAATCGCGGCGGCGGCGGCACGCCCTTCACCCAGGGCCGGACCGATTGAACCAATTGCTATCGTAAGACCGGCTGTGAAGATGGAAATAGCGGCGATGATGGCGGGATCTGTCATGGTTCGTCCTCTGTCTGTGGGGGCGGCTGTTGTGGAAGTCCCGGTGCCCTGCGCGACAATGCCGATGGCTCCTGTGAGAGCACTGTTGACCGTTTGGGCGCAGCGCTCGCTGAAGCATCCTGTTGCGCTGTTGCCGATGAAATATACACCGTGGCCAGGATAGCGAAAATATAGGCCTGGATCATGCCGGTTAATAATCCCAGCATGCTCATTACCACCGGGAAAAAAAACGGCGCAACACTCAGCAAAATGGCTGCGATGACGGCGCCGCTCATGACATTGCCGTAAAGGCGAATCGCCAGCGAGATACCGCGGGAAAACTCGCCGATGATATTGAAAGGCAGCATCACTAACGAAGGTTCGATATAGGTCTTGAGGTAACCTCCGAGACCGCCCCTGGCGATACCGAACAGGGGCACCGCAACCAGTACCGACAGCGCCAGCGCCGCCGTGGTCGATAGCGAGGCGGTCGGCGGAGCAAAGCCGGGAATGATCAGTAGCAGATTCGACAGCGCAATAAACAGGAACAAAGTGCCTGCAAAATACAAAACGTGGCGTGCCGAATTGGGGGTAATCTCTTCAATCTGGCTCTGGATTGCCTTGACGATCACTTCCAGCGCTGTGCGCCATCGGTCGGGCGGCACATCAGCACGCAGGTTGCGGGTAACCAGCATGGAAACAATCACCAGCAGCGCCATCACAATCCATGTGTTGACGATGGTGACGTTCACGTTCAGGCCCCCAACAGAAAAAACGACGATCTCATCCGGCGTCAGTTGCACTGGGTACCTCCCCGCCGCTGCTGCCGGCCGCTCTGGCCCATACCACGGCCAGCAGGCGTACCAGGAAAAAGGCTATCGCATAACCTGCCAGGTACCAGGCGTCACCGGTGGATGCCGCTACCCAGTAGCCGGTGCCTAGCAGCACGGCAATTCGACACACGGCACTGAGCAGCAATACAGTCCCCGGCCGAGTGGAGCGCAGTGCCCCCCTCATGCCCCACGCCAGACCGGCAAAAAACAACACGCTGACCGTCAGTCCCAGGGAGAGTCCCAGCAGCACCGCGTCCCAATGCACAGCAATCACTGCCCACCCCCATCGTTTTTTTTATCATCAATTGGTGTTGGCCGGTCCTGACTTTCCCTGCCTATCCAGTTCCAGGCAATCATGCCGCCGACCACGGCGCCGCCCAGGATCAGGGCAATGGGCCAGGAAAAGTCCTGGGGCGCCACCCGGTTCAGCCACAGCCCCAGAAACGCCCCCGCCACTGTGGGTACGGCTACCGACCAACCGACTATGCCGAAAACGCCAAAGCCGCGCAACGGGCTGGCGCCCGGTGCGCTGCGCGCGCGTTGCATGCGCTCGGCGCGGCGCCGAATATCCTCGGCTGAGTGATCCTGCTTGACGTTCATGTCGCCGGTTTGCGCAATTCACTGAAACGGCGCACGATACCCGCTTCAAGGCGTGACAACGCGGAGCGGGCCACCCGCTCCTCCTCGTCCACCTCGACAAAAGTCGCCTGCACTGTCTCGTGCAGGGTGTCGAGGTCCTCGCCCTGTACGCCGCGCCGGACTGCGATATCCACCCGGTGGCCGTGTTTGACCAGTACGCCCTCATCGATACCGAAAAATTGTTCCGTTCCGTCTACAGTGGTCAGAATGCACACAGATGGAACCAGTGCGGCGACAAAATCAATGTGGTTGGGCAGCATGCCAAAGGCTCCGTTCTCAGCCACGGCAAACAAGTGCCTGGCGGCACCTTCGAACAAGGTATGCGTGGGCAGGCGCAGGGCCACCTGCATGCTATCGGCCAGGCTCATGCTGTCGCCCTCAGCTCCCGCAGTGAACCAATCATATAATAGTCGGTCTCGTTATCGTCAAAGTGACTCCGGCCCAGAATCGCCTCGCAGCCATCCAGGGTGTCGGCAATGCTGACCCGCTTGCCGTCGGTGCCGGTGAAGGAGCCCGTGGTAAAAAACGGCTGGGTGAGAAAGCGCTCCAGTCGGCGTGCGCGGGCCACCGTGGCCCGATCGGCCGCGGACAGCTCTTCCATGCCCAGCATGGCAATGATGTCGCGCAGATCCTCGTACTCTGCCAGGGTGCGCCGCACTGCCCTGGCGATATCGTAGTGGCGCTCGCCAACCACCGCTGGCGTGAGCATGACCGAACTCGAAGCCAGTGGATCGACCGCCGGATAGAGGCCTTCACTGGCGCGTTTGCGCGACAACACGACGGACGCCGAGAGGTGGGAGAAAATATGCGCCGCCGCCGGATCGGTAAAGTCGTCGGCGGGCACGTAAACCGCTTGAATCGAGGTAATCGCGCCTTTGCGGGTCGAGGTGATGCGCTCCTGCAGGGCCGCCAGTTCAGTTGCCAGGGTCGGTTGATAGCCCACGCGGGAAGGCATGCGTCCCATGAGCCCGGATACCTCCGAACCGGCCTGTACAAAACGAAAAATATTGTCGATCAGCAGCAGCACATCCTGCTGCTGTTCATCGCGAAAATACTCCGCTATGGTCAGCGCTGTGTTGCCGACCAGAAAGCGTACCCCCGGGGCTTCGTTCATCTGGCCAAACAGCATGACGGTCTTGTCGCGCACTCCGGCGTCGCCCATCTCGCGATACAGCTCTTCCGCCTCGCGAGAGCGCTCGCCGATGCCGCAGAACAGGCTGACGCCCCTGTAATGTTGCACCGTGTTGTTGATCAGTTCCGTGATCAGCACGGTCTTGCCGACGCCGGCGCCGCCAAACAGGCCTGTTTTACCGCCGCGCTCGATGGGTGACAGCAGATCGATCGCCTTGATGCCGGTTTCCAGGAACTGGCTGTGCACGACCCTCTCGTGCAGGGGCGGCGGCGCCACATGGATAGCCCGCCGGGTCGCCGTTACCGGGGCCGGCCTGTCGTCGATAGGCTCACCGAACACATTCAACATGCGCCCCAGCACGGCATCGCCCACGGGCACCTGGATAGGCGCCCCATCGCTGTGTACGGGCATGCCGAGCCCGAGTCCCCGCACCGGGGCCAGTGCCATGCAGCGCACGGCGCCATCCTCGAGCAGAGAGGTCACTTCCATCGGCAGGCTGCCCGCGTATAACAGATCGTGTATGCGCGGCGCGGTTTCCGCAAACCGTACGTCTACGACCCCGCCGCGAATGCCGACGATATAGCCTGAATATCCGGCATGCGGTGCTATGTCTGCGTCTGCCGCACTATCAGCGCAGGTATAGCTGGCTGCGTCGGCACCCATGTGATTCGGCATATATTCGTGTTCTCCACTTCGGCGGAACCTGCACATCCGCCCCGGGCCGTTACTGTAGTGAATACGCCATCTGCTACAACCGTGCAAGCTGTGTACGCGCAAATCATTCTCGGCGCTGTCCCGATTATCCGTTGGTTAGCCTGACATACCCCGTACTCGCCTGAAACTCGTGCCAGCCGCTATGGCATTGGGGCTTCCCACAGTTGAGAGTGATGCGCCGCAGGGGCAGATGTAAGTGTATTGCCCGGCCACTGCACGGCAAAGAAGACCCGCACGGCCTGCCCGACCGGGACTTCGATACGATTTTCACGCGCGACAAACCGGTGATATTTGCCTATCACGGCTATCCCTGGCTGATCCATCTCCTCACCTATCGGCGAACGAACACGGGGATGACATACCGGAAATTCGCAACTGGCAGTGGCATGACGACTGATCCCTCTGCGCTCCAGCAACAAGCGGTTTAGTCGTTTAATCCGCAGATCTCAGCGTCTTCGCGACACGGAAAATCGTCGCGTCCTCCCTGCAGCGCGTTATTGAAAAGTCCAATGCGCGGGCGAGCTTACGCATCGAGTCATTTTCATTGAGTGCAAATCCTTCCAGACGCTTGACCCCCGCGACAGTCGCAGCAGCGCTTAAACCACTGAGCAAGTATGTCGCTATTCCCTGCCCCTGCCATTTGTCTGCAACGACAATGGCAAATTCCGCTACGCCGTCAGACTCCGTTACCAAATAGCGCGCGACGCCAATTTGCCGTTCCTCATCACCTTCGCGGACTGTCGCAATCAGTGCGTAGCTGTGGGGATAATCGGGGTTAGTGAAACGTTCCAATACGTCTGGCGGCAACTCCTTTATGGCAGAAAAGAAACGCAGACGATTTGACCTCTTGGAAAGACCGCGTACAAATGCCTGTTCGATGTCGGCATCCTGGGGCCGCATTACGCGGAACTTCACACGAGTGCCGTCATGCAATTCGAGAGTGCTCAGCGGCTGAGTAAAAAGGCTCGCAGAATGGGGCAGTAATTGCGCTAGCCTTTCAAGTAGGAATGTATACATCAGCGGTTTTTCAATCACGTCCACTGCACCCAAACGAAAGGCCTGTTTACGCAATTCGCGGCTGGCTGCACCGGTCAGGATTATCGAAGGCAAATTAAAATCCTGATTACGCAGTTCACGCAATAGTTCCAGGCCGTTCATATCCGGAAGTTCATACTCTATAAACAGGCAGCCATAACCTGGTTTCCCGGTACTATGTGCAGCCAGGAACGTTTCTGCGTCCATATACGTGCGCACACGGATGTCATACAGCCCCAGCAGTATCGACAGCGCCTGCCCGACCCCCGCATCAGGATCGACAAGGTGTACCGTGTTGTCATATTTCATTGCGCGATCTGTCATTGACTCTCCAAAGCAGCTGCAATCGGGCACTGATTGCGTTCCAGGTTTGCTGGCGACCGGGACAGCACTTTGGCGTCGGTTCACGGCGAGACGACGAGTTTGAGCGCATCCGTGGTGAGAGCAGCGGGCAAACGATACCCTTATTTGATCGGCTGTTGTTCGCTGCCGGTCGTGTCGATCTACCGCAACAATTGCTCGACCGATTCGAGCAGCCGATTATGCAACAGAGGTTTATTGATGACCTCGGCAGCCCCCGCATCCAGTGCCCGTTGCGCGAACTGTTCGCTGGCTCTATTAAGCAGCACAATGACCGGAATGGCAGGACCATAGTTGCGCAAACGCCGCAGCATCTCGAACGTGTCGAGCCCGGGCAGGTCCACTTCTGCCAGAACACAACCGTGCATTTCGGGCTGTTTGTCGAGATCGGCCATAAACTGCACGGCACTGTCATAACAGCGTACCGAAACGTTCAATTCCCCGATCAGCGCGCGCAAGCCATCCTGTACGGCCTGGTCAGGCTCCACGATAAACACGCTTTTGCGTTCACTGGACACGATACACGACTGGTGCGTTACCATTTGACCGCCCGTATTGTCTCGCAGTCAACCTCCCGGCGCCATTACGGATATCCCGTAGACTCCTGTGTTTGTGACATAGTTCAGTTTTCAATCGAATCGCGTTCAGTCTCGATCTTGACGCGAACCAGTTGCGCCAGCGTTTTGACGCCCAGCTTTTTCATAACCTGGGAGCGATGCACTTCCACGGTGCGTTCACTGATGCCCAGTTCATGTCCGATGACCTTGTTCATTTTGCCTTCGGCCACACCCTCGAACACATCGTATTCGCGTGCGGTGAGCGATGCAACGCGCTGCAGGGTTTGCTGGGTTGTGACAACCGCTCTGCGGGCGCACAGATCAGCCGCCAGTGCCTCGTTTATCCGGTCGAGCAGGTCCTGCTCCCGGAACGGTTTGCGGATAAAGTCAATGGCGCCGCGGCGCATGGCTTCCACCGCCATGGGGATGTCGCCGTGCCCCGTAATGAAAATGATCGGCAGTGAACTACCGCGTTCGCGGAGCTTTTCCTGCAGGTCCAGACCGGTCATACGCGGCATGCGTACGTCCAACAGCAGACAGCCCACCATATCCTCATTATACGCCTCGAGAAACTCCGTGGCGGAGGCGAATAACTGCGCTTGCAGCCCTACCGTTTCCAGCAGCAGACTGAGCCCCTCGCGAACGCCCGCGTCATCGTCGACGACAAAAACCTGTTGTTTGCGTTCCATCTCAACTCCTTACTGAACCGCAGGTAATGTAAATGAAAACGTCGCACCACCGGCTGCGTTATTTTCGTAACGCAGCTCCCCGCCGTGTGCCGCGACGATTTCGCGGCTGATGGCGAGCCCCAGCCCCATGCCGCTTTGCTTGCTGGTGGCAAAAGGCTTGAACAGGGTTTGCGCCGTTTCGTCATCGACGCCGATCCCGGAATCCACGATTGCGATTTCGACATCGCCACCGCCGTGTTGGCGCGTGATAACGGTGATTGGCGTGCCTGACGTGCAGCCTGCCGCAACCATGGATTCCATGCCGTTGCGCAGCAGGTTCAATACCACCTGTTGAATCTGCACGCTGTTGGCCAGGACCAGTGGCAGGCCCTCTGCCAACTGCATATCGACCGGGATATCTCGCAGTCTGGATTCCGCTTCGACCAGCGCTATTACCTCACTTACAGCAACATTGCAGTTGATCGGCTGCTTTATGGCGTCTTGCTGGCGTGTCATGTTCTGCATGTGCTCGATAATCGATCCCGCATGGTTTGCCTGCGCACTGAGCTTGTCAAAAATCTCCGGCAGACGATGGTATTGCTGTGATTGCACGAAGCGGTTACCGACCTGTGAAAACAGCGAAATGGCTGTCAGCGGCTGATTGATCTCATGGGCGATACCTGAGGCCATCTCGCCGAGTGAATGCAGCCGGTCGGCCCGCGCGAGGTCGTTAAAGTGCTGTCTTGCCTGTTCCTCGGCGCGGCGCTGCAGGGAAATATCGCTGATCAGGCAGATAAAGGTGCGCTGTGGCTGATGCTCATAGCGCATTTCGTTTACCGACAACTGCGCGGGAAACTCCTCACCATTTTTGCGCCTGGCAGTCACTTCCCTGCTGTGAAACACCAGCTTTGCAACGTCGTTCGTACTGAACTGCTCCCGATGGGACTGGTAGCTAAGCTGGTGGCACTGTGCCAGGAGCCGGCCGAATTGGGATCCGATGATCTCATCGGCCCGGTAACCAAACATGTTTTGCGCGGCCCGGTTGAAGGTCTGAATGCAGCCGTCAGTCCGGACACTGACCACCGCCTCGAAGGCAGCATCGACGATGGCACGGGAATAGCTCTGTTCGCGCTCCAGGCTGATCTGGGTTTGTTTTTGAGAGGTTATATCTGTGATAAAACCCTCGAGCTGAATTTCTTCAGTGTTTTTTGCGGTAAATATCGAGCCGCGCTCCCAGACCCATTTTTCACAACCCTCACGCGTCAGGATTCGGTATTCCATTTCGAAGGGTCTGCCGCGGGCAACCCCTTGCTGCACGGTGTCTTTGACATACTGCAAGTCGTCGCGATGTATCAGGTGGCCCCAGAAGACGCGATGTTGCATCAGCTCGTCAGCTTCGTAGCCGCACAGCGCGCGGCAGCCAGGACTGGCAAACTCTATGGGCCAGGGAAAGCCGACCGCACTACGATAAGACAGGCCGGGAAGGTTTTTTACCAGACGTTTCAATTCCCGGGACGCGACCTTTAACTGCCGGGTGCGTTGATAGCTAGTCAAGGTGAAGTACACCAATACCGTCGCCAGCACACTGATGAGCAGACTGAGCGCCAGCAACACGATGGACAATCGCTTGTGTAGCACAAAGGCAACATCTGCCTTGGGCGCAACGTTTACCTGCCACCGCAGGTTATGGATAACAAACAATGTAGTGCTTGCCGGTGCAGATTTTTTCGGCAGTGCACTTGACTGGAGCGGAAACACCCGCTGATCGTCTACTAAAATGGAGATAGCATAGTCGCTCTGCAGAGGATCGAGCAGCACTGCATCCAGCCACAGGTCGAGCGCCAGCACGCCAACCATTAAACCGCTGAACGCATCGCCACTATAGGTGGGTATGCAGGCCAGAATAACGCGCTGTCCCGAGTCGAGCGAGATTGGTGGTGTAAAGAGTCCGCGCCCGGTTTGTCTGGCCGCCTTCGCGACCGCCAGCACGTCGGGGTTGGACAGCAGATCCTGGCCTGCGGGTAAAGAAACTTGCGGCAGCGTGATACTCCACTGCGCTCGCAGTGAGGCATCCGCCCACTGTATCGCCAGGTAGCCCGGCGTCACTTGCATCAGTTTGCGCACGATAGAGTCGCGATTAGTGTCTCCTTCCCGGCCCGGACTGTCGTCTGAAAGTAGGTCGTGATTTGCCAGTTCCGTAAGGGCAAACACCCTGTTGTCCAGATCCTGCTGAATCAGGAACGCGGTATGCTGTGCCTTGGCCTGGCTGGCTCTGGCCACATCCTCGCGCTCTCTCTTATCCAGTTCATGCCAGGCGATACTGAAAAAGGCGATGACGACCAGTCCGGCCAACACTGACCAGCATAGCGTGGACCACTGTCGCGCGGGTCGCGTCCGACCGGTGTCTTCTCCAGACTTAAGCATCCGCGTCCCCGGCAAGATGAATCATCCGATGCGATAGTGACCCGATACTGCTGGTTTGCGCGTGTTCTGCACATAGCGCCGGTCCAATCATTGATCCGTACACGGGCTGCAGGCCTCTTTTTCCGCTCGCATAACTGGCGATCGCCACTCCGAGAATCCCAAGGCCGGGTATCGCGCAGTTTTGTGGCTAGCCACAGACATCCCCGTACCAGCCACAGGCCATTAAGCAGTTCTCATCTGTCATCGAGGGCATCCCCTGATTGTAGCCAGCACAGCCAACATTGAAAATGGTGTGTGCAGTGCCTCAAGAAAAAACACCGGGTATCGATCAACCTCATGCGTTCCCGGCTTCCGGACAACATCGAGTTGAAAATCATGCCGGACGTCTACCGGGCTGGCGATGAATATGAAGTCGTCTACGCGGTCACCGGCAAGTGCATTCCCGCCGGTGGCTTGCCCAGGGATATCCGCATACTGGTTCACAATGTGCAGACAATCGTCAATTTTGATCAGACCACGGCGCTCTGTATTCAATGTGAATCGCCAGAGCTGGCGATGAGTTCTCTGGTGTGCCGGGCAATCATCCACTCCTCGCGCGTGGGCACCACCCATACCGGTACGCGGCTGTCGCTGGCACTGATACGCAGGGCGTGGCGCTCGTTGGCCCTCTCATCCAGCTTGATCTGCGCCCAGGAGGCGAGTTCACACACACGCCTGCGAATCGGCGCGGCGTGTTCACCGATCCCGGCCGTGAACACCAGTGCGTCCAGCCCGCCCAGAGCCGCTGTGAGCGCGCCCAGTTCGCAGTTGATGCGGTAGACATAGAAATCAATCGCCTCACGGGCGCTGTCGCTATCGCTGTTCAGCAGCTCCCGCATGTCGCTGCTGATACCGGACATGCCCAGCAGGCCGGATTGGTAATAGAGCAGCTGGAAAACCTCCTCACTGCTCATGCCCAGTTCATTTTGCAGGTACAGCACAATACCCGGATCGAGGTCTCCGCAGCGGCTTCCCATCGGCAGGCCATCCAGTGCGGTAAAACCCATGGTGGTGGCCACGCTGCATCCATCGCGCATCGCACACATGCTCGCCCCGTTACCCAGATGCGCGACAATCACATTTCCGGCAGCCGCTTTCTCACCGATGATCCCCGGCAGGGTGGCGGCCATGTATTCATAGGAAAGCCCGTGAAATCCGTAGCGCCTTATACCGCGTTGGTAGAGATGCAAAGGCAAGCCAAACTGCCGGGCAACGGTGGGCAAGGTAGAGTGAAAGGCAGTGTCAAAGCAGGCGATCTGCGGCAACTCCGGCATCAGCTCAGCCAGTATGCGGATGCCGGCCAGGTTGTGGGGCTGGTGTAGCGGTGCGAGTGGATTGAGCGTATCGAGCCGGTCCAGCACCTTATCGCTCACCAGTGTCGGGGCATCATACAAACCGCCGCCGTGGACGACCCGGTGGCCGACGGCCGCGACGTGTTTGCTCGCCTCGCGCGTACGCCCCCACTCCACCAGTGCCAACATCGCTGCGGCGTGATCGCAGCCCGCATCCAATGACGTGTTGACAACCTGCGTATTGCCGCGGTCAAAGGCCCGTATTCTGGGCGCAGTGCCGATACCCTCGACCTGGCCGTATCCAATGATTGGCAGGCTCGCATCATCGCCGTCATACAACCCAAACTTGATGCTGGAAGAGCCGCTGTTGAGTACCAAAATGGCGTTTTTCATCTGCAAGCTATCTGCTGCTAAAGGTCACGGTACGATCCGGTTTTTGACCGGTTGCGGACAGTGTGGAGAGCCTACTCCACGACCATCGCGCGATGCAATAAATGGGTGAGCGCTGCAGTATCACCTGTGGACGTCCACAATAGCTCTGTGCCTGACCTTTAGCTATTATCTGAAGTGCGTCATCGGCAAAAAAGTAACCTTGCAGACAAGGTGAGTCAAATGCAGGATTCATCCCGCTGCGCCAATCGCTGCGCCGCCATTGTGCTTTAGGCCTGACTTGCGCAGCTGCAAAGCCAGTGGACAAGCCCGTGAACGCCGACTGGAACAGATTAAAACCTACAAACAGCGTCAGCAGCATCCACCGCGGCGAGAACATCCAGGCCAGCACCACGCTGAGGCAGATGACGGCGCCGGTAAAAGCGAGGACGGTGCGTTCGATAGACATAAAGCGTTCTCCTCAGATCAAGGTATTGCAAAATATTTCAGGCACTCTCGTTTTCCGGTTTCAACCCTTCGATGCCAAGAATCTTGAGCAGCTATTTCTCGTAGAGCGCTTCGGCCTGACCGCGGCTATGGACCCGCAGCTCCAGCTTGAAGAAGGCGCAGCCAGGTCTATTCATCACATCTACCGCACTTATCTATGATATATCTCTAATTTAGTTTATACTTATATTAGTACAAATATAAACTCCCGTCTTCCCCTGGCTGAACTGGCTGGTAAATATACGGTCGACAGACGCGGGACGCTCTCGCACCGCTTTTGGCCAAGACAGTCACAGTTAAGACATCCGTCCAGGCAAGGGTGCCAAAAGGCGAGTTATCGAGTATTACCGCACCACGATAAAGCCGACACTGGCCGCCGATCAATCACCTGCCCTGTCGCCGAATCCCAGACGTTTTTCCACCTCGAGAACCTGCAGCGTGGTCTTGATCACCATGTCGGGATTGAGGCTCATCGAGTCGATGCCGATCTCGACGAGATAGTCGACCATTTCGGGGTAGTCGGACGGCGCCTGGCCGCAGATGCCCGAATGCCGCTGGTTGCGGCGTGCGCCGTCCACCGCCAGGCGAATCATCTCCAGCACGCCGGGGTCGCGCTCATCGAAGTCAAAGGCCACCAGTTCGGAGTCCCGGTCGACCCCCAATGTCAGTTGTGTGAGATCATTGGAACCGATGGAAAAGCCGTCGAACAGTTTGGCAAACGCATCGACCTGGATCACGTTGTTGGGAATCTCACACATCACGTAAATTTCCAGGTCATTCTCGCCGCGGCGCAGACCGTGCTGCGCGAGGCTCTCCAGCACCCGCTCGGCTTCCTCCACGCGGCGGCAAAATGGAATCATGAGCTTGACATTGGTCAATCCCATGGTGTCGCGCACCCGCCGCATGGCGGCGCATTCCAGGGCAAAACCTTCGGCGTAGTCCGGATGGGTATAGCGCGAGGCGCCGCGGAATCCCAGCATGGGGTTGTCCTCTACCGGCTCGAAATGGCGTCCACCCAGCAGATTGGCGTACTCATTGGTCTTGAAATCCGACAGGCGCACGATTACCGGTTTGGGATAAAATGCCGCGGCAATGGTGCCGATGCCTTCGCACAGGCGTTCGATAAAAAAATCAGCCGGCGCGGGATAACCGCGCGTCAGTTGCTCGATCCGCGCGCGCTCTGTTCGGTCCTGGATTTTTCCCGGATTGACCAGCGCCATGGGGTGCACCTTGATGAACTGATTGATGATGAACTCCATGCGCGCCAGCCCCACACCATCATTGGGTATGAAACTGCTCTGGAAGGCCACCTCGGGATTGGCCAGGTTCATCATGATCCGGGTGCGCGGCCGCTGCAGCTCGCTGATATCGGTGGTCTGAACGGTATAGGGCACTTCACCGGCGTACACCCTGCCCACGTCGCCTTCAGCGCAAGACAGGGTTATGAGATCGCCGGTGCGGATCGTTTCGGTGCCATTGTCCGTACCGACCACTGCGGCGATACCCAGTTCGCGCGCCACAATGGCCGCATGGCAGGTGCGCCCGCCGCGGTTGGTGACAAGCGCCGCCGCCGTTTTCATCACCGGCCCCCAGCCCGGGGTCGTGGTGTCGGCAACCAGGACTTCCCCCGGTTGAAACTCCGATAAACGTGCAATGTCCTGGATGACGCGGGCGCGGCCCGTTGCCACTCTGGTGCCGACTGCCCGGCCGGTAGCCACCACCTCGCCGCGACCCTGCAGGCGATATTCCTCGAGCTGCGTGGCCTGGCGCCGGGACACCACGGTCTCCGGCCGCGCCTGCACGATATAGAGCCGGCCGTCGCCACCGTCCTTGGCCCATTCCATATCCATGGGCACGGCAGTCCCGGCTCGCGCGCTGTAATGGGCTTCCACCTTGATCGCGTAATCCGCCAGGGTCAACACCTCTTCATCGGTGATGCAAAATTGCGCTCGAATGGCTTTCGGTGTCGGCACATTGCGCGTGGTTTCGCCACTGCGCCCCTGGGAGTAGACCATTTTGATTTTTTTCTCTCCCAACATGCGGCGCAACACGGCGCGATGGCCTCGCTGGAAGGTGGGCTTGTGTACGTAGAACTCGTCCGGATCAACCGTGCCCTGCACCACGTTTTCACCCAGGCCATAGGCGCCGGTGACAAACACCACATCGGAAAAGCCGGTCTCGGTGTCCACAGAAAACGTTACGCCGCTGGCGGCGAGATCCGCTCGCACCATTTTCATCACGCCAAGCGACAAAGCGAGCTTGAAATGATCGAAACCGTGATCGATACGGTAGGCAATTGCGCGCTCGGTGAACAGCGAGGCGAAACAGCGCCGGCCGGCATTGAGCAGCATTTCGTCGCCCTGGATATTCAGATAGGTTTCATACTGTCCGGCAAAACTGGCCTCCGGCAGATCTTCGGCGGTGGCGGAACTGCGCACCGCGAGGCTCAATTCCGCCCCGTATTCCTCCTGCAACTGATGGTAGGCACCGAGGATCTGCCGGCGCAGTTCATCCGGCAGAACGGCGCCATAGACCAGATCGCGCGCCTGGTGTGCCCTGCGCGTCAGTTCCCGCACATCGTTCTTGTCGATCCCGTCGAGCAGCGTGTGCAATGTGTCCCAGGCTCCGACCGCCGAGAGCATGTCGCGGTAGGCATCGGCGGTTGTGGCAAAACCGTTGGGTACAGGCACACCCTGCGGCGTCAGTTCGCGGTACATTTCGCCCAGAGAGGCATTCTTGCCGCCCACCAGGGGCACATCGTTTGCGGTGATCTCGCCAAACCAGCGAATGTAATTGGGTTGAGCGCTGCGCATGCGCGCCTCCTGTTTGTTCGGGCAATGTTCGTCAATCATGCATCGGCCGTTTCCATGGAAGAACGGTACTGTCCCGCGCGTGCCGCGCCGTTGAGTTTGGCGCGCCGGTACAGCGCCGTCTGGGTATCGGCCGCATTGGCGGGATCGCCACGCCAAGCCTGCAAGGCAGGTTCCTGCAGTGCGCGGCCGTAGGAAAAACTCAGCTCCCAGGGCTGTGGTGACAGGCGATTGAGCGCATCGAGATTGGCGGTGGCCTCCTGCGGTGTCTGCCCACCGGAGAGAAAAACGATGCCGGGGACGGCGGCCGGCACCACCCGGCGCAATACCGCGACGGTCTGTGCCGCGACCTCTTCCGGAGCAGCTTGCTGTGTGCACGCTTTACCCGGTGTCACCATGCTCGGTTTCAGCAGCATGTGTTCCAGTACGACACGGTGCCGATGCAGCGCGTGAAACACTGCGTGCAGCACCGCTTCGCTGACCTGGGCGCCGCGCTCGATACCATGATCGCCGTCGATCAGCACCTCCGGCTCGACAATGGGTGCCAGGCCCTGGTGCTGGCAGATCGCGGCATAGCGCGCAAGAACCTCGGCGTTGGCCTCGATCGCGAGCCGGCTCGGCGTGCTTGTCGATATATGGTACACATCGCGCCATTTTGCAAAGCGGGCGCCCCGTGTTTTGTATTCCTCCAGGCGCTGCTGCAGGCCGTCCAGGCCCTGAGTGATTTCATCGCCCGGCGCATTGGCCAGCGGCACCTTGCCCCGGTCGACCTTGACACCCGGCACCATGCCCTGTCGCCGCGCCAGTTCGGGCAGAGGCGTGCCATCATCTGCACACTGGCCGAGGGTTTCCTCGAACAAAATGACTCCGCTGATAAATTCACCCAGCCCGGGCGTTGCCAGGATCAAACTGCGGTAACTGCGGCGCTGCTCCTCGGTCGACTCGACACCGATCGCCTGGAAACGCTTTGCCATGGTCGGATTGCTCTCGTCGGCGGCGAGAATACCCTTGCCTTTCTGAACCAGTGCATCGACGGTTTGCTGCAAAGTAACCTGTGTATTCATCCGGTGCACCTCCCGAGCGTATTGATCTGCAAACACGTTCTACTGAGCAGCATAGCCACGATCGATGAGCAGTTGCGCACCGGTGACAAACCTGGCTTCATCCGACGCGAGGTAGAGTACGCCGTAGGCGATATCATCGGGTTCACCGACATGGCCGAGGGGGTGAGCGTTATCGAGCTGCTGCCTGAAAGCCGCAGCACCGTCCGGCGACGCCTCGGCACCGGGCCGGCGTTCAGCTACACGCCGACCCGGTGCGCCGGTACGCCTATGCCTCGGCCTTGACTGCAATGCGCTTGACTTTTTTCTTCGCCTCTTCGCTCTTGGGAAGGTCGATGCTCAACACGCCCTTTTTGAACGAGGCCGCTATCTTCGCTTCATTGACTTCCGCGGGAATGCTCAGGGTGCGTCTGAATGCGCCGAAGCTGCGTTCCTTGCGATAAAACTCCTTGCCCTCCTCTTCCTGCTCCTGCTTTTTCTCGCCCTTGATCGTGAGCAGGCCGTCACTGAGGCTGACTTCCACGTCATTTTCATCCATGCCGGGCAGGTCCACCTTGATATGAAATCCTTTTTCATCTTCCGTTTCGTCGATCTGCGGCGACAGCGCACCGCGGGACAACAGACCCCGCAGGGCGGGAAACCGCTCTGCGCCGTCCCAGAAATCGCGGGTCAACTGGTCCATCTCGCGCTGCAATAACGATATATCCCGCTCAAAGGACTCGAAGGGCTGGTCTGCGGCGTGGCGCAGTCTCCCCCAGCGCCAGGGGGCAAGTTCTCTTCTCGGCATACTCATATCCTCACAGGTTAAATAACAGTTGCTGCGCTGCATGTTCGATGCAGCCGTCGGTAACGACGGGGCAGTCAGACTCAGGCATTGACCACGGCTTTCATCGGTTTGCTGCCCGTTTTCTGACAGATGGCCGCCAGTGTGCCGGCCACTTCCTTGGCGCTGACGCCGGAGCGTCCGTAGCTGCTGGCCAGCGCAATGTCGTTGAGCGATACGATGCCCACCAGTTTCGACGCCTCATCGACCACCGGGATGCGGCGGATCTGGTTGGACTGCATGCACTGTTCAACATTGCCGATATCGTCATCCGGTGCGGCCATAATCGCTTTTTTTGCTTGCGCGGACGTAACCGGCAGGTCGAACAGACACTTGCCGCTGGTATAGGACGCCATCGCAATGTCGCGGTCCGTCACCATGCTGACCAACTGGCCGCTCTGCGCGCTCACTACGGGAACGCAGCCGCAATCGTGTTCCCACATGATCTGGGCCGCATCGTTCAATGTCTGGCTGTCGGTTACCGTGAATACATTTGTGGTCATAATTTCCTGAACTTTCATGTTCGAACCCTCAACCTCGGTTATCGATGAATCCGGCGTGCTGCCGGTGGAGCAACCAAGCTACGCCCTCAGGCAGATGGAGTACATTGGTGAAAGGTGCAGTGCGACCTGTGGATGTCCACAATGACGCTGTAACGGGCTGCGAATTACAATTACATGCTGTGTGGGAAATGCTAGTGATGATGAGCATATTTTCGATCGACACGGCAGTGCCGCCGGGCAAGCGACACGGCGGTACTCTTGTTCCCGCAAGCGCTCGCCCCAGGAGTATCGAATGGGTGTCACACCACACCGACCGCAAATGCGATCGCTGTAGCCTGCGCGCCGTTCAGTCGCCGGTGCGAGCAGAACTGACGTCTTCTTCGTCAGTGATATTGCGTACCGCCAGGCGCATTTCCTGTCTGTTTTGCGCATGCATGGCCGCATCCCCGAAGTCGGAAAAACGGGCGTAGCGTTTGTGTGGGTCGAGAATTTTCCTGGCGTGCTTGATGGGGCACCAGTACTGTTCGGTGCGCGCGACAATTTCCCGGCAATAGGCCAGCAGCCCGCTGACGTAGCCGCAGTACACACAATTGAGCTTTTCAATGCTGTTCATGTAAGACAGCCGATGCCGATCGATGACGATATACGCGCTGCGGCGCACCCGCTTGATTCGATACAGGGGAAAGCAGGTCCATTGATAAAAGGACACCGCTGCATCCAGCAAGAGAAACGGCACTATCATCGGATAGATCACCGGTGCCGAGGCAAGATTGCGCCACTCACTGTGCCAAAGCCAGCGCAACAGCCCGGTCTTCAATCGCTGATGCGCCTGCCTGACGGATTCTTCGAATCTGACCCGTGTACCGTCCAGTCGATACGACAGTGCGGCCTGCTGTTGTTCGAGAATGTCGGCCAACTGCTCCTCCCGCAGGCGGATTTCCTCTAACAGTTCCCTTATCCGTGTGTTCAATTGCGTCTCCGGGGTATGATCCACGTTTGATTGCAGTCTCGTCGGCCAGCGTGGGCCACTCCAATACCACCGCATTAGACCACAATTGGATGATGTGGACAGCAAGGTCATGCGCTGTGCGTTTGCACGATACCGTGTGGCGCAGATGTACTGACTGGGGCTACAGAACGAAAGGCAGTTACACCGCCATGCAGCCAGTCGCAGAGCATTATGACCAGCTCGTGCCAGTGCCATTTATTAAGCTGCACTGAACACGACAGACGTGCAGGAGCGGCAATTTTCCTGCCGGGGGGCGCGAGCGGCGCCTGGCGGAAAAATTATTGCGCCCTGCCGTGCATCTCGTTTCGCGCGCTTACTCGTGGCGCAAAGCGTCGATAGGATTGAGTCTCGCAGCCTTGCGCGCAGGAAAAAAACCAAAGAAAATCCCGATGGCGACTGCAAAGGAGAATCCCAGCAGCATGACCGCGGGAGACAACAAAAATGGCATACCCAGTCGCGACGTTGTCAGCCAGGTACCGCCGATACCGAGCAGTAATCCGATAATGCCGCCCAGCGTCGACAGCGCGACCGACTCGACCAGAAATTGCATCAGGACGTCGCGCGCCCGCGCACCTATCGCCAGGCGAATACCGATTTCGCGGGTGCGCTCGGTGACGGACACCAGCATGATATTCATGATACCGATACCGCCCACCAGCAAGCTAACCGCGGCAATGGCCCCCAGCAAGATGGTCATGGTATTGGTCGTACTGGCCAGGGCCCGGGCGATGTCCTGAGTGTCTCTGACGTAGAAATCGTCGTCTTTGCCTGGTGCGATAGTTCTGCGCTGTCGAAGCAGTGACTCGATCGCCTGTTGCACCGCACCGGTACTGCCGGCAGCCAGTGCTGACACATAGATGGTGGAAACATCGAGTTCCCCGACCAGCCGGCGCTGGACTGCCTTGATCGGCATCACGATAATCTTGTCCCGATCCTGCCCCATGGATTGGCCTTTTTCTTCGAGGACGCCGATTACCCGACAGGCAGTGCGCCCGACACGCAATGTGGTGCCGATGGGTTCCTGACCGAGATACATCTCGTCGATCAACGTAGCGCCAATGATACAGACGGCCGCACCGGCATCCAGTTCGTCATTCTCAAATGCCCTGCCATACGCGATACCGTGGTTGCGCACCGCGAAATAATGGTTATTCGTTCCCACCACAGGTATCGATTCATTGGCATTGCCGATGACAACGGTTGCATCGGTGGATAGCGCCGGTGCGACAAGAATGGCAGGTACCTCGCGTTCTATGGCGATGGCGTCCGCGAGGTCGAAAGGTTCGGCCGTCGTGCGCAATCCCCCCGGCCCGCGGTGTGCAGAGCCCGGCACCACGAACAAGAGGTTTGAACCAATACTGGCAATTTCATCAGTGACTGTTCGGGTAGCGGATTGACCCAGATGCACCATGGCGACGACACTGGCAACGCCTATGATGATACCCAGCACCGTCAGAAACGAACGGAGTTTATTTCTGACCACCGCCTGCAGGGCCATGACAAAGGTGTCCAGCAGTCTCATGTCAGAATTTCCGCCGGCGTGCCGTCCTTCACCAGTTTGCCGTCGACAAAGTACAGAATCCGCTGCGCATGCCGGGCAATATCCGGCTCGTGGGTCACCATGATAATCGTAATACCGCGCTGTGCGCGGATCCGGGCCAACTGGGTCATGATGTCGTCGGCCGTCGCAGTATCCAGGTTGCCGGTGGGTTCGTCGGCCAGCAACACCGGTGGCTCGGTAACCAGTGCCCGGGCAATGGCAACGCGCTGCTGCTGTCCACCGGAGAGCTGGCTGGGAGTGGCCGCTTCACGGCCGGCGAGGCCGACACTGCGCAGCGCCCGCGCCGCACGCGCACGGCGCGTGGACCGCTTGATCCCCTCGTAGATCAATGGCAATTCCACATTGCCCAGGGCGCTGACCCGCGGCAGCAAATTAAAACTCTGGAAAATAAACCCCATGAAGTGACGGCGCAGCAAGGCAAGCGCATCGCGGTCGAGTCCGCCCACATGTACCCCGCGAAACAGGTAGTCACCGGATGACGGCACATCGAGACAGCCCACCAGGTTCATACAAGTAGACTTTCCCGACCCGCTGGGCCCCATGATGGCGACAAATTCACCTTCCCGTATGGTCAGATCGACACCATCGAGAGCCTTCACCTGAGCGGCACCCGAACCATAAACCTTGTGGATACGACGCATATGAATCGTGGCGGGAGGCAAGTCGGGTGGTGCTTGAGGCTCGTCCCGGTTCTGCGCTGCGTTATTCAACGGAGTCACCGGCAACGCCGATCAAAATTCTGTCACCCTCCGACAGTTCGTCACTGAGGATTTCAGTGTATCTGCCATCGGTATAACCGGTGCGAACCAGCACACGCCGGGGTTGTTCCGCCGCGAGAACCCAGATGGTGTTGGAGGAGGCCAACGCGTGATCATCGGCGCGACTCGCCGGGCGGCTGAACAGTCCTTCATCCCGACCCTGAGCAGCCGGAGGTGTGAAGCGAAAGGCCGTGTTGGGCACCCGCAACGCGCGCTCCCGCTTACCGGTATAAATCGTCGCTGTTGCGGTCATGCCGGGTTGGAGCAAGTGCTGCGAATTGTCAACACTCAACACCGTCGTGTACGTCACGACATTGTCCTCGACGGTCGGATACAGGTAGACTTTCGCCACCCGGGCGTCAAACTCCCGGCCCGCCCAGGCATCGACCGTAAAGGTCGCGCGCTGGCCTGCCCTGACCATACTCACATCCGCTTCGTCCATCGAAACGTGGAGTTCCATCTGTCCCAGGTCTTGCGCGAGCAGGAAGAGCACGGGCGTTTGAAAACTCGCCGCTACCGTGGTTCCAGGCTCAATACTGCGCTGCAGCACCACACCGTTGATGGGCGACGTGATAACGGCCTTCTCCAGCCGGGTGCGCGCCTGGGATATGGTCGCCTCGGCCTGCTGCACCGTTGCTTTCGCGTAGGCCACCTGCCCTTCAGCCCGCTTGCGTTTGGCGATTGCTTCGTCCAGCGCAGCCTGGGGCAGCATCCTCTGCTGCACTAAAGAGCGGGTCCGGCGCTCTGCTAGCTGCGCCTCTTCGAGTGTGGCGGTGGTTTCGAATAGCGATGCTCTGGCCAGGGCAAGGCCCGCCGTCGCCTGCTGCAGGGCGACGTCGAGTTCCTCGGTGTCGAACCTCGCCAGAACCTGCCCCTGGCGAATGGTGTCGTTCTCTGCAACCAGCACTTCGCGTATCAGACCGGAAATTTCCGCTCCCACCGACACTTCACTTTTAGGCTGGAGGTTGCCCGTTGCCATCGCCGTGAGCACCATGTCGGCCCGATCCAGTGTGTATGTTTGCCAGTGTACCTTTACCGGTGAAGGCCAGAACCACCACAACAGGACCGACGTGACGGCGCCGACCAGGACGAGCCAGCCCAGGGCATTGAAGCGCTTGCGGTTTTTTTCCGCCCGAATCACCTTCTGCACTTCATCTGCCATTACCTGCAGGGAAGGATCACTGGCAGTTGTCATCAAGTGTTTCCATGATTGTCCTGTTGACACAAACGCATTTCTCAGCCCGGTGCGGATGACTCGGATCGCGGAGCAACGCCGACAAAAGCACTTCCAGCAGCAGACGGCGACACGGGTTGCAGCGGCCTGCGCGGCAGTGTAATGATGGATGAGATTATATCGTTTGTGCAATGGGCGTCACGGATCTTGCGCTGGTCCGGGGTAGGGTCAGATGGTCATGAACAGATGATTGCTGTGGCGGGGTCCGGGCTGCCGTCGTGCCGGTCTGTCGTGCAACGCAAGCCGGCACTGTCTTACCGGTACGCGGTGTTGTCGCTGTATCGAGTGACTCACGTTCAGAGATTCGGGAAAAACGCGCGCTGGCGTCATTTTTCTCGTACTTCCAGTAACAGTCCAAGCAGTCCCAGCGGAAAACCCGACACGGCTCCAGCCAGTCTGGACGAATATGTGCAATGGACGCCATAAATCCGCCAATCGGAATGGCGATTCCAGCAAGGGCTGTCTGCACAAACAGTTCAATCACGTTCACTTTGGCAATTGCCGCTCGCCGGCTTCGGCGAGCGGCGCCAGTCCTCGCCTGCGCGGTACCGGACAGGGCCGCGCGCCCACCCGGCGCGCGACGGGCGCTGTCTCGGGGGTGAAATACAGGATCAATTCACAGTGCAGCGAGTTGCGCGACTCGTGGCGCGAGTAAATGCTGGCGCCCGTGCCGATCTGACCGTCCCTGCGATACTGCTCGAAGGCCTCGATGACGCCGGTCACGACGGGATCGCTGAGCAGGGGGTCACCGCAGTTGAGTTTGTACCAGCTCATCATTGCCTCGTGTGGCCATCCCCTGGCGAAATCTGCCGAACAAAAATACCGATCGGCTCACTCTGCGGGGCCGGTGCCGTATTTTGGCAGCCGCAAATCCAGGAGGATGGCTGCGGCGCGCAGCGTGAAGGCGGCAGTCATCGCCACCGGCATGGCGATGGCCGCCGTGCGTGGGTCCGCCTGCAGCAGTCCGTAGCTGCACGCTCCCAACAGCGCGGCGGTGACGTAGATATCCGGTTGCAGCAGCACGGCCGGGCGGCCGAGCAGGCTGTCGCGCAGCAGCGACCCAAAGGAAGCGGTCATCATGCCCATGCCGATGGCGACGATCATCGGCGCATGCCAGGCCAGCGCTTTCATCGTGCCCAGTACCGAAAAGAGCGCCAGACCCATGGCGTCGGCCCACAGCAACACCGTGGCGAGCGTCTGGAACCGGCGCGCCAGGAACCAGGTGGCCAGGGAGGCGCCGATGCACACCCACAGGTAGGCGGGGTCACCCACCCAGAAGACCACGTCCGTATTGAGGAGTAAATCCCTCGCGGTGCCGCCGCCGATGCCGGTGATGGTGCCGAACAGGATAAAACCCAGAATATCCAGGCGCCGCTCGGCGGCCGCCAGGGCGCCGGAAATGGCAAAGACCATCACGCCCAACAGGTCAAAACCGTAAATTGCAGTGTTCACCCGCCTTCCTGTTTCGTTCTGCCAGTTCCGCCAGCCCGAGGCCAAACTGACAGAAATCCGTCGCATGCGCAAGCGGGCTTCGCAGCCCGTTCCCTGCCAACCATCGGTGCTTTGTCTGGCTATATCAGTGCGTGGTGGCTTACTATGTCAGCGAGGACTTTACTACATAGGGACTGCAAGAGCGATGCGCGACAACTGGCTGCAGCCCGCCGCCCTTTTTGCCTTTGTGATTCTGGCCATCGCACTGCTGGCGTGGCTGACCCTGTCGGATGATCCGGACCCCTGCGCGCAACAGCGCAGCGACGTCGGCGCCGCGGTGCTGGCGGACGAGGGAGGCGACCAGGACGCGCTGGTCAACCGCGCCATCATCCTGCGCGGCAAATGTGAAAAACCGGAAAAGCGCGAAAAAGATCAGTAGGTATTGCGCTCCCGACCGGTCTGCCAGATACGCAGGAAGGTTTTCTCCAGGGCGCCTTCGGCTGCCATGCCCAGTTTTTCCTGCCAGTTCTTCTTGTGCTCGAAACGCACCTCGTACACATCCCAGTCCGCCAGCCGCCCCTGAATGAAGGCGTCGCTGGTCTGCAATTCGTCCACCAGGCCCTCTGTCAGCGCCTGTTGTCCGTACCAAACCTCCCCCGTCGCGACCTTCGCGACATCCAGGGATGGCCGGTTGGCGCTGACGAAAGTCTTGAACAACTCGTGGGTCTGTTCCAGTTCCTCGATAAATTTCTCGCGGCCTTTTTCCGTGTTTTCACCAAACAGGGTCAGGGTGCGTTTGTATTCGCCGGCCGTAAGCAGCTCGAAGTCGATATCGTGCTTCTGCAGCAGGCGGTGGAAATTGGGCAGTTGAGCCAGTACGCCAATCGACCCCAGCACCGCGAAGGGCGCGGCGATGATCCGGTCCGCCACACAGGCCATCATGTAGCCGCCGCTGGCCGCCACTTTGTCGACCGCGATGACCAGCGGCACCCTGGCACTGCTGATACGCTGCAGTTGACTGGCGGCCAGACCGTAGCTGTGTACCAGTCCGCCGGAGCTTTCCACCTTTACCAGGATTTCATCGCCGGCCTGAATCTGCGGCAGCACGGCGGAGATCTCCTCGCGCAGGTTGTCGGTCGCGCTGGCTTTGATATCGCCGTCGAAGGACAGCACGTACAGGCGCTTGCGTCTGTCCTGCGCCGATTCGGCACCCGCTTTCCTGCGCTGTTTTTTCGCCTGTTTGGCCTTCGTCTTCTCGGCTTTCTTGTCCGCTTTGCGCTGTGCTTTGCGCGTATCGGGGTCTGCCACCGCCGCCTCGATCGTGTCCCGGATATGGCGATACCTGTCGTTGAGATGGCGCACTTCGATGTGCCCCTCGTGTTGTTCCATTTTGTGGCGGTGCCCGATGGACACCAGGCCGGCAGCCACGATGAGTATCGCGGCCACGAAGGTTACCGCCTGGGCGAGAAACAGGCCGTATTCGTAGATGAATTCCAACTGTCTACTCCATCTATCCGTGTGCGCTTGCCGTACTCGGCTGTGTGTGCGCCGCGCCGACAGCGACGCGACTGCCGTCGCGGTCGCATCGCAGTTTGGCCGATCCAAAGCGGGCGGCGACGGATCGGCTATGGTATGCCCAGCTCGCGTTGCGGGCAAGACTGGCTGGCCGGCGCCAGGGCTGCTGCAACTGGATTTTTTTGGATGACTGGCCTTATGCAGGCCGCTTGATTCACGTAGAATGCAGCCCTCCCAATACCCACAAGAACTAGAGCGACCATGACCGAAACGACTAGCCGCGCCCTGTGGACCAATTTTCTCGGCCCCTCTCCCGGGTGGTACAAAAAAACGATCGTGTGCTTTTTGTTGCTCAACCCGCTGGCGCTGTACACGCTGGGGCCCTTCGTCACCGGCTGGTTTCTGATCGCCGAGTTCATTTTTACCCTGGCGCTGGCGCTGCGGTGTTATCCGCTGCAACCGGGGGGGCTGCTGGCCATTGAAGCGATCCTGCTGGGGATGACATCCCCCGAAATGGTGTACCACGAGGCGGTGGCCAACTTTGAAGTCATCCTGCTGCTGATGTTCATGGTGGCCGGTATCTACTTCATGAAGGAACTGTTGTTGTTCGTGTTCACGCGCATTTTGCTCAATGTGCGCTCGAAAATTGTACTGTCCCTGCTGTTTTCCCTGGTTGCGGCGGTTCTTTCCGCATTTCTCGACGCATTGACGGTGACCGCGGTGCTGATCAGTGTCGGCGTCGGTTTTTTCTCCGTGTACCACAAGGTGGCGTCGGGCAAGCAGCTCAGCCACGAGGGCCACGACCACTCGGTGGACGACTCGGTGCAGGAGGTCAATCGCAAGGATTTAGAGGCGTTTCGGGCGTTTCTGCGCAGCCTGTTGATGCACGGCGCGGTGGGCACCGCGCTCGGCGGCGTCTGCACCCTGGTCGGGGAGCCGCAGAACCTGCTGATAGCCACGGTCGCGGGTTGGAGCTTCGCCGAGTTTTTTGTGCTCATGGCGCCGGTCACGATGCCGGTGCTGGCCGCGGGCCTGGCCACCTGCGTCCTGCTGGAGTGGAGCGGCAGATTCGGCTACGGCTCCGAGCTTCCCGACAACGTGCGCCAGGTGCTGATCGATTTCCAGGCCACGGAAGAAACCCAGCGCAACGCACGCACCAACGCGCGCCTGGTGGTGCAGGCGATAGTGGCCGCCATTTTGGTGCTCGGCCTGGCTTTTCACCTGGCTGCCGTCGGCCTTATCGGCCTCATGGTGATCGTGCTGTTGACGGCGTTCAACGGCGTGGTGGAGGAACACCAACTGGGTCATGCCTTTGAAGAAGCCCTGCCCTTTACCGCTCTACTGGTGGTGTTTTTTGCCATCGTCGCGGTGATTCACGAGCAGCACCTGTTTACGCCGGTGATCGACGCAGTGCTGGCCATGGATTCTTCGGCTCGGCCGCCGATGTTTTTTCTGGCCAACGGCGTGCTGTCCATGATCAGCGACAACGTGTTCGTGGCCACGGTCTACATCAACGAAGTGAAGGCCGCGCTGGATGCGGGCACCATTACCCGCTGGGAGTTCGACCACCTCGCCGTGGCCATCAATACCGGCACCAATCTGCCCAGCGTCGCCACGCCCAACGGCCAGGCCGCCTTCCTGTTCCTGCTGACCTCGGCGCTGGCGCCGCTGATTCGCCTGTCCTATGGCCGCATGGTGATCATGGCTCTGCCCTACACGCTGGTGCTCGGCGGTGTCGGCTTTGCCTGCGTGGCCCTGTTTGTCTGAAGCGGCAGCTCGGCATCAAAGCTCGCGCCACAACACCCTGCCGCCGCTGTCTGCAGCGATCGCATCCAACTGGCTTTCATGTGCGGCCAGCTCTTTTGCGCTGGCGCGAATGACCGGCAGCGGCGCGCGGTCGGCGGACAGCCGGATCAGGTGATCGCCCCGGGCTAAGCCGTCATCGCCCCGAGCGCCCGTCTCGGACAGCGCGAAGGCGGTCTGCCCCCCGGTCATGGCCAGGTACACATCCGCCAGAATTTCCGCATCGAGCAGTGCGCCGTGCAGTTCGCGCTGCGAGTTGTCGACCAGGTAACGCTGGCACAGTGCGTCGAGATTGTTGCGCTGCCCCGGGTGCTTGGCGCGCGCCATCACCAGCGTGTCCACTACCGTGCAATACGCCTGCAGTTCGTCTTGTCCCGCGCCCAGGCGCTGTAATTCGCTGTCGAGAAAGCCCAGATCGAAGGGCGCGTTGTGGATGATCAGTTCCGCGCCGGCGACGTAGGCCAGGAAGTCGGCGGCGATCTGCTCGAACAGGGGCTTGTCCGCGAGAAAGTCACTGGTGATGCCGTGTACTTCAATCGCACCCTGATCGATCTCGCGCCGGGGATTGATGTAGTGGTGGAAATGGTTGCCGGTCAGCTTGCGGTTGACGAGCTCCACGCAGCCGATTTCGATGATACGGTGGCCCTGGGACACGTCCAGGCCGGTGGTCTCTGTGTCGAGTACAACCTGTCTCATGGGCTACCTCAGTACGCCTGCCAGCGAATGTCGCCGGACACTGCGCCCAGCGCACCGTTACCACCACGGGGCGCTGGCAAGGGCGCACACGGTGGTGCGGCATACCCGGCGCCCCGGCAGGGCCGGCCACCCCTACCGCTGGGCGAGTTCATCGATGCCGCGATTGGCGAGTTGGTCCGCGATTTCGTTTTCCCGGTGACCGCTGTGTCCCTTTACCCAGTGCCAAGACACCCGGTGGCGCTGGTTCTGTTCGTCCAGTGCCTGCCACAGGTCGACGTTCTTGACCGGTTTGCGCCCCGCCGTCTTCCAGCCCTGTTTCTTCCAGCCTTCCAGCCAGGTGGTGATACCGTTCCTGACGTAGCTCGAGTCGGTGGTGAGCGCGACAGTGCAGGGCTCGCGCAGGGCTCGCAGGCCTTCGATCGCCGCCCGCAGTTCCATGCGATTGTTGGTGGTGTCGGCTTCGCCACCGTAAAGTTCACGCTCCACGCCGCGATAGCGCAGCAGCACACCCCAGCCGCCCGGTCCGGGATTGCCGCGGCAGGCGCCGTCGGTAAACATCTCCACACCCTTCAAGCCGCCGCGTTCCCCGCGTCCGAATTGACCATAGCGCGCCCGCGCCGCGCCGCTGTTGCCGGGGTCGGGCTGGGGGCTGCGGCCGGCTTGGGGACGGCCAGTCCCATCAGGCGCTGGCGCCGCAGGAACTGCAGGCGCGGCTTGTGCAATGCGCCGACCTGCTTTATCGCGTGCACGATATAAATACCACCGCCGGGCAGATTGTGCCGGTTGCTCCAGGCATCGCAGCCCAGCAGCCACTGCCGCAGTTTGCGTCCGCCAAAGGGTGGCACGGCGTAGCAGCGCCTGGCGCACTGCACGTCGCAGCCCAGCAGGCGCAGCCAGTCGGTCAGCCGCTTCTCGCTGACCGGGCTGTGCCGGCGCCACAGCGACTGCCGGGACAAGCCGCGCAGGTACAGGTTGGCCCCCATCAGGCTGTGCGGGTTGAAACCCACCACCAGCAGGTGCCCCTGGGGCGTGAGCACGCGCTGTATCTCGCGCAGCACCTGATGGGGGTTGGCGGTGAACTCGAGACTGTGGTGGGCTATCACGATATCGATGCTGTCACCATCGAACGGTAACTCCGCAGCATCGGCCACCAGTCCGATGCCCTGCCCGGGCCGTGCGGCACAGTAGATGCGGTGGTTGATCCGGCTCGAGTCAAACAGCGGCTGTTCGCGGGTGATGCCCAGTTGCAGGATGTGATAGCCGAAGGACGTGTCGAGAAACTCCCTGCAGGCGGCCTGGGTGCACGCCAGCAGATAGCGGCCGTTGTCCCGGGCATACCAGGATTCCAGTCGCGTGGAAATGTCGCTACACTCGGTGTTCATGTGACGGTTCATCTGTGGTACCGCTGGTTCGACTTGCCGCAGGCGGCGCGAAGCACTCATGTTACTGTATTTTAATCCAATTGAAACGGTGTCCCATGCTGACAATCGAGCCGCTACCGGCCTTCAACGACAACTACATCTGGCTGCTGTACGATGCGCAGACTCGCGCCGCCTGCGTGGTGGACCCGGGCGATGCCGCGCCAGTGGTCAGTGCGCTTGACGCCAGACAACTGCAACTGGGCACGATCCTCATCACCCACCATCACCACGACCACGTGGGCGGCCTGGAACAACTGGTTGCGCGGTATGCTCCGGTCGTGTACGGCCCGCACAATCCGGCGATTGCGGGGATCAACCAGCGGGTCGGCGCGGGAGACAGTGTGCCGGTGCTCGGTCTGGACTTCCAGGTGCTGGAGGTGCCCGGACACACCCTGGATCACATCGCCTACTTCTGTGCCCAGCCGCAGCCGCTGTTGTTTTGCGGCGACACCCTGTTCGCAGGGGGCTGCGGTCGCCTGTTCGAGGGCACGCCGGCCATGATGCTCCGCTCGCTGCGCAGCCTGGCCGCCCTGCCCCCCGACACCCGGGTGTACTGCGCCCATGAGTACACCCTGGCGAATCTCGCTTTCGCCCGCGCGGTGGAACCCGACAACGCGGCGCTGACCGACCGCCTGGCGGCCGCGCAGGCCACCCGCGAGCGCGGCGCGCCCACCGTGCCCTCGGATATCGCCCTGGAGCGGGCCACCAATCCCTTTCTGCGCTGCGCCGAGCCCGCCCTGCTGGCATCCCTGCGGCAGCAGGACAGGTTGCAGGGCGACTCGGCCGAGGCGGTTTTCGCCACAGTGCGCGCCTGGAAAGACGGGTTTTGAGTCGAAACTGTAGAAACCATTGGCCTGCAGGCCAGAAGGACATAAAATAGAGTTATGGTGTTTAAGAAACAAGAATTAAATTAGCCTTATATTTCATGCAATTACAGAAGCTAATTATAGCAATTTCTATATTTGCTTCACTGGCGGCGTGTCAGACTATGGCGCCGCAGAGCACGGCCACTGTCCAGCCGCCGCAAGCCGCGCCGGTACCCGCAACTGACACCGAACCCTCCACAGCACCGACTACGACACCGGCGAGCGCGCCCGCTCGGGCACAGGAGGTCGTCCAGGCACCGGCGCAGGAGCCGCCCCCGGAGGAGTCTCCCCCGGAGGATCTGTGGCAGCGTATTCGCCAACGGCTGAGCTGGTCCGTGCAGGACAATCCCCAGATCGAACGCGCCCGCGATCAGTTCCTGCGCCAGCCGGATTATCTGCCGGTCGTCTCGCAACGCGCCGCCTACTACCTGCACTACATCGTGGAAGAAGTCGAAAAGCGCGACCTGCCCATGGAAATTGCGCTGTTGCCCCTGGTGGAGAGCACGCTCGACCCCTTCGCCTCGTCCCACTCTCACGCCGCCGGGCTGTGGCAGATCATGCCCGCCACGGGACGCTACCTGGGACTGGAGCAGGACTGGTGGTACGACGGACGCCGCGCCGTGCGGGATTCGACCCGCGGCGCCCTGGACTACCTGGAAAGCCTGTACAGCGAATTCGACGGCGACTGGTTGCTGGCACTGGCCGCCTACAATTCCGGCAAGGGCCGCGTGGCGCGGGCCCGCCGCGCCAACGACGAGCGCGGCCAGCCCACCGACTACTGGTCGCTGCGCCTGCCGCGCGAAACCCGCAACTACGTCCCCAGGCTGCTGGCACTGAGCCAGATCGTGGCACAGCCCGACAGTTTTGACCTGCACATTCCCACGGTGCCCAATGCGCCCGCCTTCGAGGTTGCGGCCACCGGGGGGCAGTTGGAACTGGCGCGCGCCGCGGAGCTCGCGGGCATCGAGCTGAGCACCCTGCGCGCCCTGAACCCGGGCCAGTTGCGCTGGGCGACGTCTCCGGACATGGCGCCGGAACTGCTGCTGCCAGTGGGTGTTGGAGAACGCTTTGCCCGGGAAGTGGCCAGTCTGTCCCCCGACGACCGGGTGCAGTGGCGGCACTACCGTATCGAGCGCGGAGACAGCCTGATTCGCATTGCTAAAAAATTCGACACCCAGGTGGGGCTGCTGCGCGAGGTCAACGGCATTCGCGGCAGCCGCATTCGTGCCGGCGATACGCTGATGATACCCCGGGGCGCCGCCTGGCCCGCCAGCCTGGCGCTGGCCTCCGCCCCGGCCAGGGCGACGGTGCGCGACTACCGCGTGCGCAGCGGCGACTCGCTCTATCGTATCGCCGGCAAGTTCAAGGTGTCGATCAACGACATCATCACCTGGAACGAACTGGACCCCGGAAAATACCTGCAGCCGGGACAGCAGCTCACCCTGTACGTCTCAGACGGTTGATATGGCTAGCCGGCCGGCAGGTCGAGTTCGACCACGTGGTGCAGGTGCCCCAGCGCGGCGAAAAACAGGGCGCAGCAAATGGGCTGATCGCCCAGAGCGCGCAGGGCGCTGCGATAGCGCTGTAACTGTTCCATGTAGAGTGCGCTTTCGCGCGCCGCGAACTGCGCCACGCTTTCGTGCGGGAGCGGTCGACTGGTCTTGTAGTCGATCAGCCAGCGTATCCCCGTGTCGGGCGCCACAAAGGTGCGGTCGATGACCAGTTCCCGGGGGCTGCCCTGCGCGTCGACCCAGGTGAGCGCCCATTCGCTGCGGGCATCGGTGTGGGCGCTGTCCAGCAGCCAGCGCCCGGCGCCCTGCGGCGCCAGCGAGCGCTCCATGGCTGCCGCCACCGCCGCCAGCGCAGCGTCCAGCGGTGCGCCCCACAGACCACAGCACTGCAGTGCCTGCCGCCAGCGGCTGTGATCCGCTGCAGAGCATGCGTCGGGCAATTGCGAACGACGTGACAACTCCTCCAGCGCCAGATGCACCACGCTGCCGACGCAGCGCTGCAGGTGGTTTGCCGCCCTGTCGGGCAGATTGCGCTGCGCTGTGTGCACAGCGCTCCGCGCGGGGACCGCTGCCGGAGCTGCTGCGGGCATGGGCGCGGCGCTGTCCCGTCGCAGACGCAGCAGGGGACGCACAGTGGACGGTATCTGCGGCGGCGGCGCGGCCGCGGCCGGCTCATGCACGATCATCTGTTGTTCGAACAACGGCCAGATGCTGCTGAGCAGGCTGCGAGCGGCGGGGGCGCGGAACACCTCCCTTTTCTCGTCCCAATTCAGGCTCGCGCTGAGGGTGAGCTGGCGGATGGCACGCGTGGCGCCCACATACAAAAGTCGCGTGTTCTCCAGCAGGTTTTTTTCCAGACGCTGTCGTTGCAGGTAGTTGTACAGCGTGGGCGCCCCCGGCGCGCTGTGATCGTCCGCCGCCAGCAGGAAGCGGCGCTCGCCCGTCGGGCTGCTGTGCTCGTCCCACAGTAGCAACTGCCGGCCGTCGCCACGCGGCACCCTGGCCAGTTGCGGAATGATCACGCAGTCGAACTCCAGGCCCTTGGCCCGGTGCAGTGTCATCAACTGCACCCGGGTGTCGACTGCCGCGCTGTTCATGAACTGCTTTTCCACGGCCTGCGACAACCACTGCGGATCCAGGCCCACGCCCTCGCAGTCCGCCTGCTCCAGCAGTTGGAAAAAACTCTCCGCATCGCGCAGCGCCTCGCAATCGACGGCGGTGCCCGGCCCGCCCAGGCCGACCCAGGCCTGTTCGATCCACACCCGCAGGCTGAGCCGCTCGCGCTGCTGTTCAGCCCGCCGCAGCACGGGCAGTAGCGCGGCGAGCCGCTGTCTGCCGTCGGGGCTGAGCCGGCTGCGCACCGCGTCGTCGCACAGCGTGTTCCACACGGGTTCGTCCCCCGGCGGATCGCCGTGCTGCGCCAGTCGCAGCAGGTCCGCCAGTTGCAGCCCGCACCAGGGGGCGCGCAGCAGGGCCAGCCAGGCCAGCCGATCGGCGCGACTGGCCAGCGCCCGGCACAGGGTCAGCAGATCCGCCACCAGCGGCGAGTGCGCGAGACTGTCCAGCGCGGCGGCGCTGTAGGCTATGCCCAGGTCCTGCAGGCCGGCAATAACCGGCTGCAGGTGAGTGCGACTGCGCCCCAGCACGGCGATGCTGCGGATCTCTGCATCGCGGCTCAGGGCCGCGATGTGCGCGCAGATAAATGCCACCTCCTGTGCCTGTCCCTCTGTGCTCCCCTCTGTGCTCCCCTCTGCGCTCCCCGCCTCTGCGCCCGCTGCGCCGTTATCCCCCCGGTAAAATGCATGCATTGCCACGGCGGGTTGCAGCGCCGCCGGGCGCACGGCGCTGGCCGCTGTAAAACTGACCTGTCCGCGGTTGATATCCTCCCGCGCGGGAAACGCCCCGGCAAACGTGTCGTTGATCCACGCCACCACGCCGGCATCGGAGCGAAAATTACTGTGCAGCTCCAGCGGTTCCAGCCGGACCCCGTTAAAGCCCTCACGCCGGGCCTTGAGAAACAGCCCCACGTTCGCGCCCCGGAAGCCGTAGATGGATTGCATGGCGTCGCCCACCACCATGACCGTGCGCGGGGCCTGCGGGCGCTGCGCGTTGTGCTCCCCCCAACCCCGGGTCAATGCCCCGAGCAGATCGTACTGATTGATCGCGGTGTCCTGGAACTCGTCCACCAGGATGTGCTCGATACCGTAGTCCAGGCGCAGTGCCAGTTCCGTGGGCGCCTCGTCATCGCCCAGCGCCTGCAGGGCCGCGAGCGCCACCTGGTTGTGATCCACCGCGCCGTGCCGTTGAAACACCAGCAACAACTGCGCAGCCAGCAGCGGCAGCAGGCGCGACAGGTGCACCAGCAGCTGCCAGGACGCACTGCCCGGGGCGATCTGCGGCAGGAAGCCGACTGCGCAGAGCATGCCCTGCAGTCCGTCCAGTTCTGCCAGTTCCCGCAGCAGCGCCTGCAACTGGTCCTTGCGCGCCTGCGCTGCGCCCTTGCCCGCCGGGAAGCCGATGGTCTTGTCCAGCCGTTTGCGCCAGGTCCCGTCATTGGTCAGCAGCAGCGCGCGGACAGCGCACCAGGCCGCCACGTCGTCGGGGTCGCTGCCCGGGAAGGTGTCCGGCGGCGGCCGATCGAGGTTGCGCGCGGCATACTGCAGCAGCTCCAGCAGCGGGCCGGTGTAGACGGCCAGCCGCGCCGCCAGCGCACCCAGCTCGTCGCGCACCAGGGATTGCACCGTCTGCAGCAGATAGGCTTCGGATTCGCGGGGCGTGTGATGCACGCCGACGTAGTTGCGCCACTGTTCGCGGCGTGCCAGCATGGCCACCAGCAGTCGTTGCAGCCGCTCCCAGTCGTTGTCGAAATGCAGCATCAGCGCGGCCAGGTCTGCCGCTGCAGGGTGCTGTTGGTCGACGCTGCGAAACAGCTCGGCCACCGCCTCGGCGTACAACTGCTCCGCGTCATCCAGCAAGCTGGCCTGCCCGCCGAATTCGCTGAGCACCGGCATCTGTCGCGTCAGTGCGCCGCAGAAGCTGTCTATGGTCCTGATGTTCAGGCGCGAGATGTCGCGCACCAGGTGCCAGCCGTGGCGGGCGGCCGCCTGCAGCGCACGCCGGGCCAGCTCCCGCGTGGTCCGCTGGTGCGCACCGCCAGCGGGGGTCGCCTGTTGTGCCGCCTGCAGCGCGCGCACCACCCGCTCGCGCATCTCCGCAGCCGCCTTGCGGGTAAAGGTGATGGCCAGCACCTGTTCGGGGCGTTGCACCCGCGCCAGCAGCGCCAGGTAGCGCTGGATCAGCAGCTCCGTCTTGCCCGAACCGGCCGGCGCACTGACACAGAAACTGCGCGTCGGGTCAATCGCGCTGGCGCGCTGGGCGGCATCGCTGATACTCACGACACGGTCCCGGCTTCCGGCCTGTGCGGCGTGTCGATATCGATGCGGCACAGCGGCTGCAGAGCGCACCAGGTGCAGCTCGCCGCCGACAACGGGGCCACCTGCGCCCAGCCGTTGACGAATTCCAGGGCCAGGCGCTCCAGGTTTTTTGCCCAGCAAGCGTTGAGCGACTCCCAGTCGGCGGCATCCATGCGCTGTTTGACCACCTTTGCTATATCGGTTTGGATGCCGGGCGCCGCCGCCTGGCTGCCCAGGCCGACGAAGCGGCTGTCGCGCGCTCGCACCTGGGCAAAGGCCAGCGCCGTCGTGCTGCCCGGCGCGCCGATGCCGTACAGCAGTAGCTGGGGTTTGGCGGGGCGCTCGCCCAGCCAGTCCTGCACACTGGCTTGGCCCGACTTGTAATCGATAATGACCTGCGAGCCGTCGGGCAGCGTATCGATGCGGTCCACCCGCAGGTGGATCTGCAGTGGTCCCAGGCAAAGATCGAACTCCTGTTCCCGCCCGCACACGGCGAACTCACCGCGCTGGCGCTCCACCGCCAGCCACTCGGACAACAGGGTGTCCAGGCGCTGCTGTTCCAGCTGCCAGCAGGTGCGGCCCAGGCGGCGCCGGTGGCCGTCGGGCAGCGCGTCGATCGCCGCCTGCACCGCACGCTGCACGGTCCGCTGCTGCGCCGCGTCGTCCAGCCCGGCCAGCGTCCGGTGATCGCCAATAGCGCCCCACAGCACAAACAGTGCCTCGTGCAGCAGCGCACCGCGTTCGGCGGCCGACGGTCCCAGGCCGAATGCCGGCAGCGCCTGGACCCCCAGACGCCGCCGCGCAAAGGCCCTGAAGGGACAGTGCGACTGATCCTCCAGCAGAGCGCTGCCGCCGCCGATGGCGCGCAGCTCGGCGGCATCCGGCGGCGGTGCCACGGCATCCGGCAGCGCTTCGATACAGGCCTCGTGCCACTGCCGCAGCCACTGCGGATGCACCGCGCTCGGCGGCGGCAGCTCGGCCGGACTGAAGTCCTGCAACAGGGGGCTGGGCAGCTCCGGGCTACCGTCAATCTCAGCGCAGTAGCTGGCGTGGAGTACGCCGGTGGCGCGGGCATACTGCGCCAGCAGATTCTCGCTGAAGGCCCATTCGCGCTCGGCGCTGGCATGCGGCATCTGCAGGCGTCGCTGCAGTGCCGCGGGGATAAACGGATTGGGCCGCGGCGGCGGCGGCCACTGACCGGCCTGCATGCCGCACAGCCACAGGTGATCAAAGGCCAGCCCGGTCGCCTCCAACGGCCCCAGCACCTGTACGGTGCTCGGCGGTGTCTGCGGTTGCGACATCTGGTTGCTGCACGTCTGGCGCAGCAGGTGCAGGGCGTCTTCGAACGACAGCGCGCCGCAGACTGCATCGTAAGCCCGGAACTCGTCGAGGGTGCGGTACCACAGCTCTACCTGCTGGTACTCCAGCGAATCCAGCGTCCCGGGGCCCGGCCAACCCCACTGCTGCAGCACCAGCTCGAAGCGCTGCACCCACTGCGAGGGGACGACCGGGCGCCGCAACTGGCGCATGCCGGCGATGGCCAGCAAATGCCGTCCCAGCGACAGGCCGCGGTTCTCGGGCGGGCCCCGGCGCTCGTCCAGAGCCACATTGCAGGCGGCGTGGCGCAGGTCGGCGCTGTCGATGTATTCCTGTCTCGCTTCAAACAGGCGACGGACGAAACGGGCGGCCAGCGCCGAGCCGGCATCGGGCAGATCGAGGAAGCGCGAGCGCAGCAGCGCCACCACCGCAGGAACCGCCACAGACCCGGTGACGACGGACAGCGCGGCCAGGGCATCCCTGACCACCGGGGCCCGATCCAGCGCAATACCGGCGGAGAAATTCACCGGCAGGCTGGTGTAGTTGTCCCCCAGGCAGCCGAATTCGCGCCGCAGGTAATACTCCAGCGCCGCGCGCTGCGCGCCCATGTCATCCAGTACCACCCCGATCGCCGCAGCGGGATTGCTGCGACTGTGAGCGGCCGCCCAGCGGGCCACCGCCTGTAGCTCCGAACGTTGGTCGGCAAAGCGGTAGGCCAGCCGTTGCGCCGGTCCACCCTGCGCCCGGACAGACCGGACATCCTCACCCAGGGCATCCAGCGCTGCCGTAAACAGGGGGGGGATGTCCTCGCACTCCACCAGTGCCACCGGCGATCGCGGCAGTGCCGCCGCGCTGTCGCACAACTGGCGCACGCAGTCCATCTGCGTGCATTGCCCCGCCGCCGCCAGGCGCTGCTCAAACCCGTTCAGCCAGCGCCACCAGGTATGGCAGTCGAGATCGAGCCGGAACAACTGCTGTACGGACGTTCGCGCGCTATCGACCTGGTAACGCAGCAGCAGATCGCGCGCCTGTGCCGCCTGCTGCGCGGCCGCGGCGGGGCGCAGCAGGTGGTAGTCGCCGGACGCCTGTTCCTGCTGTGCAATCACCTGCTGCCACAGCGCCACGCTCTGGGCGCGATTCAGCGGCAACCGCGGCGGCAGCAGACCCAGCCCCACCGCCCGCTGCCACTGTCCCAGCAGCCAGTGTTCCAGCGGCTCTACCGCCAGGGTGGGCCACACCCGCCTGCCCCCGGCCACGCAGCGGCTGTCCCACTGCGTGCGGATATGCCGGGCCAGACGGAAATTCGGTGTCAGCAGGGTATAACCGGAGGCAATCAGCGGCTCCAGTGCTGCACTGTCAAACAGACTGCCGGACAAGCGCCGATCTCCCCTTCAATCGTGTTTTCAATGGCTTGGTCAGTGATCAACGGCCGTTGTGGCGGCGACCCGTCCACCCACGGACCAGCCGATGCTATTCAATGCTCACGCGCTGCTTTAGAATAACGCGCCTCGAAAACAGCCGCCGCGCCGCTGCCGCGCGATTACTGTATCAGGTAAAAAGCCATGAGTAACATGCCCGTCCACAATATCAATGTCGATTCCCAGACTGTGCTGGTGACCCCGGAGCAGCTCAACGACGCCCTGCCCCTGTCCGAGCGGGCGCGCGACACCGTACTGCACAGCCGTCGAGCGATCTGGGATATCCTCGATGGCCGCGATGCGCGCCTGTTCGCGGTGGTGGGCCCCTGCTCCATTCACGATACCGAGGCCGCCCTGGACTATGCCGGCCGCCTGCGGGCGCTGGCCGCAGAACTGCAGGACACGCTGGTGATCATCATGCGCGTCTACTTTGAAAAACCGCGCACCACGGTGGGCTGGAAAGGTCTGATCAACGATCCCCACCTCAACGATTCGTTCAAGATCGAAGAGGGCCTGCACATCGGGCGCAAGCTGCTGCTGGATATTCTCGAGCTGGGTATGCCCACTGCCACCGAGGCACTGGACCCGATCTCGCCCCAGTACCTGCAGGACCTGATCAGTTGGAATGCGATTGGCGCACGCACCACCGAATCCCAGACGCACCGCGAGATGGCCAGCGGCCTGTCCGCCGCGGTGGGTTTCAAGAACGGCACGGACGGCGGCCTGGACGTGGCGATGAACGCCCTGAAGTCGGTCGCCAATCCGCACCGCTTTCTGGGGATCAACAGCCACGGCCAGGTCAGTGTTTATACCACCCGGGGCAACCGCTACGGCCACATCGTGCTGCGCGGCGGCAGCGCCGGCCCCAACTACGACTCGGTGCACATCACCCTGTGCGAGGAAGCGTTACGCAAGGCCGGCCTGCGGCAGAACATCGTGGTGGACTGCAGCCACGCCAACTCCAACAAACAGCCGGAGCTGCAGCCGCTGGTCGCGCGCAACGTCACCAACCAGATACTGGAGGGCAATCAGTCCATCGTCGGGCTGATGATTGAAAGCAATCTGAAAGCGGGCCAGCAGCCGATCCCGGCCAACCTGGACGAACTGGAGTACGGCGTGTCGGTGACCGACGGCTGTATTGGCTGGGAGTCAACCGAGAACTGCCTGCGCGACATGCACGCCAGACTCCGCGACGTGCTGCCGCAGCGGCGTCAATAGTACGCCCGGGTGCGATCGCTGTGGTCGGTCATATCGCGTACGCCCTGTAGTTGAGGCAGCTGTTCCATCAGGGTTTTTTCCACACCGTGCTTCAGTGTCTGGTCCACCGCGGCGCAGCCCTGACAGCCCCCGCCAAACTGCAGTACGGCGTAGCCGTCCTCGGTGACCTCCACCAGGCTGACTTCGCCGCCGTGCGAGGCCAGCGCCGGATTGATCTCGTTGTACAGCAGGTAGTTGATGCGGTCCTCCAGCGGACTGTTCTCGTCGACCCGCGGCATCTTGGCGTTGGGCGCGCGGATGGTGAGCTGGCCGCCCATCCGGTCCTTGGCGTAGTCGACCAGGGCGTCTTCCAGAAACGGCAGGCTGCGCTCTTCGAACCACGCGGTGAACTTGTCGAACGCGTGCTCCTCGTCGCCCTCTTTAACATCGCCGTCCCGACAGTAGGCGATGCAGGTCTCGGCACGCGGCGTGCCGGGCTGGTTGATGAAGACCCTCACACCCAGCGCGTCCTCCTGTTTTGCCAGCAGTTCAGCCAGGTAATCCTGGGCCGATTCAGTAATGGTGACCATCGCAATGTCCATTCCGAGTAATTTACTCAGGTATTCTAGCAAACTTGTACACAAATTGGCGAGCACCCGGGGCCGCCGGCCGCAAAAACAACAGTCGATCTGCTAAACTACTGCGCTTTTTTCCCAGGCGCATAAGCGCGGTGTCCGCCCGCACCCGCCGGGCGCTCGACAACCACCCGACGGGGAGAACGGTACAGCCATGGCAGCCACTCAGCAAGCACCCCATCCACTGGAACAGGCCCTCAGACAGCGTATCCTGGTGCTGGACGGGGCCATGGGCACCATGATCCAGGCGGCGAACCTGTGCGAGTCGGACTACCGCGGCGAGCGCTTTGCCGGGCACGGCGCGGATCTGAAAGGCAACAACGACCTGTTGTGCCTGACTCGCCCCGCAGTGGTTGCGGATATTCACCGGGCCTACCTGGAGGCCGGTGCCGATATCATCGCGACCAACACGTTCAACAGCACCTCCATCGCCCAGCAGGACTACGGCCTGGCCCATCTGGCGCGGGAGCTGCACCTGGCCGGCGCCCGCATCGCACGCGAGGTCGCCGATGCAGTCACCGCCCGCGAGCCGCAGCGGCCGCGTTTCGTGGCCGGTGTGCTCGGGCCCACGCCAAAAACCGCGTCTATCTCGCCGGATGTGAATGATCCGGGGGCGCGCAGCGTGACGTTCGATCAGTTGCGCGAGGCCTACGCCGAGGCCGCGCGGGCGCTGCTGGACGGCGGCGTGGACCTGCTGCTGATAGAGACCATCTTCGATACACTGAACGCCAAGGCCGCTATCTTCGCCGTACGTACCGTGCTGCAAGAGACCGCCCGCGATGTGCCGCTGATGCTGTCAGTCACCTTTCCCGATACCAGCGGCCGCGTGCTGTCGGGGCAGAATCCCGAGGCGTTCTGGAATTCCATCGCCCATGCCAGGCCGCTGATCGTGGGCAGCAACTGCGGTCGCCGGTTCCGGGAAATACGCCCCTTTATCGAGGAACTGGCCGGCGTCGCCGACTGCTATTTCAGCGCCCACCTCAATGCCGGCCTGCCCAATGCCTTCGGCGAGTTCGATGAGACACCGGACATCATGCACGAGGAGTTTCGCGGCTTTGCGCAGCGCGGTTTCCTCAATCTCGCCGGGGGCTGCTGCGGCACCACGCCGGCGCACATCCGGGCGATCGCCGATGCGGTGCGCGACGTTGCTCCCCGGCCCCTGCCGCAGCGCCCGCCGGCCTGCCGCCTGAGCGGCCTGGAGCCCTTCAACATCACCGCCGACAGCCTGTTCGTCAACGTGGGCGAGCGCTGCAACGTGACCGGCTCCGCCCGTTTCAAGAGCCTGATTATGGAGGGCAATTACGAGGCCGCCCTGGATATCGCGCGCACCCAGGTGGCAGACGGCGCCCAGATCATCGACATCAACATGGATGAGGGCATGCTCGACTCCGGCCGGGCCATGGTTACCTTTCTCAACCTGATCGCCGCCGAGCCGGATATCTGCCGGGTGCCCATCATGGTGGATTCCTCCCGCTGGGAGGTGATCGAGGCCGGGCTGCAGTGTATCCAGGGCAAGGCGGTGGTCAACTCCATCAGTCTCAAGGCGGGCGAGGAGGAGTTTCTGGCCCAGGCCCGGCTGTGCCAATTGTACGGTGCGGCTATCGTGGTCATGGCCTTCGATGAAGACGGGCAGGCCGACAACCTGCAACGCCGCCAGGCTATCTGCAGGCGCTGCTACGACCTGCTGGTCGGGGAGCTGGATTTCAACCCCCACGACATTATTTTCGACCCCAATATTTTTGCGGTGGCCACGGGTATCGACGAGCACAACGACTACGCCCGCGAGTTTATCGAAGCCACGCGCTACATTAAATCCGAACTGCCCGGGGCACTGGTGTCGGGGGGCGTGTCCAACGTGTCCTTTTCCTTCCGCGGCAACAACGCGGTGCGCGAGACCATTCACTCGGTGTTCCTGTACCACGCGATTCGCGCGGGCATGGACATGGGTATCGTCAACGCGGGCCAACTGGCGGTCTACGACGAGCTGCCACGGGACTTGCGCGACGCAGTGGAGGATGTGGTACTCAACCGCCGGTCAGACGGCACCGAACGCCTGCTGGAACTGGCGGAGCGCTACCGCGACAGCGGCCCGGGCGAGGCCCGCGTGGAGGACCTGAGCTGGCGCCAGCAGCCGGTGGCGCAGCGCATCGAACACGCCCTGGTCAAAGGTATCAACCAGTGGATCGTAGAGGATGCAGAAGAGGCCAGGCAGCAGTTCGAGCGCCCCATACAGGTGATTGAAGGCCCCCTCATGGATGGCATGAACGTGGTCGGCGACCTGTTTGGCGAAGGCAAGATGTTTCTGCCCCAGGTGGTCAAGAGCGCGCGGGTGATGAAACAGGCGGTGGCCTACCTGCAGCCTTACATAGAGCAGGAAAAGACCGGCGGCAGCCAGACCAACGGCAAGATACTGCTGGCCACGGTCAAGGGCGATGTACACGATATCGGCAAGAATATCGTCGGCGTAGTGCTGCAGTGCAACAACTTCGAGGTGATCGACCTGGGCGTGATGGTGCCCTGCGAGGAGATTCTGCGGGTCGCGAAAGAACAGCAGATCGATATCATCGGGCTGAGCGGCCTGATCACCCCGTCGCTGGATGAAATGGTCCACGTGGCCGCCGAGATGCAGCGCCTGGAATTCGAACTGCCGCTTATGATCGGCGGCGCCACCACCTCCAAGGCCCATACCGCTGTGCGGATCGATCCGGAATACAACCGGGACGTGGTGGTGTATGTGCCGGACGCCTCGCGCAGTGTCGCGGTCGCCGCGCAACTGGTCGGTGAGGCCAAGGGGAGCTTTGCCGCGGCGCGCCGCGAAGAGTACGACAAGGTGCGCGAACGGGTGGCCAACCGCAAACCGCGCGCCCGGCAGATCAGCTACGCACAGGCGACGGAGCGCGCCCTGTCGCTGGACTGGCAGCACTACGAGCCGCCCCGCCCCAGCTTTATCGGCACGCGAGTGTTTGAGGATTTTCCGCTGCGCTGCGTGCTGGAGACCGTGGACTGGACCCCGTTTTTTATCACCTGGGAGCTGTCCGGCAAGTTCCCCGCCATACTCGAACACGAGGTGGTGGGCCAGCAGGCCCGCGAGCTGTATCGCGATGCACAAGCTCTGCTGGAGCGCATCATCGACGAGAAATTACTGCGCGCCAGTGGCACGCTGGGCTTCTGGCCGGCGGCGCGCATCGGGGCGGACGATATCGCCGTGTACACGGATGACACGCGCAGCGAGGTGCTGGCGAGCCTGCATCACCTGCGCCAGCAGACTGAAAAGCCGGACAATCAGCCCAATCTCAGCCTGGCGGACTTTATCGCACCCGCCGCCAGCGGCGTGCCCGACTATATCGGTGGCTTCTGTGTCACCACCGGCCACGGTGTGGAGGAACTGGTGCGCGAGTTCCAGGCGCGACACGACGATTACAATGCCATTATGGTCAAGTCGCTGGCGGACCGGCTGGCCGAAGCCTTCGCCGAATACTTGCACCGCATGGTGCGCAGGGAGCTGTGGGGCTATGCCCCGGACGAACACCTGGACAACCAGGACCTGATTCGCGAGCGCTATCGCGGTATTCGCCCAGCCCCGGGCTACCCCGCCTGCCCCGACCACACCGAAAAGGCGACGCTGTTCAGACTGCTCGACGCCAGCCGTACCTGTGGCGTGACCCTGTCGGACAGCTTCGCTATGAGCCCGGCCTCCGCGGTGAGCGGGTTTTACTACTCCCATCCCGAGTCCCGCTACTTTGCGGTGGGTAAAATCGGCCGCGACCAGGTGGAGAGCCTGGCCGAGCGCAAGGGTGAGAGTGTCGCCGTGACGGAGCGCTGGCTGCGCCCGGTGCTAGGGTACTGAGGAAATTGCAGACATGACTGAGCAGGAAAAAAGCAATGGACCGGCGCCAGAACAGGAAAAGCGCAAGCGATTAAAGCCGCTACAGATAATATCCAGTGTTTTTGCCGCCGGTCTGGGCGTGCAGAGCAGCAAGAATCGCGAACGGGATTTTCAGCAGGGCCACGGCGGCATTTTCATCGCAGCCGGTATCGTGTTCACCCTCCTGTTTATCGGCACCCTGGTGACCATCGTGCAACTGGTGCTGAAAAGCGCCGGGAAATGAGCCCGCGGGGCGCCGGCGTTTGACCTCCCGGTGGCCTCGTGCCCAGAAAAGGTCTAAGCTGAAGTTCCTGTTGTTGTGGAGCAGATTGTCTTTGTATTTTAGCCACTTGACGAAAAATGCGAGTCGCTGTTCTGTCTACAGCTGGA
>JAGRIH010000002.1 GCA_020443345.1 Halioglobus sp.
GTTTGGTCTCGACATTGTTGAACCAGGCGTATTCCATCCCCTCGCGCGAGGTCCACACGTTCTTACAGGTCACCGAGCAGGTGTGGCAGACGATGCACTTGTCGAGGTTCAGCACCTTGCCGATCTGTGCGCGCACTCTCATCGTGTGTACTCCTGAGCCAGTATGCTTGCGTCGTCGCCCTCCAGCCAGTCCACCCGGTCCATCTTGCGCAGGATGACGAACTCGTCGCGGTTGGAGCCGACCGTGCCGTAATAGTTGAAGCCGTAGCTGAACTGGGCGTAGCCGCCGATCATGTGGGTGGGTTTGAGCACGATGCGGGTCACCGAGTTGTGGATGCCGCCGCGCCCGCCGGTGATCTCCGAGCCCGGTGTGTTCACGATGCGCTCCTGGGCGTGGTACATCACCGTCATGCCCGGCGGAATGCGCTGCGAGACCACCGCCCGGGCGACCAGCGCACCGTTGCGGTTGAATACCTCGATCCAGTCGTTGTCGACGATACCGCCCTGGCGGGCATCGGTCTCCGAGACCCAGACGATGGGGCCGCCGCGCGACAAGGTCAGCATCAGCAGGTTGTCAGTATAGGTGCTGTGGATGCCCCACTTCTGGTGCGGGGTGATCCAGTTCAGCACCAGTTCCTTGTGGCCGTTGGGCCTGCGCTCCAGCAGCGGTTCGACATCGCGGGTGTCGATGGGCGAGCGGTAGCTGGTGAAGCCCTCGCCAAAGGCCAGCATCCAGGGGTGGTCCAGGTAAAACTGCTGGCGGCCGGTCAGGGTGCGCCAGGGAATCAGCTCGTGCACGTTGGTCCAGCCCGCGTTGTAGGACACTTTTTCCGACTCGATGCCGGACCAGGTGGGCGAGGAGATGATCTTGCGCGGCTGGGCCTGGATATCGCGGAAGCGGATTTTCTCGTCCTCCTTGTGCCGGGCCAGGTGCGCGTGCTCGCGGCCGGTGATCTTCGACAGCGCCTGCCAGGCCTTGACCGCGACCTGGCCGTTGGTCTCCGGCGCCAACCCCATCACCACCTCGGCGGCATCGACGGCGGTCTCCATCCGCGGGCGGCCGCGGTTGTTGCCCTCCTGGCGATGGACGCCGTTGAGCGAGCCGAGGAAATCGACTTCCTCGCGGGTGTCCCAGTTGATACCCTTGCCGCCGTTGCCCAGTTCGTCCAGCAGCGGGCCGACCGATACGAAGCGCTCGTAGGTGGCCGGGTAGTCGCGCTCCACCAGCACCATATTCGGCATGGTCTTGCCCGGTACCGGCTCGCACTCGCCGCGCTTCCAGTCCCGCACCGCGTAGGGCTGGCCGAGTTCGGCCGGGGTGTCGTGCAGCAGCGGCACGGTGACCAGGTCCTCCTCGATCGCCAGATGCCCCGGCACCACCTCGGAGAATTTACGGGCGATGCCCTTGAAGATCTCCCAGTCCGAGCGCGACTCCCAGGCCGGGTTCACCGACTCGGACAGCGGGTGGATAAAGGGGTGCATGTCCGAGGTGTTGAGATCGTCCTTCTCGTACCAGGTGGCGGTGGGCAGCACGATGTCCGAGTACAGACAGGTGGTGGACATGCGAAAATCCAGCGTCACCAGCAAATCCAGCTTGCCGCGCGGGGCCTCGTCGCGCCAGTTGACTTCGCTCGGGTGGGTGCCGTCCTCGGGGCCGAGTTCCTCGCTCTGCACCCCGTCGCGGGTACCCAGCAGGTGGCGCATGAAATACTCGTGGCCCTTGCCGCTGGCGCCGAGCAGGTTGGAGCGCCAGACAAACAGGTTGCGCGGAAAATTCGCCGCATCGTCCGGGTCCTCACAGGCCAGGCCCAGATCCCCGGATTGGAGGTTTTCCACCACGTAGTCCTTCGGATCCCTGCCGGCCGAACGCGCCGCTTTCACCACTTCCAGCGGGTTGCGGTTGAGCTGTGGGGCAGAGGGCAGCCAGCCCATGCGCTCGGCGCGCACGTTGCAGTCGATCAGGCTCACCTGCCAGTCGCCCGGGTCGGCCAGCGGCGAGAGCAGGCTGTCGACGCGCAGCGACTCGTAGCGCCACTGGTCGGAATGGGCGTAGAAAAACGAGGTGCCGTTCATATGCCGCGGCGGCCGCGCCCAATCCAGGCCGAAAGCCACCGGCAGCCAGCCGGTCTGCGGGCGCAGCTTTTCCTGGCCGACATAGTGCGACCAGCCGCCGCCACTCTTGCCGATGCAGCCGCAGAGCATCAGCATATTGATGATGCCGCGGTAGTTCATGNNCATGTCCATGTGGTACCAGTGGTTGATACCCGCACCGAGGATCACCATCGAGCGGCCCTCGGTAGCGGCCGCCGTGGCGGCGAATTCGCGCGCCGTCTGGATGACTTTGTGCCGCCCTACGCCGGTAATGGTCTCCTGCCACGCCGGTGTATAAGGCACGTCATCGTCATAGCTGCTCGCGACGCCCGCATCGTTCAGACCTCGATCCAGGCCGTAGTGGGCGAGCAGCAGGTCATAGACCGTGGCGACCAGGGTGCGGCTGCCGTCGGCGAGCGTCAGGTGTCGGGCCGGCACCTTGCGTTTGAGCACTGCCTCGTGGTCGGTGTGGCGAAAATGTTGGCGTTCCACGCCGCCGAAATAGGGAAAGGCGACCTCGGCCAGTTCGTCGTGCTCGTCGAGCAGCGACAGGCGCAAGCGCGCCTCGCGGCCGGCGCCGCCCTCTTTTTCTTCCAGGTTCCAGCGCCCGCTGCCGTCCCAGCGAAAGCCGATGGAACCCTGCGGCACCACCAGTTCGCCGGATTCAGTCAGGGCCAGGGTTTTCCAGTCCGGGTTATCGTGTTGGCCGAGGGCGTCATCGAAATCAGCGGCGCGCAGAAAGCGCCCCGCCGCCAGCCCCCGGCCGGCGTCCTTCAGCTCCACCAGAAAGGGCAGGTCGGTATAGCGCCGGCAGTAGTCGATGAAATAGTCGGTGGGCTCATCGAGGTGGAATTCGCGCAAAATCACATGGCCCATGGCCATGGCCAGTGCCGCGTCCGTACCCTGCTTGGGCGCCAGCCACAAATCGGCAAACTTGGTGGCCTCGGCGTAATCCGGCGAACAGACCACGATCTTGGTGCCGTTGTAGCGCGCCTCGGTCATGAAATGCGCATCCGGCGTGCGCGTCTGCGGCACGTTGGAGCCCCACATGATGATGAACTTGGAGTTGTACCAGTCGGCCGATTCCGGCACGTCGGTCTGCTCGCCCCAGGTCATGGGCGAGCTCGGCGGCAGATCACAGTACCAGTCGTAAAACGACAGGCTCACACCGCCGATCAGCGACAGATAGCGCGCGCCGGAAGCGTAGGAGATCATGGACATCGCCGGGATCGGAGAAAAGCCGATTACCCGATCGGGACCGTAGGTCTTGATGGTGTAGACGTTGGCCGCGGCGATGATCTCGTTGACCTCCTCCCAGGTGCCGCGCACCAGGCCGCCCAGGCCGCGTCTGGATTTGTATTCGGCGGCCCTGTCCGCGTCCTCGACAATGGAGGCCCAGGCATCCACCGGATCGGGGTGCTGCGCGCGCGCGGCGCGCCACAGCTTCAGCAGGCGGCCGCGAATCATAGGGTAGCGCAACCGATTGGCGCTGTAGATATACCAGGAATAACTGGCGCCGCGCGGACAGCCGCGCGGTTCGTGGTTGGGCAGGTCGGGGCGGGTGCGCGGGTAGTCGGTCTGCTGGGTCTCCCAGGTGACCAGCCCGTCCTTGACGTAGATCTTCCAGCTGCAGGCGCCGGTACAGTTGACCCCGTGGGTGGAACGCACGATCTTGTCGTGCTGCCAGCGCTGGCGGTAGGCCTTTTCCCAGGAGCGGTCCTCGATGGTGGTCTGGCCGTGGTCGTCGGCAAACTCGTCCTGAACCTTGCGGAAAAACATCAAGCGGTCGATAAAATGACTCATCGATAAACTCCCCTGTGCAGGTCGGCATGGCACTTCCGCCGGACGAGACGAGCATGGCGAGCCGCTACCACCGACGAAACGCGACGCAACCCGGGCACCAGTGACAAGTACCGTCTGACGGGCCCATCTGTGCGCTGAAGGTAAGTGTAGTCCCTTTTCTGGTCTTTACTATCTGTCGGACCGAAGAAAAAACGCAGCGGGCGCTGCGGAAAGATTGTTGTGCCCGCGGGTCAGGCGGTGGAGCGTCTCTGCCAGGCCCGGGCGTCGTGCGGCGCAGTATCCGTCCGCCGGCCCGCCCGAGCGCGGGCTACAGAATCACCGTGCGCTGGCCGTTCAGGAATACGCGCTGCTCGCAGTGCAGGCGCACCGCCTGGGACAGCGCCGTGGCCTCGATATCGTGGCCCAGATGCACCATCTGTTCGACCGAGATCTCGTGATCGATCGGGCGCACCTCCTGCACGATGATGGGGCCCTCGTCCAGATCGGCCGTCACGTAGTGTGCGGTGGCGCCAATCACCTTTACCCCGCGCTCGTAGGCCTGGTGGTAGGGGCGCGCGCCCTTGAAGCCGGGCAGGAAGGAGTGATGGATGTTGATGGTGCGGCCGGCGAGCCGCGCGCACAGATCATCCGAGAGAATCTGCATGTAGCGCGCCAGCACCAGCACCTCGGCACCGTGTTCGGCGATGACCGACAGTATCTGCGCCTCCTGTGCGGCGCGGGTCGCGGCGCTGACCGGCAGGTGGTAATAGGGCAGGCCGTACCACTGCACCAGGCCGCGGCAGTCCTCATGGTTGCTCACCACGGCCACGATGTTCGCCGGCAGCGCACCGGACCGCCACTTGGTGAGCAGGGTGCTCAGACAGTGGTCGTAGCGCGACACCGCCAGCAGCACCCGCGGCTTGTCGTCCATCGCGCGCAGGCTATACTCCATCTGCAGCTCCCGCGCCAGCGTGGCGATGCGCCGGCGAAATTCCGCCATTGACACGTTCAGCACGCGATCGTCAAACACGCAGCGCAGGAAAAACATCTCGGTGACCGGGTCGGTGTAGTTCGACACCTCGGTGATAAAGGCGCCGCACTCCAGAAACAGGCCGGAATAGCGCGCCACCACACCCAGGCGATCGGGACACTTGAACGACAGAATATAAGACTGTCCCGGGTGTGTGGCCTGTCCTTGCGTCATCGTCACCTACCGTCGCTGAAAACCCGCAAAGCCTACCACATCAGGTCGTCGGGAATAACGTACTGCGCGTAGGGATCGTCTTCATCTGCTGTATCGCCTTCTGCGCCGGCCTGGCGCGTATTGAGCAGGACAATTGCCTGGGCATCGCGCTGCCTGATCTTCTCGGCCGCGGCAGCCGGCAGCAGTTCGTAGCGCCCATCCAGTTTGGCAATGGCCACCCGGCCCCGGCTCAAGTCATCCTGCAGCCCGGCGGTGACATAGAGCTTCTTGATTTTAGTGCCATCGCTAAACTGATAGGGAATATCGCCGCCGTCGCGCGGCAGCCGGTTCATGCTGATCAGCTGTACGATCTGGGCGCGTATCGCCCTGTGCTGCGCCTGCGCCTGCAACTGACGGTTCAGCGCGCGGTCGCGCTCGGCTTTCTCGGCCATCGCGCGCCGGGCCTGCTCCCTGCCCGCATCCGTTTGCGGCTGTCCCTTGGGGCGACTCTTTGCCGCCTTGCGTTTTTCCTGTTTTATCTTTTTGGCCTTCTTGTCATCGACGATTCCGGCCTTCAGTAGCTGATCCTGCAGCGATTTCATGGTGTCAGCCTTTGCGTGTGCCGCCAGTGCGGATAATTATCCCCGAATCGCGGCGCTGCTGGCAACGCCGCCTGCGCGCGACCGGCAGAGCGCGGCCGTTACAAGGCAGACACGCAATGCTACCATCACTGTCTGAGTGCCATGGGCGCTCGTTGAAGCCATCGGAGCGGTGCGAGATACTGAGCGACAACGTGCAACAGGTGAACCTCCCGCAGTGAAGGCCAGGATACTGTTTTGGGTCGTGTTCAGCGTGCTGGCCCTGGCGCTCGCCGTCATTCAGTTCGTGCCCTGAGGGCACGCGACAAAGGAGGCGCAGCGCCACTTGGAGACCACACTGTACGCTGAGATCATCGCCGTGGTCGTCGTGCTGTTTTACGTCATGGCGATCGCCTCCGCCGTGGAGGCGATTCTCAGGACGCGCACCGCGCCGGGTGCGGTGGCCTGGACCATCTCCCTGCTCTCCTTTCCCCTGCTGGGGGTGCCGCTGTACCTGGTGTTCGGCCGCAGCAAGTTCGCCGGCTACCTGGACAAACGCAATGAGATAGAGCTCGCCGCGAAACGCCTGCTGCAGCGCACCAGCGGCTCGGTGGAGCAGCACATCGTCCAAGTGTCCGTCGATACGCCGCTGTATTCCAGCCTGTTCAATCTGGCGCGCGTACCGGCCACACGCGGCAACCTGGTGGACCTGCTGATCGACGGCGAGCAGACCTTTGACAGCATCGCAGCGGGCCTAGCCGCGGCTGAACACTACATACTGTTCCAGTTCTACATCATTCGCGACGACCAGTTGGGCAGGCGGGTGGGCCGCATCCTGCAGGACAGGGCCCGCGCGGGGGTCCAAGTATACCTGTTGTACGACGAAATCGGCAGCCGCCGTTTCGAGCGCACGCGCCTGTGCCGGCAACTGCAGATGACCGGTGTGCACGTGGCGCCATTCAACACCACCCAGGGGCGCCGCAACCGCTTCCAGCTCAATTTTCGCAACCACCGCAAGATCGTCGTGGTCGATGGCAGATACGCCTGGATTGGCGGTCACAACATCGGCGATGAATACCTGGGCCTGAACCGTCGCCGCGGCGCCTGGCGCGACACCCATACGCGGGTGCAGGGCCCGGCGGTGCTGGGGGCCGAGCTGGCCTTTGCCACGGACTGGCTGTGGGCCACGCAATCACACCTGAGCATCGACTGGGAGTTTCGCCGCGACCCCCGGGGCGACAGCACGGTGCTGGTGTTTCCCACCGATCCGGCTAGCGAATACGAGGAGGCGGGGCTGATGTTTCACCAGGCCATCGTGGCCGCTCGGGAGCGCATCTGGATCGCCAGTCCCTACTTCGTGCCCGATCAGGGTATCGTCGCCGCGCTGCAACTGGCGGCGCTGCGCGGCGTGGATGTGCGCGTGATCATTCCCGACCGGCCCGACGGGCGGGTGGTGGGCATGGCCAACTGGTCCTACACCCAGAAACTGCTCCCGGTCGGCGTAAAAGTGTACCGCTACGAGCGCGGCTTTATGCACCAGAAGGTGTTCTTGAAGGACGACCAGGTGGCCGGCGTCGGCACCGCCAACTTCGACAACCGCTCGTTCCGGCTCAACTTTGAAATCACGCTGCTGGTGCAGGACCCGGCTTTTGCCGCGCAGGTCGAGAACATGCTGCGCGAGGACCTGCGGCACTGCCGCCAGGTCAGCATGCGCGAAATCGACGACAAGCCATTCTGGTTTCCGCTGGCGATGGGCGTGGCGCGCCTGTTTGCTCCAGTGCTGTAGAAATGTCGCAGCGGTGCGCGGTCTGCATGACTGGGATATGGCTAAGCCAGCACCCCCATCACGAAAATCACCGCCAGTGCCGGGGGCACCACGAAGCGGATCAGGAAGTGCCAGATCTCATAGCCCGCAGTATTGAGTGAGGCCAGCTCATCGCGGGAGTCGGTCTTGTCGACGGCCCAGCCGACAAACACCGCGATCAGCAGGCCGCCCACCGGCAGCAGAATCTGGTTGGAGAAATAATCCATGATATCGTTGAAGTTCCGGCCGCCCATACGCAGCCCCTCGATGGCGTTGTAGGACAACAGACTGATCACGCTCAATACCGCTACCGATCCAACGACCAGCAGGGCGCTTTTGTGGCGCGGCATGCCGAAACGCTCCTCCACCCAGTGATTGACCGCCTCCACCAGTCCCACCATCGAGGTAATGCCGGCCACCGCCAGCATGGTAAAGAACAGCACACCGAACAGATGCCCCCCCGGCATCTGCGCAAAAGCCACCGGCAGGGTCTGGAAGATCAGGCCGGCTCCCGCGGCGGGGTCCAGGCCGTGGTGAAACACGGCGGGAAAGATCACCAGCCCCGCTATCAGGGCCACCGACGTATCGGCCACGACAATAATGATCACCGACCGGGTGATCGACACGGAGCGGGGCAGATAGGAGCCGTAGGTCATCATGCCGCCCATGGCCACGCTGATGGAAAAAAAAGCCTGTCCGATAGCCGCCAGCACCGCGGCCGGCCCGATCTTGCTGAAGTCGGGCGTGAACAGCCAGCGCAGGGCCTCGCCAAAGCCACCGGCGAAGTAGTTATAGGTCGCCAGCCCCACCAGCAGCAGAAACAACAGGGGCATCATGATGCTCACCGCGCGCTCGATACCGTCTTTCACGCCACTGTAGATAATCAGGCCGGTGATGCCCAGTCCGACGAGTGTCCAGAACAGCATGCCGGGCGTATCTGCCAGCACCGACTGAAACTCCGCGGCAGCCAGGTTGCCGTCCATCCCCGCAAAGCCGGTCGCGACGGCCTTGTACAGGTACCACAGCACCCAGCCGACCACCCCGGCATAGACGATTTCAATGGTAAAGGCGGCCAGCAGCCCCATACCGCCGATCAACTGCCAGTGGCGCGAACGACCACTGCGACGTGCCACATTGGCCACAGCCACAGGGGCGCTGCCCTGTCCCCGGCGCCCGATCAGCACTTCGGCCATCAGCACCGGCATGCCGACGGCGAAGGCGCAGGCCAGGTAGACCAGCACGAAGGCGGCGCCGCCGTTCTCGCCGGTGACATAGGGAAAGCGCCAGATATTGCCCAGGCCCACGGCAAAGCCCACCGAGGCCATCAGGAATGCAAAACGCGATGACCAGTGCGCGCTGCCTGCTGTCGCCATGTCTTGTTCTCCAGAAATTGTTGTTATGGGCGCCAGTCTACACAAAAGCGCCAGCCGCGCCAGCCGGCGCCAAACTCAGACCGGCAGCGGCTGTGCCGCCCGCTGTAGCCAGGCCAGCTCGGCACCGGCCAACAGCGGGCCGATGCGCTCGGCCACGCGCCGGTGGTAGTCGTTCAGCCAGGCCAGCTCGTCCGCGCCCAGCAGGGACAGCTCCAGCAGGCGCCCATCGAAGGGCACCAGGGTCAGGGTCTCGAATTCCAGCATGGGGCGGTAGGCGCCTTCGATGGCGACCTCGCGCACCGCCACCAGGTTTTCACAGCGCATGCCGTAGGCGCCGTCGCGGTAATAGCCGGGCTCGTTGCTGACGATCATGCCGGGGCGCAGCGCCACGTCACTGGGTACCTTCGATATGCGCTGCGGGCCCTCGTGCACGCTCAGAAATACGCCCACGCCGTGACCGGTGCCGTGATCGTAGTCGCAGCCCTCGCGCCACAGAAACTGGCGTGCCAGTGCGTCGAGTTGCGTGCCGGTGGTGCCGGGTGGGAAGCGCGCGCGGGCCAGTGCGATGTGGCCCTTGAGCACCAGCGTGAACATGCGGCGCACCGCCTCACCCGGGTCGCCGATGGCCACCGTGCGCGTGATATCGGTGGTCCCGTCCGTGTACTGGGCGCCGCTGTCCACCAGGTAGACGGAATCCATCGTCAGCGGCGCGGGCACCGCATTCAGGTGGTTGTAATGGCACATGGCGGCGTTGGCCCCGGCGGCGGAAATGGTGTCGAATGACAAATCGTGAAAGTGCTCACCCGCGGCGCGCAGTTCGTAGAGACGATCGGCCAGCACCGCCTCGTCGTGCAGGCGGCCCGCGGCCACTTCCGCGTCCAGCCACGCCAGGAAACGCACCACGGCCACAGCGTCCCGCACATGGGCGCGGCGCGTGCCGGCCAGTTCCACGGCGTTCTTGCAGGCCTTGGGCAGCAGTACCGGATCGTCCGCGGCCAGCAGCGTAGCGCCGCACTGCTCCAACAGCATCTGTGTCCAGGCGTTGGCGCTGTGCGGATCGGCCAGCACGGTGCGGCCGCGGCAGGCGGCGAAGACCTCGGCGGTAGCCGCTTCGGGCAGCACCCTGACACCCTCGCCCACATGCGCGGCGAGGCCCTCGGGCACCCGGGCCGGGTCCACCAGCAGCGTGAGTTGTGCATCCGAGTGCAGCACGGCGCAACACTGCAGCACGGGCAGGCGGGGCACGTCGCGGCCGCGCAGATTCAACAGCCAGCTTACCGCATCCGGTGCGAAGACCAGGCTGGCGTCGGCGCCGCGCGCGGCTATCTCACTGGCGACGCGACGCCGCTTGTCCCGGCTGGATTCACCGCTGCAGCGCTCGTCCAGCAGCAGGGCGCTGCGCACCACCGGCGCCGGCCGGTCCCGCCAGCAGCAATCCACCAGGTTGTCGCTGTCGGCTACCAGTTCAATACCATCGGCGGCCAGCGTCGAGCGGGTTTCACGATACCAGTGCAGCGTGTGCAGGCGCGGGTCGCAGGCCACCTGCGCCCCCGCCGACAATCGCTGTAGCAGCCACGCCGCGGGCGGCTCGTCGATCAGGTGGCAGTAGTCAAACAGCTCGGCACTGACCTGGCTGCGCACCTGCGCCGTGTAGCGGCCATCGACGAATATCCCCGCGCGCCGCGGCAGGACCACCGCCAGACCCGCCGACCCGCTAAAGCCAGTCAGCCAGCGCAGGCGTTCCCTGTGCGCCGGAATATACTCGCCCAGGTATTCGTCCGCCCGCGGCACGATCAGCGCAGCGTAGCCCCGTTGCGCCATCACCGCGCGCACGGCGGCGAGGCGCTGCGCCACCGGCTGCATGCTCAGGGCAGTGCGGACAGCGGTTTGCGTATCAGCGACGACGCCAGTTCGCGCGCGGCCTGCAGCTTGGCGCGAAACGCGGGATTATCGGCGGCGGAGGCCTGCGGCTGGCTGGAGAACCAGGCGATCACGGTATCGGCGCTGCGATTGATATAGATGACCTGCCCGTACACCCCGACCGCGCAGTACTCCCCCGCCGCGTCGTCCAGCACCCACCACATATTGTGATACGCCAGCCACGGCTCACCCGAGTATTTCGGGTTGGCCGCCATCGCCGCGCGCAGTGCGTCGTCTATCTGCAAAGTCGCGTCCACCCAACGCTCGGGGATGACTCGCTCCAGGCCAAACTCCCCCCGGTCGCGGATCATCATGCCAAAGCGCGCCGCATCGCGCAGCGTGGTGTTCATGCCGGCAGTCGCCACCGGCATGTAGGCGCGGTCCACCGCGACATAGGCGTCGTGTTCAGCGCCGAGCTTGGCCCAGATATGTTCCCGGATAAAGTCCTGGAAGCTCTGGCCGCTGATACGCGCGATCAGCCAGCCGAGCACATCGGCGTTGCTGGAGTTGTAATCGAAAGCCGCGCCCGGCTCCCGCGCGGTGTCGGGCTTGACGAAGTGCGCGAGGAAGTCGTGCACACCGTAAATCTTGTCTTCCCCGGGCTGCGCGTCGGCCGCGCCGGGCAGCCAGCCCAAGTTGAGGGCCGGGGCGTAATAGCGGGCGAAATCCGATTCCGGGTCGGTGTAGTTCTCGTGGAAGTCGATGGCCGTCCTGTGGTCCAGCACCTGCTGAATCGTCACCCGTTCAAAGCCGCTGCCGCGCAGCTCCGGAATGTACTTCGCCGGTGAGGCCTGCAGATCGACCTTGCCCGCCTCCACCAGCAGGCCAAAAGCGGTGCTGGCCAGGGACTTGGTCATGGAGAACCAGATGTGCTGGGCGTCGGGCCTGAAGCCTTCGAAATAGGTTTCGTGCAACAGCCGGCTGCCCTGCACGATCACCACGCCGTCCGCGTAGTTGGCCTCGAACAACTGATCGAAGGTCTGCGGGTTGCCGGATGCATCGGCGTACTCGCGCTCCCCCAGCTCCGGGCGCAGTGGCCCCGGCAGCGAGCGGATATTGCCACCGCGCGGAATCATCACCACGTGCAGCGGCGCCCCCGCGTTGCGAAACGCCCAGCGGCTCATGGGGTAGTCGCGGTAGTTTTTCATGGTCACCTGGGATGCAAGGCTCGGCGGCACACCCTGCATGGGCCGGGCTTCGGCAAATTCGGCCGGCGCAGCCGGCTCGGAATCGCCGGCGGCCAGCACCGCAGCGACAGGAAACGACAGGCAGCAGCTCAGCAGCATGGCGAACGGACGGCTACTCATACATTGGGACTCCCTTTTCTGCACAGTGCCAGCGCGAGCGGATAAATGCACTGCGGTGTGACATCACAACTGTCCGTCGAGCCTGAGACGGTAAGCATCTCCCTGCGGCGCGGCAAGCAGGGACAGCGCCTGCTGTAGCTGGGGGTCCAAGGTTTGCCCGGCGCCCACCAGAATATCGACAGTATAGGCCCTGTCGCGCAGCTGCACAGTACCGCTGGCCTGCACCGGACCGGACACGGTCAGCACCTGTCCCGCCAGGGACTGCCCCGGCGCCGAGAGCAGATCCACCGCATAGGTACCCAGCGGCAGCGGGCCCCGGGGCGAGTGCCACACCGCGTCCTGCCACACCAGGCGGCCCTCACCCGCCACTGGCAGGCTCTGACGAATACGCAGTGAGGGCAACTGCAGCGACAGGGAACCGCCCAGTGCCACCGGCACCAACTGGCGCAGCAGGTCGGCCGACACCCGCGCCTCGACCTGCTCGAGATCCATGCTGCGCGCATCCCGCAGCACCGCGATGCCGACCAGTTGCTGCGGGCCCCAACTGCTGTGCACGCGGATGCGCGGGGCCAGGCGCAGCAGCGACAGGGGGCTGAGCGACCACTGCACCGCGCCCAGTTGCAGATAGCGCGAAGGTCCGATGCGCAGCGCACAACGGCTGGCGGAGCCGCGCCACAGGCTGCCGGCAAAACCCTGCAGATACAGCGTATCGCGCGGCACCAGGCGGTTCAGCAGATGGGCCGGCGCGGACGCCGCCAGCGCCACGGCAAACAGCAGTAGCAGTACCGCGAGTCGGCTTACCCGGGACATCGATACCCCTGTGGCCCCGGCATCGTTACAGCAGGTGGTCGCCGCACTAACCCGCCTGCGCAATACGCACGGTGGCGTTCACGCGTCCGGCGGCACCGGCGCGCGCAATCGAGACTTCCCGCACCAGCAGTCCCTCCCGGAATTCCATCTCGTACAGCCAGGCCAGCAGATCATCGAATACCGCGTTCTCCAGGCGCACCTGGATGTCACCGCGGGCATTTGGCTGCAGGCGGCTGACCTGCAACTGCAGGCGCCCGGTCGACTGGTTGATTATCGACGCCAGGTTGCCGCGCCGGTTCGCCACGGCGCCGCTGTCGCGGCGCTGAATCACTTCGGCGGCCAGTGCATCGACGCGCTGCAGCGTTGCCGCCACGGCGCGATTCTGTGCGGCCAGAGTGTCGCGCAGCGCCGTCAGCGGGCGCCACGCGAGCATGTACACCAGGTACGCTGACAGCACCAGGCACAGGACCAGCAGGCTCAACTGTTCGCGCGGATTGCGTTGTGCCAGCCAGGCTTTCACGAGCGCTCACCCACCCGCAGTCGCGCGCTGACCTGCTCTCCCCGGGCACTGCTGCTCTCCATCGCGGCCTGCAAACCGGCCTGGCTCATCGCCGCGCGCACCTGCTCGACCGCCTCGAAATCCGCGGCGAGGATATGCATGCGGATCTCGCCGCGTTGGTCGTTGTAGTTGATGCTGGAGATGGCTGTGCCGGGCCGCGCGGCGACGGCGGCGCCCACACGCGCCATCAGGCTGACAAAGCCGCTGCTCTGGGCCGCCCCGCGCAGTGCGTCGAGCTGGCGGCGCAGCTGCTTCTCCGCATCCACGATGGCGCCGGAGGGATAAGCGCTGCGATAGCTCTCCTGCACGGCTTCGCGCAGTTCGCGGTTCTCGCTGCTCAGGCGGCGGTAATCGGCATAGGTGGCGAGCAGTTGCAGGGCGAAGGTCACGCCGAGCACCGCGGCCACCGCGCGCCACTGCCGCCACCAGCGCGCCAGGGGGAGGCGCGGCATGAACCGACCCTGCAGCAGATTCAGCGGTACACCGGCGTCGCCGGTCAGCAGCATGGCCGTACAGAAATTGCCGCGCCGCCACTGCACCAGTGTACGCAAGGGCTCCGGCAACAGCGCCGTATCCGCCGCCTGGTCGTCGCCATACACGATGACCGCCTGCGGCGCCGGCCCCTCGCGCAGTGCCGCGGCCAGCAGCACTGGCGCCGTAGCGCGTTCGATGCCGAACCCGGCACACTCACCGGTGCGTACCAGCACCGCACCGCCCTCGCTCACCAGGCACCACTGGCCGCGCTGCCACGGCAGCAACAGCGGTTCGGGGACCCACCTGCGCAGCCCGGGAAAATCCGCCAGCAGCGCCTGCCACTCGGTCATTTTGCGCACCGTGCACAGACCCACGCCGTAGTGCGCCCGGTCCAGCGGCGCGGCGGCAAAGTGCAGTTGCTCGATGTCCTGCGCCACCTGATCCTCGAGCATAAACGACAGGGATCCGGCGAGGTGCCGCCTCTCCTGGGGGTCCACGGCCAGCGTGACCAGTCGCAGGTCTGCGGCGGGCGCGGCAAAACAGGCCCTGGCGCCGCGCTGCGCCAGGGTCGCGCGCAGGGCCTCGCGGGCCGCCGCTGCGTCCAGCCAGGCCGGCTCCTCGCCGGCCCCGGGCGGGTACCACGCCAGCCGCCCGCCGACCAACCGTATTATTGCGACGCTCTGCAAGGTGTGTGCTCTTTTCATTACTGCTACAGGCTTCCGGTGCTGCGAGCCAGGGCCCTGACACTGCGCTGGCGACGCTCCAGCACACTGTACAAGTGCAGGTTGCGCTCGGCAACTTTCACCGTGGCATCGAGCAGGAAACAGCACGACTGCTCGCCCAGCAGAGCCCGTATGCCCTGCATGTCCGCCTGGCGCTCGGCGAACACCGGGCTGGCTAGAAAATCCTCCACATCGGCAAACCCGGACTCAGAGCGCTGCGCCAGCAGCATCTGCACCTCCGACTCGCTCAGGGGGCTGAGGTCGTCGTCGGCGTTGATGGAACGCAGCACCGCCGGCGGCGCGGTGTGGATATTCAGCGTGCCCGGCTCGCGCGGCCAGACCGTCACCCAGGGCCGCAGCGCCCGGTAGATGTCCGGCGTCATGTGCGCCACGGCGCGCAGTTCGCTGACGCTGGCCATGGGTGCGTTGGCGCTGCGGTAGGCCGGCGTCAGCGTCACGTAGTAGTCATCTTCCGCACCATCGCGCCCCGCTACGGTATTGCCGTCCAGCCAGTCGCCGATGGACTCGGTTAGCGCTATGGCCTGCTGCTGGCTCACGGGCGGGTCCTCCAAAACCTGTAACAGGCGGATAAACTGCGCCTGCGCCGGAGTGAATCGCGGCCGGTCGGCGGTGTCCGCCCCGGCCGGCGCGCGCCCGACCAGGGCGTTCAGGTTGAAGCGTCCCTGCAGGTCCTCCAGCGAGCCCTGCAGGTAGCCGCCCTCGTCCAGGGCATAGGGCGTGGCCGGCCGGGCCCAGATTTCGCCCAGGTCATCGCGCTGGCGCTGCTGCGCATCATCCTGGTCGTAGTCCAGCAGCAGCGCCAGCGCCGCCAGGTCCTCCGCCCCGCGCAGATAGGCGTAGCCCTGCTCCGCCAGAAACAGGTTGGCACCGCGCTGGTAGACGCGCGTGAGCTCGCCCTGCATCGCCGCGATCAGCGCCGCGCACAGGGCGAACACCAGCAGGGCCACGATCAGCGCGGCGCCGCGCTGCCGGCGTATCCCGGGACTTCGCTTACAGGGGGGGCAGTTCATACAGGCGCCGCATCTCGCCCCAGTCGCCCAGCCGCAGCCGGATCTCCACAGCGACCGGCGGCGGCAGCTCGACTCCCGGCGCGCTGGTGTCGGGCACCCAGCTCGCGCTCCAGTGGCGGGTGTCCAGGCTGGCGCCGGGGCCGGCCGTCTCCACCCGGGCCAGTGAGGACAGGAAGGCCAGCTCCAGGTCCTCCACGTTGTCCAGCAGTTTCACGCTGTATGCCGCGGTATCGCCGACCCGGTCCAGCACCGGGTAACTGTCGCGCCACAGGGCGTCGTCCTCCAGGCGGTAGTTCACCCGCTGCAGGGTGCTGCGCCGCTGCTCGTTGGGGTTGTGCCAGCCGGAACGGGTCAGGCTCAGGGCAAAGCGCGCGGCCGCCCCGCCTTGCAGGGCGGGCTCCATGTCGCCGAATTCATCGCGCACCGGTCGCAGCGCCAACTGGCGCAGATCCCGGGAGATGATCAGCCAGGCCCGGTTCACCTCGTAGGTGCGCGCCGCCGCGGCGCGCGTGGCCTCGACCCCGCTCAGCGCACTGGACAGGCTGGTGTAGGCGATGGTGGAGACAAACGCGGTGATCGCCAGAGCGATCAGCACTTCGATCAGGGTGAAGCCTCCCGCCCGCCCGTCAGCCACCGCTGTCAGCCCCCGCCGGCACTGCCGCAGTGCGCAGGTCCGCCGCCAGGAACGCCACCAGGGTGTACAGCGGCTGCTCTTGCTGCGCCTCGCTGGCGGCCACGGTAATTTCAATGCGGTAGAACTGCCCGACGTCGGTGGGCTTGCTGTCCAGCCACCAGTGCCACTGGCGCTGCGCCAGTTCCTCCACACCGCTGTCGCGGCCGCGCAACAGACGCTGCCCGGCCGCGTTGAGAATGCGCAGTTCCGCGAGCTTGTTGGCCGCCACCAGCTGCGCCAGCGACTTGTCGCGCAGGTGGGCGGTGCCGTCCACCTGCGCTTCCAGCGACAGCAGCAGGGCGGGCAGCGCAATGGCCACGACAGCCAGCGCCACCATGACTTCCACCAGCGTGAAGCCGCGGTGACACGAGGCCTGGCTGCAGCGCAAAGCGCCGGACTCACGGCGCGCCCGGCAACTCACCAGGGCTCCTCCTGCTCGCCGCGCCGCAGCGCGGTGAAACGCCCGAGCAGATCCCACTGCACCTGCCACAACAGCTCGCCGCCGAGCCGCCGCCGGAACTCCAGGCTCCCGGGAGTCGTCTCACCACTGGCGTAGAACAGGACCTGCGGTGCGGGCTCGTCGCGCGGTTCCCGCCCGGCGAACGCGGCCACCGGCGCGCCCTCCAGTTCCAGTACCAGGTCGATATCCGGCGGCAGGTACTGTACCTCGAACACGTCTGCACCACTGGCGGGCGCGTCCCAACCCCGGTCCCGGCGCTCGCGCCAGGCGTAGCTGAACACCATTTCGCCGCCCTCTGTGGACTGCTGCAGCAGCAGGCCGAAGTCGCGTCCCAGCAGCTGCGCCTCGTCCAGCGCGTAGCTCGCCACATCGGCCAGGTTGCGCACCTGACCCTCCAGCCGGATATCGCGCCCGCCCGAGCCCACATTGAGAGTGACCAGCGAGGTGATCACCACGATCACGAACAGCGCCACCAGCAACTCCAGCAGGCTGAAACCGCGCTGCCCGGGCGGGTCGCCGCACCACCTGGCTGCCGCCGCGACCACCGGCGTTCAGTCCCCGCTTTTCCAGTTGCCGATATCCGCGTTCTGTCCCTCGCCGCCGGACAGGCCGTCGGCGCCCAGCGTGTACAGGTCCACCTCCCCGTGCTCGCCCGGACTGAGGTACAGGTAGGGCCGGCCCCAGGGGTCGAACGGCAGCTCGGGCAGGTAGCCGCCCTCCTTGAAATTGCGCGGCTCGGGGTCGAGGTTGCTGCGCTCCACCAGCGCCGCCAGGCCCTGTTCGGTGGTGGGGTAGACGTAGTTGTCCAGCCGGTAGATCTTCAGGGCGGTTTCGATGGCCTTGAAGTCGGCCTGCGCCTTCTGCACCCGCGCCTCGTCGGCGCGATTGAGCACAGTGGGCGCCACCACACTGATCAACAGCCCCATAATCACCAGTACCACCAGGATTTCCACCAGGGAAAAGCCCGCATTTTTTGCTGCACTCATAGGTTTTTTCACCGCTGCTGAAAATGGAGTTGAGCCGGGGCGGAGGGATCGCATTTTGCGACCCGGACACCACAGCCCGGTCTGCCGGGTTGGACACGCCGTAAACCCGTCCATGGGGGCTCGGGTGCGGCCGTCCTGGGTGCACACGGTCCAACCCGGCAGACCGGACTGCAGTGCCCTCGCTCCTGTATATGTAGCGACATAGGTATCACCTGACCATCGTATTGAGATCGAATATGGGCAGCAACACCGCCAGCACGATGGTCAGCACCAGCGCCCCCATAACCACCACCATCAGCGGCTCGAACAGGCTCATCATCGCGCCCAGGGTCATCTCCAGCTCGCGCTCCTGGTTGGTGGCCGAGCGCTGCAGCATGGTCTCCAGTTCGCCGCTGGTCTCGCCGCTGGCCACCATGTGCACCATCATCGGCGGGAAGCGTCCGCTGCGCCGCAGGGCGCGGTGCAGGCTGCTGCCCTCCTGCACCTGGGCGGCCACCGCGCGGCTGTCCTCGCGCAGCACCAGATTGGACAGCACCTGGCCGGCGATGCGCAGGGATTCCAGCAGCGGCACACCGCTGGCCATCAGGATGCTCAGGGTGGAGGCAAAGCGCGCGGTGTCCAGCGCCACCAGCAGGCGCGACAGGCCCGGGGTGTTGAGCAGCATGCGGTGCCAGCGCTGCCGACGCCGCTCGCTGCGCAACAGCCAGCGCAGCGCGAATACCACGGCGACCAGCCCCACCAACAGCCAGGCGCCGTAGACGCGGAAAAAACCGCTGGTGGCGATCAGGGCGCGGGTCAACCACGGCAGCTCACGGCGGCTGTGGGCGAAAATGCCCACCAGCTCGGGCACCACATAAATCATCAGCGCCACTACGACCGCGATGGCCACCCCCACCAGGATAAACGGGTAGATCATGGCCATTTTGAGTTTCTGGCCGGTGTACTGGCGCTGTTCCGTGTAGTCGGCCAGTTGCGTCAGCACCGGGCCGAGAAAGCCGGCATGTTCCCCGGCGTTCACCATGGCCCGGTACATCTCGCTGAATACCTGGGGAAACTCCCCCATGGCGTAGGCCAGGGTGTGGCCCTCGGCCACCCGCGAGCGCACCTGCAGCAACATACCCTTGATGCGGCTGCTGCGGCTCTGTTCGGCGGCGGCCTGCAGGGCTTCGTCCAGCGGCAAGTTGGACTGCACCAGGGTGGCCAGTTGCCGCGTCAGCAGGGCGAGATCGCCGGCGCCGATCCGGGGGCGCAGCAGCGGCAGGCGCCATCGGGTGCGGGGCACGAACTGGCGATTGGCCAGGGCGACTTCTACCGGGCGCAGGCTTTGGGTGCGCAGGCGGGAGCGGATCTGCCGTTCGGAATCGCCCTCCAGGACGCCCTTCACCAGCTTGCCCTGGCTGTTCAGCGCGCGGTATCGGAATGCGGTCATGGCCGCGCGTCAGCCCAGTGCCGTGACACGCAGCACTTCCTCGACGCTGGTATCGCCCGCCAGTATGCGGCGCCGGCCATCGGTTTCAATCCCCGGATAGCGCCCGCGCGCCAGCCGCAGCATCTCCTGTTCACTGGCGCCGTCGTAGATTGCCGGGCGCAGCGCATCGTCGATTTCGATCAGTTCGTAGATGCCGGTGCGCCCGCGATAGCCGCTGTAATTGCAGTGCTCGCAGCCGCGGGCCCGATACAGGGTGACGCCGTCCCGGTTCGCGGCCAGATCCAGTATCTTTTTTTCCGCCGGCCCCGCCGCAATCGCCTCGCGGCACTCGCGGCACAGCAAACGCACCAGGCGTTGCGCCATCACGGCCAGCAGGCTGGAGGACAGCAGGAACTGCTCGACCCCCATGTCCCTGAGCCGGGTCACCGCGCCGATCGCGGTGTTGGTATGCAAAGTGGACAGCACCAGGTGGCCGGTGAGGGAGGCCTGCACCGCGATCTCGGCCGTCTCCAGGTCGCGGATCTCACCCACCATCACCACGTCCGGGTCCTGTCGCAGAATCGCCCGCAGCCCGCGCGCAAAGGTCATCTCCACCCGGGGGTTGACCTGGGTCTGGCCGATGCCCGGCAGCATGTATTCGACCGGGTCTTCTATGGTCAGGATATTGCGCGAGGTCTGGTTGATCTCCGCCAGCCCGGCGTACAGGGTGGTGGTCTTGCCCGACCCGGTGGGACCGGTGACCAGGATAATACCGTGCGGGCTGTGCAGGAATTTGCGATAGGCATCGAGCACCTGCGAATTCATGGCTAGCTGCTGCAACTGCAACTGCCCCGCAGCCTTGTCCAACAGGCGCAGCACCACGCGTTCGCCGTGGGCCGAGGGTATGGTGGACATGCGAATATCCACGGCGTGACCGGCAATCTTGACCGAGATGCGGCCGTCCTGGGGGACGCGCTTTTCCGCGATATCCAGTTTCGCCATCACCTTGAGCCGCGATACCAGCAGCGGCGCCAGCATGCGCTTGGGTGAGAGAATCTCCGCCAGCACACCGTCGATGCGGTAGCGCACGCTGAGCCGGTCCTCGAAGGTCTCGATGTGGATGTCCGAGGCTTTTTCGCGCACTGCCTGTGACAGGATGGCGTTGATCAGCCGGATGATGGGCGCGTCGTCCTCGGCATCCATCAAATCGCCGGTCTCGGGTATCTCGTCGGCGAGGCGACCGAGATCGACATCGGCACCGATGTCCTCGGCCATTTGCAGCGCCTCATTGTTGCTGCGCTGATAGGCCCGGGTCAGGCGCCGCTGGAATTCCTCGGCAGCCACTGGTTCGAGGTCGAAGGGCTCGCCCAGGTAGCGCCGCAGCTCGCACAGGACCGATACCGCCGGGTCGCCCTGGTGTACCACCCGGGGGCCCTCCCCCGAGGTGTCGAGCAGCACCCGGTTGTGCTTGGCGTAGCTAAACGGCAGTCCGCGCGGCTGCGCCGGTATCAGTTCCGGTTCCCCGGGCGCGGCGGCGTCGGCAGCCATGCTCAGCCGCCCCCGGCCGCCGGCGCATCGGCCTGTCTGATGGCATCGAGCTGCCGCATCTGGCTCTCCCATTCGGGCAGCAGCGGCAGATTGTCGTCATCCAGGAACATCAGGCCGCGCTGGCGGCGCAGACGCTGCTGTTCGCGTATGTAGCGGTATTTGTCGGCGGTGGCGCCCGCCAGTTCGGTGTCGTCGCGAATGATGGTGGAGCGCAGAAATATCAGCAGGTTGCTCTTGGTCACCTTGACCCCGTCGCTGCGAAACAGGCGCCCGAGCAGGGGAATGTCCCCCAGCAGCGGCACTTTTTGCGAGCCGTCCTGCACGTCGTCCTTGATCAGGCCGCCGAGCACCACCACGCGCCCGTCCTGGGCCAGCACCTTGGTCTGGATCTTGCGCTCGTTGGTGATCAGGTCCGAGGCGACGATCGACAGACCGGTCACGCTGGTGAGGCTGGACACCTCCTGTGCGATATCCAGCACCACCGAATCGCCCTCGTTGATATGCGGCGTCACGGTCAGCGTAATGCCGACGTTCTCCCGCTCGATGGTCTGGAAGGGGTTTTGCGCGCCATCGCCGCCGGTGCCGGAATTAGTATACGAGCCGGTGATGAAGGGCACGTTCTGGCCGACGGTGATATAGGCCTCCTGGTTGTCCAGCGTGAGCAGGCTCGGCGTCGACAGGATGTTGGCATTGGTCTGCTGTTTGAGGGCGTTGAGGATCACCGTCATCGAAAAGTCGTCCCCCAGGGTGCCCCAGCCCAGCGACAGGCCCGGCGTCTGCGCCAGCGCGCCGGCCAGTTCGCCCACGTCGACACCGTCCTGCGGCGCCTCGCCGGGCGGTATCACCGCCCCGGCAATGGCGCGCGCACGCTGGTCACCGGCGCTGATATTGCTGCCGTAAAAGCCCTCGCCCTCGGCGAACAGCCACTGCAGGCCCAGATCCTGCCCATCGGTCATCTCCATCTCCACGATGATCGCCTCCACCAGCACCTGGGCGCGGCGGATGTCGAGCCGGTGGATCACCGCCTCCAGCGCCGCCATCTGGTCTGCGTCGGCGGTGACGATGAGGGCGTTGGTGCCCTCGTCCGCCTCGATGGTGGCGGCGGCGCTGCGCGGCGGCTTGCTGTCGCGGGTGTCGAGCAGGTCGATGTTCTGCATCACGCGGGTCAACACCTCGGCGATGTCCTTGGCCTGGGCGTACTCCAGGTAGATCACCTTGACGTTGCCGCTCTGCTGCAGCGGGGTATCCAGGTGCTGGATCAACTCACGCATCCGCGCGCGCTCCAGTTCATCGCCGCTGACCAGCACACTGTTAGAGCGCGCGTCGGCGACCAGTAGCACTTCCGGCTCCGTGCCGCCGCTCTGTTTGGCCTCGGACTTGCTCAATTGTTCCAGCATGCGTACCACGTCCTCGGCCAGCGCATAGCGCAGCTTGAGAATGTCGGTCTGCTGCGCGGCCGAGCCGTCCATGCGCTGGATGATACCGCGGATGCGGTCGATATTGGCCGACACATCCGAGATGATAATGGCGTTACTGGGCGCGTAGGCCGCCATGTGAGCCTGCTGCGGCACCAGCGGTCGCAGCACCGGAATCAGCTTGGCCGCAGATATGTTGTTCAGCCTGATCACTTCGGTGACATACTCGTCGCTGCTCGGTCCGGGACCGGGGTCGCGCACCGCGACGGGGGCCGAGCGCGCGTCCTTGCTCTGGATCACCCGCACCACGCCGCCGGAGCGCACCGCGGTATAACCGTGCACCTCCAGAATCGACAGAAACAACTGGTACAGCTCGCTGCGCGACACCGGCCGGGCCGATATCACCTTCACCTTGCCCTTCACTGCCGGGTCCACGACGATGGTCGTGTCGGTGGCCTGGGCCACAAACTTGATCAACTCCTGAATATCCGTCTCCTTGAGATTGACGGTATATTCCTGTGCCGTTGCGGGAGTCGCCCCCAACACCAGTGCAAGCAGTGCGGCGAGCACCAGGAGCGGGCCGGGCCAAAGTGCGATGTTCACTGTTGTCGTATTCCTCTTCATGCTGTTCGCCCGCGGTGTCACGGTGCCGCCGAACTGTCCAGGCGCACGCTGACCGTGACCCGCTGCCGCTGCCGCTGCACCTCGAACACGGCCACACCGGCCGTGCGCATCGCCCGGTAGAGTTGTGCGGCGTTGGCCGGGTCGTTCAGGGCGATGCCGTTGACCCCGGTCACCAGGTCGCCGTCGCGAAAACCCAGCTGTTCAAACTGCTCCCGGTCCCGGCCCGGGGCGATGCGGTAGCCGAGCAGGCTGCCGTTTTCGCGCACCGCACTGACGCTCACCACCTCCGCCAGCGACTGCGGGTCGCGGTACAGGCGCTCGCGGTAGCTGCGCGCCAACGCCGTGGTTTCGGCCGCGTCGCGCTGGTCGATCTGGACGGCGGGCGGTGGCGGTGCAGGTGGGGCGGGGCGCTGCAGCGCAGCGGCTGGCGCCGGCAGTTGCCGGTCCAGGGACGACTCGTCAAACAGGCGCAACAATTCGTAGGTGCCCCCGTGATCCAGCACCACCTGTGCGGGCATTACCTTGGCCAGCACCACCTGCCCCGCCACCGGCAACTTGTCGTCCACCGCGTACACGTCCTGCTGCGCCTGGTACTCGATAATGGCCTGCCCCAGCCCGTCCTCCGAGGATGCCATGACGCCGCGCAGTTTCAGTGCCAGGCGCGTCTGTCTGGCGCCTTTTTCGATACCTTCCAGCGCTGCCACCCGGGAGGGGTCGGGGGACGGCGCTCCCCCGCGGTCGTCGGCCCCCACTTCGCCGAACAGGTGCCAGGCGCGCATGCGCTCCATATCCGGACCCTGCACCGAGGGACTTGCGTCTGTCGCTACGGCCACCGGATTGACGACGGTGGCCGTCTCGGGCAGGGGATTGCGCAGAGGGGGAAACACGGCCCATACCAGATGTGACAGCGCCGCTACCGCCCACAACAGCAGCAGCGCCAGCACCACCCGCCGCAGGCGCCCGCCCAGCACCGGGTCCGCCACAGCGTGCGCCAGCGAAGCCAGCGCGGCCGCGACGCGCCCCGCAATACCGCCGCCGAAATTACTGCGCCACTGGGCTGACAACGCTCACTCCCTCACCGTCCCCACTGCAAGCGATCCCTGCCCGAAACCGATTTGTGCCGCGATTATAGAAGGCGCGGGACAAAGTTAAAACCGCGCCGGACTCCGCGAGCGGTGCCAGCACCTCAAATGTAGTGGTCGAGCAGGCTCAGCAACAGCATCAGGCCCACCAGCGGTATCAGCCAGCGGCGCAGCCGGCGCATGCGCCGGGGGTCCGGCGTGCTGGCAAAGCGCTCCCCCAGCACCACCATCAGCGCCACTGCGACGCCGATAAACAACAGTATCAACAGCAGATTATGCACGGATCACCGCCCCACCCGCGCCGTGGCCCGCCGGGCACCTGCTACACCCGGTAGGCATCGGGGATCTGTTCGAGCCGGTCCACCGTACACTCCAGATCCTTGAGCTGCCCATCCACCAGACTGTAAACCCAGCCGTGAACGGCCACGGGCTGTTCGCGGGCCCACGCATTTTGCACGATCGTGGTGTGGCACACGTGCCCCACCTGGGCCATCACGTTCAGTTCACACAACAGGTTCAGGCGTTCTTCGCGGTCTTGTACCGCGTCCAGCCGGGCGCGGTGGCGGTGGTGTACGTCCTGGATATTGCGCAGCCAGTTGTCGATCAGGCCGTTGTCACCGCCATCGTAGGCGGTGCGGATGCCCCCGCAGCCGTAATGCCCCACCACTATGACGTGTTTGACCCGCAGCACATCCACGGCAAACTGCAGGACGCTCAGACAGTTGAGGTCGGTATGCACCACGATGTTGGCCACGTTGCGGTGCACGAAAATCTCGCCCGGCAGCAGGCCGACGATCTGGTTGGCGGGCACCCTGCTATCGGAGCAGCCGATCCACAGGTACTCGGGGTTCTGCTGGGCGGCCAGCTTGCGGAAGAAGTCCGGGTCACTGGTCTTGACGCTGGCGGACCACTGACGGTTTTTTTCAAACAGGTTATCCAGCTTGCTCATATCGACGCCTCGCTACACAGTGATTGCGGCCTCCGCTCGAGACACCCGCACGGCGGCAGGCGCCGGAACGGGCGCGGCTCCGGCACCGCCGGGGGGTAACAGATGCATTCCTCGAGGTGCACACCGTCCGCTATCAGACCATCAGGGTACTTAGACGGGATTGCGCCACCTGGTTGCCCCCTCTGGACTGGGCCATCTGCAGGGCCTTGCCGGCCGCGTTCTCCATCTGCCGAGCCAGCCGCGGCATATCCACCGCGGGATAGGCCTGCGGCTCCCAGGTGACCAGCCCGATGCTGACCGTGACCTGCAGTACTGCCCCGCAGCCGTCGTCGATGGCAAACTCCTCGATATCGCGGCGCATGCGCTGGGCGATATCCTGAGCCGGCATCTCACCGCTACCGGGTATCAGCACGGCGAGCTTTTGCCGCGACAAACGGGCCAGCATGTCGGTGGCGCGCAGGCCGGAGGAAATGCGCTGCGCGATTTTTTTCACCACGAAGTGCCCGCTGCGCTCGCCGTAGTGCGCGTACAGGTCATCGTATTCGTCGATTTCCACGACCAGTACGGTCACCGGCTGGTCGGCGCGGTTCGCCCGGGCGATTTCCCTGGCAATATCGACGGCAAAGCCGCGCAGGTTGCTCGCCCGGGTCAGCGGGTCCAGCATGGTCAACTGCGACACCTGCTGGCGACTGACCGCGTTCCTGAAACACGATGAGATAATTGCCGCCAGGTGCGCCAACAGGCCCTCCTCGGAGTCGCCCAGTGTCAGCGAGTCGCCCTCCAGGCCCAGATGCAGACTGCCAATCATGCGCCCGCTGTCCGTGAGGGGCATGAGCAGCGCGTAGTCGATGGCCTGCTCGGACTTGAGCACCTCGAACATGCGCGAATCGGTGGCGTCGATCAACTGCACGTCGGGCTCCAGATCGTACAGTTCCTGCATGGCAAAGGCATCGCGGTGCAACTGCAGGTAGTGACCGTAGCGCTGCCCGCCGACGATCAGCCGGGACAACACCTCCTCGGGATCGTACAGCCACAACTCCGCCACGCGAAAGGCAAAATGCCGCGGCATACTGACCAACAGAATTTCCAGCAGGGCCTGCAGGTCCGCGGCCTCCAACAGCATGTGCTCCAGTTGCTGTGTCTGCAGGTACAAATACCGGTTGACGGTGACGGTTTCGGTCAGGCGACGCCGCCGCAACTCCGCGTGCGACAACGCCGGAGGAGCACCCTGGATTTCCTCGCCCTGCGACTCGCCCACGCCCTTGTCCTGTGCCATTGTCTCCACTCGCGACCCATCGCAGAGGAGCCGGGCAATGCTGTCGGCCGGCTCATTTTTATTTGCATCTCAGTCTAAGCGCCCTATACTCTCGATGCAAACCTGGGGGTGGCTCAAAAGATACTATTTGAGCCTGAGATGCCGATCGCGGCAAACCCTTTGAACCTGATCCGGTTAGGACCGGCGTAGGGATGGGTATCGCTGTCCTGATCCACCGCCCTGCAACACAGCCTGTCGCTACCCGGTTCTCCGACACGCAATTTGCTGGAGCATCCCTTGGACACGTTCAAGCCTTCCATCCTGCTGGCCCTGGCCCTGACGGCGCCCGTCATGGCGCAGCCGAGCGCACTCGAAGAAATCATCGTCACCGCGGAGTTTCGCGACACCGCCTTGCTGGAACAGCCGACCAGCACCACGGTACTGACCTCGCAAACGATTCGGGCGCGCGCGGCACAGCACCTGGAAGAGGTGCTCGGCGCGGCGCCCAACGTGAATTTTGCCAGCGGCACCTCGCGCGCCCGTTTTTTTCAGGTGCGCGGTATCGGCCAGCGCAGCCAGTTCCAGGATCCGCTCAACCCGTCCATCGGCCTGGTCATCGACGGCATCGACTTCAGCGGCCTGGGCACCGCGGGCACCCTTAACGATGTGGCGCAGGTGGAAGTGCTGCGCGGCCCCCAGGGCACCCTTCACGGCGCCAATGCCCTGGGCGGTCTGATCAATATCCGCACCGGCGAACCACAAGCGGAGCCCGGCCTGCAGTTGAGCGCCACGGCGGCGGACTACGACACCTGGAGCACCGCCGCAGTCGGCACCGGCCCGCTGGTCCGCGACCAGTTGCTGTACCGCCTGTCGGTCAGCACCTACCGCAGCGACGGCTTTATCGAAAACGATTACCTGCGGCGCGACGATACCAACGACCGCGACGAGACCGGTGTGCGGGGCAAGCTGCGCTGGCTGGCCGGTGAGCGCAACACCCTGGATCTCGTCGCCCTGTACACTGATATCGACAACGGCTACGACGCCTTCTCCCTGGACAACACCCGGCACACCCTGTCGGATGAACCCGGCTGGGACCGGCTCGAGAGCAGCGCGCTGGGCCTGCGCTGGCACCTGCAACTGGACGGGCTCGCCGTGGAGAGTTCCATCAGCGGCGCGCTCACCGAAACCGACTACGGCTTTGACGAGGACTGGGCCTATGTCGGCATCGCGCCCGACAACGGTGAATACTCCTCGAGCGATCGCTACCAGCGCGAGCGCGACAGCTACAGTGCACAATTGCGCCTGTTGTCCGACCGCGACAGCCCCGTGTTCGGCACGACCGGGGACTGGGTGGCGGGCATTTACTATCTGGGCGACACCGAGGATCTGCTGCGCCGCTATACCTACCTGTCCGGTGACTTTCGCAGCCGTTACGCCACGGATTCTGCAGCATTGTTCGGGCAGCTCAGTACCGAACTGGGGAGCGCGCTGCGTCTGACCTCCGGACTGCGCGCGGAGCGACGCACCACCCGCTACACCGACAGCAACGCGGTGGACAGCGACCCCGCGGAAACCCTGTGGGGCGGGCGCCTGGTGCTCGAATACCAAGCGCACGCGCAACAGATGCTGTACGCGGGTATCTCCCGGGGATACAGCGCCAACGGCGTCAATCCCACCGTCACCTCCAGCATCGACACCACCGCAGACCCCTCTGTCATCGCGCAACTGCAGCGGGTGCAGACCTTCGATGCGGAATACCTGGTGAACTACGAGGCGGGCTTCAAGGGCCGCTTTTGGAACGGCGCCATGCGCACGCGTCTGGCCCTGTTCTACATGGACCGCAGCGACCAGCAGGTCAAGGGCTCGCTGGTGATAGAGCGGAACGACGGCAGCACGCACTTTATCGACTATACGAATAACGCCGCCGCCGGCAGCAACTACGGCCTGGAACTGGAACTGGACTGGCTGGCCAGCGACACCCTGATGCTGTACGCCAATCTGGGCTTGCTGCGGACCGAGTTCGAGGATTATGTGAACGCCGACGGCGTCGACCTGTCCGGACGGGAGCAGGCCCAGGCCCCGGCCTACCAGTATGCGGCGGGCGGCCGCTACGACTTCGGTCACGGCCTCTACCTGCGTTTGGATGTCGAGGGCAAGGACAATTTTTACTTTTCCGACCGGCACGATGTGCAGGCGCCGGCCTCCAACCTGCTGCACCTGCGTCTGGGCTACGATGGCGACGCCTGGTCACTGGCCCTGTGGGGGCGCAATCTCACCGATGAAAACTATTACGTGCGCGGTTTCGGCAGCTTTGGCAACGACCCGCGCAAGGGGTATGTGGTAGAGCCCTACTACCAGTTTGGTGAACCGCGCATGCTGGGCATCAGCCTGGACTTTAATTTTGGAGCAATGAGGAAATCGCTATGAAACTGACCGTCGAGATCAGTCTGTACCCGCTGCAGGACGACTATATCCCGGTAATTGAGGCATTCATCGCCGCGGCTCGCGAGCACGGCGACCTGGATATCGTCACCAACGCCATGAGCACCCAGATCTGCGGCGACTACGACCGCGTGTTCGCCCTGCTGCGACAGGAACTCAAGGTCAGCTACCGCGAGCACGGCCGGCAGGTACTGGTGTGCAAGCTGATTCCGGGGGAGCTGGCTATCCGCCGGTGAGCGACCCGGGGCTGGCGGCGCAGCTACAGCAGGCCGTCGCAACCATGTCGGGGTGGGAGGCCGCCGCGGTCGTGCTGGGGATCGCCTACCTGCTGCTGGCCGTGCGCGAGAGCTCCTGGTGCTGGTACGCGGCATTTGCCAGCACCGGGATTTTGCTGGTGCTGTTCTGGAACGTCAATCTGGTGATGGAATCGGCGCTGCAGGTCTACTACCTGGCGATGGCCGCCTACGGCTGGTGGCAGTGGCGCCACGGCGGCAGCCGCGGCGGCGCGCTGGCGATTTCCCGCTGGAGCTGGCGGGCCCACCTGCTCGGTGCCGGCGCGGTGGCGGCGGCGACACTGCTCAGCGGCGCGCTGCTGCACAGCTACAGCAATGCCGCCCTGCCCTTCCTCGACTCGTTCACCACCTGGGGCAGCATCCTCACCACCTGGATGGTGGCGCGCAAGGTGCTGGAAAACTGGCTCTACTGGCTGGTGATCGACAGTGCGTCCATCGTGCTGTACGTCGATCGCGGACTGTACCTGGTGGCGCTGCTGTTTGCCGCCTATCTCGTCATTATCGTCTTCGGTTACCGCACATGGCTGGCACACTACCGCGCAACATCCGGCTGAGGCTGGAGCAGACCCTGGCCCAGTGGCGGCACTGGCAGTGCGACGCAGCACTACCGGGCGCACCTGCGGTCGTGCGTGTGCTGGCGTCGGGGCCGAGCAATTTCAGCGTGCTGGTCGCATCGCAGCAGCGCTTCGTGGTGCGTATCGACGGCATCAATCCCACCGTGCACGGACTGCACCGCCAGGGCGAGTGGCGGGCCTTGCTGGCCGCCAGCCGGGCCCGGCTGTCCCCGGTACCGCGCTACTGCAACCCGGAGCTGGGCAGCCTGGTCTGCGACTACCTGGAGCCGGACGCACGACAGGGCCTGGTGATCGCCGATGTGGCCGCCCTGCTGCGCAACATCCACCGCCTGCCCACCCGGCACAGCCGGCTCGACCTGCGCGAGCGCATCGCGCGCTACACCAGACAGTTGGCGCTGCGCGACGCGGCGCTGGCTGCTGCTGTGGCGCCCTGGCGCCGGGGCGTCGTCGAACTGCTCGACGCCCCACGGCGCCAGCCGCGCACAGCCGTGTTGTGCCACAACGACCTGCTGCGCGCCAACCGCATCTACAGCAGCGGCAAACTGTGGGCCCTGGACTGGGAATACTGCGCCACGGGCAGTCCCTGGTACGATCTGGCGGTAGTGGTCGGCGGGGACGGTCTCGACACGACGCAAAGCGGCGCCCTTTTGGAAGCCTATCTCGCCCGGACTCCGCTCCCGGCGGAACACCAGTCGCTGCAGCGCTATACCTGCATTTACCGCTATCTGGAGTTGCTGTGGTACCTGGCAGTGCGCGGCGCCGTACCGCAGGGCACGACACTGCAGCGGAAACTGGACGAGCTGGACGACGCACTGGCCGGCTGCTGAGACGTTCTCGAGGCAAACACACCGGCGTCGAATCAGGGGTCAATCCCGGAAATTGGTGAACTGCAGCGGCACCCCGAGGTCCTTGTCGCGCAGCAGCGCGATGGCCTGCTGCAGGTCGTCGCGTTTCTTGCCGGTGACCCGCACCTGATCCCCCTGGATCTGCGCCTGCACCTTCATTTTGGCGTCCTTGATGTGCTTGGCGATCGCCTTGCACTGGGCGCTGTCCAGGCCGTGGCGCAGTACCGCCGTCATACGCACCAGCTTGCCCGAGGTCACCGCGTCGCCACAATCCATGGCTTTGGGATCGATGCCGCACTTGATCAAAGCGGAGCGCAGCATGTCCTGCATCTGGTCGACCTGGAACTCCGCCTCGGCGGTGATCACCACGGTGCGTTCATCGCGCTCGAAAAACGCCTCCACGCCCTTGAAATCAAAGCGATTGGTCACAATTCGCTGCGCCTGGTCCACCGCGTTGGTCAACTGGTGCAGGTCAACTTCCGAAACAACGTCAAATGATGGCATAGTGCGTACTCCCGGCCCACCGCTGCAAATCAGGAGACCCATACTAATGGCCCGCGGCAACTTTACAATCCCGGCGCGGGCGCCCGCCGGTTGAAATCCGACCACTGGCATGTGCTCGGCGCCGGCGCCATCGGCTGCCTGTTCGCCAGCGCCCTGCGCAGCACCGGCCCGGTTACGCTGTTGTTGCGCGAAGCGACGGCGGCGGCGGCAGAGGTGGTGGTGGAGCGCGATGGCGGCGCAAGCCGGGTGTCGCTGCCTATTTCAGCCGCTGCACAGGACGGCGCCATATCACACCTGCTGGTCACCACCAAGGCCTACGACGTACGCCGTGCGGTGAGCGCCGTGGCGCATCGACTGACACCGGCCTGCCAAATCTTGCTGCTGGGCAACGGCATGGGCATGGCCGATGAATTGCGCGCGGACTTCCCCCACCTGGCGCTCTACTGCGGCACCACCACCGCGGGGGCCTACCGCATCGCCCCCCTGCATGTGCGCCATGCCGGGCGCGGCGCCACCCGCATCGGACAACCGGGCCGGCGGCTGGCGCCGCCCTGGTTCAGCCGCTGGTCGAGAACCGTAGCCGACTGCACATGGGATGCGCAAATCGAACAGGCGCTGTGGCTGAAGCTGGCCATTAACTGTGCGATCAATCCACTGACCGCCCTGCACGGTTGTCGCAACGGTGAACTCGCCGCGCGCCCCGAGCTGGCACTGCAGGTTGCGCGGCTGTGCGATGAGATTGCCGCGATCGCAGGCGCCGCCGGTTACAGCGGCGTCGCGCGGCAGGTGCACGGCGCCGTGGCAGACGTCATTGCCGGCACCGCGCACAACCGCTCCTCGATGCTGCAGGACGTGGCCGCCGGGCGCCGCACGGAGATCGACTACATCAGTGCCTACCTGCTGCGCGTCGCCGCACGCTGCAACGTACCGGCACCGGCCAACGCCGCACTGCTGCGACGGATTCGCGCACTGACCGCCCCTCGGATCGACCCCGAGGGCTAAACGCCCGCAGCATAAACCGTGTGCGCTATCCATTCCACGCCGGTCGATGCGCGCACATGCCGGCCACGGCGACAACAACCGGCGGACCTACCGATACACCGCGCGCGTAACGCTGTGCACGGTATCCGCCCAGTCATCGAGCGACATACCCGAAAACAGCACCGCCTGCTGGCTGCGCCGCGCACCGTCGCGCTCGCGTACCAGCCGCAGCACACAAAACTGGGGTACGCATTGCACACCCAGCCGCAGGTACTCCTGCGGCGCAATCGGCGCCGGTTCAGCGGCGCGGCTGTACAGCACAGATACCGGCGTCGCGCCCACCGGGCCGGTGACGTGAATCGGTCCCAGTCGATCCCGCAGGGCCAGTTTCACCTGTTCCACCAGCCAGGCCGGCGAGAGGCCCCGGGGCAATTCGATTTCAGGCCTGAACTGCAGGACCGGCGCATCGAAGTGCACGCGTGTTGCACTGATCTGCCATGCCACGACCCACGGCACGCTCACTAGCGCCGTTGCTACTATAACCGCCGCCCAGCGCGCCGGCCAAGACAGCAGTGTCCAGCGATGCCGAATCTGCCACCACCGGCCGGCCGGAGCAATCGGGCGGGAGCTGCTGTGGCGCCCCATGTCGTCGGGTACCTGCGGCGGGATATCGTCGGGTGACTCCGGGCGAAAACAGGGCCGTGCATCGCGCAGCAGACTGCCCGCGGCGGCCACCGGAATCTCCAGCCGGGCTGAGCGCAATACCTGCCGCACCCGGTGCGTGTTGCGCGGTCGCCTGGCCGGGTCCTTCTGCAGCAGCTCCCCGACCAGGTCGATCACCGGCTGGGGCACGAACAGATCGCCGCCGATGCGTTCGGCCAGCGGTTGCGGCTCGCCCTCCAGCAGGCGCCGCGGATCGAGTCGCGGTCCATCCATGAAAGGCTGCGCGCCGCTCAACATGCGATACAGCAGGCAACCCAGCGCGAACAGATCGGAGCGCACATCCAGGGGTTTGCCCAGGTATTGCTCCGGCGACATCGCCGACTGGCTGGCGCCGGGTGCCGCCCCCTGCGCGCCGCGATGGGCGATGCCAAAGTCCGTCAGTTTCACCTGCCCCGAGTCGGCGATCAGCACATTGCTGGCCTTCAGATCGCCGTGCACGATCTGCTGCTGGCGCGCCATCGCCAGTGCGCCCGCGATGTCCAGGGCAATAGTTAAAATACTGTCCAGCGAGGGACGCACCGCCGCCAGGAACTCCTCCAGGTCGCAGCCCGGGACATACTCCATGACCAACGCCACATGCCCCCTGGATTCCAGCACATCGTGGATCTGTACGACTTTGGGGCTCTGTATGCTGGCCACCAACTGCGCTTCGTGCAGCAGGCGTCGACGCGCTGTGCGAGCGCTCGGCAGGCGGTAGATTTTGATCGCCACCCGGCGCCCCAGGCGCCTGTCGTACCCCAGGTACACACTGCCCTGGCCGCCGCGATTGATCCGTCGCAGGATACGGTAGGGGCCCACATGGGTGTCGGCGACCACGCGGTTCAATGCCATTCGATATCTGCGCCGCGCAGCCGTGCGCGCAGACCCGCCACGGAAACACGCAGCTGCCCGGCGGCCGCCACGCTGTCGCCGCCGTGCTGCGCCAGCGCACGCCGCAGGTCGTCGGGGGCAATCTGGCTGGCCAGCAGGTAGGTGTTCGACGCCTCGATCCGCCGGTAGACCGCTTGCCTCGAGACCCGCAGCTGTCGTGCGGTGCCGGCGATGGCGTAGCGGTTGCATTGCAGCGCCTGGCCGAATTCCTGTGCGGTGATATCGCGCATCTGCCGCACGGGCGCTGCAGCAATGCGCTGCGACGGCTGCGCGGCGCCGCCGAGCACCCCCGCCAGGTGCTCCGGCAGCACCAGGCGGCCGTCGCTGGCCAGCAGCACCTGCCGGCTCACATTGAGTAATTCGCGCACGTTCCCCGGCCAATGGTATGTCACAGCGCGATGGAACAACTCCGCCCAGGCGGCTATCGACAGGGCCGGGCTGTGCAGATCGGGTAGTACCGCCTCCCTGTCCAGCTCCCGCGAGGCCTCATCCAGAAAATGCCAGAGCAGTTCGCCGATATCTTCCGGGCGCTCCCGCAGCGGCGGCAGTTGAATCTCACACACGGCCAGGCGGTGGCGCAGCGCCGCCTTGAAGTCAGAACCGTCTGCTTGCAGGTCCGCGTCCGTGGCGGATATCACCCGTACATCGACCCGCTGCACCGCCCCGCCCACCGCTTGAATCTCCCGCTGCTGCAAGGCGCGCAACAACAGCGGCTGAATATCCGGCGGCGTATCGCCGATCTCATCCAGAAACAGCGTGCCGCCCTGCGCCTGCTCGAAATAGCCGATGCCGGCCCGGGTCGCGCCGGTAAACGCCCCCCTGGCACTGCCAAACAGAGCGGCCGCGGCCAGTTCGGGGGGGATGGCAGCCATGTTGACAGTGACCAGCGGACCCTGTGCCCGGGCGCTGCCGGCGTGGATCGTCGCCGCCACCAGTTCCTTGCCGGTACCCGTCTCACCGAGGATCAGCACATCGAGATCAGTGGCCGCGGCCTGTGCAGCATACCGGCGTACCCGCGCCATGCTCGCACTGCTGCCGCGCAGCAGCAGGTCGCCATCGCCGGGTGTCGCGGGCGGGCGCTGGCCGGTCAGTCGCACCAGCAGGACCACCGCATGTCCCAGTAGCAGGGGCACTCCGGCGCGCAGGCGGTCCTCGTCCAGGGTCACTGCCGCAGACAGCTCCCGGCCGTCTACGCGGCAGCGGCTGGCGCCGGCGGGACGCTGCATGACGAGCTGCCTGCCCGCAAGCGCAACCTGCAGGGCGTGGCGACTGATATGGGGGTCGTCCAGGGGGCCGGCACGGGTACCGCGCCGGGTGCTAAAAACCGGGCGGCTGCGCCCCAGTACCCAGGGCCTCCCGGGGGGGTGTCGCTCACGATGTTGCTGCGGCACCACGACCCAATCACCGATACGCGATGTGTCGGGGTGGAATACGATGCTCAACACCACCTCCTCCGCACCATAGCCGGCAGACAGCGCGGCGACCACCGAGGGCAGTGTCAGGTCAGTGTCAGTCTCATCCGGCATGGCAGCTCGCGATACATTCTCTGCCCGCTGCCGCAGCGGCCGCCCCGGACCACCGCGGTGCAGCGTCCGGGGATGCGCCGAACCGATGCGCTTGTGGGCGTCGGTTCATCCCGTGCACACTGTCCCGGCCGGCATCACAGGAAGAGCACCAGCAGCGCCAGCACCGCCACCCAGCAGATCGCACTGCGCCACAGCAGACCGGCCGTTTCCCGGTTGCGCTGCGCCGCCCATGCGCCGTAGGCCGTCTCGTCCACAGCCGCATCCGGTGGCGGGGCGCTGCCGACGGCCGCCACGCCGACCTGGCACAGCACCTGGTCCGCCTGCGCCCGCACCTCCAGCACGCTGTCCAGCAGGTCGTCGCGACTGGCGACGAAATCGCCGGTCAGCGCAAAGGCCAGTGCCAGCAACCGCGCGGGCGCCCAGTCGGCCAGAAACAGCACACGCGCCGCGGGCCCGGTGGCATGCGGGTCGCCGCACAACTGCAACAGCCGGTACGCCAGCGCCGCGGCCGGTCCGAACAGGACGAAATAAAACACGGGCGCAAACCAGCGCTGGTAGCCCTCATACAGGAAGCCGCACTCGATCACGTCGTCCACTTGCGCGAAGGATTGCAAAGGCGGCTCGCGGGTATCCCCACCCAGTTCCACCAGCGTACCCAGGTAGGCCCCTTCGAAGTCCGCGGCGCGGCACTGGCTGCGATAGCGCTCCATCAGCCCGCGAAAATCTCCCCGCCCCAGGGAATAGAGCAACAGCCACACCGCCAGGCCGATCCACAGCAGGCCAAACAGCACCGGTTCCAGGGCATTGAGCAGCAGCTGCGCCAACACCGCAGGCGCCAGCACCGCAGCCGCGAGCTGGATTGCCGGCGAGGTCGACCACTGGCCCACTCGGTAGCGCCAGTTGTAAAACCAGTTGTCGCGGTGCGCGCAGTCACCCGAGCCCCAAAGCTGCAGCAGCACCAGTGCGATGATCAACGCCAGAAACGTCATTCCTTTACTCCCTGTTAGCTGACGGCTCTTTGTCCGCTGACGGCTCTTTGTCCGCTGAGGGCTCTTCGCCCGCTGAGGGCTCTTCGCCCGCTGAGGGCTCTTCGCCCGCTGCAGAGCTCTCCCCGGAGGCAGCCGCGCGCTGCACAGGCCGGCCCTCCTGCAGGGACGGCGCGGACGGACGCGCCATCAGGTCCGCGCGATAGCGCCGCCAGTCAAACGCCGGGCCCGGGTCGCTTTTGCGCCCCGGTGCGATGTCACAGTGACCCACGATCCGGTCCGGGTGCAGCCCTGTATAGTGCAGCAGCAAAGCCCTGGTTACCAGCGCCAGTCTCTGGTATTGCACCTCAGTGTACGGGTCCTCGTCAGCACCTTCCAGTTCGATACCGATGCTGTAATCGTTGCAGTCGCGGCGCCCCCTGAAGCAGGATGTTCCGGCGTGCCATGCGCGCTCGTCGAAGCTGACAAACTGCAGCAGCTCGCCGTCGCGCTGCAGCAGCAGGTGGGCGGAAACACGCAGCCCGCGGATTTCGCCAAAATAGGGATGCTCCTCCCAGTCCAGGCAATTGGTGAAGAAACGCTCGATGCAGCCGCCGCCATAGCGGCCCGGTGGCAGCGAGATATTGTGTATCACCAGCAAATCCGGTGCACAGCCCGGGGGGCGAGGGCTGCAATTGGGCGACGGCACCCACCGCGCCTGCAGCAGCCGACCCCGTTGCAGCGTGTATGTCATACGGCAATCCTTCTGTGGAAGGTGTCATGCACTGCAGCCGGCAAGCAGCGCATCGGCGGCGAAGCAGCCCGCGCAGGGGCCAGTGCCGGGACCGGGGGGCCCTGCGTCGGAGCATGATAGTCGAGTGCGGGCTCACCTCTCAACGCAGCCAAGACACCACGCCCCACCGGCGGAGTAACAGAAAATACGCTGAGCTGTTACAATCTCGCCCCAGCGCTCCGAGCCCCGTGACAGCAGCATGGAATACCCCTTCGATTTGACCGAACCCGATGCACAGGTGGTGCACGACAACGTGCGTGCGGCGCTGGCCGAGGATGTGGGCAGCGGCGATATCAGCGCGGCACTGATTCCGGCGCAGCGGCGCGCCGAGGCGCGAGTGATCACCCGGGAAAACGGCGTATTGTGCGGGCGCCCCTGGGCGGCTGCCGTGTTTGCCGCAGTGGACCCGGCCATCGAAGTGACCTGGCACAAGACCGATGGCGATACTGTGACGGCGGGCGCCACCGTATGCACAGCGCAGGGTCCCGCGCGCAGCCTGTTGAGCGCTGAGCGCTGCGCGCTTAATTTTCTGCAATTGCTGTCCGGCACAGCCACGCTCTGCCGCAGCTATGCGGACCTGGTGCGCGGCACCACGGCAAAACTGCTGGATACCCGCAAGACGATCCCGGGATTGCGCATCGCGCAGAAATACGCGGTGCGCTGCGGGGGCTGCCACAATCATCGCATCGGGCTGTTCGACGCCTTCCTGATCAAGGAGAACCATATCAGCGCCTGCGGCGGTATCGCCGCCGCGGTGCGCGCCGCTCGGGCGCAGGCGCCGGACAAGCTGCTCGAAGTAGAGGTAGAGAACCGCGACGAACTGCTGCAGGCACTTGCCGCCGGCTGCGACCGCATCATGCTGGACAATTTTTCCGTGGCGCAACTGGCCGAGGCCGTGGCTATGGTAGACGGCAAAGTCGCACTGGAAGCCTCGGGCAATGTGACCCGCGAAACACTGCCCGGCATTGCCGCAACGGGCGTGGATTATATTTCGATCGGCGCCCTGACCAAAAACTGCAGAGCGCTGGATTTATCCCTGCGGCTGCTATAGCAGCGCGCGCTTGCTAACCAGCACGCCGTTGTTATCGGCGTAGACGTAATCGCCCGGGGCGATGGTGGCGCCGCCGAAGTGCAGGGCGATATCGCGCTGCCCCGCCCCCAGCTTCTCTGTCCTGAGCGGACAGCAGCCCAGGGCCTGCACGCCCAGAGGGGTGACCCCAATCTGGTCGACATCGCGAATCGCCCCGTTGATCACCAGTCCGGCCCAGCCCTTGCCCGCTGCCTTCGCGGCCAGCACATCACCGAGCAGCGCCCGGCGCAGCGAGCCGCCGCCGTCGACTACCAGCACGCGGCCCCGACCCGCCTCTTCCACACACTGCCGCACCAGCAAGTTGTCCTCGTGGCACTTGATGGTGACCGCCGGCCCGCCAAACTGCTGCACACCCCCATAGTTGATGAGCGGCAGCTCGATGGCCCTGGCATCCGGCGCCGCATCGGACAAATCCGGCGTCGAAATCGCAGCGTTGGCCGGCATTTCAAATCCACTCCAGCGGATAGGACCGCAGGGTGTCAGGAGCCATCACCGCGCCGGCGTGCCCGGCGCAGCGCGGCAGTATCTGCTGTGCGTAAAACGCCGCGGTGGCAATTTTCTGTCGATAGAACAGCCGCTCGCTCCCGGCCTCCAGGCGCCGCGCGGCCAGCAGCGCTGCGCGCGCCAGATGCCAGCCGCCGAGCAGGTAACCGGCCTGCATCAGGTAATTGAACGAGGCGCCCAGTGCCACGTCCGCATCCTCGAGCAGCGCCTGCCGCACGCATGCGGTCGCGGCTTCCATATCGGCCAGCGCCGCGGCCAGCGGCTGCCGCATCGGATTGCAACGCGCATCGTCCAGCGCCTCCAGCTCCGCCACTGTGGCGCGCACCTCTTGCAGCATCTCCTGCATGGCCGCGCCGCCATCGCGGCTCAGTTTGCGGGTGACGAGGTCGGCCGCCTGGATGCCGTTGGTGCCCTCGTAGATTGACGTGATACGCACATCGCGCAAATATTGTGCGGCGCCGGTCTCCTCGATATAGCCCATGCCGCCGTGCACCTGCACGCCAAGCGATGTCACCTCCTGTCCGACTTCGGTCAGCCAGGCCTTTATTATCGGAATCATCAGGTCGATGCGCGACTGCTGTCGGGCGCGCTGCTCCCGCGGGCCGCGGTGCGCCAAATCCAGGGTGAGCGCCTCGGTGTAGGCCAGCGCCCGGGCGCCCTCGATCAGTGCTTTCATGGTCAGCAGCATGCGCTTCACATCGGGGTGCTCGACGATCGGCACGCCGCCCTGGACGCGCTCCCGGGCGTAGGCCGACGCCTTCTGAAAGGCGCCCTCCGCCGCGGCCAGCCCCTGGATGCCCACCTTCAGCCGAGCCTCGTTCATCATGGTGAACATACACGCCAGGCCCTGGTTTTCCTGTCCCAGCAGGTAGCCGACCGCGCCGCCGTTGTCACCGAAGGCCATCACGCAGGTGGGGCTGCCGTGGATACCCAGTTTGTGCTCGCAGGACACCGGGTAGACATCGTTGCGCTCGCCCAGACTGCCGTCGGCGTTGACCAGGTATTTGGGCACGATGAACAGAGAGATACCCGCACTGCCCGCGGGCGCATCGGGCAGCTTGGCCAGTACCAGGTGAATGATGTTCTCGGTGGCGTCGTGATCGCCCCAGGTAATAAAAATTTTCTGGCCGCTGATACGGTAGTGATCGCCCTCGGGCACCGCGCGGCTCTTCATCGCCCCGAGGTCCGACCCGGCGCCCGCTTCGGTCAGGTTCATGGTGCCGACCCACTGGCCGGCGTGCATTTTTTGCAGGTAGGTCGCGCGTTGCTCCGGGCTGCCGTGGGCGGCGATGGCCAGCGCCGCCCCGCTGCTGAGCATGGGCGCCAGGGCAAAGGCCAGATTGGCGCCGTTCCACATCTCGTGGGTTGCCGTGCTGTAAAGCTCCGGCAGCCCCTGGCCGCCAAATTCGCCAGCTGCCGCAATGCCCACCCAGCCGCCGGCACCCATCTGGCGCAGGGCGTCAGCGTAACCCGGCGACAGCGTCACCCTGCCGTCGGCGCAGGTCGCGGGCTGCTCGTCACCGACGCGGCGCAGGGGAGCCAGTACATCGCCGGCCAGCCGGGCCGCCTCATCCAGCAGCGCGGTAGTCAGGTCCGGGCCGACGCCCAGCTCGGCAAACGCCGGCAGGGAACCCAGTTGACCCTGCGCGTCCAGCAATTCATCGATCAGAAAGCGCATGTCTTCGAGCGGTGCGCGATAGGTGCCCATAATCGACCCCGGTTATCCTGCTCAGGTGAGTTTGAGAGTATAGTTAAGCGAAATCGCAACTGCTCCAGGTGGCGCGGACCGACGTCCAACGCGGTGCAGGTGCCGCGCCCGCCTGCCATCGCGCCGGGCGCGACGCAAAACCATTGGCAATTCTAGTGACGCAGGTATAATTTCCAAAATCAATAACTAGTATTTTCACCATTCACAGAATGAATTCGGAGCGAACCGTGAACGTCAACCGGATCGATCTCAACCTGCTGGTCTATCTGGACGCCCTGCTGCGCGAGCGCAATGTCACCCAGGCAGCCAACCAGCTCAACCTGTCGCAACCGGCCATGAGCAATGGGCTGCGCCGCCTGCGCGAGGTGTTCGGCGACCCGCTGCTGGTGCGCACCAGCGAGGGCATGACCCCCACCGAGCGGGCCCTGGAGCTGGCACCGGTGGTGCGCGAGGTGCTGAGCGCCGTCGACCGCGCGGTGCAGCCGCGCACGGATTTTGAACCGGCCGAAGCGCATCGCGTGTTTCGTATCATGGCCAGCGACTACGCGGAATCGACGCTGTTCCCGGCCGTGCTGGGCAAGCTGCGCAACCTCGCCCCAGGACTGACCCTGGACATCATGACGCCCTCGGACGTCAGTTTTCTCGACGTGGAGCGCGGCAAAGTGGACATGGTGATCAACCGCTTCGACTCCATGCCCCAGTCGTTCCACCAGATTCACCTGTGGAACGACAGTTTTACCTGCCTGCTGAGCCCCGACAATCCCGTGCTGGATGATTTCACCCTGGACAACTATCTCGAGGCCAATCACGTGTGGGTGAGCAAGACCGGCATGGGCGTGGGCGTGGGCGTAAACCCCGACGATGTGCAGCGGCTGGGCTGGGTGGATGCGGCGCTCAACAAACTGGGCAAGAAACGCCAGATTCGCGTGTTCACGCGGCACTACCAGGCGGCCATGACCCTGGCCGAACAAACCGACCTGATCGTGACCCTGCCCACCCGCGCGGCGCAGCTCAAGCGCAACGATCCGCGCGTGGTACTGCGCGATCCGCCGCTGGCGATTCCGCCGCTGGAACTCAAGATGGCCTGGAGTCCCCTGCTGCAACACAACCCGGCCAACAAGTGGCTGCGCAAGCTGATTGCCGACACCGCGCGCGAGCTCGACGGTCTGCAGCCGACGCCCTGAGCAATCATTCACCAAAAGAATGCTGGCGATAAAAACGATAAATTAGCTAAATTATACGTCCGCACCTAGAATCCCGGCATTAAGAGCCTGTCGAACTCAGGGGTTCGTCACGAGGCGCGCGGGAAGTCGAGATTAGTTTGTCGCGTTTTTGAGGTGCATAGCGGTGTCTATGTAGCGAAAATACGCGAAAAAAACAGACCGGTTTCCCTCCGCCGCAGTAGTAGTGTCACCCTATGTTTGACAGGCTCCCGAGCCACAGGGGATTTCACCATGACTGAACGCATCCGGCAGGGCCGCCTGCAGATTGCAGCCGTGCTCTACGAGCTTCTCGAAAACGACATCGCCCCGGGGACCGGGGTCAGCGCAGCAGCTTTCTGGCAGGCGCTGGAGTCCATCGTTGCCGAACTGGCGCCGCGCAACCGCGAACTGCTGCAGGTGCGCGCCGATCTGCAGGCGCAGATCGACGCCTGGCACCGCGCCAACCCCGGCCCCGGCTACGACCGCGATGCCTACAGGGCCTTCCTGGCTGAGATCGGCTACCTGCTGCCGGAGGACGAGGACTTCCGCATCACGACGCAGGGCGTGGACGAAGAGATCGCCACTCTGGCCGGCCCGCAACTGGTGGTGCCGGTGATGAATGCGCGCTACGCGCTCAATGCCGCCAACGCGCGCTGGGGCAGCCTGTACGATGCTCTATACGGTACGGACGCAATTCCGGAGCGCGACGGCGCACAGCGCGGCGGACCGTATAATCCGGTGCGCGGCGCCAAGGTCATCGACTACGCCCGCGGTTTTCTCGACAGCCACTGCCCGCTGGCGCGGGGCAGCCATCGCGACGTGCGGGCGTATACCGTGGTCAACGGCGCCCTGCAGGTCGCGCTGGACGACGGCCAGGTCACCACACTGGCTGCGGCCGAACAGTTTCGCGGTTTTCGCGGTGCGCCCGATGCCCCCGCCGGTATTCTGCTGCGGCACCACGGCCTGCACCTGGAACTCGAGATCGACGCCGGCAGCCCGATCGGTTCGACCGACCCGGCGGGGGTAAAAGACGTGGTGCTGGAAGCGGCTCTGACCACCATCCAGGATTGCGAAGACTCGGTGGCGGCGGTGGACGCCGCAGACAAGGTCATCGCCTACCGCAACTGGCTGGGTCTGATGCGCGGCGATCTGATCGACACCTTCGACAAGGGCGGGCGGCGCCTGACCCGCCGCCTGCACCCGGACCGGGAGTACACCGGCGCCGACGGCAAACCACTGTCGCTGCCCGGACGCAGCCTCATGTTCGTGCGCAATGTGGGGCACCTGATGACCAACCCGGCGATTCTCGACGGCGACGGCCGGGAAATCCCCGAGGGCATCATGGACGGCCTGTTCACCGCCATGATTGCCCTGCACGATCTGAACAAGCGCGGCGGTGAACCGCGCAACTCGCGCCGCGGTAGCATCTACATCGTCAAGCCCAAAATGCACGGCCCGGACGAAGTCGCGTTTACCTGCACCCTGTTCGAGCGCATCGAAGACGCGCTGGGCATGGCGCGCAACACCATCAAGATGGGCATCATGGACGAGGAACGGCGCACCACGGTCAACCTGAAGGAATGCATCCGCGCCGCGCGCGAACGCCTGGTGTTCATCAACACCGGCTTTCTCGATCGCACCGGCGACGAGATTCACACCAGCATGGAAGCCGGCGCCATGACCCCCAAGGGGGCGATGAAGCAGGAACCCTGGATCGGCGCCTACGAAGACTGGAACGTGGATACCGGCCTGCAATGCGGTCTGCTCGGCACAGCGCAGATCGGCAAGGGCATGTGGGCCATGCCGGACCTGATGGCCGACATGCTGGAACAGAAAATTGCTCACCCGCAGGCTGGCGCCAGTACCGCCTGGGTCCCCTCGCCTACCGCGGCCGTCCTGCACGCCATCCACTATCACCAGGTCGATGTGGCTCAGCGCCAGCGAGAACTGCGCGAACGGCCGCGGGCCTCGCTGCACGACATCCTCAGCATTCCCCTCAGGGGTGCTGCCGGATTGACCCCGCAAGACATACAGCGCGAACTGGACAATAACGCCCAGGGCATTCTCGGCTACGTGGTGCGCTGGATCGACCAGGGCGTAGGCTGTTCCAAGGTGCCGGACATCAACGATGTGGGTCTGATGGAGGACCGCGCCACGCTGCGTATCTCCAGCCAGCACATCGCCAACTGGCTGCGCCACGGCGTGGTCACGCCACAGCAGGTGCGCAGCACCCTGGAGCGCATGGCGGCGGTGGTGGACGAGCAGAATGCGGCGGACCCGCTGTACCGCAATATGGCGCCCGGCTTTGACAGCAGTATCGCCTTCCAGGCGGCCTGCGACCTGGTGTTCAAAGGCACTGAACAGCCCAGCGGTTATACCGAGCCGGTACTGCACGCGCGGCGCCGCGAAGCAAAAGCGCGCGACGGACGTTGAAACACAGATTACTCGTGCTCTGCGTCGGTTTCCTTGTACTGCAGATTGGTGAGTTGTTCTGACAGCAGCCCCATCAGGAAAATGATCATCCCGCCCAGAATCAACAGGGTGCTCATATTGGTGAAGCGCCAGGCGCCGCTGCCCATGGCGGTGAACAGATAGTTGGCCAGGCCCAGCATGGACACCACGACCGCCATCGGAAAATACACTTTTAGCGGCGAGTAGAGGGTGCCCACCTTGAAGATGATCAGAAAGAAACGCACGCCGTCGCGCAGCATATTGATATGGCTGCTGCCGTTGCGTTTGGCCACCGAAATCGGCACGAAGCCCACGGAAAAACCCGCGCGAAAAAACGCCATGGTGGAGGTGGTGGGATAGCTGAAGCCGTTGGGCAGCAGGTAGAGGAAACTCAGGAATTTGCGCCGGTGCACACAGCGGAAGCCCGAGGTGAGATCGTCGATCTTGCGGTTGACCATCCAGCTGGCCAGCCTGTTGTAAAAGGCATTGGCGCTCCAGCGCACCACGCTGGCCTGGGAGTCGAGGCCGCTGCGCGCGCCGACCACCAGGTCGTAACCCTCGTCCATCTTGTACAGCAGTTTCCCGACATCCGCCGGGTCGTGCTGGCCATCCGCATCCATGAATACCACGTACTCGCCGCGGGCGGCGCGCGCCCCGGTTTTCACGGCCGCGCCATTGCCTTTGGAATAGGGGTGTGAGATCACCCGGACACCGAGGTCGCGGCACAGTTGCGCGCTGTCGTCGGTGGACCCGTCATCCACCACGATGATTTCAAACTCGGGGTAGTGCTCCAGCAGCTCAGGCAGGATACTGGCCAGCCCCTGCGACTCGTTTTTTGCGGGGATGACGACACTGACTTTTTTCACTTGGCGGTCACTGGCACGTTCTGCAACGGTGTTATTTTGCGCCAAGTATGTAGCCTGCGCCGCACAGACACAAGGCTTGCGGGCCGCCACGCAAGTGATGACGCGCTTTGCTGTCTAGCGATACAGTTCGAGTGTCTGGATTTCTCCGCGGTTCATGCGCCCTGCGTCCTGTAACAGGCGCAGTTGCCGGATCGCGGACTGCGCCTGCACCTGCCGACCCAGCGCCGTGGCAAAATGCAGTTGCATGAGCAGGCCCTGCACATTGTGCGGCGCCAGTTCCAGGAATTTTTCCGTGTAGGCAAAGGCCCTGTCGTAGCGCTGCAGATCGTTCTCGATACCGGCCAGGACAGCGTAGAAGTTTGGCGAGGCGGTGGTGCGGGTCCCCTCTGCCAGAAACAACTGCGCCATGCGCTCGGCAAAGGCGATGCGATCAAAGGCCGGACAGGCGCCGCGCTGCAGGATTTTCGCGAAGCCCTGGAAAGTGCTCACCACCGCAAAGGGCCGCCGTGGCTCGACAGTGCCCAACTGTTGCAGCAAAGCATCGGGCACCGGCCGGTTCGCCAGGCAGTACAGCGCCAGATCGCGAATCTGGCGGTCTCCGGTGCGCTCCGTGTTACTCAGCTTGCCCGCCCGCTGTGAGTAGGCCAGGGCCTGCTCCAGGGCGCCCACACCGGCCAGATGAATGGCCATCTCCTCATTGGCGCGAAAGGAAAGCGGGTGCTGGTTCACGTAGTTCAAGCGCAGCAGCGGCGCGCTGGACCAGATCTGTACCTGGGAGCCAGTCTGTACGGCGAGCAGCAACACATACACCGCGCTCCAGGCCAGTACCGGAGCCGTCAACTGCGGCCAGCGTGCGCCGAGGCAGCCCAGCGCCGCCGCGATGGCCAGAAACAGTCCGATGCCGGGAAAGTAATTGCGGTGTTCGAAATACAGCTCAAGTGCAATCACAGTGGACTCGGCGGCGTGCCCCACCAGAAAGATCAGCAGCGCGCAGAGCACCAGGGCGCCGCTGCGCCAGCGCCGCAGCAGCAGTGCCAGCGGCACCAGCAGCAGCCAGGCGCTCACCGCATAGAAGGTGCTGCCGGGCTCGAACAGCGACGTGGACAGGGGAAAGTCGTCGTGGAACAAACCCATGCGCGACGGGTCCGGCCACAGCAACTGGCCGATATAATCCCACAGGACGCGCGCCTGGGTCAGCAGACGCTCTGTGAGCGTGAAATCGCGCCGGGCGTAGCCGGCCTGGATTCTGTCGAAGCGCAGCACGAACCAGACCACTGCTGCCACAGCGCCCAGCCACAGCAGGGTCACGGCCGCGCGATACAGTGCCGGGTTGCCGTCTCTGTCGCGGCTATGGCACCCTCGAAACCAGAGCACTTCCAGCAGCACCAGCACCGGCACGATGAGTATCCCGTTTTCCTTGGACAACACCGCCAGTGCAATACAGGCACACAGCAGCGCGAAGCCGACAATCCCGGATGCGCCGCGCAACAGTACCCGGCGCCAGTGCACATACACGATACAGGCCAGCAGCATAAACAGCGTGGACAACATGGCCATGCGCTGTACGACATACAACACCGTGCTGACATACAGCGGCGAGAGCAGCCAGGCAGAGCCGAACAACACGGCAAACCAGCGCGGCGCCGGTACGCCGGCATGTGCCAGCAGCAGCGACAGCAGGTACATTACCAGCGCGCCGTTCACCAGGTGCAGCAGGATATTGATCCGCTTGCTGCCGGCGGTGCCGCCGTCCAGATACAGTTGTTCCAGGACGAAACTGAGCATGGACACGGGGCGGCCCAGCGGGCCGGAGCGGTTACCGAACACATAGTCGCTGGCGGTGTGGGTGCTGTCCTGCAGATTGGCCACCACTCCCACGTTCGAGCGATCGTCCAGCATCGCGGGGCCCTGCGCCCCCGGCCAGTACAGCCACGCCGTGCCGGCCAGCAGCAACAGCGCCACCAGCAGAGGCAACACACGCCCCGCACAGGCGTTCACTGTTTGCCATCCTGCGCCGCACCGGGCATACTGAAAAGTGCTTTGATATGGCCCAGTCGCAGACGCCGTGCATCGTGCAACAGCCACTGCCGGGCTGCCTCGTACATGCCGCCCACGTCGCCCACGGCACCGCGCCGCTCGATCAGCCGCAGCAGAAATTCGGAGCGCCCCGGACTGATCGCCAGCGCCCGCTGCACCAGGGCATCCAGTTGCTCGGGCTCAGCGCCCTGGCCGAGCAAGTAGGTATAGCGCCAGCCCAGCACCTGCAGGTTGCGCGGATAGCGCACCTCCAGTTTCTCCAGCATGGTGAGAATGCGCGCTCGGTCAGCGGCACAGCCTCCCGCATTGACACATTCGATCAATGCCGTCATGGCGTTGATATCCGAGGCCTGCAAGACGCGCGTTTCGAGCAGGGTCTCCAGTTCCGTCAGCCAGTTTCCGGCATCCGGCGCATCCGGGGCAAACTGGGCGTCCAGGGAGTGCAACATCACCAGCGCGGCGACATCGCGGGGGTTGGTGTCGTACATCTTCTCGAAGTAATAGCGCGCGGCGATCAGCGTATCTGCCGCCTGCTGCCGGCTCAGGCCGGTATCCACACTGTCGCGATAGCGCTGCAGCAGCGCGTTGGCATAAAAGTAATTGGAGCGCGATGAATCGGGGTGATTGCCGGCATTGACGCCCGCCAGACGCAAGCCGTCGGACCAGGTATCGATCCGGATCAGCAGCAGCACCAACAGCAGCAGGGGCACGCCAGCGGCCAGCAGCCAACCGCCGGAACGCCGACCGCCGTCGCGCCACAGGGGCGCGAGTACCAGGGATGCGAGCAGCATGCACAGGCCGATACTGGGCAGGTAGTTGCGGTGCTCATAGACCATTTCCAGCGGCAGCACGCTGGATTCCATGCTGTGGCCCACCAGGAAAAACAGCAGTGCGAACAGCAGCAGCGGATAGCGCTGGCGCAGCGCGATGGCCACTGCCAGTATCGCGCCCCAGGCAACGACCGCGGCCAAAGTGCTCACTGGCTGCAGCAGGCCGTGCGACAGTAGGATGTCGTCGTGCTGGAAACCCATGGCGCCAATGTCCGGCAGCACCAGCCACGCAACGTAGTGCCAGAGGATGCGCGCCTGGGTGAGCACCCGCTCGTGCAGCGTGAACTCGCGGCCGTGGTAGCGATTGGCGATGAAGTCCGGCGGCCAGACCATGCACAACAGCAGCGCTACGGCACACAGCACCAGCACAGCAGCACTGGCTCTGTGCAGTGCCACGACCCGGCGTCCGGCCCATTCGCCACGGAAAAAACACACCTCGACCACCAGGACCAGGGCCGGCAGCAGGGCGCCGTTTTCCTTGCTGTAGGCGGCGCCCGCCGTCAGCAGCAGCAGCCACAGCGCCGCGGCGAGCACGTCCGGCACCGACGCACCGCCCAGTGCCCAGCGCTGCCGATAGCGCACGTACATCAGCAGGCCCAGCACCACGAACAGGGTCGACAACTGCGCCATGCGCTGCACCGCATACAACACGGTGGACACGTGCAGGGGATGCAGCAGCCAGATGGCCGCGGCCAGCAACGCCAGCCAGCGCACCTTGTTTGCATCCGCACCGGGGTGGAGCCGGGCAAACAGCGGCAGCGCCAGCAGGAAAAGCAGCGCACCGGTGGCCAGGTGGATCAGCGTGTTGACCAGCTTGATCCAGAACACCGATGCGCCGCCCGCCGCAACGTGATTGAGTGCGAAGCTGAACATGGCCACGGGGCGGCGCAGTGGTCCGGAACGGGAACTGAGGGCGGCTGTGCGCCACTCATCGAACACCGTGCCATCTATCTGCAGCAGAATGTTGGCGCGGATGGCAGAATAGTCGTCGAACAGCAGGGGACCGTCAAAGCCCAGGCTGTAGGCAAAAAAAACCAGCGCCAACAGCGCTGCGCAAAAAAGGTGCGTTCTGGACATAAGCCCCGCATCTCGTGATCAAACATCGGTGCCGGCGCGTTGCACGAAAACCGGGCCGCGCGACACACGGTGGTGCTGTTGTAAGGTACCGGGAAGTGACGCCCCCCGGCAGGGCCAAAGTAGCAGGAAACGGACAATAAGGTTAAGTAAAAAGGGCACCAAGCTAATGAATCGCGGCACACGGGCCGCTTGCCGGAATCGGTTATGCGCCGGCGCCAGTCGCGACCGGGCTCATGCGGTATCAGGCCGTCAGAAAAAAGCCCGGCAATGCCGGGCTCTGCGCTCCCCTGGCGCTATCAGTTTCTGCAGTTGGACGGCAGGAATTTGGGATCGATCGTGCCGGCAACATCTGCGGTCACGACAGATTGTTTGCACACCCAGACAATGGAGCGATCGGAACGCGTGGTGGCCGACAGTGAAAAACCCACATCATTTACCGCGCCCGCACCCGGGACGATACCTCCCTGGATACCCGCTGTAATCAGTGCGCCATTGGTGCTTTCATAAAACAGCGACGCCACGATCGGCTTGTTCGGATTACTGTTGATACCCGCCTGGGCGGCAGTTGTCGGCCAGCTACCCTCGCTGGCGTAGAACTCCGCAATCGATGTCTTGGCCTCGGCCAGGGCCGCCAGCGGCTCGGACATCTTGGAACGCACCGTGTAGTCCTGGTACGCCGGCAGCGCAATCGCCGCCAGAATGCCGACAATCGCGATCACGATCATCAGTTCGATCAGTGTAAAACCCTGTTGTGCCCTTGCTTGCATAGTCATAAGTCTCTAATCCCCATTGTGTGGTCTTGCGTTGTGACCGGCCGCTGCACCCCGGTCGGGCTGCCGTCGGTCGAGTCGAACCACGGCCTGTAATGCACGTCCCGTGCCAACCATCCGAAGACACTTCTCGAATACCGATTTATTCCTTTGTATTCAACTAGTTGGAATAACTCAGCAGCAATCCACCGCAATTGCTGACGCTCCGTATACTGCCGCAAGACGGCGCGATATGACGTTTTAGGGCAGATAGTGCCGCCCCGACTCCACGGGCCAGAGTCTGTCGCGCCCGGCGCTTTGCCCGCCGGCGCCCCTGGCGCCTCTCGCCTGTCTCAAGGTGGTGCCAGGGTGGCGCCGGGCGGGTGTGATCGAGCACGCGATTCCATGAAAATTCACTGAAATCATACGATTGCCGCCGCGCGGAGGCTATCAGGCGAAGCCGTGGGTTGTTATGATGCGGTGCATAATTACAGTGACATGTGGTTCTTGGTTTGCACGCGCAGCAGGGGCTTGGTGCAGATGGATGAAAAAGCAATCGGGCAACTGAGCGGGTTGGCGGGGCGACTCGTGGCCGAAGGACTGGTCACGGCCCAGGAAGCGGTAACCGCGCAGAAGGAGGCCTCCATCGAGCGCATGCACTTCGTGCAGTTCCTGGTTGAAAGAAAAAATGTCAACAGCAAGCGCCTGGCGGAAGTTGCCTCACAGGAGTTCGGTGTACCGCAGTTCGATGTCGCGGCATTCAACCCGGTCACCATTCCCGATGGCCTGGTGCAGGTGGACCTGATCACGCGGCACCACGCCATGCCGCTGTTCCGCCGCGGCAATCGCCTGTTCATCGCCGTTTCCGACCCCACCAACCTGGCGGCGCTGGACGAAATCAAGTTCCACACCGGCATCAACACTGACGCCGTGCTGATTGAAGAGCGCGCTCTGAGCAAACTGATCGCCGACTGGGTGGAGGCGCAGGATACCCTGGGAGACGGCCTGGACGACCTGGATTCCGCGGACCTGGACGGCATCGATGTCTCGGCAGTCGATGAAAACGGCGGCGACGGTGACGAGGGCAGTGAGGGTATCGACGAGACGCCGATTGTGCGCTTCGTCAGCAAGGTGCTTGTCGACGCCATCAAACAGGGCGCATCGGACATCCACTTCGAACCCTACGAAAAAAACTACCGGGTGCGCTTTCGCACCGACGGCGTGCTGCGCGAGGTGGTGAAGCCGCCCAAGAACCTGTCCGCGCGCCTGGCCGCCCGCCTCAAGGTGATGTCGCGGATGGACATCTCCGAGCGGCGCGTGCCGCAGGACGGTCGCATCCAGATGAAACTGTCGCGCAACCGCGCCATCGACTTCCGGGTCAACACACTGCCCACACTGTTCGGGGAGAAAGTGGTGCTGCGGATACTGGACCCGAGCAGCGCCCAGATGGGTATCGACGCCCTTGGCTACGAGCCCGAGCAAAAGGAGATGTACCTGCAGGCGCTGGGTCGACCCCAGGGCATGATCCTGGTGACCGGCCCCACCGGCTCGGGCAAGACGGTGTCGCTGTATACCGGCCTGAATATCCTCAACACCTCCGAGCGCAATATCTCCACGGCGGAGGATCCGGTGGAGATCAACCTGGAGGGCGTCAACCAGGTCCACGTGAATCCCAAAGTGGGACTGAACTTCGCCGAGGCGCTGCGCTCCTTTCTGCGCCAGGACCCGGACATCATCATGGTGGGCGAGATTCGCGACCTGGAAACAGCCGAGATCGCCATCAAGGCGGCCCAGACCGGCCACCTGGTGTTGTCCACCCTGCACACCAACAGCGCGGCGGAAACCATTACCCGGATGCTGAACATGGGCGTCCCGGCTTTCAACCTGGCGACTTCCGTCACCCTGATCATCGCCCAGCGCCTGGCGCGGCGGCTGTGCAAGGAGTGCGCGGTGCCGCTGGAGGATGTGCCGCGCGAAACCCTGCTCAGGGAAGGTTTTACCGAGGAACTGCTGGTAGACGCGACCATCAAGCGCGCGGTTGGCTGCGGCCTGTGCCGGGAGGGCTACAAGGGGCGCGTGGGGGTCTATGAAGTGGTACGTATCACACCGGCTATCGCGACACTGATCATGGAGGAAGGCAACTCCCTGCAGATCAGGGAGCAGGCCAGAAAAGAAGGTTTTAACGATCTGCGGCGCTCGGCTCTGCTCAAGGTGGCACAGGGACTTACCAGCCTTGAAGAGGCGAACCGGATCACGGTAGATTAAACCGCCGCGATAACAGGGCGACACAGGGGCGACAAAACAATGGCTACCAGCGCAACCAGAAGCGATCTCTTTACCTGGAGCGGCACCGACAAGGCCGGCCGCAACACCAAGGGCGAAATTCACGCCACCAGTTCGGCGATGGCGAAGGCGCAATTGCGGCGACAGGGCATCAAACCCAGAAGTGTGCGCAAGAAGGCCAAGCCGCTGTTTGGCGGTCAGGGCAAGGCGATCAAGCCCGCCGACATCGCGGTGTTCACGCGGCAGATGGCCACCATGATCAAGGCCGGGGTGCCGCTGGTACAGAGCTTTGAAATCGTGGCCGAGGGCACCGAGAAACCCCGCATGCAGGAAATGATCAGCAGTATCAAGAACGATGTGGCCTCCGGCAGCAGTCTGGCCGCGTCATTGGAGAAGTACCCGCGGCACTTCGACGATCTGTTTTGCAATCTGATTGCCTCCGGTGAAGACTCCGGTACGCTGGAGGTGATGCTCGATCGCGTGGCCACCTACAAGGAAAAAACCGAGCAGCTCAAGGCGAAGATCAAAAAGGCCATGACCTACCCCACGGCAGTGGTGGTGGTGGCGGTTGTGGTCACCGGTATCCTGCTGATCAAGGTAGTGCCGCAGTTTGCCGAGACCTTCCGCAGCTTCGGTTCCGACCTGCCGTCCTTTACCCTGTTTGTGCTGGGCATTTCCAATTTTGTACAGGACTGGTGGTTTATTATCCTGCTAGGCATCATTGCCGCGGTGTTTTTGCTGCGCGAGGCCAGGCTGCGATCGGTGGCCTTTGCCGAGTTCATCGACCGCATGGCGCTGCGCCTGCCCGTGATCGGCGTAATCACTCACGATTCCGTGGTGGCGCGCTTTTCGCGCACCCTGGCCACCACCTTTGCCGCCGGCGTGCCGCTGGTCGACGCGCTGGAGTCCACGGCGGGTGCGTCCGGCAACTCGGTTTACGCCAAGGCCATCCGGCGCATCCGGGACGATGTCACCACGGGTTCGACCCTGTACGCCGCAATCCGCTCCACCGGGCTGTTTCCCAATATGCTGCTGCAGATGGTGTCCATCGGCGAGGAGTCCGGCTCACTGGACGAAATGCTGGACAAGGTCGCCAACCATTACGAGGAAGCCGTGGACAACGCAGTGGACAGCCTCAGCTCGCTGATGGAGCCGATTATCATGTCGGTACTGGGCGTCCTGGTGGGCGGCCTGATGATCGCCATGTACCTGCCCATCTTCATGCTCGGTTCGGTTATCTAGGTTCTCGCACCGCCCGCCGGGAACCGCCCCCCAGATGCTGGAGGCCTTCGACCAACTGGGCTGGCTGCTGCCCCTGTGCCTGCTGTGCCTGGGGCTGATGGTCGGCAGCTTCCTCAACGTCGTGATCTACCGCCTGCCGCTGATGCTGGAGTCACACTGGCGCCGGGACTGCCGTGAGCTGCTGGACATCCCCCGGGGGGCAACAGAGCCGCCGCTGAACCTGGCGACCCCAAACTCCCACTGCCCGCACTGCAAGGCCGCTATCGCGCCGTGGCACAACATCCCGGTTGTCAGTTACCTGGTGTTGCGCGGCCGCTGCGCCCGCTGCAGCGCGCCGATTGCAGTCCGCTACCCGCTGATCGAACTGGCCACCGGCAGCATGACCCTGGCACTGTACTGGTACTTTCCGCTGTCGCTCGCGCTGCTGGGCGCGGCCTGCTTCACCTGGGCCCTGATCGCCCTGACCATGATCGACATCGATCACCAGTTGCTGCCCGATGACATCACCCTGCCGCTGCTGTGGCTGGGCCTGCTATTCAACCTCGGCGGCACCTTCGCCGGGCTGGCCGACGCGGTGCTCGGTGCGGTATGCGGCTACCTGCTGCTGTGGAGCATCTACTGGCTGTTCAAGCTGCTCACAGCCAAAGAAGGCATGGGTTACGGCGACTTCAAGCTGCTCGCGGCTCTCGGTGCGTGGCTCGGCTGGCAGGCGCTGCCCCTGATTATCCTGCTGTCGTCCCTGGTGGGCGCCATCTGCGGTAGCGCCTTGATGGTCATCCGGCGCCGCGGCAGGGAGATACCCATCCCCTTCGGGCCCTACCTGGCCATGGCCGGCTGGATTGCGCTGCTGTGGGGCGAACCGATCATGGCGCGCTATCTCGGCGCGCTGGCAGTGCACTGAGATGGGCCTGGTAGTGGGCGTCACCGGCGGCATCGGCAGCGGCAAGTCCGCCGTCACCCAGCGCTTTGAGCAACTGGGCGTGGCGGTAGTGGACGCCGACGTCGCGGCGCGGACCGTGGTGGAGCCCGGAGGCGAGGCGCTGGCCGCCATCGCCGCACACTTCGGCAGCGGGATTCTCCTGGCCGACGGCAGTCTGGACCGCGCTGCGCTGCGCCGGCGCGTCTTTGCCGACGACGCGGCCCGGCGCTGGCTGGAACAGCTCACCCACCCGCTGATCGGCCGCGAAATCCGCGAGCAACTGGCAGCCGCCACCTCCGCCTATGTCATTCTCAGTTCGCCCCTGCTACTCGAAACCAGCCAGAAAGACCTGGTGGATTGCGTGGTGGTAGTGGACGTGGCGCCGCAGGTGCAGTTGCAGCGCACCATGGCGCGCGACGCCAATGACGAGGCACAGGTCAGGCGCATCATGGCCGCCCAGATGCAGCGCGACGAACGGCTGCAACTGGCCGACATCGTCATCGACAACTCCCGTTCCCTGGCAGAGCTGGACGCGCTGGTAAACGAACTGCACAGGGAATTCCTGTGCCGCGCGGAAGCGCGGCGCTGAGCACTACAGCGGCAGCGGCGAATCAGACGCGCAGCAGGTCCTGCACGGCGGCCACGACCGGGCGGTTGGCAGCGGGGAACGCGTAGTTGTCAAGCCGTTGCGCAGCCACCCAGACCAGCGGCTGACCTTCCAACCCCCGCGCCCGGCCGCTGAACTCCCACACCACATGGACATCCAGCAGCACCGACTTGTCGCCGTAGTCGTGACTGACCTGCAGCAGGGAACTGGTGCGCCCGATTGCAATGCCCAGCTCTTCGCGCAGTTCCCGCGCCAGCGCCTGCAGCAATGGCTCCCCGCTCTGCACCTTGCCACCGGGGAACTCCCACAGGCCGCCCTGGTGTGAGCGCGCCGCGCGGCGGGTGATCAGGATGTTGCGCGACGCATCGAGGATAACGCCCACCGCGACGTGCACCGGGCGCATTCAGGTGCGGTATTCGGCGTTGATACGCACATAGTCGTAGGACAGATCACTGGTCCACACCGCGGCACTGGCCGCGCCGCGCTGCAGTTCGATGCGGATGACGATCTCTTGCGGAGCCATGGCGGCCGCGCCCTGTTCCTCGGTGTAGCTGGCCGCGCGGCAGCCGTTCTCGGCAATCAGCACCTCGTTGAGGTAAACCGCAACGCGCTCCACCCGCAGGTCCGGCAGACCGGCCCGCCCGATAGCCGCCAGCAGGCGCCCCCAGTTGGGATCGCTGGCAAACAGCGCGGTCTTCACCAGCGGCGAGTGGGCGATGGTATAGGCCACGTCCAGGCACTCGCGCTCACTGCCGCCGCCGTTGACCTGTACCGTGACAAATTTGCTGGCGCCTTCCCCGTCGCGCACCAGCCCCTGGGCCAGCGTCACGCAGACCTCCTCCACTGCCGCACGCAGGGCTTCGTACAGGGGGCCGCTGGCTGCAGTCACCGGTGGATTGCCCGCCGCCCCGGTGGCCAGCAGAACACAGGCATCATTGGTCGAGGTGTCGCCGTCGACGGTGATACGGTTGAAGGTGACCTCCGCCAGCTCAGCCAACATGGACTGCAGCAGCGGCCGGGCCACTGCCGCGTCTGTAGCGAGGTAGGCCAGCATGGTGGCCATGTCGGGGCGGATCATGCCCGCGCCCTTGGCGATGCCGGTGACGACGTAGTCGCGCCCGTCGCAGGTAAAGCGCACGGACTGCCCCTTGGGGCGCGTATCCGTGGTGAGGATACCCCGCGCCGCAGCGGCCCAACCATCTGCCGTCAGCGCTGCAACGGCCGCGGGCAGCGCGGCGCACAGCCGCTGTGCGGGCAGCGGCTCGCCGATCACGCCGGTGGAAAAGGGCAGCACCTCGTCGGCTCGCACCTGTACCGCAGCGGCCACAGCTGCAGTGCAGGCGCGGGCCGCCGCCAGGCCCGCCACGCCGGTGCCGGCGTTGGCATTGCCGGTATTCACCAGCAGGTAGCGCGGCTGGCCGGCACAGGATTGCAGGTGCTGCCGCGCCACGGTGACCGGCGCGGCACAGAATGCGTTGCGGGTAAAAACCGCGGCGCAGGTCGTGCCGGGCTCGAGTTCGATCAGCACCAGGTCCTTGCGGCCCGGCGTCTTGATACCCGCCGAGACTGCCCCCAGGCGCAGGCCGCGCACCGGGTGCAAGGCGGGCAGTTCGCCGCTTCCCACCGCCATATCAGTTCTCCCGCCCTAGACATATCAGGGCCTGTTCACACTATCTGAGTTGGTCCTAAGACAGCGCGCCATGGCACTGCTTGTATTTTTTACCGCTGCCGCAGGGACAGGGCTCGTTGCGCCCGACCTTGGGCCCGTCTCGGGTAAAAGTCTGCGGTACGGGCGGTGCCTCGGGGTCCTCTGCGGGCGCGGCACCGCCGCCATCGGCCATGCCGGTGGCCGCAGCATGCTGGAAGGCCAGTTTCTCCCGTTCGGCAGCCGCCCGGCGCTGCTGTTCGATCAGCGCCGCCTCGTCGCGGCGCTGTATCTGCACGTGACTGAGAAATTTCACCACCTCGAGTTTGAGGTTTTTCAGCAGTTGCTCGAACAGCTCGAAGGACTCGCGCTTGTACTCCTGCTTGGGGTTTTTCTGGGCATAGGCGCGCAGGTGGATACCCTGGCGCAGATGGTCCATGGTGGCCAAGTGTTCTTTCCACAGGGTATCGAGTACCTGCAGCATGATCTGCTTTTCGATCTTGCGCATATCGGGGCCAATATCCGCACATTTTGCCTCGTACGCCGTCTGTACCGCCTCGTAAATGCGCTCGCGCAGGCCCTCCTCGTGGAGCTTGTCATCGGCCTCCAGCCACTCGCGCAGCGGCAGGGAAACGGTGAACTCCGCCTCGATTTGCTGCTCCAGCCCCGCCACGTCCCACTGCTCTTCAACGCTCATGGGCGGGACGAAACCGTCGATGCTTTCATTCACCACGTCGCGGCGAATCGCGGTGATCATTTCGGAAATATCGGCCTCGCCCAGCAGCTCGTTGCGCTGCTGGTAGATGATCTGGCGCTGGTCGTTGGCGACGTCGTCGTATTCCAGCAACTGCTTGCGGATGTCGAAGTTGCGCCCCTCCACCTTGCGCTGCGCTTTTTCAATGGCATTGGTGACCATGCGGTGCTCGATGGCCTCGCCCTTCTCCATCCCCAGCGCCTGCATAAAGTTCTTCACCCGGTCGGAGGCAAAGATCCGCATCAGGTTGTCTTCCAGTGACAGGTAAAAACGCGACACGCCGGGATCGCCCTGGCGCCCGGCCCGACCGCGCAACTGGTTGTCAATGCGCCGGGACTCGTGCCGCTCGGTGCCCAGAATGTGCAGGCCCCCGGCCGCCAGCACCTGCTCGTGTCGCTGCTGCCAGGCCTCGCGCAGGGTCGCCCTGCGCGCCTCGTCGAGGTCATCCAGTGCGGCCAGTTCCGCGTCCAGGCTGCCGCCCAGCACGATATCCGTACCGCGGCCGGCCATGTTGGTGGCGATAGTGACCACACCAGGCCGTCCCGCCTGGGCGATGATTTCCGCTTCCTGTGCGTGGTACTTGGCGTTGAGCACCTTGTGCTCGATGGCCGCCTTGCGAAAGCGTCGGGACAGCTCCTCGGAGGTCTCCACCGAGGCGGTGCCCACCAGCACCGGGGCGCCACTGGCCATACAGTCCTTGACGTCGGCCACGATGGCGTCGAACTTCTCCTCCCGGCTCAGGTAGACCAGATCGTTGAGATCCTGGCGCTGCTGCGGGACATTGGTGGGAATTACCAGCACTTCCAGGCCGTATATCTGGCGAAACTCGAAGGCCTCTGTGTCGGCGGTACCGGTCATGCCGGCGAGCTTGTCGTAGAGGCGGAAGTAATTCTGGAAGGTGGTGGACGCCAGGGTCTGGCTTTCGCTCTGGATGGACACACCCTCCTTGGCTTCGATCGCCTGGTGCAGGCCCTCCGACAGGCGCCGCCCGGGCATGGTGCGCCCGGTGTGCTCATCGATCAGCACCACCTGTCCATCCTGCACAATGTACTCCACATCGCGGTGAAACATAGCGTGCGCGCGCAGGCCGGAGTAGACGTGGTGCAGCAGATTGAGATTGGTCGCCGCGTACAGGCTGTCGCCCTCCTGCAGCAGGCCCTCGCGGGTCAGCAGGTCCTCGACGTACTCGTGGCCCGCTTCGGTCAACTCCACCTGGCGCTGCTTTTCATCGATAGTGAAGTGCCCGTCCTGTTCCTCGGTGGCGCGCTGCAGTTGCGGAATCATCCGGTTGATGCGCTTGTAGAGCGCCGAACTGTCCTCGGAGGCACCGGAGATAATCAGCGGTGTGCGCGCCTCGTCGATCAGGATGGAATCCACCTCGTCGACGATGGCGAAACTGAGTTCGCCCTGCATGCGGTCATCCATGCTGAATGCCATGTTGTCGCGCAGGTAGTCAAAACCGAATTCGTTGTTGGTGCCGTAGACGATGTCGCAGGCGTAGGCGGCGCGCTTTTGCTCCTGCGCCTGCCCCGATCTGATCACCCCCACGGTGACGCCGAGAAAGGCATACAGTGGTCCCATCCAGCCGGCGTCGCGGCTGGCCAGATAATCGTTGACCGTGATCAGGTGTACGCTGTCGCCGGTCAGGGCATTGAGGTAGGCCGGCAGGGTGGCGACCAGGGTCTTGCCCTCACCGGTGCGCATCTCGGCGATCTTGCCCTCGTGCAGCGCCATACCGCCGATCAACTGTACATCGAAATGCCGCATGCCCAGCACCCGCTCGCCCGCCTCGCGCACCACGGCAAAGGCCTCGGGCAGGATGTCGTCCAGGCTTGCATCGTCGGCCAGGCGCTGCTTGAACTCACCGGTTTTCGCCGCCAGTTGCTCGTCAGAGAGGGCCCGCATGTCGTCTGCCAGCGCGTTGATCCGCCTGACGACTTTGCCCATGCGCTTGAGCTCCCGGTCGTTGCGGGTGCCGAAAAGGGTTTTCAGGGTTTTGCTAATCATGCAGTTTCAACTCGTTCACAATCGAGGGTGTACGCCCGGCGCGGCGCCAGGGCCCGGCAGGTGTGCGGAACAGCGCGGGGGAATCGGTTCAGCGCCGGGTGCGGGCGACGTAACTGGAGGGGTCGACCGGACGGCCGTGCTTGTAAACTTCGTAGTGAACATGCGCTCCGGTGGAGCGCCCGGTGGACCCCATCAGAGCGATGGCCTGCCCCTTGCGCACCAGATCCCCGGGTTCCACCAGATTTTGCTTGTTGTGGCCATAGCGGGTGATAAAACCGTCGCCGTGGGAAATTTCCACGACCTGGCCATAGCCCGGTCGAGCGCCGGTCCAGCTCACCACACCGGCCGCCGCGGCGATGATCTCCGAGCCCTCCCTGCCGGCAAAATCGATACCTTTGTGTACCGCCGGCTTGCCGGTGAAGGGGTCGGTGCGCACCCCGTAGCGGGACGATACCCAGCCCTTGCGGACCGGCCGCCCCGACAGCCAACTCTGCTCGCCGAGCTTGCGATTGACCCACAGGGACTGGAGTATATCCAGTTGCTCCTCACGGTCGCTGAGGTGCGCCTCGAGACGGGCCAGCTCTGCCCCCAGGTCCAGCGTGGTGAAATCCACATTGAACTCGCCGGCCAGGGGGCCGCCCAGCGCCGGCGGCTCGCTGAAATTGAACTCCCCGCCCTCCAGGTCGGCGATGGCCGTGAGGTGTTCGCCCAGGGCGTCGATCCGCGTCATCCGGGCCTGCAGTTCGGCCAGGTTGAGTGTCAACGCCTGCAATTTGCGCTGCGCCTGACTGCGCAGGTCCTGCAGCTCGACCGACTGCTGTTCCAAATCGTCCTGCAGCGAGTCCAGGGCCGCTCCGCGCAGCGTGCGCACATCGCTGTGCTGACCGGCCACGTAACCCACGGCGGCAATACCCAGCGGCAGACCCAGGCAGCACAGGGACAACAGGGCACGGGACCAGCGCCCCAGTTCGACAGAGCGGGACCCACCGTACCTGCGGTTGATGAGAATAATTTTCATTTGTCGCATGGCGCAGATAATCGGCCGGAAACTATGCCACAAAGCCGCCGGCAATGCCATGTCGCGACACGGTGAGTGCGGCCCCCGGGCGCGACGCCCCGGCGGCCGCATCCGACTGGTCAGCCCGGCGGCAGCGCTCCCAGGGCAAACGACACCGGTGCGTCGGCGGCCCGCTCGAACGTCACCAGTTCCCAGGCATCGGGCTGCGCCAGCAATGTGCGCACTGATCTGGTGTTCAGCGCGTGACCGGACTTGTAGGCGCGATACTCCCCGATAATACAGTGCCCGGCCAGATACAGGTCGCCGATGGCATCGAGCACCTTGTGCTTCACGAACTCATCCTCGTAACGCAGCCCGTCCTCGTTGAGGATGCGGTGTTCGTCGACCACGATGGCATTCTCCACGCTGCCCCCCCGCGCCAGCCCCTGGGACCGCAGGTATTCGATCTCGTGCATGAAACCAAAGGTGCGCGCGCGCGAGACCTCCCGGAAGAACCGCGTGCTGGAAAAGTCCATTTCGGCATGCGCCGTGCGGCCCTTGAACACGGGCTGCTCGAAGTTGATGGTGAAGGAGATCCTGAAGCCGTCAAAGGGCAGAAAGCTGGCGACCTTGTCTCCCTCCTCCGCAGTGACCTTGCGCTTGATGCGGATAAAGCGCTTGGGTGCGTGCTGTTCCTCGATGCCCGCGGACTGGATCAGGAAGACGAAGGGCGCGGCACTGCCGTCCATAATGGGAATTTCCGACGCACTGACGTCGATGCAGGCGTTGTCGATACCCAGCCCGGCCAGCGCCGACAGCAGGTGCTCCACCGTCGACACGCGGTTGCCGTCGACCACCAGATTGGTCGACAGGCGGGTATCGCCCACATACTCTGCGCGGGCCGGAATCTCCGGCACCGGGTCGAGATCGACCCGGCGAAAGACGATCCCGGTATCGGCCGGGGCCGGTTTGAGGTTCAGGTAGACTTGCTCCCCCGAATGCAAACCGACACCTGTCGCCCTGATCGCGTTGCGTAGTGTGCGCTGGCGCAGCAAAACCTCTCCCGGCCGTTATCCGTGCCTGTTGCATCGTGTGCGCGAAACTCCGACACAGCCAGGTGCCCCATAGCCTGCGCTGAATCAGTCCGCCTGGCGGCGCAGAAAGGCGGGAATATCGAAGTAGTCCTCGCCACCGCCTCCCAGCGCCACCGCAGCTGCATCCGACCCCGCCGCGCGGCGCGCCTTGCGCAATCCCGGCGGACGTTCAAAGTCCCGGTAGTCCGGCTCGCGCTCCATGTCGACCGGCGTGCTCCGGGGCGCGGTCTCCACCACCTGCAGCGGCGTCCGCGCCACTTCGCCGCCGAGCCCCGTGGCGACCACGGTGACTTTCAGTTCGTCGGTCATGGCCGGGTCGATCACGGTCCCCACCACTACCGTGGCTTCCTCGGAAGCAAACTCCTCGATCGTATCGCCCACCTCGGAAAACTCTCCCAGGGACAGGTCCAGCCCCGCGGTGATATTTACCAGAATGCCGCGCGCACCCGCCAGGTCGATATCGTCCAGCAGCGGGCTGTTGATCGCCCGTTCAGCCGCCTCGCGCGCGCGATTTTCACCTTTGGATGTCCCCGTACCCATCATCGCCATACCCATCTCGGACATCACGGTGCGCACGTCGGCGAAATCGACGTTGATCATGCCGGGGCGGATGATGAGATCCGCAATGCCCTGCACTGCGCCCAACAGTACATCATTCGCCTCCCTGAAGGCATCCAGCAAAGCGGTATTTTTTCCCAATACTTCCAGCAGTTTTTCATTGGGTATGGTGATCAGGGAGTCCACGTGTTGCTGCAGTTCACGGATGCCCTCCTGGGCGATGTGCAGGCGCTTCTTGCCTTCGAAGGGGAACGGGCGGGTGACCACGGCCACCGTGAGAATGCCCAGTTCGCGGGCGACCTCGGCCACTACCGGCGCGCCGCCAGTGCCGGTCCCGCCGCCCATGCCCGCGGTGATAAAGACCATGTCGGCGCCGCGCAGGGAGTCGGCGATACGCTCGCGGTCCTCCATGGCGGCCGCGCGGCCGATCTCCGGATTGGCGCCGGCACCCAGCCCCTTGGTGATATCGCCGCCCAGCTGCAGCACCGTGCGCGAATCGATGCTCGACAGCGCCTGGGCGTCGGTATTGGCGCAGATGAAATCCACGCCCTCCACCTGGTTGTCTATCATGTGCTTGACTGCATTGCCGCCGCCTCCGCCGACGCCGATGACCTTGATTACAGCATTTGAAGGTACATTGTCGATAAGTTCAAACATGGTCTTTCTCCCTTTATTGAATTGCCGCGCTCGCGCGCGACGTTCCACCGCTTAACAACTAAAAATTACTCTGCAGCCAGGCCCTGGCGCGGCCCAGCCAGCCGGGACCGGGCGCCGCCGGCTTGCCGGCCGCCGCCGCGGCCTGTTCCTGATGCTCCAGTGCGTACTGCAACAGGCCCACGCTGGTGGCGTAGATCGGGTTGCGCACGATGTCGGTCAGGCCCTGTACCGTCTGCGGATAGCCCACCCGCACCGGCATGTGAAATATCTCCTCGGCCAGTTCCACCACCCCTTCCATCTTGGCGGTGCCACCGGTCAGCACGATGCCTGCCGGCACCATGTCCTCAAACCCACTGCGGCGCAGCTCCGCCTGCACCAGCGTGAACAATTCGTCGTAGCGCGGCTCCACCACCTCTGCCAGCGCCTGGCGCGACAGGTCCCGCGGCGGACGGTCACCCACGCTGGGCACCTTGATGGTTTCAGCGGCACCGGCCAGTTGCGTCAGGGCGCAGGCGTACTTGATTTTGATCTCTTCGGCGTGCTGGGTGGGCGTGCGCAGGGCCATGGCGATGTCGTTGGTCACCTGGTCACCGGCAATGGGAATGACCCCCGTGTGGCGGATGGAGCCCTCGGTAAAAATGGCGATATCCGTGGTGCCGCCACCGATATCCACCAGGCACACACCCAGTTCGCGCTCGTCCTCGGTCAGGGTGGAGTAACTGGACGCCAGTTGCTCCAGGATGATCTCCTCGACATCCAGACCACAGCGGCGAATGCACTTCTCGACGTTCTGCGCCGCATTGACCGCGCAGGTGACCAGGTGCACCTTGGCTTCCAGGCGCACTCCGGACATGCCCAGCGGCTCCTTGATACCCTCCTGATTGTCGATCACATACTCCTGCGGCAGGATGTGCAGAATTTTCTGGTCGGCCGGGATGGCGACGGCCTGGGCGGCATCGATGACCCGCTCCAGATCATGGCTGTAGACTTCCCGGTCCTTGATCGCCACGATGCCGTGGGAGTTGAGACTGCGGATATGACTGCCGGCGATGCCGACATAGACCGAGTGAATCTGGCAGCCGGCCATCAGTTCCGCCTCTTCCACTGCGCGCTGGATCGATTGCACCGTCGACTCGATATTGACCACCACACCTTTCTTCATGCCGCGGGACGGGTTGGAACCGATGCCCACCACCTCAATCGCCCCATCGGGGCCGATCTCGCCGACGATCGCCACCACCTTGGAGGTACCGATATCCAGCCCGACGATCATTTTCTTGTCCTGCCCGCTGCCCATGGCAGTGTCTCCCCCGTACTACCTGTTCTCGATGCCTGTCGCCGCGCACTGCTGCTGCATACCGTTTTTGTCACCCGCCATTGCCACGCCAGGGCCTGTTCACACTATCTGAGTTGCCCTGGATCCCGGCCACCCGAGACGCTTCGTGAAAGGCGACCGCCACCCCGCTCGCATAGCGCAAATCCACCCGCGCCACCTCGGCGGCGCGCGGTGCCAGCTCCCGGCGATAGATGGCGACAAAGCGGTGCATGCGCTCTAAAAAGTCATCGCCCCCGAGCAGCAGTTCAATCCCGCCGGCCAGCACCACCTGCACCTGAGCGCGCTCGTCGATCGCCACCTGTTCCACTGTCAGACCCAAAGGCGCCAGCAACTCCAGCAGGCGCTGGTAACTGGCCACCAGGGACTGGGCCGAGCCGTCTGGACCGCGCAGCAGCGGCAGCGACTGCCACTTGGCACTGTCGGCGGAGCGAAACACCTCGCCCTCGTGGTTGAGAAATCCGTCCCCGTTCCAGCGCGCGATCGGGAGCTGTTCCACCACGTGTATTTCCAGCGCGTTGGGCCACTTGCGGCGCACAGTGGCCTCGTAAATCCACGGCAAGGCCTCGAGCTGCCGGCGGATGTAGTTGAGATCGGCGCGCAAAAAACCGCCTACCAGCGCCGGCTGCACCATATCCTGCACCGCCTCGGCCCGGGTGTGCTCCAGCTCGCCGGTGACCACGATGTGCTGTACGGCAACAGCCTGCACGGCGATACACGCCTGGGTCGCGGCCAGCAGCACCACCCCCATACCGAGCAGCACCAAAACCCGGTTGAGCCAGACACAGGGCCGGCGCGCCGGCGCCGCGGCGACGGCCTTGCGGGTCGCCCCGTGCCGGCGCACGCGTTCGCGATGGCGCCCGTCCGGCCCGTGACCCGATGTCACCGCACCCCCCATATCAGCTGCACCGCTCCATACTCAATGCCACGATCCGCCGCACCAGCGCCGCGACGTCCAGGCCGGCCGCCCTGGCTGCCATGGGCACCAGCGAGTGGGACGTCATGCCCGGCACGGTATTGACCTCCAGCACCTGGAAACTGCCGTCGGCTGCGCGCATCACATCGACCCGACCCCAGATGGCGCAGTCCAGCGAAAAAAAGGCGCGCAGTGCCAGTTCCGCCAGTTGCGCCTCGGTATCCGCATCGAGACCGCAGGGACAGTGATAGCGGGTATCGTCCGCCAGGTACTTGGCCTGGTAATCGTAAAATTCGTTGGCGGTCTCGAGCCGGATAGCCGGCAGGGCCGCGCCGCCCAGAATCGCCACCGTGTACTCGGGGCCATCCACAAACTGCTCCGCCAGTACCGTGGCGCCATAGCCGCGGGCCACTTCATAGGCCCGCTGCAGTTCATCGGCGGTGGCGGCGCTGGCCATGCCGATACTGGACCCTTCGTAGTTGGGCTTGACAAAGACCTTGCCCAGGCGCTCGATGACCGCCTGCCAGTCGCTGTCCGGGTGCAGGGTGACAAAAGCGCTGGTAGCGACGCCCACGCCCTGCCACAGCTGCTTGGAACGCAGTTTGTCCATGGCCAGGGCAGAGCCCAGCACGCCCGACCCGGTATAGGGAATACCCAGGCTCTGCAGGGCGCCCTGCATACTGCCGTCCTCGCCCCCGGGGCCGTGCAGGGCGATAAACGCGCAGGACACATCGCGCAACCGGGCCACCCAGTCCCCCGCCGCCGGGTCGACCTCGCGCACCTGACAGCCCAGCGAGCGCAGCGCCGCCGTCACGGTCTGGCCGCTGAGCAGGGAAATATCGCGCTCCGCCGAGCGCCCGCCCGACAGCACGGCGATCGGCCCGGCCGGCAGTGCATCGCCCGTCATCCGCGCGGCCCTCCCGCAACCCGTGTGGCAATCAGTTCCTGGGCCAGGCGCCCCACGGTCCCGGCGCCCTGGGTAACGATGACATCGCCGGCCTGCACGATACTGTCCAGCAGTTCCGGCACGTCCTCGATGCGCTCCGCGAACACCGGCTCCACCTGGCCGCGCTGGCGAATGCTGCGGGTCAGGCTGCGGCTGTCCGCACCGGGGATCGGTTCTTCACCGGCGGGATACACCTCCAGCAGCACGAGTACGTCGCAGGTGGACAGCACCGCCACGAAGTCTTCGTACAAATCGCGCGTACGGCTGTAGCGATGCGGCTGGTAGACCATCACCACACGGCGCTCGGGCCAGGCCTGTCGCGCGGACTCCAGCGTGGCCCGGACCTCTGTCGGGTGGTGGCCGTAGTCATCGACCAGCAGCGCGGTGCCCGCGGCAAACGCCACCTCGCCCATACGGGTAAAGCGGCGCCCCACACCGGCGAAATTCTGCAGCCCGCGCTGAATCGCCTCTGCCTGCAGGCCCTCGTCGCAGGCCACGGCCACTGCCGCGGTGGCATTGAGTACGTTGTGCAGTCCGGGCATGTTCAGGGTCACGGCCAGCGGCGGCGCCCCCTCCGGGCGCCGTACGACGAAGCGGGTCACCAGCCCCCGGCGCTGCACCTGCGTGATACGGTAATCGGCATCCCGAGCCACGCCGTACGTGCTGACCTGGCGGGTCACCTCCGGCAGCAGCTCGCGCACTACCGGGTCATCGATACACAACACCGCCAGCCCGTAGAACGGCAGGTTTTGCAGGAACTCCAGGAAGGTCCGGCGCAGCGCGGCAAAATCACCGCCATAAGTGGCCATGTGGTCCGCCTCGATATTGGTGACCACGGCAACCATGGGCTGCAAATGCAGGAAAGAGGCGTCGCTCTCGTCGGCCTCGGCGATCAGGAAGCGGCTCGCCCCGAGCTGCGCATTGCTGCCGACACTGTTGACCAGGCCGCCGATGACAAAGGTGGGATCCAGCCCCGCCTCGCCAAAAATCGCCGCCAGCAGGCTGGTGGTGGTGGTCTTGCCGTGCGTTCCGGCCACCGCTATACCGTGGCGATAGCGCATCAGTTCAGCCAGCATCTCCGCGCGCGGCACCACTGGGATCCGCGCCTCGCGGGCAGCGGCCACCTCGGGATTGCGCTGATCCACCGCGCTGGAGCTCACCACCACATCGGCGCCCAGGATGTTGTCCGGCGCGTGACCGATAAAGACCTCGATGCCCTTGTCACACAGACGCCGCGTCACCGCGCTGTCGCGCAGGTCCGAGCCGGACACGGCATAGCCCAGGTTGACCAGCACCTCGGCAATGCCGCTCATGCCGGTACCGCCGATGCCGACCATGTGAATGCGGCGGATACGGCGCATTTCAGGTACGCGGTAGGCGCTTCGGTCAGTGCCCATGCAGGAGCTCCTCACAGCAATCGCAGACGCGCGCAGTGGCGTCCGGTCGGCCCGCCCGGCGCGCGGCCGCCGCCATATCGGACAGGCGCCGGGGATGCGCGGCAAGGTCGCGCAGTGCGGCGGCCAGGGTGTCCGCGCTCAACCCCTGCTGCGCCAGCACCATCGCGCCGCCGCACTCGGTGAGGACCCGGGCGTTGGCGCTCTGGTGATCATCGATGGCCTGCGGCAGCGGCACCAGGATGGCGGGACAGCCCATGACCGCCAGCTCCGACACCGTCAGCGCACCGGCCCGGCACACCGCCAGGTCGGCCCAGGCATAGGCCTGCTCCATCTCCTCGATAAAGGCCGCCACGCGCACCCCCTGCTGCAGCAGTGAGCCATAATCCGCCCGCACGGCCGCGACGTGGTCGGCGCCCGTTTGGTGCCACACCTGCACTGCGGTGCCGTTGGCGAGCAGCGCACGCACCGCGCCGGGCACTACCGCGTTGATCGGCTGCGCGCCCAGGCTGCCCCCCAGCACCAGCAGCCGCAGGGCGCGCTGCCCCTGGAAGTCGTAGTCACTGGTGGCGACTGCCGCCTGTACCAGGGCGCGCCGCAGCGGGTTGCCCAGCACGCTGCAGCGCTGCTGTCGGGAGAAAGCGCCGGCAAAACCGGCGAGCACGCGGCTGGCCAGGGGCGCCAGCAGGCGATTGGTGGTGCCCGCCACGGCATTTTGCTCGTGAATCAGCAGCGGGCGCCGCAACAGCCATGCGGCGACCCCGCCCGGTCCGGCAGCGTAGCCGCCCATGCCCACCACGCAGTTGGGCCGCAGGCGCGCCACCAGCCACAGGGCCTGCAGCGCGGCCAGCAGCAGCAGCGCCGCGCCAAGCAGTTGATACAGCCTGTTCTTACCCCGTACGCCGCGCACACTGAGATGGTGCAGCGCGATTCCCGCCGCCGGTATGACCCGCTGTTCCAGGCCGCGCCGGGTACCCAGCCATTCCACGCGGCAACCGCGCGCGCGCAACTCGACGGCCACCGCCAGGGCCGGATAGACATGCCCTCCGGTGCCGCCGGCCATCACCAGTACCAGGGGGCGTCGCGGCGCCGTCATGATCGCCTCCCCGGGAGGCGCGTATCGCGCTCGATACGCAGCACCATGGCCAGCATCACGCAGCACACGATCAGGCTGGTGCCGCCATAGCTGACGAGGGGCAAGGTCAGCCCCTTGGTGGGCAGCAGCCCCGAGCTCACCCCCATATTGACAAATGCCTGACCGGCAAAAACCAGCGCCACGCCGTAGCACAGATAGGCGCCAAAGGGATCGCCCGAGTGCAGCGCCCGCCGCCCGAGCCACATGATGCGCCCGATCAGGGCGGCAAACAGGGCGATCAGCAGCAGTGCGCCGACAAAACCCGTCTCTTCGGCCCAGATGGAAAACACGAAGTCCGTGTGCGCCTCGGGCAGATAAAACAGCTTTTGCACACTGTTGCCCAGGCCCACCCCGAACCATTCGCCGCGGCCGAAGGCGATCAGTGACTGGGTCAACTGAAAGCCGGTGTTATAGGGGTCGGCCCAGGGGTCGGTATAGGCGGTCAGCCGCTTGATGCGGTAGGGTTCGCTCGCCACCAACACCAGCAGCGCGCCCAGCGCGCCCAGCAACACCAATAAAAAGTGGCCGAGTTTGACCCCGGCCAAAAACAGCATGCCAAAGACACTGGCCGCCACGATGACCGTGGCCCCGAAATCCGGCTCGATCATCAGCAGCAGGGTGGCGGCGAACAACACGGCCATCGGTTTCAGAAAACCCTGCCACTGGTGGCGCACTTCGTGTTCACGGCGCACCATATAGCCGGCCAAGTACACCACCATGGCCAGCTTGGCAAACTCCGAGGGCTGCAGAGTGAACGGCCCCAGCGGCAGCCAGCGCTGGCTGCCGTTGACCTCGCGTCCGATGCCCGGCAGCAATACCAGGATCAGCAGCGCCAGCGCCGCGAATAGCCAGACCCAGCCACTGGACAGCCAGAAAGCCGGCGGCACGCGATAGGCCGCGGCGGCGGCACACACTGCGAACAGCAGATAAACCACGTGCCGCCGGGTGTGGAACCAGGGATTTTGGTAGTGCCAGTCGGCGTATTCAATGGAGGCGGAGCTGATGGCTACCAGCCCCACCAGCAGCAGGGCGCCCACCAGCAGCAGCAGTGCCATATCGGGAGCGACGGGTGCCGCGCGTGGGGAACGGTTCACAACCGGCCCTCCCGCAGCAGTTCCACCGCCGCGCAGAACGCTGTGCCGCGCTCGACGTAACCGGAAAACATATCGAAACTGGCGCAGGCCGGCGACAACAGAACGCAGTCGCCGGGCGCCGCCAGCGCCGCCGCCAGCGCCACCGCCTCGCCCATTGACGCCGCCCGGGTCAGCGGCGCGCTAGCGGCCAGCGCCCGCTCCAATGCCGCCGCGTCCTCCCCGATCAAAACCAGGTGTTTGCAGTGGTGGGCGACCACCGGCTGCAAGGGGGTAAAATCCGCTCCCTTGCCCTGGCCACCGGCAATCAGCACGATATCGCGCGCGCCGCCCAGCCCCCGCAGGGCGGCCTCGGTGGCGCCGACATTGGTGCCTTTGGAGTCGTCGACGAAGCGCACGCCCCCAATCTCAGCCACCTGCTGGCAGCGATGCGGCAGGCCGCGAAAGGCGCGCAGAGTGTTCACCATGGCGGGCAGCGGCAGTCCCGCGCAGTAGCCGGTAGCCACCGCGGCCAGCGCATTGGCCACGTTGTGCCGGCCCATCGGGCCGATCTCGTCGCTGGGCAACAGGGGATCGAACCCGTGGCACAGGTACTCCCGGCCGTCGATGCGCCGCAGCCCGAAACCGCGCAGTTCCGGTTCCCCCATGCGCCAGCTCACCACCTCGACAGCGGGGGCGACCAGCGGCACGGTCAGCGGGTCGTCGCGATGGACCACTGCCTTGCGACAGCCGCGGAAGATGCGGTGCTTGGCCTGGTGATAGCTGGGCAGGCTGCCGTGGCGGTCCAGGTGGTCGGCGCTCACATTCAACACCGTGGCCACCGCCAGACCCAGGTCTCCGGCGCGCTCCAACTGGAAGCTGGACAGTTCCAGTACGTACAACTGGCGCTGCGCGTCAAGCAGGTCCAGCGCCGGCGTTCCCAGATTGCCCCCCACACCGACATTGAGGCCGGCATCGCGCGCCATCTGGCCCACCATTTCCGTCACTGTGGACTTGGCGTTGGAGCCGGTGATACCCACTACCGGTGCCGCGGCCTCGCGCACAAACAAATCGATATCGCCGACCACCGGCACCGCGGCGCTGCGGGCGAGAGTGACCAGAGGGTCGTCCAGCGGGACTCCGGGGCTGACCACCAGCTCTGTGGCGGTCTCGATCAGCCGGGCGGGGTAGTCACCGGTATAGACCGGCACATCCGGCATTTCAGCCCGCACCTGCTGCAGCCCGGGCGGCGCCGCGCGCGTATCGACCAGCGCGAAGGACAGTCCCGCCCGGCGCAGGTGGCGGGCACAGGACAGGCCGGTGATGCCCAGGCCGACGACGACCCGGTTCACGCTGCTCGCTATCACGCTTGTTGCCATTACCGACGCCACCGCCCGTTCACTCAACGCAACTTCAATGTGGCCAGACCGAACAGCACCAGCATCACCGTGATAATCCAGAAGCGCACGATGACCCGCGGCTCCGGCCATCCCTTCAGTTCGAAGTGGTGATGTATCGGCGCCATGCGAAAGATCCGCCGGCCGGTCAGCTTGAAGGAGGCCACCTGCAGGATGACCGACACGGTCTCCAGCACGAAAATGCCGCCCATGATAAAAAAGACGATCTCGTGGCGCGTGATGACCGCCACCGTTCCCAGGGCGGCGCCCAGCGCCAGCGCCCCGACATCCCCCATGAACACCTGGGCCGGATAGGTGTTGAACCACAAAAAACCCAGCCCGGCACCGGCGATGGCGCCGCAAAATACCGCCAGTTCGCCGCTGCCCGCGACATAGGGGATGTGCAGGTACTGAGCGAAATCCACATGTCCGGTGAGGTAGGCGATGATCCCCAGTGCCGTGCCGACCATCACGGTGGGCAGGATGGCCAGGCCGTCGAGGCCATCGGTCAGGTTGACCGCATTGCTGGCGCCGACAATAACGAAATAGGCCAGCAGCACAAACAGCGGCCCCATGCGCCAGGCGAAATCCTTGAAAAACGGAATGTACAGCTCAGTGGTCACCGGCGTATCAAAAGCCGTGTACAGGTACAGCGCCGCTGACAGGCCCGCCACCGACTGCCAGAAATACTTCCAGCGCGCCGGCAGGCCGCGCGAATCCCGCGCCACGACCTTGCGGTAGTCGTCCACCCAGCCCACCGCGCCAAACACTGCGGTGACCAGCAGCGCCACCCACAGGTAGGGATTGGTCAAATCGCCCCACAGCAGGGTGGCGACCGCTATGGCCACCAGAATGAGGGCGCCGCCCATGGTCGGCGTGCCCGTTTTGCCCAGGTGCGTCTGGGGACCATCGTCGCGCACCGACTGGCCGACCTGATAGTGGTTGAGACGGCGGATCATCGGTCTGCCCACCAGCAGCGAAATCACCAGCGCAGTCCCCGCGGCGAGAATGCCGCGCAGCGTCAGGTACTGAAAGACCTGAAACGCGCTCTCAAACTGACTCAGGTAACTGCTCAGAAGGGGCAACATGTCAGTGGTTCCCCGCGGTGTCGCCGGGCAGCAGGGCGCGTAGCACCCGCTCCATGCCGGCGCTGCGCGAGCCCTTGACCAGGACGGTGTTGTCGCGGCCAAACGCACCCGCCGCCGCACTGGCCGCCGCTTCGCGATCGGCAAAAAAGCGCCCCCCCCGGCCAAAGGCCGCTACGGCGCCGCGCAGCTCAGGTCCCACGCCCCAGAAAGCATCCAGTCCCCGTTCACGCGCATAGGCGCCCACCTGGCGGTGTAGCGCCGCACTGTTCGCGCCCAATTCCCGCATCGCGCCCAGGATCAGCGTGCGGCGCCCCGCACAGCTCGCCAGCAGGTCGATCGCGGCACGCACCGAGCCAGGGTTGGCGTTGTAGCAATCGTCGATAACCGTAGCGCCGGCGCTGGAGCGCGCCGGGCACAGGCGTCCGGCGACCGGCCGCACACGCTCCAGGCCGGCGCGTATCTCCCCGGGAGACAACTCACACGCCAGGCCCACGGCAATTGCCGCCAGGGCGTTGGCCACGTTGTGCTCCCCGGGCAGGGACAGCTGCACAGGAATATCCCCGGCCGGCGTCGATGCGGTGAAACACACGCCCTGCAAGGCGTCGCAGCGGATCGCCCTGGCGCTGACCGCAGCCGCCGCAGCCACGCCGAAGTCCAGCACCCGCGCCTTACCGGCGCGCGCGCGCCACGCGCTCGCCCAGGGCAGGTCGGCATTGATGATGGCGACATCCGCATCGCTCAGGCCGTCATAGATTTCACCCTTGGCCGCAGCCACATCCTCCACCGAGCCAAAGCCCTGCAGGTGGGCCGGCATGGCGTTGAGCAGCAGCGCAATCGATGGCCGACCCAGTTCACACAGCCAGGCGATGTCACCGGCGCGCGCGGCGCCCATCTCCACCACCGCGAACGCCACACCGGGCTCCAGCCGCAACAGGGTCAGCGGCACCCCGATCTCGTTGTTGCAATTGCCCTGCGTGGCGAGAGTCCTGCCGCGCTGCGACAGGACAGCGGTGACCATGTTCTTGACGGTGGTCTTGCCGCTGCTGCCGGTGATGGCTACCAGGGGTCCGCCGTACAGGCTGCGATTGTGTGCCCCGAGCCGCCCCAGCGCGCGCTGCGTGTCGGCCACGCGCAACTGCGGCAGCGGCAGCTCGAGCGCGCGACTGACCAGTGCGGCAGCGGCACCGCCTGCCACTGCCTGCGCCACATAATCGTGTCCGTCGAAGTGCTCGCCACACAGCGCCACAAACAAGTCGCCCCGCTGCAGCGACCGGCTGTCCGTGCACACGTTCTGAAACACCGCATCCGCACCCGTCAGGGTGGCCTGCAAGGGCGCCGCCAGCTCCGACAGTGTCATCGGGCGCATCACGACGCGGCCCTGCGCGCCAGCGCCTGCTGCGCCTGCAGCGCATCGCTGAAGGGCAGGCGCTGCCCCTCCACCAGCTGGTAGTTCTCGTGGCCCTTGCCGGCGATGAGCACGCAGTCGCCCTCGCGCGCCGCCTGCAGCGCATACGCGATGGCCTGCGCGCGGTCCTCCAGCAGCACATAGGCACCACTGCAGCCGCTCTCTATATCGCGCAGGATGGCCTGCGCGGACTCGGTGCGCGGGTTGTCGCTGGTCACCACCACCGCATCGGACAGCGCGCACGCCACGCGTCCCATCACCTGTCGCTTGTCCCGGTCGCGGTCGCCGCCACAGCCGAACACGGTCACCAGCCGACCCGCCACGTGGGGCCGCAGGGCGCGCAGCACCTGCGCCAGCGCATCCGGGGTGTGGGCGTAGTCGACGATGACCTGCAGGCCCAGGCCATTGGGTATGGACTGCATGCGGCCGGGCACCGGCTGCAAGTGTGCAGCGGCCTCGACCACCGCCTGCAAATCCTCGCCGGCCAGCACCAGCGCGGCGATCGCAGCGGCCAGGTTGGCCAGGTTGAATGCGCCCGGCAGCGGACTGTGCAACGCGGCGCTGCCCCAGGGGCTGTGCAACTGCGCAGATACCCCGCCGGCGCGAAACTGCGCCCCCTCGATATGCAGGTCCGCCGGGGCGCCCCGCGTAGAGCAGGTCAGCACCTGCACCGCGCTGTCCACTGCGGCGCGCACCTGTGCCGCAAATTCATCATCGATATTCAACACCGCGTGGCGCAGGCCCTTATGGGTAAAAAGCTGCAACTTGGCGCGACCGTAGGCGTCCATACTGCCGTGGTAATCCAGGTGATCGTGCGACAGGTTGGTGTAGATCGCGGTTTCGAACTCGACCCCGTTGACCCGGCCCTGCACCAGGGCGTGAGACGACACCTCCATGCCGACGGCAAACACGCCTGTGTCGCGCCACTGGGCCAGCTGCCATTGCAGGGACACCGGGTCCGGCGTGGTATTGCCCGCCTGGGCCACACTGTCGTCCAGCGTCGCGCCCAGGGTGCCGATGACGCCGCACCGGCGGCCCAGGCGGCGGCCTAGTTGCGCCACCAGCCAACTGGTGGTGGTCTTGCCATTGGTGCCGGTGACGCCCACCAGGTGCATGGCACGGCTGGGGTTGCCGTAGAAACGCGCGGCCAGCGGACCCGCCTCGAAACGCAGCTCCGGCCACTCCAGCAGCGGTACCGGCAGCGCGTCGACAAAGCCCGCGACCGGGGCCTCGGCCAGCACCGCGACGGCGCCATTGGCCACCGCCTGTTCGATAAACTGCCGCCCATCGTGCTGTTCGCCCGGCATCGCCAGAAACAGATCGCCCGGGCGTACCCGGCGACTGTCCAACTGGACACCGCCAATCGGTGTGGCCGCAGCGCTCGCCGGCACGTCGCCGAGCAGGGCCGCCAGCGGCATCGGCTGCGCCGACCGCGCCTCTGTAGCCACCATCATCCGGGCGCCCCCGCGCCGGCACCCGGCGCCGCCGCCACTGCCGGCATTTGTGTAGGCGGCACATTGAGCAGGCGCAGGGCGCCTTTGGTCACCGCCGAAAACACCGGTGCCGCGACGGCACCGCCGCTGTAAGCCTTGCCCTTGGGGTCGTTGATCACCACCACCGTCACCACGCGCGGCCTGTCGCTGGGCGCGACGCCCGCGAACAATGCGATGTAGCGGTCGTCAAAATACCCACCGTCCGGGTTCATCTTGCGCACGGTTCCCGTCTTACCGCCGACCGGGTAGCCGGGCACGCGCGCCCGGCCCGCGGTGCCGTGTTCCCCGGTCACCGCGTGCAGTACCTCGAGCACCCGCGCGGCAATTGCCGGTGAAACCACCCGCTTGCCCCGCGGCTTCTCACCTTCCAGGGCCAGCAGCGAGACCGGCTGCCACACACCGCCGTTGGCAAACACACTGTAGGCGCTGGCCAGTTGCAGCGGCGTGGCGCCGATGCCGTAACCAAAGGCCAGGGATACTTTGTCGGTGGCGTACCAGCGCGGCCGGTTGGGCAGCCTGCCCGCACTCTCACCGGGGAACCCGGTGCCCGGCGGCTGCCCGATACCAAAGCGCTGAAACACCTCCCAGATCGGCTCGTGCCCGAGATCCAGCGCCATCTTGGTCACGCCCACCTGGCTGGATTTCTCGATCACCCGGGACACGGTGATCTCACCGTAGTTGCGCGGGTCCGGATACATCTTGGGACCGACGCGGACATACCCGGGGGAAGTGTCGATGATGGTCTGCGTGCTGTAGCGACCACTTTCCAGCGCGGCCACCAGGGTGAGGGTTTTCACGGTGGAGCCGGGCTCGTAGTAATCGGTGATCGCGCGATTGCGCATGCTGTCCGAACTCATCCCCTTGCGGCTGTTGGGGTTGTAAACCGGGTAGTTGACCATCGCCAGCACCTCTGCGGTGTGGGCGTCCAGGGTGACGACGGTGCCCGATGCGGCACCGCTGGCGGTCACCGCCCGCTGTAGCTCCCGGTGCTGCAGGTACTGCAGGCGCAGATCGATACTCAGCGTGAGATCCTTGCCCGGGCGCGCCGGCTGCAGCACACCGATATCGCGCACCATCTCCCCGTGCAGGTCCTTGATGTACTTTTTTTTGCCGGGCACGCCCTGCAGCCAGTCGTTGTAGGCCAGCTCCACGCCGGCGATACCCCGATCATCGAGGTTGGTGAAGCCCACCAGTTGCGCAGCCACCTCACCCGCCGGATAAAAACGGCGGTACTCGCGCTCGCCGTACACTCCCTGAAAACGCCGCTCCAGAATCTCGCGCGCCTCAGCCGGCACCCGGTGGCGCTGCAGGTACATAAACTGCCTGTCCGCGTAGCGCTCCAGTTTGTCCCGCAGTTCGGCCAACGGCATATTCAGCGCCTGCGCCAGTTCGGGCAGTCGCGTCGATTTCCGCAACTTTGCGGGGTTGGCCCAGATCGACACGACCGGCGTGCTCACCGCCAGCGGCTCACCGCGCCGGTCGGCAATCACACCGCGATAAGCGGGTATCTCGGCAATCCGTACCGAGCGCATGGCGCCCTGTTCCTGCAGGAACTGGCGTCCGCGCTCGGTGTTCAGTATCTGCAGCGACAGCACCCGCCCGACCAGCAGCGCCAGGAACGAACACAGTGCGACAATGACCAGGTAGAAGCGCCACGTGGACGGTGACTGCCGGCGCTCGCGCGTCATCGGGGCAGCACCTTGAGCTGCGTCAGGTCGGGCGCCCGCATATGCAGGTCGCCGCGCGCCACCTGTTCCACACGGTAGTGCGAGGCCCAGGTGCTCTGCTCCAGCAGCAGGCGGCTGTAATCTTCCTGCAGATACCACTGGGCTGCCTCCAGATCCTGCAGTTGCGCGTACAGCGTACGGCAGATGTGGGTGGTGCGAATCACGGCAAAGGCCGACGCGAGTATCAACAGCACCGCCAGGGCATTGCACAGCAGCAGTTCCCGCCGCCCGGCCGGCGCCTGCGCACCGCGCCCGCCGCCGGCGTTTGCGCCGCTGGCCGCGCGCTTGCCCGCGGCGGCCATCAGCTGATTTTCTCCGCCACGCGCATGATGGCGCTGCGCGCCCGGGCATTGTCTGCCACTTCCTGCGGCCTGGCCCTGACCGCCTTGCCGATCAGCCGCATGCGTCGGTGCAGCGCGCTGTCGGGCACCGGCAGCGCGGCCGGAAACTGTTCGCCGCGCGCCATATCGCGCATGTAGCGCTTTACCATCCGGTCTTCCAGGGAGTGGAAGCTGATGACGACCAGACGGCCGCCCACGCGCAGCATATCCAGGGCGCCGGCCAGCAACTCCCGCAGGTCGTCCAATTCGCGGTTCACCTTGATACGAATGGCCTGAAACGCGCGCGTGGCCGGGTGCTTGTGTTTTTCCCACTGCGGGTTGGCGGCGCTCACCACGGCGGCGAGCCGCCCGGTTGAGGCGATCGGCGCCTCCTGGCGGGCCGCGACGATCGCGGCGGCAATACGTCGTGCAAAACGCTCTTCGCCGTATTCGCGCAGGACCGCGGTGATATCATCTGGCGAGGCATGCGACAGCCACTGGGCGGCGGTCTCACCGCGGGATGTGTCCATGCGCATATCCAGGGGGCCATCGCGGGTAAAGCTGAAGCCGCGCTCGCCGTCATCCAGCTGCGGACTGGATACGCCTAAATCCAGCAAAATACCGTCGACTGCGTCGATCCCCATGCGGCGCAGTTGCTGAGGAAGCTGGGCAAACGAGCCGTGATAAAACGCGAAACGGGGCTCCTCTGCCGCCAGTCTGGCGGCCTCCGCGGCGGCTTGCGGGTCTTTGTCCACCGCCAGCAGGCGGGCGTCGTCGTCGAGGCGCTCGAGCAGGTAACGGCTGTGGCCACCGCGCCCGAAGGTGCCGTCTACATAGCAACCGCCGGGCCTTGTCACCAGGGCGTTTACCGCCTCTTGCAACAATACTGTCCGATGCATGCTCGTCACCTAGAATCTCAGCGACTGGAGTTCTTCGGGGAGTTCGGCCTCCGGACCGGAATCTTCCAGAGCCTGTTCGCACTCTGCCAGCCACCGGTCCTCTGCCCACAGCTCCAGTTTTTTGCCCTGCCCCACCAGCACGACTTTCTTCTCCAGCCTGGCGTACTCGCGATGCGACGGCGGCAACAGCATGCGACCGCTGCCATCGAGCTCCACATCCGTGGCGTAGCCCAGCACCAGCCGCTGGAAGCGCCTTACCGCGTACTTCAATGAGGGCAGGCTCTCGATATCCTGCGCCACCCGCTCCCATTCGGGCAGCGGATAAATCACCAGACACTTGGTCTGCACATCGATGGTGACCACCAGTTGGCCGGCGCACTGGGACAGCAATGGCTCGCGCTGGCGGGCCGGTATGGCCAGCCGCCCCTTGGCGTCCAAATTGATGTGCTGCACTCCCCGAAACACGCCATTTCCCCAGATTATTTGCCGCCAAATGGGCGAATGACCCACTTTCTCCCACCTTTCGACACTATAGGTCCGCGCCTATCCGGGTGTCAAGCGAGCGACTGGGGAAAAAACGTTGTAATTTCAGTCAATTAGAACAATATACGAGAGAAAACCGTGCAGCTTTTACGTTGATTTAAGAACAAATAATCCACCAAAACATACCAGTAAAAACACTTGCTAAGGAATCACTTTAACTTACAGGTTATTTTCTTATTTGTTCATTATCGTTTAGCAGAAAAAAGTATATGTGGGGCGCCCCACACAGGGCAGTCGACCCTGCCGCACGACACCGCGAGCAGCGCTGCCGGGCAGTGCACGGCAGCGGCACCGGCGTTTGCCGGGTATCGCGCCTGGGGAAATGGAGTCGGTCGATAAGCCGGGTTCTGTCGTGGACGATCATTCATCTGCGACAAGTGTCACCACTTGCCTGTAGCGACCTACCCGAATCCACTGCGGGCCACAGCTGACGGATTCCTATTTGGTCTTGCTCCGAGTGGGGTTTACCATCGCCACGCCTGTTGCCAGCCGCGCGGTGCGCTCTTACCGCAC
>JAGRIH010000052.1:0-2068 GCA_020443345.1 Halioglobus sp.
CTGCTGTCCAAGGCCATGGAGCACTCCGGTGCACACCGGCGCATCGCGCTGGGCATGGTGCACCTGTTTGGCGCCAGCAGCGCGCGCCGACTGGTGCTGGGCTTTATGGCCGCGGCGGCCGTATTGAGTATGTGGATATCCAATACCGCCACCACGCTGATGCTGTTGCCGGTGGCGCTGGCGGTGCTGGATGCCTGTGCCGACCGGGCGCGGCTGGCCGCCCCGCTGCTGCTGGGCATTGCTTATGCGGCCAGTGTCGGCGGTCTGGGCACGCCGATCGGCACACCGCCCAACCTGATATTCATGCAGGTATATGCACAGTTCACCGGCCAGAACATCAGTTTTACCCGCTGGATGGGCTGGGCCCTGCCGGTCGTGGCCATCCTGGTACCGGCGATGGCCGTCGCGCTGACGCGCCATATGCCCGGAGCGCTGGCGGTGACGCTGCCGGCGGTGGGTGCGTGGCGGCCGGCCGAACGCCGGGTGTTGCTGGTATTTGGCCTGACTGCGCTGGCCTGGGTGACCCGCAGCGAGCCCTGGGGCGGCTGGAGTGCATGGTTCGACCTGCCGCGCGCCAACGACGCCTCGGTGGCCCTGCTGGCGGTAGTGCTGTTGTTCCTGCTGCCCGATGGCAGAGGAGAGCGCCTGCTGAGCTGGGAGCGCGCCAGCACCATACCCTGGGGTGTGCTGTTGCTGTTTTCGGGAGGCATCTGCCTGGCGGCGGGTTTTGTCGAATCCGGGTTGAGCGAACTGCTGGGGCTGTGGCTGGCCAATCTGACCCGTATGCCCCTGTATGCACTGATCCTGGTAATTTGCCTGGCCGTTACGTTTATGACCGAAACCACGTCGAATACCGCCAGCACCACGCTGTTGATGCCGGTGCTGGCGGCCGCCGCGCTGGCCGCGGACATTGCGCCAGAGCTGATCATGGTGCCGGCGGCGATGAGCGCCAGTTGTGCCTTTATGTTGCCCGTGGCCACGGCGCCCAATTCAGTGGTGTATGGCAGCGGTCTCATCTCCACCGCGCGCATGGCGCGCGAGGGCTTCGCGCTGAACCTGCTGGGCGCCGCCGTGATCAGCCTGGCGTGCTACTTCACACTGTCCGCGGGCGCGGCCTGAAGCGCGTGTGAGCCGGATCGCTTTTTCGGTATGATGCCGACTTTACCCGGGGAGTCGCAATGTCACTGCAGCGAAGATTGCTGGGCCTGGCGCTGATTGCTGTTGCGCTGGGCCTGCTGTATCCCGGTGTGACGCAGCCGGTGCTGACCCTCACCGGTACACTGGAGAAGTCGCGCATCGCCGAACTCGGGGTGCAGATGATTGCCGGCGAAGGCGCCGATGCCCAGACCCGGCAGATGCTGGCGGCGATCTCGAGCTTTCTGGGGCTCGACCAGATCCAGGGCCAGTTGCCGGCCTACCACAACACGCGCTCTATCTGGGGCACGGTGGACGAACTGGCGCGTACCGGCAACCTGCCGGTGGCGCTGCTCATTGTCCTGTTCAGCCTGGTGATACCCGTGTTCAAGTTGCTGCTGCAGGCGCTGGGTCTGTTTGTTGCCCCGGTCGAATTGCAGCGAGCCCTGTTCGCCTGCAACGCTGCACTGAGCAAGTGGTCCATGGCCGATGTCTTCGTGATGGGTCTGCTGATCGCCTATATGGCGGGCAGCGCCTCGGGCCAGATGGGGGACATGCTCACCATGCACGCGCACCTGGAACCCGGGTTTTACTGGTTCCTGGCCTACTGCGTGTTTTCTATCGCCGCGGGGTGGTCAGTGCACATTCCAGACGCTACAGCAGCCCCATAATGGTCTCGGCGGAGCTGACGTCGACACCCGTGCCGGACTCGACATTGAGGTGGCTGACCTTGCCGTCGTCCACGATCATGGCGAAACGCTGGCAGCGGGTGCCCAGCCCGAAGCCGCGCGCGTCGAGCTCCAGCCCCAGGGCCGCAGTAAAATCGCCGTTGCCGTCCGCCAGCATCAGCAGTTCTCCGGCGTTCTGCGACTTGCTCCAGGCGTCCATGACAAAGGCGTCATTGACCGCCATGCAGGCGATGGTGTCGACGCCT
>JAGRIH010000052.1:2136-40264 GCA_020443345.1 Halioglobus sp.
CCCGGTACCGCAAACAGCACGACCTTCTTGCCGCCGAAGATGTCCTGGGTGGTGATGTCCTGAGGGCCCTTGTCGCCCATGGTTTTCAGGGTGCATGATGGGATTTTGTCGCCAACCTGGATAGTCATGTTACGTTCCTTTGCAGAGGTTTGTGGGGGTGTTGCCAATGGGTTTAGTGCAAGCATAGCAGATGACAGGAGGAAGACACTGCGCTGGGGCACGGTCACATCGGCATGGCGGCCCCGCGCCCGCGGGCCGCAGGGCACCGGCGCTGGCATGCTGCTGCTGAACGGGTCCTGAGCAGCTCAGTCGGCCTGTTCCAGCATGCTGGTATAGATGCTCTCGCAGTCCCGGTAGAAATCCAGCTGCTCGTCGCCGAGATAGGGTGCGACCATGGTCAGCAGTTGCAGGACCCCCTGGTGGATGGTGACATGCGGCAGACGCCGCTCGTGCAGCAACTGGTCGTAGTTGAACCAGAACGTCAGGGTGAGGGTCATGTTGTCCACCAGCCCCAGCAGTTGCTGGTCGCGGGCGTCGATCACCGCCTGCTGCAGCAATGCCTGGCAGATGGCGTACAGCGCGGCCCGCTTCAACTGGATCAGGCGCTTGAAACCGCGCCGTACGTCCCGGTAGCGCTGCAGGATGTTATCCAGGTTGTGGTAGAGGAAGCGGTACTGGTACATCTCCTCCAGCACCACGTACAGGTAATACCAGTTGTCCTCCACGTTGCTGCGATCGCTGCTCAGCGGTTTCTCGATAGGCGCGGTGAGCGTGTGGCTCAAGGCCTGGTCGTACTGGTGGAACAACTCGACGATGATCTCGTCCTTGCCCTTGAAGTGGTAGTAGAGGTTGCCGGGACTGATGTCCATCTCGTTGGCGATATCGATCGTGGTGGTGTCGGCTTCGCCCTCTTCGTTAAACAGCGCCAGGCTGGTGTGAAGAATCCGGTCCCTCGTTTTCATGGGGCGGCCTTGTCAGGCCCCGGGTTTGCGTGTGCTGGAGCGCTTCTTGCCGCTCGCGGGCTTGTTCTTCGCCGACCCTGTTTCGGTGCGGTTTTTCCCGGCTGTCGCGGTCTTGCCGCCGCGGCCGGTGCCGGTGATCACACCCTGTTCCGCCAGTGCGCGCGACAGCCTGTCGACCTTGCGCGAGAGCTGGTCGACCTTCTTGTGCAGGGCATTGAGGTCTTCGATGCGCGCCGGGCGCTGCATGTGGAAGTTCTCCCGCACCCGGTTGATGCGCTCTTCCACCGAGCTGCGAGCGGCGCTCGTGGAACGCAGCGCCCCGCGCGCCTCGTCTTCCAGGGCGGACCCGGCCTTGACCAGGTCGCGAAACAGCTTGGGCGGCTCCATCGCCTTTTCCAGACGGCCCTGCGCATCTTCTACCGCCCGGCCGTAGGCACCGACCCCCGCCAGCCAGATATTCTTGGCGATTTCGCTGGCCTTGTCTGTCACCTTGCTCTTTTCGTCGCTCATGCCGTTTGCCCTCCGTCTGCTGCTGCGGGCTGCCGTGGAAATGGCGCCGGGGCCGACCATTAAACCAGATTGCGGAATAAAAAAAAGGGCCACGGTGTGGCCCAAAAAGTCCCCGGTGGACCCGGGATATGCGGTGGCGCTGCAGGTCGATCAGGCCGCCTTGCGGAAACTCACGTTTTTCCTGAGCTCTGCAAAGCGTGCCCTGGCCTTTTCAAGCTGCTCTTCGAGCTTCTTGCGGTCGGTCAGGCTGTCCAGTTCGATCTTCGGCAGTTCCATGTCCTTGATGGCGCCCTTGGCGTCCCGCTCGACTTTCCGGCCGCGCTTGACCAGCTCCTGGTAGAGTTTATCAGCCTTTTGGCGACGGTCTTCCAGTTGCTCCTGGATACTATTGAACTGCTCCTGGGCCTGGTCGAAGGCTTTGCCGTAAAAACCCAGGCCGGCCAGGAACGCGTTGCGGCCGGTCTCGCGGGCGCGCGCGGCAAAGTCGGGCGCGCGCTTGCGTGCGCTCGCCTTGCGGCTGACGGGCTTGCGCCGGACAACCGGCTTGCGCCTGGCAGCGGGCTTGCGCTTGGAGGTGGTTTGGGTTTGTGTGGTGGTGCTGGTTTCTGCGGCCATGATGCAACTCCCTCGGTGGGCTGATGTCGCGGGACTGCCCCGCGAGTTCATGACCAGATTACGGATAATTATTAGAATAATCATACTAGAGTGGTTTTTCGTTAAAGCTGCCCGCAATCGTGCGGGCGCCGCCACTGGGTATATTATCGCAGGGGAACTGTGGCGCTGCCGCAGTGTCCCTGTTCAGGTCGCGCGGGCATCCCGCCCGGGCGCCTTCGGGCGACACCACGGTGCCGCCGGTGGTGTGCAGCGCGGGTGCGATTGCCCGCATTGTGACCAAGGCGGGACGCGGCAGTGCGCGGTGGACGATGCAACAGGATATTGGCATGACACGGGGTTGGACGCGCGATGGAATCCTGGCGCTGCTGGTGCTGCTGGCCGGTGGCGGCGCCGCCTATGCGCTGCTCGTGGGCAAGCCCGGACCGGCGCCGACAGCGGCGCGGCAAGTGGGGCCGCCGCAAGTGGCGGTGTCCGTGGCGGCTCCCGAACGCCGCGCCCTCACCGTACAAACTCAGGGAACCGTGCGCCCTCTGCGCGAGATCAAGCTGGTCAGTCAGGTTGGCGGTCGGGTCGAGTCGGTCTCACCGCGCTTTGCCGAGGGCGGCTTTTTCAGCGCCGGTGAGACCCTGGTGCAGATAGAGCGGGTGGACTACGAACTGGCCATCGCCAGAAGCGAGTCGCAGGTGGCGGCAGCCCGTCAGCGACTGGCCGAAGAGGAGGGGCGGGCACTGCAGGCGGCGCGCGAGTGGCGCGACCTGGGCAGTGACAAGGCCAACGCGCTGTTTCTGCGCAAGCCGCAACTGGCCGCCGCCGAGGCCGCGCTGCACGCCGCCGAGGCCGATCTGACGGCCGCGCGTCTGCACCTCGCGCGCACCGCCATCTCGGCGCCCTTCAATGGCAGGATCAGTGAAAAACACGTCGATAGCGGCCAGTACGTGGCCCCCGGCACAGCGGTCGCCGCAGTGTACGACACCGATGTGGTGCAGGTGCGCCTGCCGCTGACGGATCGGCAGGTCGCGCTGCTGGAGCTGCCGCTGAGCTACGACGGCAGCGGGGCCGAGGCGGCGCCCGGCAATGCCCCGCCCGGGGTTCCGGTCGTGCTGCGCTCGCGCTTTGCCGATCGACAGTGGGAGTGGCGCGGCCGCATCGTGCGCACCGACGCCAGCATCGACGTCGACTCCCGCGTAGTCTACGCAGTGGCCGAGGTGGCCAAGCCGTTTGCCCGCGATCCGGACAGCGAGCGCCCGCCGTTGGCGCCGGGGCTGTTTGTGCACGCGGCCATCAGCGGCAGACCACTGCCGCAGGTATCGAAGCTGCCGCGCTCGGCACTGCGCAGCGACGATACGGTACTGGTAGTGGACGCGCGACAGCGCGCCCGGGCGCGGCCGGTGCATGTGTTGCAGGGCAGCGCCAGCGAGGTCTGGGTGCAGGGCTTGACCAGCGGCGAGCGGGTCATTGTCCGCGCCGACAGCCCGACCGTAGCCGGTATGGAAGTGGCGGTGGCCGAGCCCGATGCACTGGCCGGCGGCGGGTACTGAATATGCGCGGATCGGTGCGCTGGTTTGTCGACAACCCGATTGCGGCCAACCTGCTGATGCTGTTTCTGCTCGTCGCCGGGCTGAGCGCTCTGCCGACACTGGACAAACAGTACTTTCCCGATATCGAACTCAATCAGATAAGCGTGAAGATGGCCTATCCAGGAGCCGGTCCGCGCGAGGTGGAGGAGCAGATCTGTGTGCGCATCGAGGAGGCCGTGCACGATCTGAGCGGCGTCAAGGAGGTGCGCTCCACGGCGCGCCAGAGCGTCGGTACGGTGATTGTGGAGGCGGAACCCGGCTATGACATGCAGCGCCTCACGGCGGAGGTCAAGACCCGTGTGGATGCCATCAACACCTTCCCCGTGGACGCGGAGCGGCCGGTGGTCAGCGAGCTGGCCTACCGGCACCACATGGCGGTCGTCACGCTCGCCGGTGCTATCGGCGAGCGCCAGTTGAAGGAACTCGGGGAGCGGTTGCGGGACGACCTGGCCGCCCAGCCCCATGTGTCGGTGGTGGAGCTGACCAGTCCCAGACCCTATGAAGTGTCCGTGGAAGTCTCCGAACACACACTGCGCAACTACGGCCTCACCTTTGCTGACGTGGTGCGGGCAATACGCGCCTCCTCCCTCAACCTGCCCGCCGGGGCAATCAAGACCTCGGCGGGTGACGTCCGCCTGCAGACCCGGGGCCAGGCCTACGACCGCTACGATTTCGAGCAAATCCCGCTGCTCACCGCCCGCGATGGCACGCAGGTGCTGCTGGGCGATGTCGCCACGGTGCTGGACGGCTTTGAGGATGTCGACGTGCGCACCCGCTTCGACGACAAGCCCTCGCACAACCTGCACGTGTTTGTCAGTGCACATCCCAATACCCTGCAGACCAGCGACGTGGTGAAAAAATGGGTCGCAAAGACGCGCGAGCTGCTGCCGCCGGGCGTGGAGCTGACCATCTGGCGCGACGCCTCCGTGCCGTTTCGGGATCGGGTGAACACCCTGGTAGTAAACGGCCTGGGCGGCCTGGCGCTGGTATTTCTGGTGCTGATGCTGTTCCTGCGGCCGCTGTTGGCCATGTGGGTTTGCGCCGGTATCGCGGTGGCGTTCACGGGGGCATTTTTCGCCCTGCAGTATACCGGCGTCAGTCTCAACATGATGTCTCTGTTTGCCTTTCTGCTCATCCTCGGGATAGTGGTCGACGATGCCATTATCGTGGCCGAGTCCGTCCATTCGCACCAGCAGGCGGGACAGACCAGTGCTGCGGGCGCCGTCAGCGGTACCCATGCCGTGGTGAAGCCCGTGCTGTACGCGGTGCTCAGTACCATGGTGTTTTTCGCTCCCATGCTGTTTCTTCCCGGGGACATGGCCACCATAGCTTTTCCGATTCCCGTGGTGGTCATTCTGGCGCTGACGTTTTCCCTGGTCGAGTGCCTGTGGATATTGCCGTCCCATCTGTCCCAACTGCGGGCGCCGCACCCCGGCCGTTTTGCCGCCCTGCGCAGGCTGGAAACGGCGCGGCAGTATGTTGCCCAGGGTATGATCGGGTGCGCCGCCAGATATTACCGGCCGTTGCTGGAACGCTGTCTGCGCGCCAATCTGCTGGTGCTGGCACTGTTCCTGGTGGCGCTGCTGATCAGTCTGGCACTGTATGGTGGCGGCTGGCTGCGCTCGGCTTTTTTCCCGGCGGTCACCTCCGATCACGTCGTCGCCGAAATCACGCTGCGCGAGGGCGGGTCCTTTGACGACACCTTGCAGGTACTGCGCCGGATGGAGGCGGCGGCCCTGCAGGTAAAGACCGAATTCAACAGCGACCCGCTGCACAGCGCCTCAGCGCCGACGGTGGGACATATCGATTCCTGGGCGAAGTACAACCGGGCGCGGGTGCTCATGGAGGGCGCCTCCAAAGCGGATGTGCGCGCGCTGGCCCGCCGCTGGCGCGAACTGATCGGCGATTTGGGCAGCGTGGAAAAATTCCGGCTGGACTACACCATCAACGATCGCGGCAAACCGATTACGCTGCTGCTTACGGCGCCCGCTCTGGCCGACCTGCGTGCCGTCGCCGCGGATTTGCGCCGGGTTCTCGGGGCGTATCCGGGTGTCTACAATATCAACGACACGCTGCAGTCTCCGCGCGAGGACATCGTACTCGACCTGAAACCGGCGGCGGAGAACCTGTCGATTACCCTGGCCGATCTGGCCAGACAGGTGCGCGAGGCCTTCTACGGAGCCGAAGCCCAGCGCATACCGCGCACCCGCGAGGATGTGCGGGTGATGGTGCGCTACCCGGAGCGGGAGCGCCTGTCGGTCGAGAGTCTCAGCGACATGCGGGTGCGCACGCCCGCCGGCGACGCGGTGCCCTTCGATACGGTGGCCCAGGTGCGCTATGAGCCGGGCTATTTCACCATCGAGCGGCTGGACCGCAAGCGCACACTGGAAGTCAGCGCCGAGGTGACCGCCGGTACCTCCGACCCGCGCGCCGTGGTCGATGACATCGTGTCCAGCCAGTTTCCCCGCTGGCAGCAGCGCTACCCGGGGCTGACCATCGAGCTGGATGGGGAGTTGCAGGAGGAAGCACAGTTTCTCGATGCCATGTTCCACTTCATGGGGCTGGCCATGCTGGTGATCTACGCCATGATGGCGGTGGCCTTTCGCTCCTACTGGCAGCCGGTGCTGGTGCTCACGGCGGTGCCGTTCGGCATTATGGGGGCCATTTTCGGGCACGCGATCTTCGACTGGGAGATCAGCATGCTGTCCCTGCTCGGGGTGATCGCCTGTGCCGGGGTGGTGGTCAACGACAACCTGGTGCTGATCGATCGCATCAACCAGTTGCGCGCGGCCGGCCACGGCGTGGTCGCGGCCCTGCTGCAGGGTGGGCAGGATCGCTTTCGCCCGATCATATTGACCTCGCTCACCACCTTCGTGGGCCTGCTGCCCATCATGTCCGAGACCAGCGTGCAGGCGCAGTTCCTGATCCCGATGGTGATCTCGCTGGCCTTTGGCGTGCTGTTTGCGACCGGTGTCACCCTGTTGCTGGTGCCCTGCCTCTACCTGCTGGGCGAGCAGGTGCGGGGCCAGTTCCTGCAGCGCCGCCGGGCGCTGGGAGAAGGCCGGCTGTCAGGCCGTCGATTTCGGTCCAGCCGCCAGGATGGCCGCTGATACATCGAAATTAGCGATGTTCTGTTCGAACAGGGCGGCCAGGGTGCGCGCCTGCTCGTCGTAGGCGGCCGCGTCGCCCCAGCTTGCCCGCGGGTTGACGAAGCGGTCCTCGACACCGGGGATACTGGTGGGGAAATCCAGGTTGAGGATGTCCAGGTGCGCGGTGGGGACATCCAGCAGGGCGCCGCTCTGGGCCGCCGTCACCACCGCGCGGGTCACCGGTATCGGGAAGCGCGAACCGGTGCCGCCGGGTGCGCCGGAGCCGCCGGTCCAGCCGGTATTGACCAGGTACACCTGGCTGCCGAAATCCTCGATGCGCTTCATCAGCAGCTCGGCGTAGTCCGCCGCCGGGCGCGGCATGAAGGGCGCCCCGAAACAGGTGGAAAAAGTGGGATGAATGCCGGCCTGGGCGCCCACTTCCGTGGAGCCCACGCGGGCGGTGTAGCCGCTCAAAAAATGAAATGCGGCGGCCTCCTTGGACAGTATCGACACGGGCGGCAGCACGCCGGAAACATCGCAGGTAAGAAAAATCACACAGGCGGGCTCGCCGCCGTTATTGGTGGCGGTGCGCTTGTCGACGTGTTCCAGCGGGTAGCAGCAGCGCCCGTTTTCGGTGAGGCTGGTATCGCCGTAGTCGGCGTGGCGCGCCGCGTCCAGCACCACATTTTCAATGATGGCGCCAAAGCGGATCGCGTCCCAGATGATCGGTTCGTTGGACTGGCTCAGGTCGATGGTCTTGGCGTAGCAGCCCCCCTCCAGGTTGAAGACCGAGCCCTTGGCCCAGCCGTGCTCGTCATCGCCGATGAGGTAGCGCGCCGGATCTGCCGACAGGGTGGTCTTGCCGGTGCCGGACAGGCCGAAAAACAGCGTGGTATCGCCCTGCTCGCCCACGTTGGCGCTGCAGTGCATGGAGAGCACATCTTTTTCCGGCAGCAGGAAATTCTGTACCGAGAACATGGCTTTTTTCATCTCGCCCGCATAGCGCATACCGGCCAGCAGCACCTTGCGCTGGGCAAAGTTGATGATCACCACGCCGTCCGAGTTGGTGCCGTCGCGCTGTGGGTCGCACACGAATCCGGCTGCATTGATCACCTGCCACTCGGGTTTGCGCCCGGCATTGTAGTTTTGCGGGCGGATGAACATGTTGTGTCCGAACAGGCACTGCCAGGCCGTCTGGGTGGTGATTCGAACCGGCAGGTAGTGGTCGCTGTGCGCGCCCACGTGCAGGTGAGCGACAAAGCGGTCGTGGCTGGCCAGGTAGGACTCCACGCGGTCCCACAGGGCGTCGAAGCGGTCTGCGTCGAAGGGGCGGTTGACCTCGCCCCAGTCGATGCTGTCCTCCGTGCTGGGTTCGCGCACCACGAAGCGGTCGGCCGGTGAGCGGCCGGTGCGCTGCCCGGTGGTGACCAGCAGGGCTCCGGTATCGGCGAGTACGCTTTCGCCGCGCTTGAGGGATTCTTCAATAAGCAGGGCGGCCGCCAGGTCAGAGTATTCCTGTGCGGTCTGGGTAGTTGCGGTCATGGTGTGTCCTGTCGGTAGCGGCCCGGAGGCGATCCCCGGCGCCTGTGCTGGATCTCGTGGGGGCGTAATTATGTCAGAATCAGGGCCTCAAGCGAACTGCATCGAGCATAATTTCGGCGATTGCCGGCTAAATGGCGGCCAGTGCCGGAGGGTGGGAGCCGTCCTGCCCGGGTCGGCCGCCAGTTTGTCGCGCGACAGGCTGCGCCGCCGCTGTCACGGCACCTCGATGGCGCCGGCCCGCTGCCCGCGCCTGCGACCTTGGCCGCTGTGTTTGCAGGAGGTGCCACGGCGGCAGTCTTTGTCCTATACTGATGACAGTCGAGCGAGGAGCGATGATGGCTGAATTCAGACTGACCAAGCCCTATACCATGCCCAAAGAACAGGTCCGGGAGGCTGCGCAGGGCCTGGCTGCCAGCCTGGAGCGAAAGCACGGGGTGCGCTCGCGCTGGGACGGCGATACGGTGTATATCAAAGGGGCTGGAGTCGACGGCACCATGTCGTTTCACGATGGCCTGATCGATGTATCGGTGCGCCTGGGTCTGCTCGCTTCCATGTTCGAGCCGACGCTGCGCAAAGAAGTGCAGCGCTATCTCGACACACACGTTAGTTGAAAAACAAAAAAAGCCGGCGATTCCGCGCCGGCTTTTTTAAAAAGGCTGGGTGATCAGGCCGACAGCGCTTTGACCTGGGCGTGCAGCCGGCTCTTGTGGCGCGCGGCCTTGTTCTTGTGAATGATACCCTTGTCCGCCATGCGATCGATGACCGGTACCGCGTTGGCGTAGGCCGATCGGGCGGCTTCGGCGTCACCGCGGCCCACAGCGGCATTCACTTTCTTGATCATGGTGCGCACCAGGGAGCGCAGACTCGCGTTGTGCGCGCGGCGCTTCTCCGCCTGACGGGCGCGCTTTCTGGCTTGTGGTGAGTTGGCCATGTACTACCTCTGTCGGGGTCAAAAAATCAAGAGGCGCGATTATTCACATTCGCCCCGAGCTTGTCAACCAGCGGTCCGGCACTGCCCTGGTGCACCCGGGCGGGCGCGGCGTCTTTGGCCAGGTACATATACATCGCCGGCAGCACGTAAAGGGTAAACAGCGTGCCGATGGTCATGCCCGAGGCGATCACCAGGCCCATCGAAAAACGCGCCGAGGCGCCCGGCCCCGAGGCCAGCAGCAGCGGGACCATAGCCAGTACCAGGGCCGCCGTGGTCATCAGCACCGGACGCAGGCGCACGGCGGCGGCCTCCTCGATCGCCCTGCGCTTGGGCGTGCCTTCGTCCTGCAGCCGGTTGGCGAACTCCACAATCAGGATGCCGTGCTTGGAAATCACCCCGATCAGGGTCACCAGCCCCACCTGGGTGTAGATATTCAAGGTGGCGCCAGTGACCTGGAACAGCGCCAGCACATTCAGGCACAACAGGGCGCCGCAGATGGACATCGGCACCGTAACCAGCATGATGAGCGGGTCGCGGAAGGACTCGAACTGGGCCGCCAGCACCAGGTAGATCACCAGCAGCGCCAGGAAGAAGGTGGTCACCAGGGTGGCGCCCTCGGTCTTGAACTGGCGGCTCTGGCCGGCGTAGTCGAGGCTGTATTCGCTGGTCAGTACGTCACTGGCAATGCCCTCCAGAGTGCCCAGGGCGTCGCCCAGCGATACACCGGGCCGGGGGATGCCGCTGAGTGTCACCGCGTTGAGCTGCTGAAAGCCGTTCAGGCTGCGCGGCACTACCTCGCTGGTCAGCGTCGCCAGGGTGGACAGCGGGATGAGTTGGCCGCTGCGCGTGCGGGTGTAATAGTTGCGCAGCGCATCGGGATTCAGGCGCTGCTGCCGCGCCACCTGGGGAATCACCCGGTAGGAGCGGCTGTCCATGGCGAACCAGTTGACGTAAGCGCCCGACAGCAGCGTGCTCAAATCGGCGCTGAGGGTCTGCATGTCCACCCCCAGCGCGGCCGCCTTGTCGCGGTCTATCTGGATGCGCTGCTGCGGCTGGTCGATCTGCAGGTCCTGGTTCAGGAAAATAAACTTGCCGCTGTCCTGGGCCCGGCGGGTCACTTCGAGGCCGGCGTCGTACAGGCGCTGGTAGCTGACGGGCCCATTGATGACGAACTCCACCGGGAAGCCGCCGCCCCCGGTGGGCAGGGGCGGGGGATTGAGGGCGGCGACCTTCAGTCCGGCGATCTGGTTGGCCCGCGGCTGGATCGCTTCATTCAGCACTTCAGTGGTGCTGCGCTTGCGCGCCGCCCAGGGCTGGAAGATAAAGCCGCCAAAGGCGCCGTTGCTGGCGTTGGGGCCGGCGGGGCTCTGGCCGTTGTACAGGAAGTTGAGTGCGATCTCGGGTGTGTCGCGCGTGATCTGGCCAATCTCCGCGGTAAAGCGCTCCATGTATTCCAGGGTGGTGTAGGGGTCGCTCTCGGCCAGGTAGAAAATCAGGCCGAGATCTTCTTCGGGGGCCAGTTCGGCCGGCGAGTTGACGAACAGGAAGTAACAGGACACCAGTACCAGGGCGCCGAACACCAGCACGCCGGCGCGGTCGTCCAGCGTCCGTTCCAGGTCGCGCTGGTACAGGCGGCGCAGGGTCTCGAAACGCCGGTTCAGCCAGTGTTCGAGGCGGTTGGGCTTGTCGCCGGTATCGTTGCGCAGCAACCTGGAACACATCATCGGCGACAGGGTCAGGGCTACCAGTCCCGACAGCAGTACCGCGCCGGCGAGGGTAAAGGCAAACTCGGTAAACAGGGTGCCGGTCAGGCCGCCGATAAAACCTATCGGCAGGTACACGGCGATCAGTGTGGTGGTCATGGCGACAATGGGCCAGGCCAACTCGCGGGCACCCTTGAGTGCGGCGTCCAGGGGCGTCATGCCCTGCTCGATGTGCCGGTGGATATTCTCCACCACGATAATGGCGTCATCCACCACGATGCCAATGGCCAGCACGATCGCCAGCAGCGTCAGCAGGTTGATACTGAAGCCCATCAGCAGCATCAGGAACAGGCCGCCGGTCAGCGACAGCGGCACCGCCACTGCGGGTATCAGCACCGAACGGAAAGAGCCCAGGAACAGGAAGATGACCACCACCACAATCACGATGGCCTCGCCGATCGTGGTCTGTACATCGCGGATGGCGTTGTCGATGTACACGCTGGCATCGTAGGCGATGACACTTTCCAGCCCCTGCGGCAGGCGGTCGCGGATACTCGACTCCCAGACAGCCCGCACCCGGGCGGTCACCTCCAGCGCGCTGGCCTCGGTGGCCACCGTGATCGGGACGAATACCGCCTCGCGGTCGATGACCATGGAGGACGAAGTATAGCTCTGGGCGCCCAGCTCGATCCGGGCGACATCGCCCAGGCGCACGATGGTGCCGTTTTCCTCGCGCAGGGTGAGTTGGCGAAATTGCTCGACGGACTCCAGGTCCGTGTTGGCGGTGAAATTCACCTGTATCATGGCGCCTTTGCTGGCGCCCACCGCCGACAGCACATTGTTGGCCTGCAGGGCGGCGCGGACCTCGCCGGCGGTCACGTTCAGCGCGGTCATGCGCTGCTGGTCCAGCCAGATGCGCATGGCGAACACACTGGGGGTGTCAGCCCTGGCGCTCTGCACGCCGGGCAGCGTTGCCAGCTTGGGTTCGACCTCGCGAATCACGTAGTCGGCAATGCGGTTGATGGACAGGGTATCGCTGTAGAAAGCAATATACATGGTGCCCACCTGCTCGCCGACGGCCAGGGTCAACACCGGATCCTCGGCCTCCCGCGGCAGTTCGTTGCGCAGTTTGTTGACCTTGGTCACGACCTGGGTGAGCACTTCGTCGGGGTCCGCCCCGGTGCGCACGAAGGCGGAGACGGTGCTCATGCCGCGGCTGCTGCTGGAGGTGATGTAGTCGATGCCCTCCGCCGTCGCCACCTCCCGCTCCAGCGGCGTGGTGATAAAGCCCTTGACCAACTCGGCGTCGGCACCGGTGTAAGTGGTGGAGACGGTGATCACGGCGTTTTCGATCAGGGGATATTCGCGCACGTTCAAGTCGTTGGCGGCGCGCAGTCCCAGCACCAGCAGGAACAGGCTCACGACCATCGCCAGCACCGGCTTGTGGATAAAAATATCGGTGAATTTCATGCTCAGCCGTCGTCTGGCTGTGGGGTGAGCGCCGCGTCGGGGCGTACGCTGTTGTCGATCACCACCGGGGCGCCCGAGTCCAGTTTCAGCACACCGCTGGTAGCCACGGTTTCACCGGCCTCGAGGCCCTGCACCACGGCGACCATATCCCCGCGGGTGGCTCCCAGCGTAACGAAGCGCTGCACGACGCGGCGCCGCCCGTCTTCGCTCACCACCACATAGACCGAATTGCCGTACGGGCGATAGGCGATGGCGGTCTGCGGCACCAGCAACTGCTCGCGCTCCTGGCCCAGGGGAATGGACAGCCGGGCGAACATGCCGGGACGCAGTACCTGTCCGGGGTTTTTGAAGGTGGCCTGCAGGGCGAAGTTGCGTGTTTGGGAATTCACCGAGGGCGCGATGGCGGTCAGCTCACCGTGAAACACCTGCTCGCCAAAGGCCTCCAGTTGCGCCTCGACCGGCAGGCCGGTCGTCACCTGGGGGCTGAACTGTTCCGGCAGGGTGAAGTTGAGGTACAGCTCATCCAGTGACTGCAGGTCGATAAAGGCGGCGCCGGCTACCACGTAGTCACCCACGTTGAACTGGCGAATGCCGAGGCGGCCCGAGAACGGTGCGCGCAGCTGTTTTTGCTCGATGCGGGCCTGCTGGGCCTCCACGTTGGCGCGGCTCTGGTCCAGCTCGGATTCGCGTCGGTCGAGCTCGGATTTCGAAATATTGCGCTGTGCCAGCAGGTTCGAGGCGCGGCGCATTTCAATCGCCGCCAACTCCTGCGCCGCCTGCAATGCCTTGAGCTCCGCTCGATCCGGAGCTGAATCCAGCTCTACGATGATAGCGCCCGCCTCCACCTCCGATCCGTTGGCAAAATTGATGCGCGTCACGATGCCCGAGACTTCCGCGCTGAGCTGCGCACCGTGAATAGCCACAAACGTGCCGACGGTATCGATGCGCGGCTGCCAGCTCTCGATTTGCGCCCGATCCGCGGTAATGGTCACGGTTGGCCGCGGCATGGTGTCCAGCATCGCGTTGGTCATTTTCCCGGTATACCACTGCATGGCGAAGACGCCGCCGAACACCAGTATTGCCAGGAGCAGTATGAGCCACATACGGGTGGCGAAGATGCGTCGTTTCATACGTTCCAACTTACAGGGCGATGCACGGCCGCCATCACAGTGGCGCTTGCGATGCCGGCTATCGGTGGTGATTACGCGTCGGTGGCGGTGTGGTCCATTACACAGTGGGTTGTGAGCCGGGTCGAACCGGCCGGTGGCGCGTTTGCTGTCTCGCGCCCCGGCCCGAGCCGGGTCCGGGCTAGTAGGCCAGCCAGATCACCAGCCAGCCCAGCACCGCCAGTGCGATGGCGCCGCCGGCCTTGTCCAGGCGCGCCAGGGCGTAGAGGTAGGACAGCGGCGGCAGAAAAATGGTGCACAGGCCCCAGGTGTAGTCTTCCTTCCACGCCGTGATCAGCAGCACAATCCAGCTCAGCAGCAGTGCCGCCAGGCCAAATGTCAGCAGGGTCGCCGATGTCGCTTCCATGGTTCCTCCGGTGGGTCAGCGCGCAGTTGCCCCGGCAGGTTAGCAGAAAGCGCGTAGCAAGTCAGCGCGGATCGCGCGGTTTGGCGGGTTGTCAAAGCGCGCGCTCGCCGGGTGCGCCAGGGGCGACGGCAGCGTCACCCTTCGGGCCGGACCAGATGACGCCGCCGGCGATTTTGGGTATCGTGAGGCGTTTTTTCCAGCAGGGCATACGCGTTTGAGTGGCGACCCCTTTGCAGATATACGCCCCTACCGGGACCGGGAGGTAGCGGCCGTGCTGGCCCGGGTGCTCGACGACCGCGAGATGCTCCTGGCCATGGCGCGCCTGCGGCTGGGCCGGCTGGCGGACCTGGCGCCGGCTCTGTTGCTGCCGCTGGTGCGTTTCGTGCTGGCGCGGCAGGTCCGCGGGATTACCGATGTGCGCGGCCTGCAGGACGTCATCAAGCGCTACATGGACCGCATGATCGAGCGCACCACTGCCGGTTTCAGCGTGTCCGGGCTGGAGCAGCTCGACCCGCAGCGGCCCTACCTGTACATGAGCAACCACCGCGACATCGCCATGGACCCGGCATTTACCAACTACGCCCTGTACCAGGGCGGTCACGAGACCGTGCGCATAGCCATCGGCGACAACCTGCTGACACGACCCTGGGTATCGGATGTCATGCGCCTGAACAAGAGTTTCATCGTCAAGCGCTCGGCCAGCGGTCCGCGGGAACTGCTGGCGGCCTCGCGCAATCTGTCCGCCTACATACGGCACTCGCTGTTGCAGGAGCGCGCGCCGATCTGGATCGCCCAGCGCGAGGGGCGCGCCAAGGACGGCCGCGACCGCACCGAGCCGGTGGTGATCAAGATGCTGTCCATGAGTCGCGACAAACAGACCGAGGACTTTGCCGCGCATATACGCAGCCTGGCCATCGTCCCCGTCGCCATCTCCTATGAGCTCGATCCCTGCGACGCCCTGAAGGCCAAGGAGCTGTATATGCTGGCGAGCCAGGGGCGCTACGAAAAGGGGGAGCAGGAGGATATCGCCTCGATCGGACAGGGTATCACCGGCCACAAGGGGCGCGTGCACGTGTCGTTTGGCACGCCGCTGTCCGGCGAATTCGATACGCCGGAGGCGGTTGCGGCGGAGGTGGACCGGCAGATCGTGGCCGGCTACTGTCTGCACCCCAACAACCTGTGGGCCTATCGCGCGCTGCACGGCGAGGCCGCCCCGGTACCCCCGGATCTGTACCTGGAGCAGGGCTCGTGCAGCCAGGCGGAATTCGAGGCGCGCATTGCCGCACTGCCCGAAGCCCACCGGCCCTACGCGCTGGCGATTTACGCCAATGCGGTGGCGAGCAAGATCGCACGGGCCGCCACCCCAGCCTCTCCTTGCTGAGCGAGGACCTCAAAGAGCGCATTCGCGCCGCCTACGCTGCGATCATGCAGCACAAGGCACTCACGCCGCGCTGGGGGCAGCGCCAGATGATTGCCGAGATTGCCAATACGCTGGCGCGCATACCGCCGCCGGGCGATGACGGCGGCGCCGACCCGCCGGCGATCTGTGTTATCGAGGCCGGCACCGGCACCGGCAAGACCATCGCCTACACGGTGGCGGCAATTCCGCTGGCCCAGGCGCTGGACAAGCGGCTGGTAGTGGCCACGGCGACCATCGCCCTGCAGGAGCAGTTTATCAACAAGGATCTGCCGGATATCCGGCGGCACAGCGGCCTGGACTTCAGTTTTGCACTGGCCAAAGGGCGCCGGCGCTATATCTGCCTGTCGAAGCTGGATCGCCTGATGGCCGCGGGGCAGGGCGGCTCGCAGGGGGAGGGCCAGTCCCTGTCCCTGTATTCCGATGAACTGGGCGCGCCGCCGGCGAGCGACGCGTGGCCGGTGTACAGCGCCATGCTGGAGGCGATGGTCAGCGGCCAGTGGGATGGGGACCGCGACAACTGGCCCGAGGCGCTTGCCGAGAATGTCTGGTACGCGGTGACGACCGACCACAGCCAGTGTGCGGGCCGGCGCTGTCCCAATATCGGCCAGTGCAGCTTTTACCGGGCGCGCGATGCCCTGCAATCCGCCGACATCATCGTCACCAATCACGACCTGGTGCTGTCCGATCTGGCCCTGGGTGGCGGGGCGATCCTGTCGGCACCTGGCGACAGTATCTACGTGTTTGATGAGGGCCATCACCTGCCCGACAAGGCGCTGTCCCACTTCGCCAGCTTCTGTCGCCTGCACTCCACCAGTAGCTGGCTGGCCGACAGCGTGAAATTGCTGGCCCAGGCCGCGCCTGTGCTGGCCGCCCTCGACGGCGTGCAGCGACCGCTGCAGGCGCTGCCGGCACAGCTGGAGGAGGCGACGGCGAGTCTGCAGGTGGCAGAACAGGTGGTGGCCGCGCTGTTTGACGCGGCGCCGGTGGACGGGCGTCGCGACGACCAGTTGCTGCGTTTTGAGCACGGCCTGGTACCCCCGTCGCTGCAGGCGGTCGCCGTCACACTGGCGGGCCAGTGGCAAAAACTGGCCGGGGATCTGGCGCGCCTGGAAAGTCGGCTGGAAGAGGCGCTGGAGGACGATTTTTGCGCCGTCGACAAGACCGCCGTCGAGACCTGGCACATGCAGCTTGGCGGCATGGCGGGGCGCGCCGAGAGCACCCTGGCGCTGTGGCGCGCATACGCCGTGACGGGTGCGGACGACGTGCCGCCCCGGGCGCGCTGGATCACCCTGTTCAACAGCGCCAGCGCCGGCCAGTCCGGCTTCGAGCTGCGCTGTTCCCCGGTGCTGGCCGCCGACATTCTGCGCGACTGCCTGTGGTCGCAGGCGGCCGGGGTGATCATCACCTCCGCCACCATCACCGCACTCAATTCCTTCGAGCGCTTCATCCTGCACTCCGGGGTGCCGCGCGAGGCCAGTTTCAAGGTGGTGGCCAGCCCGTTCAACTATGCCAACGCCAGTTTTACCGTGCCGGCGATGGATTGCGACCCCGGCGATGCGCAGGCCCACACGGACGCCCTCATCCGGCAGCTGCCGGAACTGCTCGATCCGGCCGAGGGCACTCTGGTGCTGTTTTCATCGCGGCGCCAGATGCTGGAAGTCTATCAGGGGCTGAGCGGCGAACTGGGCGAGCGGATTCTGCTGCAGGGGGATTACAGCAAGCAGGAAATCCTGCGGCGGCACCGCGCCGCCATCGACAGCGGCTCGGGCAGCATTATTTTCGGCCTGGCCAGTTTTGCCGAGGGCGTGGATCTGCCGGGGGACTACTGCCGCCACGTAGTCATCGCCAAGATACCGTTCGCGGTACCGGACAGCCCCCTGGAGGCGGCGCTGGCCGAGTGGGTGCAGGCCCAGGGCCGCAATGCGTTCATGGAAATCAGTGTGCCCGATGCCGCCCTGCGCCTGGTGCAGGCCAGCGGCCGGCTGCTGCGCACCGAGCACGACAGCGGACGGGTCACGCTGCTGGACCGGCGCATCACGACGCGGCGCTACGGCCGCGCTATACTGGACTCGCTGCCGCCGTTTCAGCGCCATTTGTCATAGTCGCCGATAAAGCGGACAGCTTCTGCTTGCGGTCTATCGCAAGGGGGGAACGAATCATGAGCGACTATCCCATGGCACGCGCCTGTGCCGCCGAGACCCACCAGGTGGACAACATGCCGCCGGTGCTGGAAAACTACAACCTGTTTACGGGCGACGCGACGCTGCGCGAGGCAGTGCGCCGCGAAGGCGCCGCCTGGGCGCAGGACAACCTCACCGCGTTTGGCGGCCGCTGCGGCAGCACCCAGTGGATCGGGCGCGGCTTTGACGCCAACCGCGTAAAACCCGTGCTGGAAACCCACGACCGCTACGGCCAGCGCATCGATGAGGTGGTGTTTCACCCCGCCTATCACGAGCTGATGGCCAGTTCGCTGGCCCAGGGCCTGGCCGGCTCGCCCTGGGCCGAACCGCGGGCGGGCGCGCACGTGGCGCGCGCGGCGGGCAGCTATATGATGGTGCAGGTGGAGGCCGGGCACGGCTGCCCCGTTACCATGACTTTCGCCTCGGTCCCCACCCTGCAAAAGCAGCCGGATATTGCGCAGCAGTGGCTGCCCAAAGTCCTCTCGCGCGACTACGACCCGCGCAACGTGCCCCACACGCAAAAGCAGGCGGTCACCATCGGCATGGCGATGACCGAAAAACAGGGCGGCAGCGACGTGCGCCGCAATACCACGCGCGCCTATCCCATCGGCCAGGGCGGTCCCGGCGCGGTCTACGAACTGGTGGGGCACAAGTATTTTGTCTCCGCTCCCATGTGCGACGCCTTCCTGGTGCTGGCCCAGGCCGGGGGCGGCCTGTCCTGTTTTCTGGTGCCGCGCTGGCGTGAGGACGGCAGCAAGAACCCGCTGCAGGTGCTGCGCCTGAAGGACAAGATGGGTAACGCCTCCAACGCCTCCTCCGAGACTGAACTGCGCGGCGCCCTCGGCTGGCTGATCGGCGAGGAGGGGCGCGGTGTGGCCAACATTCTGGAAATGGTCGCAATGACCCGCTTCGACTGCCTGGTGGCCTCCGCCGGCGGCATGCGCGGGCACATGACCCAGATCATCCACCACCTCAGCCATCGGGAGGCCTTTGGGCGCAGGCTCGATCGCCAGCCGCTGATGCGCAATGTGCTGGCGGACCTGGAGCTGGAAGCGGAGGCGGCCACCCACCTGGCGCTGCGGGTCGCCCGGGCGCTGGACGAAGCGGCGGACGGTGACGAAGAGGCCGCCAGCTTCTCGCGCATCGCCATCGCGGTGGGCAAGTACTGGGTGTGCAAGCGCCAGCCGGGCCACGCCTACGAAGCCATGGAGTGTATCGGCGGTTCGGGGGTGATGGAAAACAGTATCATGGCCCGCCTCTACCGGGAGGCGCCGATCAACACCATCTGGGAGGGCTCGGGCAATGTGCAGTGCCTCGACGTGCTGCGGGCCATGCGCAAGGACCCGCACGCGCTGGATGCGTTCCTGAACGAGGTAGAGCACGGCGGCGGCCTCGACCCGCGACTGGACGCGTACACCGCGGCCCTGCGCACCGCGTGCCGCGACCGGGAGGAGGTGGAGTACCGCGCTCGCGACGTGGTGCAGAGAATGGCGCTCGCCCTGCAGGCCTCGCTGTTGCTGCGGCAGGGGCCACCGGCGGTGGCCGAGGCGTTTTGCGCCGCCCGCCTGGGGGCGGTTGCGGGCCACACTTATGGCACGCTGCCTCAGTCAATAAACTGCGCGGCCATTATCGATCGCGGGCGCGTCGGTATCACCTAGCAGTCGCGGCGCCTGTCACCTGTCAATGGGTGGCGCCCGGCGCGCTACTGGTCTTCGTGCACCATGTAATCCACGGCTGCCTTGACTTCTTCGTCGCTCAAGTTCGCGAAGCCGCCCCGGGGCGGCATGAAGCCCGTGTCGCCGTTGAATCCGTCGATTGCGTGCTGGTGCAGCGTCTTGATGTCCCGGGCCAGCCGCGGCGCCCACGCCGCCTTGTCCCCCAGCTTGGGTGCGCCCGCCGCTCCGGTTCCGTGACAGGCGAAGCAGTTGGCGCTGTAGATCTTCTTACCGAGTGCAAGGGTCTGGGCCGAGGGTACGGTGGCGTCCGCTACCGCACCCTCGCCTGCTGTGCTGCCCGCTGCATCATTCGCCGTTGTGGCCGCAGTGGCGCTCGCGTTCGCTGTGCTTGCGCTTGCAGTCTCTGCGGCGGAGCGATCTTCCTGTTTACTGCATGCGGCCGTTACCAGCAGCAGTGCGGCGAGGAGAGTCAGGGTCTTGTACATGGGGTTGTTCTCCGTGGATTGGCATGGTTTGATCTACATGCGCTCGAGTCAGACTGTACACCCGATCGACGGGGATACGCCAGTACTGGGATAAGCCTTTGTTGCCTGTTCCGGTGGCTCAGGGACGACGAACTGGAACCCGTCAACCCGGTGGCGCGCGAGGCCGGCCTCGCGACAGATGCCGTGACGCACAGCGCGGCGCGCCGCACCTTCCACCGGGCGAGTCGGCCCCTGTGTCGTGCGCTTTCTCCCGCTGATTATATCACCTGTTTCAGCCCCGCCATTACCGGCCCCATGCTGGCAAACATACGCCGCTGCCGCTCCTGCAGCTCGGGGTAGGGCGGACCAAAAACGATATTCACGCTGGTGGCAATGCCGCCGTAGCGCTGCGCCAGCTTGGCGGGCAGGTCGTCGATCATGGCGACGATGGCGAGGGTTTCCAGCATCTCGTCGCTGATCAGTGCCGGCATGTCGTCCCAGCGGTTCGCCTGGGACAAACGCACCAGCTCGGCGCCCAGCTCTGCCCAGCCGTGATGTTCCATCACCGCCGAGTAAGTCCGGGTGGCCGCGTAGTAGGAGATGTGTTTGCGAATCAGTTCACGGGATGCGGCAAACTCCTGCTCGGTGCTGCCGGTGACAAAAAACGGATTGACTGCAAAGTCGATATCGGCGATATCGCGACCGGCGGCCTCCGCCCCCTTTGCTACAGCCGGGCGAATCACTTCCTTCAGGTAGCTGGGCGTATTCAGTGGATGCATCCGGATACCATCCGCCAGCTCCCCCGCCAGACGGCAGTTATAGGTGTTTACCGCCGCCAAATAAATCGGCACGGTTTCTACGCCCGCGATCGGGCCGGGGTTAAAAAATGGGGTGCTGAGGGTGTATTGATAGTGTTCGCCACGGAAATTTGGTTCTTCCCCCGTATTGAAATTGTGGAATATGGCCTTCAGGCATTGCACGTACTCGCGCAGCCTGGGACCGGGCGGCGAGGGCCACGCGGTGGAATAGCGGCGCACGTTATGGCCTTTGACCTGGGTGCCCAGCCCCAGCACAAAGCGCCCCCCGGAGAATCGCTGCAGATCCCAGGCCATCTGCGCGGTCACGAAGGGGCTGCGTGGAAACGAGATGGCCACGCCCGTACCGATGCGGGCGCGGCGCGTGTGCTCGGCCAGTATCATTTGCGGCAGAAACGGATCGTGTCCCGCCTCGGGCACCAGGATGGAGTCGTAGCCCATCTCATCCAGTTCACGGGCGTGGCGCGCCAGCTCCTCGATCGTTTCCGGAGCGGTAATGGTTGCCTCTACTTTCATCTCTACACCCCATAAATTCTGTACAGTCTCAAGTCTCTGATCATCGAAATGGCGACCTGCGCCGGCGCCCGCCACGGCTTTTGTCCGCGCTCAGCTGCTCCCGGGCGTCGTCTCCCCTGACCGCCTCAAGAGCGCGCATCGCCTTGCAGCGCCACGTACTTTTGCGGTGCTTTTTTTAGCCAGTGAGCCTCCTCTATCTCCAGGTCGTGCAGTATGCGGTCCAGTGTACGACCGATACGGGTTGTGGTGGCGATCGCCGGAATTTTCGGCCAGGTCGCCCGCTCTCCTGCCAGCAATAAATCGATCATCTCCTCCTCGTTGAGCACTTTAAGAATCAGACGCAGCCGCGACAGGCCGTAGCCCGGAAAAATGTTGATATCCGCGGTAAACTGCTGGTCAATCAGGGCGTTGAGGGTATTCAGTGTCGCACCCAGTCGTGGTCCGATAGAGGCGCGGTGCTGGATCAGATCGAGACAACCTCGTGTCATCTGCTTGGTGGCGGCCACAGAGGCATCGGACACGATCTTGCGGATGCCCGGTTTCAGGTTCGGTTCCCGGCCGAGTCCGGGCATCACCTGGCTCACGATAAAATGGTTCACGCCGTACATTCGCGCCAGGCGTTTGGCCGGTAGATCCTGAGAAAACGACCCGTCAATCCACCGGCGCGATGGCAAGTAGGGTTTGATGTACCCATCGGCATCCTTGGCTTGTAGTTGTACCGCCGGTAAAACGCCGGGCAGCGCAGAACTGGCCATGACCGCCGAGAGAATGGTCACATTCGGGGAGGCGATATGGTTGAGCAGGCGCGAGGTTTGTTTGGGTTCGGCAGGCGAGATAGTGATATTGATGCTGCGTCCGGTTTTTTCATAGGCTTCCAGGAAGGTCATATCCGGGATAGTCCGTCTCATTTCCCGCTTGATCGCCTTAATGTCCGCATCGGTTTGCTTGCCGAAGCCCAAAGAGATGTTTTCCCGGTTAGTGGTTAGGTCCCGAGCCAGTTGATTGTTCTTGAAAAGGGCGAGAAACTCCTCATCTGTTCGGGTTCCCACAATAGCCGCGACATAGGCGCCGGCACTGGCGCCGGAAATAATCGAAGGACACAGCGCCTGTTCGATCAATGCCTTGAGCACGCCCAGGTGGAAGAAACCCAAGGTGCCGCCGCCGCTCAGCATCAGGGCGGAGCGCCCATAACAGTGGCTGGCACGCTGGAAGAATTCGCTTCTCTGACTCAAGGGAATGGTCGCTTGACAGTTGCGAGACAGATAACTCAGCGAGTCACAGATCTCCTCGATATAGTCTTCAATCTGGTGTTTGGTGCCGCACTTGGCGCGTTGGTAGAGTTGGAATTTCCCCATTCCCGCCATGTTGCCGTGAATGCCTTCGTGAAGAACGAACAGTAGCCGCTGACCGTCCCCTTTCTGGCGCAGGCGGCGCAAGCGCTGCAGGCGAAAGTTGACATTGCTGTGATCGTAAAGTCGTGTTTCCAGCTTGTTTCGCCACTTGTCGGCGCCTGTCTTCCGGTCGTGGGATGCTGCTAGTTCCAACCATTGCTCGTAGTTTTTGGCACTGGCCATCTGCTGTTCCAGTTTGCGCAACGATCGGGGCTGTCGCTTCATATTCCCGTAGTTCATAGAATTGCTCATTTCAATTTCTCATTATATTGGGAGCGAGACCGGCTCTGTTACGGTTCGCATCATGCCGTCAGCTAGCTGCCCCAAAAACAGATATCTGCCTTGCGGATCGAAAGCTAAAACCAAATTCCGATTCCAGTTGCAGAGCGTCCATCTGTCCAGACTTGATGGCGTCGTCCTTCACCTCATTTGCGGGCGTATCTATCGCGGTCCATCAGTACCGGTTCTATACCGTATTTATCCCATGAGGCGTAAAAACCGTCGGGCGTGTTGGCCTTTTCCAATCACCATTCGGTGAGTTCATCACGCAGCTTTGCGAAGCCGGGCCATCATTTCATCGAGCTTTCTTTTTTGCTGTGCGCGCTTTACGGGGTAGACAAGCAGCGCACAGTTCCCTGTAGGATGTCTCGATGCATTCGGTATAAAACTCGGGATCCGGCATCACGTCGCGACAGGAGATAAACGCCAGTGTGACGGTGCCCTTATTGTTCATCACCAGGCTGTTGACGGTATGAAATAAGCCCATGCCAGGAGTCAGCGGACCAAGACCAAATGAGTCGACAATTTGAGCGCCGCACAGATAGAGCTGAACAGGTGACCCGGGCACATTGGTAACGGTGACGTTCATTAGCACGTTTTTTTCAGGTATTCGCGCTGCTGCCAGGACTTTCATCGTCATGGCTTGCAATGCACTCGGTACGCTTTCCGAAAAGTCGACCATCGCGCGCGCCCCTTGCGCCTGTAGATGAGCCTTGGCGTTCAGTGCTTCTGCGTGAACTTTCTGCAAGCGCTCCATGGGATTTTCGACGTCAGTACACAGACTGGTTGTCATCACCGCGATCATATTACCTTCCCTGTCCTTCTCCGTTTCATCGCGCACATTGACTGGACAGCCCGTCACCAGGGACTGTTCCGGCAATTCCGCCTTTTCCTGAAGGTATTTACGCAATGCACCCCCGACGATCGTCAGCACCACGTCATTGATGGTGGCTCCTGCCACTGAATTCTTGATGCGCCGGAGGGAATCGAAATCAAACTTGGTCGCGTCGACCACCCGTTTTGCGCTCAACTCGCCATTGAATCGGGTTGTGGGGATTTTGCCAAGCGCTTGAAACGCACCGGCTTCAAGCCCCTCCTTGACGCGCTTGCGCGACGCCAACATGCTTTTACCCATACCCAGCATCTGGCCCGGCTTGCGCAGGCCGTTGAGATAGGCTCTGGTAAGCATGCTGATGTTGGATGGGGCTTTTCCCGGCTTCCAGGGCCTCGGCGGATGCGCCGTTTCGGGGATCGGACTGACATCGTTAAACGCGCCAATAAACGTCTGGCCGGATGCCCCATCGATTGCGCAGTGATGCACTTTAAGGTACAGGGCAAAACATGCAGGTGGAAACCTGTCCACATTATCCAAGCCCTCGATGATATAGGCTTCCCACAGCGGCCGCCCGAAGTCCAGCGGTCGTGAATGCAGTTCCGCAATCTGGTTACAAAACTGTCGCCAGTCTCCGGGCCTGGGTAAGCCGATATGCCGAAGGTGATATCCTAGATCGAAGTCGGGATCATCCACCCAGTAGGGTTGATCCAGATTGAAAGGTACCTCGGCGAGTTTGCGGCGGAAAATCGGGGAACGGTCGAGACGGCTCTCAAACATGGCCAGAATATCCGTGAAACGAACCACACCGTCGGGGCTGGTGGATGGATCGTAGATAGCTGCCCCACCGACCAGCATGGGGAAACCGTCGAGTTCCATGTGCAGAAACATGGCGTCCGGTCCACTGAGTTGCTTTGTCGTCATTTCAGTGTTCCTCTCGATTCCGATAATTCGATGTCACTAGGACCTGTTCACACAATTTGAGGTGGCCCTAAATCACTTCGCGGTCTCTACTGCCAATTGCGCCGATGCGACCAGGCTCACTATCCTTAGTGGTGACTTATTCAAGTGCATGCTGCTCAGACGCACTTGCCCGTTTAGTTTGTTCGGCACCCGAGACGATCATTTACACAAACTATTATAGTCGCCGAGCCGTTGCGGGACAAAGTAAAACAGGTAGAGGAAGTCCGCAGCCGATGAGCTGAGCGTCGAGTTCTGTAATTTTGTAATACTGACTGTTGCGACCTATACTTCTCACTTCTAAACCGCACAAAGAGGCGCATCAGTGGGAATTTATGCGATGACCGGTAGCGCCAGCGGTATTGGCGCGGCGATCAGGCAGCGACTACTGGATGAAGGGCACCAGCTACTGGCAGTCGATTTGCACAGTGCCGATATCAATGCCGATCTGTCAACCCCCGCGGGACGCCAGGCCGCAGTCGATACCATCAGGAATGCCGCTGGCGATGGACTGGATGGGTTTGTGGCCTGTGCGGGTGTGGGCTCACACATCACCGACCTACCGCTTATCGCTCAGGTGAACTACTTTGGGGCCGTAGAACTGGTGGAAGGCTTGCGTGAGCTGCTGGCCTTAAAGCGGGGTGCGGTAGTCATGATTTCGTCCAATTCCGCCCCCATGGCCACCAGTGCCGCCTACGTGGATGCGCTGTTGGCGAGTGATCTGGATGCTGTACTAAGGGCACTGGAGGAGATGGAGGGTAAAACGGCCTACTTTGGCTCTAAGCAAGCAGTCACCCGCTGGATGCGGCGAAATACGGCGGCCTACGCTAGTGATGGTGTTCGCCTGAACGCCGTGGGCCCCGGTTATACGGAAACTCCCATGACTGCCGCCGTCGCGGATGATCCCAAGTTCAGAGACGGAATCCGACAGTTTCTGGCCTCCATCCCCGTGGGCCGCGCGGGACAACCCGCAGACATAGCGAGCGCAGTCAGCTTTCTGCTCAGCGAGAAAGCCAGTTTTATTTGTGGCGCCATGTTGTTCGTGGATGGTGGTCACGACGCCATGTTGCGCCCCGATCAGTTCTAGCCGCCATATCTCACCGATAGTTGGAATTCCCGTCGAGAGATCGTGCGCTGTACGGGATGTTCCGACTATGGGCATAGCCATGGCCGCGGGAGAAAAATGTCGTATAGCGTGCAAGGTCCGGCGAGCAAGCAACCCGGCTATCGACAGTGAAACGAAGGACATAACCCGTGATATGTCTGCCCATCGGCGGGATATGGCGGCTAGCGATGGCGTTAAAAATGTACTCCCTTCATCAATGCAGCCAGCGCTACCTGTTCTTTGGATGCCTCAATCTTCTCGGGGTTTTTGTCACCGCGAGCGGCGGGGGAGTCCCTGAACATGCGAAATATCACGTTCATGTACATCTCCAGAAACTTCGGCACCAGTATGCCCATTACCTGCATACAGGTACCCAGGGGGGTGACCACGCGCTTGGGCTTCTTGATCACAGCTTCCACCACCATATCGACGGCCTCGTCAGGCGTCATCACCGGCATGGAGTCATAAATGGTGGTGGCAGCGATCATGGGGGTTCTCACCAGGGGCATATTGATCGTGGTGAGACGCACATTGCGATCGGAAAATTCCGCCGCCGCTGCGAGGCTCCAGGCATCCAGAGCGCTCTTGGAGGCGACGTAGGCAGAAAAACGTGGGCTGGGGGTGAGCGCAGCGAGGGATGATACATTGATGATATGGCCGGCTTTTCTTTCCAGCATGGAGGGCGCAAAGCCACAGATCAGGCGTATGGCGCCAAAGTAGTTGATCTGCATGGTGCGCTCGAAGTCGTGGAAACGATCAAAGGAAAACTCTATGGAACGGCGGATCGAGCGGCCCGCGTTGTTTAGCAGGATATCCACAAACCCGTGATTCGCCAGCACCTCGGCGACCAGTCGATCGCAATCTTCCAGGTTGGATACATCCGCCGTGTAGGAGGAGGACACACCGTTTAGTTCAGCAATTTCGGCGGCGGTCTCTTGTAGTTTGTCGGCGGAGCGTGCCACTAGCAATACGTGGGCCCCGGCTTCAGCCAAACGGATTGCCGCAGCTTTGCCGATACCGGATGATGCGCCTGTGATCAATACTACCTTGCCCTTGACGTTGCCCTCCAGTGAATGATCCACGAAAAGGTCAGGGTCGAGGTTGCGTTCCCAGTAGTCCCAGATGACAGCGCTGTAGTCCCGCAATTCCGGGCACTTGATACCGGATCCCTTCAGAGCGTGTTCAGCTTCGCGGTTGTCGTACCGAGTCGGGTAGTTTATGAACATGGTGACCGATTCATGCAGACCCATATCTTCCAGCAGCGTGTTGATGATACGCTTGACCGGCGGTAATCCCGCGAGTGTCTCGCGCACGAACTTCGGAATAAAGTTGAATAGCCGTGTGTCCAGACGCATCCTGAGCTGGGGTGCGTGACCTGCCTCGGCAAAAATGTTCATCAGGTTGCCCATGCTGTAGTGTTCGGGGTCGGTCAGGTGAAAGCAGCCTTCGTCGCGGTCGGGCAGGTGTGCGATATAGTCCATGGCGTCAACGACATAGTCTACTGGCACCACGTTAAACTTACCTCCCTCAATACCGATCAATGGAAACCACGGCGGCAGTACTTTGCGCATTTTCTGCAGTGTCTTGAAGAAATAGTACGCACCGTCGATCTTATCGATCTCCCCGGTCCGCGAGTGACCCACTACCATGGCTGGTCTATAGACTCGCCAGGGAACTTTGCACTCGTTGCGCACAATACCCTCGGAATCGTGCTTGGTAGCAAAATAGGGGTGTTCGTAGTTCTCCGCTTCGTCGAACATGTCCTCGCGAAATGTACCCTCGTAGAGTCCGCCGGCGGCAATAGAACTCACATGCTGGAAACAATCGGCCTCAAGTGCCTCTGCCAGCCTCACCGCGTTGCGTGTTCCCTCGACGTTGGTCGCCGTTTGTGCCTCAGCCGAGGCGGCAATATCGTAAATCGCAGCGAAGTGGAAGAAATGCCGTATGTTCCCCTTGAGCTCGGCTATTGTTTTATTATCAATGCCCAGCAGTGGTTGCCGAAGATCGCCAATAACCGGAACAAGGCGGTGGCCGTTTTCGCCAAAACGTTCCCGCAGGGCTTCAAACTTGTGCTCTGAACCCTTCCTGGTGAGAACGTAGATTTGCCCGGTTCTGGCCTGCAGTTTTTCAATAAAAAAACGGCCGATAAAACCGGTGCCACCGGTGATAAAATAGCTCATGACAGTGTTCCTCGGACTCGGAAAATCAGTTTACGCGTTACGGAAGCTCTATTTTTTGTTTGCACGCTCATCCAACTGTGCACAGATACCGTCCAGGGTAAAAGTCAGAAAAACCTCGAATGCCGTTTCAACCTCGAAATCTTCGGGACTCCACTGACAAGCCAGGATATTGCGGAGTTCCGCCTTGGGGCGCGCAGTAATGTTGCGTTGGTAGTTGAGAAAGCGACCGCCACCGCGAACTTTTTCTTCTTCGTCACGGATTTGCTGGTAAATAAACCCTACCAGTACATCGAGTAAAAAGTAGTAACTATAGGATGCCGCCTTTGGCGTAAATCCGTACTCGATCAGCACGCCCACTACGTGATCGAGCAGTTCGAGTTTCGGATCTATCACAGAGTGACTGAATTTCATCAGTTCCGAATGGCCGTGTATTAACCGCCAGTAAAACCAGGCAACTTCCCGTAACCATTCGCGAGCTGTCTTCCCATGGTGGTCAGGTAGCAAATCGGGAGAGGGGGCGGCATCTTCAGCCAGAAATCGCGATAGTTCCTGCCGACCACCTATGTGTCGATACAAAGTGGTAATATCCACTTTGAGCTCGTCTGCGACATTCTGCATAGTTACATCGTGACCCTCCTTCGCCAGGTTGATCACTGCATCGGAAATCCGCTCCTTGGTTACAGTCGCGGGGCGTCCCCTGCGCCGAGGTTTACTTAAGGACACTGATTTCTCTCGCTAACGGGCTAGTAGTACACATTCTCAATGTGTACCGCCCGACACTTCTCTGAACACGGAGAAATATTCGTTTGAATTGTTTGGATGTCATCATTCAATGCAGTAGTTCCTGCGATAATATGGCGCGTAGTTCCTGCGCTGTGTGTGCATTTCCTGCACATGATACAAGTTGTATCGAGCGCTTGTTCGCTGCAACGTGTATCTCATCCAACGAAAGCTCGCTCCACGACAAAAGTACCTGGATCATTGTTGTGGCCTTCGACCAGGCCGTGCTCTACCAGCATTGTCGCCATTTCTCTGTTAAAGGCCAGGGAACCACATACCATGACGCGATCCGTTTCAGGGTCAAAGCGATTGTCAGTAAGATGGATATCTGCCGCAAAATCTCCAGAGCGAATTCGATTCGTTATGCGGCCCTTGGTTCGGAATTCACCTGTAGTTACCGTAGGGTAGTACGTGAAACGATCCTTGATCCATTCACCGAGGATCTCGTCATCGTGAATCTCCGCCTCCAGAAATTCACGGTAGGCGAGTTCCTCCTCTTCGCGCACTGTATGTGTGATGATGATTTCTTCAAACCTCTTGTGTGTCTCGGGATCGCGCAAGACTGAGAGGAAAGGCGCCAACCCGGTACCAGTGGCTACCATGAACAGTCGTTTTCCCGGTTTTAGTGCATCAACTACCAGAGTTCCCACAGGTTTCTTGCTGATCAAAATATAGTCACCCACTTCCAGATGTTGTAGCCTTGAGGTCAGCGGTCCCTGCTTTACCTTGACAGAGAAAAACTCCAGATGCTCCTCCCAGTTGGGAGTGACAATTGAATAAGCTCTAAGTAGAGGCTGACCATCCACTTGCAGCCCAATCATGACAAACTCGCCGGACCTGAAACGGAGACTGGGGGGCCGTTCGATACGAAAGCTGAATAGGCCGTGAGTCCAATGATGGACCCAGGTTACTTTTTGCAGGTACAGATTCTTCGTTTCCGCCATCGATTTAAGTTGTGAATAGACAGCAGGTTCGACCGCGGGGGTTGGTTCAGATTCTGGTCCCTGGGAATTCTTCATCATTGGACACTCTCCACCTGGCCTGGGCCATTCGACCTGAGTACCATTAATGACGAAAGCAGTGTCTGTCCATGCTGATAACGCCCTCCCAACAATTGCTGTAGTGTATGCAGGCCGAACTTCCCAACCGCTCTAAAAAGAAGTTCAGAGCATGCGTCTCACGGCACTCATTGAGAAATAGATAAGCGTCGGGATGAGCATCATCACGATCGCTCGCGTCCTGGTACCGGATTTGCGGTAGATTGGAGTCGCTCCCGGGCTGGTATGTCGCAGGCGCCAGGCGTACAACAGGGGAGCCACAATCCATGGGCCGTTGATGAGGACCAGTTGCGCCATCACCCTGGTCGTGTAATGGGGATAAAATGACTGCACGCCAAACGTCACGGCAGTAGTACCTATGATAATGCCACACACAAGCACGGTGCTGGTTCTGTACCAGTTTGCCTCCTGGCGGCCGGTCCAGAACATAAACAGGCTGAGAACCCACCAGGGATTGAAAAGGTAATCCTGTATAGACATCACTGTGACGAGCCAGGGCGGCATTTCAAGAAATAGCGGATCCAGGTTGAAGTAGTCTCTCCAGAATGCCTCTGATGACGGAGGTAAGTCACAACTCACGATGTCATGAAAAGAACCACAGGGGATAAGGATCATCAATTCGAGGGCATATACGCACAGGAACATGATAAGCAGGCCGATAATGAAATTGTCGATATCGTATCGGGTGGTGAGCCTATGGCCGAGCCGCGCACTGTCAGCGTTTGAGTGATAACTGTTTTTTCCCATTGCTTGCCTCTTGTTTCCGGATGATGTGGAAAATGTCAGCTTCTCTTGTGCAGACTGACGCGCACGCCATTACGCAGGCGCAGCGCCACCGCAAGATAAGGCTCGACCTCGAAATCCTCTCGTATATCAACACGATATTGCTGTAACAGCATAGCGACGACGATGAGAGCCTCCATATAAGCGAAATGTTCTCCAAGGCAGCGGCGACCACCGGCTCCGAATGGTATGTAGGCGTATTCCGGTCGGTTATCAGTTTCCTCTGTGGCGAAACGCCGGGGGTTGAACTCCTCCGGCTTGTCCCAGTAACGCGTATCCCGATGAGCAAAGTAAAACTGGGTTTGTACAATAGATCCTGCAGGGACGTGGTAGCTTTCTATCTCGTCGTCTTCGACCGCTTGTCTGGCGGTACCCGGGGCCGGTGGGAACAGTCGCAAGGTTTCCTTGGTTGTCCAGTCGAGCTTTTGCAGCTTGGACAGATCCGCAAAGGTAGGATCCCTGCCCTCTAACACCTCATCAATTTCAGCCAGTACTTCTGCTTGCCAGGCAGGGTCTTTGCCAATGTGGTACAGCATCAGCGCCATGGTGGTGGCAGTTGTCTCATGGCCGGCATTTACGATCGTCCACATTTCATCCTTGAGATGATCTCGGCTCATTTCACCGCTCTTGACGCTCTCCAGCAGCAGAGACAGGAGATCAGCGCCTTTTTCGCGCTGCAGGCCCTCTGTAATCAGGTCGTCTATAGTACCGTACATCACCTTCAGGGACTGCTTGCCCTGGCGATTCACGCGGGTCGGTAGCCAGGGTGTTGCAACGACACTTTGCAACATGCTCTGACCAAAACGCGAGGAGTCCTTGACTGCCTGCAGCAGTCTGTCGAGGCGTTGTTCACTGAATTCCATGCCGAAAAAAGCGCGTCCCACAACATACAGGGCTATGCGGTGGGTCAGTTCGCTGGCATCGAATTCCTGATCGGCATATTTCGTATCGACATATTCGACACCCTTCCTGCCTGATGCGACAACGGCATTGACGTAGTGCTTCATATTCCCGCGCTTGAAATACGGACCGATGATCCGGCGATTTTTCTTCCAGACGTCGCCGTCCGAAAAGAACAGGCCATTGCCGCCTATTATTTTTAGACGTTCGAATAACTTGCCTTTCGTATAGTTCTTCGCGTTATCGATAAAGATGTGCCGAAAGGCGTGAGGGGAGTTGATCAAAAACCAGGACTGCGGGAAGGTCTTTATCTCTACGATGGGTCCATATTGCTCAAACAGTCGAGCGGGGTACTTGAGGCCGCCCCGCTTGGACTCCTGAAAGTGTTTCAGGGGATTAAGATAGCGTGGGCCAGGTGCCCGGTTAGGTGTCGCCAGTCTCTTCTGTGCGGCGGTCATTTTTCCCCCTTCATTGCCAGGTGTTTGGCAGCGCAGAACTCAGTTGCTGTGGCAGTATTAAGGATAAGAGTAAGATATGCAACATAATATGCAAATATACTTGCAAAAAGTATATCCGATGGCTATTCTGCGATTTCAATCCAGCTAAAAGCTGAGCTGGTGCATATTAATAAACAAACAGGTGTCCCTATATGATAAGTCGATCGAGGTCCTTTCAATTCAGCACTGCGCTTTTCTCTACCGGAATAATGGTACTTGGCTTTGGCGTTGCCCCAGCCACACAAGCCCAGGAGCCGAGGTCCGCGGCGGTTAGTACAGTGCTCGAAGAGGTGGTGGTCACGGCCCAGAAGCGGGAGGAGTCATTGCAGGACGTGCCCATTTCGATCATCGCCTATACCAGCGAAGATCTCGTCAATCTGGGGGTCAAAACCATTCAGGACGTCAGCGAGACTACGCCGAACCTGGTGATGCCCACTGTTGGTAACAGTAATCACGAAATCTCTCCGGCGATCCGGGGCGTGTCGGGCGCGGAAGTGTCCACCGTTGTCAACACGAAGGTAGCCATCTATCTGGACGGCGTATATGTCGGAAAGAACAGCGGCGCCATTTTCTCCATGCCTAATCTGGAGCGGATCGAGGTGCTGCGCGGCCCGCAGGGCACGCTTTTTGGACGCAACAGCACGGGAGGGGCGTTGAATGTCGTTACCAGGACTCCCGAATCTGCCTTGAACTTTCAGCAGGACTTCTCTGTGGGCAATGACGGTATTTTCCAGTCCAAGAGCTATTTGCAAGTCCCGATCAGCGATACGGTGGCGGGCAGCCTGAGTTATGTGCACTCTGAAGATGACGGTTATTTCAGGAATACTTTTCCCGGTGCGGAAAAAAACCTCGGATCGGAGGATTCGGATGCCATTGCGACCCGCTTGCATTGGGATGCAACCGATAATTTGTCGCTTGACTACGGCTATGACTATTTCGATGGCGAAAGTATGCCGCGCCCGACACAGCTGAGCTATTATGTCGAAGGCCTTGAGAGCATCCCCGTCCTCACCGGCCAGCCTAACCCCTATGCCGAGGCAGTAGCTGCCGGTGCATTTCAGTTTGACGATCGTATCGACAAGTTTAATCTGAATTTTATGGACAAAAACTCGCTGGAGGTCAGTGGCCACAATCTGACCCTGCAGTGGTCGGTTTCGGACACCCTGACCGTTAAATCGATAACAGGGTACCGGGAGACAGATCAGCTGTTGCGCAAGGCTCAGTTGGATGGCGGCGCCTGGTCCATCCCGCTGGCATGGAATGCAAAAAACCGTTCTACCGAGCACGAGCAGTTCTCGCAGGAGTTCCAGTTTATCGGGACCAGCGCCAATGATCGATGGGAGTATGTCGCAGGCCTTTACTACTTTGATGAAGATGGCAAGGACCATGAGGCAGAGGGTCGCCAGCTCTCGGTACCCATTCCCACTGCCAGCTCGGCATTTGCTATCCTGCCCTTTACCCTGGCCCCCCAGAGAATTGATTTTTCCGCAAGTTCAAAGGCCGCCTATGGGCAAGTATCGTATACCCCCGACATATTGGATCATCGCCTGCAGATCACCCTCGGTGTACGTTATACCAGCGATGAAAGCGAGATTACCAAAAATGCGGAGAGCTTTTCCGGCGGTATCGTGAACGATATATCGACCGATCACGGCTGGACCAATACGAGTGGCCTGTTGGTGTTGAATTACACTGTCGTCGACGACACGATGGTGTTCTTCAAGGTGGCGGAAGGCTATACCTCGGGGATCCTGCCGTTCCGCGCCAGCAGTGCCACTGTTTTCCAGAAAAATTCAGCCGATGCGGAAACACTGCTGGACTACGAAATCGGTATCAAATCATCTTTGATGAATAATCGTCTGCGCGTCAACGCGACAGCGTTCTATTACGATTACACGGATATCCAGGTCAACGATTCTATTAACGGTAATCCCATCATTACCAATGGCGGCTCCGCAACGTCAAAGGGCGTTGAGCTGGAGTTGACCGCGATTGTTTTCGAAGGCTTACAGCTCGGCTTGAACTATGGTTATCTCGACAGCTCATACGATGAATTGCTGCTGATCGACAGCGCTGATCTGGACGGCAATATTCTGGGGTTCAGGGATGTCGGAGGTGATGCGGGTCCGGGCTTTTCCCCCGAACACAGCGGTTCAGTGACGGCCCGGTATATAAGGCCGCTCGGGGATTGGGCCGAGTTCTCAGCCTTTTTAGATGTGACATACACCGACGAGTACTACGCCTCTCCGCGCAGTGCCAACAACCCGGTCGAAGCGCATACGCTCATTAATGCGCGGCTTGGCCTGGGCAATATCCGGTTTGGCGGAGGCGAGTTGTCATTCGCCCTGTGGGGTAAGAACCTGGCAGACGAGGAATACCGGGATTTCGGCTCCGATTTCAGTGACTCACTGGGTTTTGCTTACAATCAGTGGGGGCGTGCCAGAACCTACGGCCTGGACTTGCGATACGAATTCAAATAGCCCGCAGTTTAATTGGCGAGGCTTAACCATGCGAGGCGATCTCAGCACTCTGTGCTCACCGTGCACTATCGGCCGCATGGTCATCAAGAATCGCATGGTGGTAAGCGCCATGGGCACCAATCTCGCGGAGGAGGATGGTACCTGTGGGGAGCGGCTCCGTGCCTTTCATGAGCGCCAGGCACGTGGTGGGGCCGGTCTGGTCGTGCTCGGTACGGCCGGCGTAAGCTGGCCTGCCGGAACCAGCCAGCCGCGCCAGTTGGGTATTTCCGCAGACTACATGATTCCTTCCTTGCAGCAGCTCGCTGAGGCGGTTCACGCTCACGGCGCCAAACTTGCCGCACAGTTGCACCATGCCGGTCTGATGGCAGCCGCCGACAGGGATCAAGGGCGGGAAATGTGGGTGCCTTCCTATCCCGTGGTGAAGCAGGGCGACCTGCAGGACGGGTTTCTTGAGTCGGAGATCAACAATCGGTTCGGTAAGGACTCGCCGGCGCCACAACTGCATGTGATGACCACTGAAGACATCCAGCAGTTGATCGAGAGCTATGCAGCGGGAGCCGTGCGCGCCCGTGACGCCGGTCTGGATGGGGTGGAAATACACGCGGGGCACGGCTACATCCTGTCCGGTTTTCTCTCTCCGCTGATGAACCAGCGCGATGACCAATACGGGGGAAGTCTCGAAAACCGCGCTCGCTTTCTACTGGAAATTGTCGCGGCGGTACGCAGGGCAGTGGGAACCGAGTACCCGGTGTGGTGCAAGCTCGACTCGGCTGAGTTTGGCCAGGCTGAAGGTATTAGCCTGGCAGACGCCAAGCGCACAGCGCGAATGCTGGAGCAGGCGGGGGTGGACGCGCTGACGGTCAGTGCGTATCACGACGGTTCCATGGGTATCATGCAGTCGGAATCCAATATTCCTCACGTGCCCGAGCGTATGGTGGGCAATGCAATCGCAATCAAGCAGTGCGTGAGCATACCGATTATCACTGCCGGGAGAATAGAGCCCCGGTCTGCCGACAAGCATATTGCCTCCGGCCACTTTGACCTGCTGGGTATGGGCCGAAAAATACTGGCTGATCCCGATCTGCCCAACAAGGTTGCCGCGGGAAACCTGCATGATATTCGTCCTTGCGTTTATTGTTACTGTTGCGTCAGCCAGATCTACGTGCAGAAACCGATCAAGTGCGCCGTCAATGCTGAAACCGCGTTTGAAAATTCGCGATCGTTGATCGCAGCGACTCGGGCGCGCAGTTTTGCCGTGGTCGGCGGTGGTCCTGCGGGCATGGAAGCGGCACGCCGGCTGGCTGGGCGCGGACACAAAGTCGTCTTGCTGGAGGTTTCGGACCGCCTTGGTGGCACGCTGCCGTTTGCCAGTATCGCCTATGAACCCAATACACGCTTGTTGCGATGGTTGCGCCGGGAACTGGCGAAATCCGCGGTAGAGGTGCGCCTCAATACCCGCGCCACGCCTGCATTGCTGCGCCAACTGGAAGTGGATGAAATTGTTGTGGCAACAGGTGCGAAGCGCGATTTGCCGGACCTGCCGGGGGTAGATCAGGACTTCGTGTTTAGCGGCGATGAAATGCGGGGGATGGTGCTCGGTGATCAATGGCCGAGCCTGCGGCGCAAAATATCGGGGCTGACCCGCGGGCTAACCAACATGGGCGCCCTTACTGGCGCCAATAAATCGCCGTGGCTGTTGCGTCAGGTCTCACGCATATGGCTTCCTCTGGGACGACGTATTGTCGTCATTGGCGCCGAACTGGTCGGCTTGGAACTGGCGGAGTTCCTCGCCCACCGCGGCCGTGAAATCACCGTGATCGACACAGCCTCGCGGCCCGGTGCGGGGCTGTATGTGGTGCGACGCATGCGCGTGTTGCACGAGTTGCGTGAACTGGGTGTGGCGCTGATCAATCTCGCCAGTGAGATATCCATCGCTGATCACGAAGTGCACTACCGTAACTATCGCGGTCAGGTGCGGGCTGTCGAAGCTGAGCACGTCATCATTGCTCAGGGAGCGACGGGTGATACCAGTTTGGCCGACGAATTGCGTGCACAGAATTTTGTCACCCACACCATCGGCGACTGCAATGGCGTCAGCTACATCGAGGGTGCAATGGAGTCGGCTGCCGAGTTGGTCGCAGCCCTCGACTAAAAGGGAGCAGGTCCTGGAAACTGTTTTCGCAGTACGGGTTTCAACAGTTTTCCAGAGGCATTTCGAGGCAGGGCATCTACCAGTTCATAGAGCTGAGGCACCTTATAGCCTGCGAGATTCTGTTTGCAGTAGGCTTTCAGGGACTCGGGCGTTGGACTGGCACCGCTGGAGGGCACGACAATAGCCAGCGGTGTTTCGCCCCATTTTTCGGACTCGATGCCGATAACCGCCGCTTCCACTACCTCCGGACAACCTGCCAGCACGTTTTCCAGTTCCGCGGGGTAGATATTTTCACCACCGGAGATAATCATGTCTTTCATCCGGTCACAAACGGTAATGAATCCATCCTCGTCGATAGTGCATAGATCGCCCGTGTGCAGCCAGCCATTTTTCAAGGCTTCCTCGGTGGCTTCAGGTTTGTTCCAGTATCCCAGCATGATGTGCTGACCCGCCAGAATCAATTCACCAACCTCTCCACTGCCAGGCTTCACATCATCTCCCTTACTGTCGACGACTCGCGCTTCTGTGTGCATCTGCGGTTTACCGCAGGAGCCCGCCTTGACTTTGGCATCCCTGGGCAATAAAAGCGTGCCGGGCCCGCAGGATTCGGTTAATCCGTACGCCTGGTTTATCGCAATGCCGATTTTCTCGTATGCCTGCAGCAGAGAGACAGGAACGGGACATGCACCGGTCGCAATCCAGCGGATACTCGACATATCGGTTTGCTGACGCTCTGGGGCCGCCAGCATAGACTGCAGCAGTGCCGGTACCGACATGGCGATGGTAATTCTCTCCTGCTCGATCGCTTTGAACATCAGATGTATATCGATGTTGCGCATGATCACACCGGTGGCGCCGCGGTGCACAAGCATCGATACGGGGTTGAGACAGCCGACATGAAACATGGGCATGGGCAGCAGGAAGCGGTCGTCATTACGCAAATCAGAGGTGGTCATGCTGGTCAGTTCGGCCCAGAGCATACCGTGGTGACTGTGCATGACGCCCTTTGGACGGCCAGTGGTGCCTGAGGTATACATGATAAACAGCAGGTCATTGTCACAGGCTCCGACGGGCGGCTCCGTATCGGGCATCGCCTGGGTAACGCGGTCATAATCTACCGCGTATGTGGGAATATCAGCGGTTGAGGCGATAGCATTGACGCGGATAAATCGTTCTACCCCGACGTCATTGTCGTCGCGCAACTGCGCGATGGTATCGTCAAAGTCTGCATCGTAGATGAGTGCTTTGGAACCAGAATCCTCCAGGATATATGCAATTTCATTGGCCACCAGGCGCCAGTTGACGGGCACCATCACTGCGCCGATTTTGGCGGTAGCAAAGTAACTTTCGACAAATTCAATACCGTTTTTCAGCAGGATCGCCACGCGATCACCCGGCTTGATAGCCTGCCCCAGCAGCGCATTGGCGGTTTGGTTGCAGCGCGCGTTGAGTTCAGTGAATGTAAAACGGCGGTCTCTCTCGAACTCGACAAAAGCCGGGACGGAAGAGCTGATCTGGGAGCGCTTTTTTAAGGACAGTCCGACATTGTGACTCATGCTTACTCCAGTGAATTGTGCAAAAGCCTTGAGGAACCGGCATTAGTGGAGATTGTAGTACAGGTTTGCCGGGACTGCGCGGAATGCGTGTAGCACCTCGCCCTCGACTTGGACGACAGACGCCAGCGTTTAAGAGATCCATCGCCTGCCCCGGTGGTCACCTTAAAATCCC
>JAGRIH010000053.1 GCA_020443345.1 Halioglobus sp.
ACAAGTTCAAGGCGCGCATCAAGATACTGGTTCGCGCCATGGGCGCCGACGCCTTCCGCGAGGCGGTCGAGCAGGAGTGGCGCGCAATCAAGGATGGCCCGGCCACCCTGACCGATGCCGAGATCGCCAGGGCCAAAAGCTTTTTTACCGATCCCGATTACCGGCAGTTCGACGGTGTCGAGGCCGGCAGGCAGCTCGAGCAGCGCTGCGCCGCCGACCCGATCTTCGGCAACTGGGTCAAGCGCAATACCGTGGCCCACCGGGTAGCCGGCTACCGCATCGTCAACGTGTCACTGAAGCGTCCGGGTTACGCCCCCGGCGATATCACAGACAGCCAACTGGAACGCGTCGCCGATCTGGCGGACCGCTATGCCTTTGGCGAAGTGCGTACCACGCACGAGCAGAATATGGTGCTTGCCGATGTCGAGATCGGTCAGCTATACACCGTGTGGCAGGCCCTGCAAAAAGCCGGCCTGGCCACGCCGAATATCGGCTATCTCACGGATATTGTCAGCTGCCCCGGAGGCGATTACTGCTCCCTGGCCAACGCCAAGTCCCTGCCCGTGGCCGAGGCGATACAGGCGCGCTTCGATGATATGGACTATGTGTACGATCTGGGGCCGCTGGAGATCAATATCAGCGGCTGTATGAATGCCTGTGGCCACCACCATATCGGTCATATCGGCATCCTTGGCGTGGACAAGAAGGGTCAGGAGTTCTACCAGGTGTGCCTCGGGGGCAGCCAGGGCAGGGATGCATCGATCGGCAAAATTCTCGGACCCTCTTTCAGCCAGGAGGCGATGCCGGATGTGATCGAGACGATTCTGTCCACCTATGTGGAACTGCGCGAAGAGGGGGAGAACTTCCTCGACACTTTCCGCCGCGTGAGTATCGATCCGTTCAAGGAGCGTGTGTATGCCCCGGCTGATTAAGGATGGCGCTATCATCGAGGACGTTTGGCGCGCCGCGGACGCGGACTGCGCACACCCGGTGGCGGGACAGGTATTGAGCCTGGATCAGTGGCTGGAGCTCGCCGATAAAGCCGGCAGCGCCGTGCAGCTCGAGCCCGGCCAGGCACCCGCCCCGCTGCTCGCGCACCTCGATGACCTCGCCCTGGTGGTGGTTTACTTTCCGGTATTCACTGACGGTCGGGGCTTCTCCTACGGACGGGAACTGCGCGAACGCGGCTATAGGGGCGAGCTGCGCGCCGCCGGGCATTTTCTGCAGGATCAACTGACCTACCTCAGGCGCTGCGGTTTCAACGCCTTCCAGATGGCCGATGACACCGAGCTGGAGAAAGCCCGCGCCCGGCTGTACGATTTCAGCGAGCAGTACCAGGCCTCCATTGACCAGCCGCTGCCTCTGTTTCGCCGTCGTCCCTAGTGTCCTGTGGGCGACGTGCTTGAGTACTAGACTGCAGATTCAGTCGCCGGGACCTTCTATGTGATGGATGCAGACAGCGTCACGTTTTCATTCTTTCTCATTTTCAGCGGGGCCGCTTTGTTCGCCTCCGTGGCGCTGTACACGCGCCAGCCCCTGATCATTGCCTATATCGCACTGGGTGCCGGCATCGGTCCCTACGGGCTGTCGCTGGTCACCGACCTGCAGCTGCTGTCGGATATCGGCCATGTGGGTATCATTTTTCTGTTGTTCCTGCTGGGACTGGATATGCAGCCCCAGGCGTTGTGGTCCACCCTGCGCAAGTCCACGGTGGTGGCGGTGTTCAGCTCGGCGATTTTTCTGGCGGCGGGTTTTGCCGTGAGCTGGCTGTTTGGCTACACCGCGACGGATGCCCTGATCGTGGGCGCCGCGATGATGTTTTCTTCGACGATCATCGGCATCAAGCTGCTGCCCACAACGATCCTGCACCACCGCCATATCGGCGAACTGATGATCGGCCTGCTGCTGCTGCAGGATCTGTTGGCTATCATCGTGCTGATGCTGCTGCTGGCGGCATCGGCCGGAGAGACCGGCGGCATGGGCCTGACGGTGGCGCTGTCGCTGTTGAGTCTGCCGCTGCTGGTCGGCGGGGCACTGTTGTTTGTGCGCTACATACTGCTGCCGTTGATCACTCGCTTCGACCGTTTCCACGAGTATATATTCCTGCTGGCCCTGGGGTGGTGCCTGGGGCTGGCGGAATGCGCCAAATTGATGGGGCTGTCCGAGGAAATCGGTGCATTCATCGCCGGCATCACCATTGCCACCAGCCCGATATCACAGTACATCGCGGTCAACCTCAAACCGCTGCGTGACTTTTTCCTCATCCTGTTTTTCTTCTCGGTGGGCGCCCGTTTTGATCTCGCCCTGCTGGAGCAGGTGCTGGCACCGGCGCTGGTTCTGGCAGTTCTGGTGCTGACGCTGAAACCGGTGGTGTACCGCTTCCTGCTCAAGGGGGTCAGCGAAAAACGGACACTGGCCTGGGGTTTGGGCTTTCGACTGGGCCAGGCCAGTGAATTCTCACTGTTGATCGCCTATATCGCGGTCGGCAGCGCCCTCATCTCAGAGCAGGCCTCGCTGCTGATTCAGGCCACCACGATTATCACACTGCTGGCCTCTTCCTATATCGTGGTGCTCAACTACCCCACCCCGATCGCGATTTCCGATCGCCTGCGCCGGGATTGACAGCGCCGCCACCGCCATGCCCGATAAAGCGGGGCTGGCTCTCCACGGCTCTCGCGGCAGAGCCGGCCCCCGCTTTATCGGGTATGCCACCTGCGCGGCCCGATACATCCTGTATATCGCCGCTACCGCCATCCATGGCTCTCGCGGCTTACCATACGTCCTGTCTATAACAAAAAACCGGCCGCTGGGGCCGGTTTTTTGTATTGCATGTGAGGTAGTAGCTACAGTTTGGCTTCCAACTCGGGCAGTGCGTCGAACAAATCCGCCACCAGGCCGTAGTCCGCCACCTGGAAGATCGGCGCGTCCTCGTCCTTGTTGATGGCCACGATCACTTTCGAATCCTTCATCCCGGCCAGATGCTGGATGGCGCCGGAGATGCCGACCGCAATATAGAGGTCCGGGGCGACGATTTTGCCGGTCTGTCCCACCTGCATGTCGTTGGGCACAAAGCCCGCGTCCACTGCGGCTCGCGATGCGCCGATGGCGGCGCCGAGTTTGTCGGCGATGCCTTCGAGCAGCTTGAAGTTCTCGCCGTTCTGCATGCCCCGGCCACCGGAAATGACGATGCTGGCGGCAGTCAGCTCGGGGCGATCGGAGACGGCAACTTCTTCTCCGACAAAGGAAGAAATGCCGGCGTCGTGCACCGCGTCCACCGCCTCGATCGAGGCCGATCCGCCCTCCGCGGCGACCGGGTCGAAGGCCGTGGTGCGCACGGTAATGACTTTTTTCGCATCGGAGCTCTTGACGGTCGCGATCACGTTACCCGCGTAGATTGGCCGCTGGAAGGTGTCTGCGCCCTCTACCGCAACTATCTCTGAAATCTGCGCGACATCCAGCAGCGCGGCTACCCGCGGCATGGTGTTTTTGCTGTTGCTGGTGGCCGGCGCCACGATATTGTCATAGGCGGCGCCCACCTCGGCAATCAGCAGGCTGACATTTTCCGCCAACTGGTGCTCGTAGGCCGCGTTGTCGGCCACCAGTACCTTGCCGATACCGGGTACAGCCGCCGCCTCGTTTGCCGCCGCGCTACAGTTGCCGCCGGCGACGAGTATGTCGATCTCTGCACCCATCGCCTGGGCGGCGGCGACCGCATTGAGAGTCGCCGCCTTGAGGCTGCTGTTGTCGTGTTCTGCGATTACCAGTGTGCTCATATTACTTTCGCCTCGTTTTTCAGTTTGTCTACCAACTGCGCAACATCTTCCACCTTGATGCCGGCCTGGCGCTCCGCGGGCGGCTGCACTTTTACCTGGGTCAGGTGTCTGGTCACTTCCACGCCCAGGTCAGCCGGTGTCAACACATCCAGCTGTTTCTTCTTGGCCTTCATGATATTGGGCAGGGAGGCGTAGCGCGGTTCGTTCAGGCGCAGGTCCGTGGTGACGATTGCCGGCAGGCTGAGACTCAGTGTCTGCAGCCCGCCGTCGATTTCGCGCGTGACCTTCAGCTTCTCGCCATTTACTGTGATTTCCGATGCAAAGGTCCCCTGCGGCATGCCCGTCAGGGCGCCGAGCATCTGTCCGGTCTGGTTGTTGTCGCCGTCAATCGACTGCTTGCCGAGGATGACCAGTTGCGGCTGCTCTTTATCGACCACCCCCTTGAGCAGCTTGGCTACCACCAGGGGCTCGACGCCGCTCTCGGTTTCCACCTGGATACCGCGGTCCGCGCCCAGTGCAAGTGCGGTACGAATCTGCTCCTGACAGGCCTTGCCGCCGACGGATACGGCGATGACCTCGGTGGCGACGCCAGCTTCCTTGAGCCGCACCGCTTCCTCGACAGCGATTTCACAGAAGGGATTGATAGCCATCTTGACATTGTTCAGATCAACATCACTACCATCGGCTTTGGCGCGTACCTTTACGTTGTAGTCAACGACGCGTTTAACGGCAACAAGTACCTTCATGGAGTCTCCGTAAATTGATTCAGGTGGATTCGAGATACCACGGCTACGCTTCCGGGAGGGAGCCGCTTGAACTTGGCGGGGTATCTTGCCGGTAAACCGGCCCCGGGTCAATAGCGGCAAAAAGACGAATTCGCCAGCGACTGAGCCATATCAAGATTTGCGATTTGTACATGAGTCATAGTCTTTTCTCGTTAGGAATTATATACTTGCGTGCTTTCTACGGGTCGAATCCGGAGATTGTCGGCTCCCTACCACACACCAGGAGGACATCGTTGTGGAACGTGAATCAATGGAATTTGACGTTGTGATCGTCGGCGCCGGCCCCGCGGGCCTGTCCGCCGCCTGTCGTATCATGCAACTGGCCCGGGAAAAGGAACAGGAAACCACTGTTTGTGTGGTGGAAAAAGGCTCTGAGGTGGGGGCGCACATCCTGTCCGGCGCCGTACTGGAGCCACGCGCCCTCGGCGAGCTGTTCCCCGACTGGAAGGAGCGCGGCGCACCACTCAACACGGCTGTGCGCGAAGACAATTTTTTCTACTACCTGAGCGACAGCAAAGCGCTCAAGCTGCCCAACTTCATGATCCCGAGACCGACCCACAACGAGGGCAACTTTATTGTCTCGATGGGCAATGTCTGTCGCTGGCTGGCGGAGCAGGCCGAGGGTCTGGGTGTAGAGATCTACCCCGGCTTCGCCGCTGCCGAAGTGCTGTACGACGCGGACGGGCGCGTCAAGGGTGTCGCCACTGGCGACATGGGTGTCAGTGCCAGCGGCGAACACAAGGAAGGCTACATGCCGGGTATGGAGCTGCATGCCAAATACACCCTGTTTGCCGAGGGCTGCCGCGGCCACCTGGGCAAACAACTGATCGAGCGCTTCTCCCTGGATGCCGGCAAAGACCCGCAGCACTACGGCATCGGGATCAAGGAAATCTGGGAAATCCCCCCCGAAAAGCACGCGGCGGGGCTCGTTGTCCACGGGTTGGGCTGGCCGCTTGGAGAGACCGGCACCGGCGGCGGCGCCTTCCTGTACCACGCCGAAAACAATCAGGTCTATGTCGGTCTGATCGCCGATTTGAATTACAGCAATCCACACATGAGCCCGTTCCAGGAGTTCCAGCGCTGGAAACACCACCCGGAGACGCTCAAGTACCTCGACGGCGGCAACCGCCTGGTGTATGGCGCGCGCGCCATCACCAAGGGTGGCTTCAACTCGCTGCCGCGCATGTATTTCCCGGGCGGCCTGTTGCTGGGCTGCGATGCCGGTACCTTGAACAGTGTCAAAATCAAGGGCAATCACACCGCGATGAAAAGCGGTATGCTGGCTGCCGAGTCGGTAATCGAGGCGCTGGCACAGGGTGAGGCGGCCCCGGCCGAACTCGCATCCTTTGCCGCGAAAATGGAAGGTTCCTGGCTGCATGACGAGCTCTACACCACCCGGAACTTCTCCGGATTCATGCACAAGTTCGGTATCTGGGTCGGCTCGGCAATGGTGTGGCTGGACCAGAACATCTTCGGCGGCAGGCTGCCCTTTACTCTCAATGATGACAAACCGGACTACGCCGCCATGAAGCCGGCTGCCGAGTGCGAGAAAATCGACTATCCCAAACCGGACAACAAGATCAGCTTCGATCGCCTGTCGTCGGTGTTTCTGTCCAACACCAACCACGAGGAAGACCAGCCCTGCCATCTGCAACTCAAGGACCCGACCATCCCCATCGCGCACAACCTGCCGCTGTACGATGAACCCGCGCAGCGCTACTGCCCGGCGGGCGTGTACGAGGTCGTGGAGGAAGAAAACGGCGAGAAGCGCTTTCAGATCAATGCGCAAAATTGCGTGCATTGCAAGACCTGCGACATCAAGGATCCGTCACAAAATATCGTCTGGGTTACGCCGGAGGGGCTGGGTGGGCCCAATTACCCGAATATGTGAGTAATGCCGGCGGCCGCCGGTTGGAACAAAACCAACTGGCGTTACGGCTGGCGAGGGGCGAGTGGGAATACGCTGCCGCAGGAGCGCACCGAGGGCACGCCCGCCACGTCTTCGGCCATCTCCACCAGGCGGTACCAGGCCGGGCGGGACCACAGCGCGGTCAGTCCGTGCTCCAGTTGCACGGCGGCGACATGCCCCGCGGCGGGTTCCAAAAACAGGGGATGCTCGGCGTCCACGGCCAGTCGCCTGCCGGTATTCAGGGTGATCCGCAGGACGGCCTGCCCGCCCTCCTCGCGGTTTTCGATATCGGTGACGATCAGCGGGTGCAGCGCCACCGAAATGCGCCACTTTTCCGCCGGTGTCACCAGGTAGTAGTGTCCGTCCGCTTCACGTCGCAGAATGCTGGCGAACAACTTCACCAGCGAATCGCGCTCGATCCTGGTCCCCTCGTGGTGCCAGTTGCCTTGCGCATCGATGTGGATGGCGATGTCACCCGACAGCTCGGGATGCCACAGGTGCAGCGGCGGCGCGTCAAAGTTGCGGCGTTTGCCGATCCGGTCTTCCAGGTCCTGTAATGGTTCGTCCACGGCGTTACCCCGGCTTGATCAGTGCTGCGACCAACGCAGTCCTCAGGCACAATCTCCAATGAGGCGGACATTGATCACTCCGGCCAGTTTGCGCATGCGCTCCACGGCCTCAGCAGAGGGGGCTGTGCTGATGTCAATCAGGTTGTAGGCCACTGCATCACGGCTCTTGTTGAGCATGTCGATCACGTTGATATCCTCGTCTGCCAGGATCGCCAGCACACTCCCCAGTATTTTTGGCACGTTGTCATTGGTGACCGACAGGCGGCAGCCGCTGACCCGCTCCAACTGCAGCGTGGGAAAGTTGACCGAATTGCGAATATTGCCGTGCTCGAGGAAATCCCGCAGTTGCTCGGCAGCCATGATGGCGCAGTTGTCCTCGGCTTCTTCGGTGCTGGCGCCGATATGCGGCGTGAGAATGACGTCCTTGCGCTGGATCAGGGCGGGCGACGGGAAGTCGGCGATGTACCGGCGCAGTTTGCCCTCGTCCAGGGCCTCGATCAGGGCCGCTTCGTCGACGATTTCCTGCCGCGCAAAGTTCAACAAACAGGTGCCGGGAGACACTGCCCCGAGCAGTTCCGCGCCGATCAGTCCGCGCGTGGACTCCAGAACCGGCAGGTGCAGACTGATGTAGTCGCAGCGCGCAAACAGGGCCGACAGTGTGTCTGCCCGGCGTACCTGGCTGGATAGACGCCACGCGGCCTCGACGGACAGCGCGGGATCGTAGCCGATGACCTGCATGCCCAGGGTGAGCGCCATCTCTGCAACCAGGGAACCGATGGCGCCGAGACCGACGACCCCGAGGGTCTTGCCAACCAGTTCGCTGCCCTTGAACTGCTTCTTTTGCGCTTCGAGTACCCGGTGCATTTCAGCCGGGTCAGTCATCTGCCCCAGGGTGTGCACGTACTCGATACCTTCCATGATACCCCGGGACCCCAGGAGCAGACCCGTGGCCACCAGTTCCTTCACGGCGTTGGCATTGGCCCCCGGCGAGTTGAAAACCGGAATGCCCCGGGCCGTGCATGCCGCCACGGGAATGTTGTTGACCCCGGCCCCGGCCCGGGCAATGGCCAGCACCGAATTGGGGATATCCTGCGCCTCCAGTTTGTGGCTGCGCAGCAGTATGGCCTCGGGATGCGCAAACTCGCTGGCGATCTCATAGCGATCGCGGGGCAGCCGCTCCAGCCCCTTCAGGGAGATCTGGTTGAGAGTGAGTATTTGTCTGGCCATCGATCGTCTACCTTTGGCAATTCTGTCATTAACACGGCGGCTGGAATGCGGGTGTCCTACATTACGCTGATATCGGCCCTCTGGCGCAGGCCGCGCTGGAATTCGCGATCGACCAGCGTGCCGTACTCGGCGCTGATCTGCTGCTGCAAGACCTGCTGCTGCGCATCCGGAAGACGCGCGTAGTCCCCGGGCACGACCCGGATCACCTCGAATACCCAGGCATCACCTCCCGGCGTCATGACCACACTGCTGAGTGTCTGCCCGGGTGCCGCGGCCGGCAGCTCGAAAGCGCCGCGCAGCACCTCCGGCGGCACCACGGTGCTATTGCGGCTCGCGCCCAGTTCTACCTGCCACTCATAACCGGCGGCCGTCGCCACTTGCTCGATGCCGCTGCCGGCGCGCAACTGTTCCAGCGCCTGCTGTGCCCGCGCCAGCACCGCGGCACGTGCGGCGTTCTCAGCGATGATGTCCGCGATCGCACCGCGCACCGCCGCAAGCGGCTGCAGTTCAGGTTCGTTGTGCCGGCGCACGTGCAGTACGACAAACTGCTCACCACTGAGTTCGAGCACCTCGCTGTTGTGTCCGGCCTGCAACACCTCGTCGGAGAAAGCCGCGGTCAGCAGCGATGGGTTGGCAAACAACCCCTGTGCCTGGGAGCGCGTTATACCACTGGCCTGCTCCACTGCCAGATCGAGTTCGGCGGCGGGCACGGCCAGGCCATCGGCGTTGAACGCAAGGTCCCTGAGCGTTTCTACCGTGCGCAGCAACTCGGTGCGCGCTGCCTCTGCCTGCAGGCTCTGCTCGAGTTCGGGGCGCATTTCCTCCAGCGTGGGAACACTTCCCTCGTTGCGCTCGGTTACCATGATCAGGTGCGTCCCGGCGTCTGTCTCCACCGGCTGCGAAACCGAGTTGAGCTCCAGCTCAGCGATGGCCTGCTCCATCTCCCGGGGAAAGGTGGCGCCGCGCGTGTAACCCAGGTCGCCGCCATTGCCGGCGGAACCGATATCGTCAGACAGGTCCCGCGCGACACTGGCGAACTCCTCTCCGGCATCGAGCCTGGCACGGGCCTGCTCCAGTCGCTGTGCCACGGTGCCGCGCTCATCGCCGGCGCCGGGCTCAAACAAAATATGCGCTACGCGATACTCTGCCTGGTACTGGTGGTTTTGTTTCGCCAGTTGGTAGGCCGCCACCACGTCGTCCTCGGCTACCGGGCGGTAAAAGTCCTGCGGGGTGAGTTCGATGTAGTCCAGGTCCACCGATTCGGGTGTCATGAACTGCGCCTGGTTGGCGGCGTAATAAGTCTCTATCTGCTCCTGACTGACCTGGGCGCCACCCTGTGAAACATCCTCGACAGGTACCGTCAGATAGCGGATATCGCGCTGCTCCTGGGTGATACGGGCGTTGAGCTGCAGTTCCGCGGGTGTGGCGAACTCACTGCCGGCCAGTCCGCTGCGCAACTGGTTCTGGATCATGTCATCGCGCAGGCTCTGCTTGAAATAGGCCGGCGTGAAACCCGCGTTGGACAGCACGCTCCGGTACATATCCGCAGAGAACTTGCCCTCTACCTGAAATTGCTCCATCGACCCGATGAGCTGACCGACCTGGCGCTCGGAAATTGCCAGGTCCATACCGGTCGCCGATTGCTGCAGCAATCGGCGGCTGATTATTCCCTCCAGGGCCTGCGCGCTCAATCGCTCATCGTCGAGCATGGCGGGGTCCAGACTGTCGCCCATCAGCGATATCAGTCGACGCTTCTGTGTGAGCACGGCCTGCTGCAGTTCCTGCGACGACACTTCCTCGCCGTTCACCTCGGCGACCGCGCTGCCACCACCGCCCAACAGGATCGACTCGATACCAAAAATCGAAAATGAAATAACTATCAGCCCGATTACAACTTTGGCAGCGGTGCCCTGGGTGCTACGACGGATGTTCTGAAGCATGGTTGATACCCATTGAAGCTAAAAAAAAGCGCACCGGACAGTGCGCTTTTCTACTGTTGCAGTAAACCACAAATAACAGCAACCGGAAGATCAGGCCGCTGCCCGGCGGTACCAGGGCGAGAAGGTGTCAGGAGTTGACAGAGTCTTTCAGAGCTTTACCTGGTTTGAACCCCGGTACATTCGCGGCCGAGATCTGAATGGTTGCGCCGGTTTGCGGGTTCCGGCCAGTGCGCGCATTTCTGTGTTTGACGGAGAACGTCCCGAAACCGACCAGGGACACCTGATCTCCTTTGGCCAGTGCTTCGGTAATGCTGTCCACCACTGCATCGAGCGCCCGACCGGCGGAGGCTTTGGGCAGATCGGCCGCAGCCGCAATCGCGTCAATCAGTTCAGTTTTGTTCACAATGTTCCCCTTGAAGGTTATTCGTTCAGACTTGGTTGTGCCGCTCCCAGCGGCGTGGACCCGGACACAAAATACTATCCGGGACCGCAATTCGCGCTTGAATCCACGGGGCCTGGCTTGTTGTTTTCAAGCCGGGGACTCCCGCTTATTCAAACGCAAGACTTTATACCAGAGCGGGAATCCCGGTCAACAACGAAGGCTCTGTCTAGTGAGTATTCATCCGGTTATTTTCGTCTTTTTCACTGTCGGCACCGGTCTCGCTGTCAGCGCCCGCGCCGATCGAGTTCGCCATGAACTCCTCGTCGCTCAGCGGTTGTGGCATCGACTCCAGCGCAATGGCCAACACCTCGTCGATCCACTTGACGGCGCGAATGGTCAAATGCTCCTTGATGTTGTCGGGCACCTCTTTCAGGTCGCGCTCGTTTTCCTTGGGTATGATGACGGTCTTGATGCCACCGCGGCGCGCGGCGAGCAGCTTCTCCTTGAGTCCCCCGATGGGCAGTACTTCCCCGCGCAGGGTGATTTCACCCGTCATCGCCACATCCGCCCGCACCGGAGTGTCGGTTAACACGGACACCAGCGCGGTGCACATGGCAATACCCGCACTGGGGCCGTCCTTGGGTGTCGCGCCCTCGGGTACGTGTATGTGCACGTCGCGCTTTTCGTGGTAATTGGCCGGAATTCCCAGCATCTGCGAGCGACTGCGCACCACGGTCGTCGCCGCCTGGATCGACTCCTGCATCACATCACCCAGCGAACCGGTCTTCACATAACGTCCCTTGCCGGGGACCGCAACGGCTTCGATGGTCAGCAGTTCGCCACCGACCGAGGTCCAGGCGAGGCCGGTGACCTGGCCAATCTTGTTTTCCTCCTCGGCGATGCCGTAGTTGTACTTTCTCACCCCCAGAAGATCCGACAGCCTGTCGGCGTCCACGGTGGCCCCGCCCTGGCTTTCGCCCAGTGCAAAGGCCTTTACCATCTTGCGGCAGACCTTGGCGATACTGCGCTCCAGCGCCCGCACACCGGCCTCGCGAGTGTAGTAGCGAATCATGGCAATGACCGCTTCCTCGGAGATCGTGAGTTCACCTTCCTGCAGACCGTTGAGTTTGACCTGCTTCGGAATCAGGTAGCGCTGAGCGATGTTGAGTTTTTCATCCTCGGTGTAACCGGGAATGCGTATTACTTCCATGCGGTCCAGCAGCGGCCCGGGAATATTCATGGTGTTGGAAGTACACACGAACATGACATCGGACAGGTCGTAGTCAACCTCAAGGTAGTGGTCATTGAACGCGTGATTTTGCTCCGGATCGAGCACCTCCAGCATGGCGGAGGCCGGGTCGCCGCGATGGTCCATGCCCATTTTGTCGATTTCATCGAGCAGAAACAACGGATTTTTCACCCCGGCTTTGGCCATTTTCTGCAGCAGTTTGCCGGGCATGGAACCGATATAGGTGCGACGATGACCGCGAATCTCCGCTTCATCGCGCACGCCGCCCAGCGCCATGCGCACGAATTTGCGGTTGGTGGAGCGGGCGATGGACTCGCCCAGAGACGTCTTGCCCACGCCGGGGGGGCCGACCAGGCACAGTACCGGGCCGCGCACTTTGCGCACCCGCTTCTGCACCGCCAGATACTCCACGATCCGGTCCTTGACTTCTTCCAGGCCGTAGTGGTCCTCGTCCAGGATGGCGGTGGCGCGCTCGAGATCGTGCTTGACTTTGCTGCGTTTCGACCAGGGCACACTGACCATCCAGTCGATGTAGCTGCGCACGACGGAGGCTTCCGCCGACATGGGGGACATCATCTTGAGTTTGTTTAATTCCGCCAGGGCCTTCTCGCTGGCCTCGGGCGGCATCTTGGCCTCGTCGATACGCGCCTGCAGTTCGTCCAGTTCACTGGGCGCTTCATCCAGATCACCCAGCTCTTTTTGTATGGCCTTCATTTGCTCGTTGAGGTAGTACTCGCGCTGGCTCTTTTCCATCTGTTTCTTGACACGACCGCGAATGCGCTTTTCGACCTGGAACAGGTCGATCTCGGCTTCCATCAAGCCCATCAGGTGGTCCAGACGCGCACGTATGTCAGCGATTTCCAGAATGCGCTGTTTTTCCTCCAAGTCCACATTCATGTGCGCGGCGATGGTGTCCGCGAGGCGACCGGGTTCATCGATACCGGTGAGTGAGGTCAGCACCTCGCTGGGCACCTTCTTACTGAGGTTCACGTACTTTTCAAACTGACCGACACTTGAGCGCAGCAGGCCCTCGACGTCCTCTTGCGGGATGTCGTCGCTGATAATCTCGCGCACACTGGCGATGGCAAAACACCCGTTGTCATCGATACTGTCCACTGCCGCACGATAACCGCCCTCCACCAGGACTTTTATCGTGCCGTCGGGCAGTTTGAGCAGTTGCAGGATATTGGAGACCGTACCGACCTGGTACATGTCGTCGGCACCGGGATTGTCTTCCGCGGCGTTGCGCTGTGCGACCAGCAGCACCTGCTTGTCGCTGGCCATTGCCTCCTCCAGCGCATCGATCGATTTTTCGCGGCCCACGAACAGCGGCAGTACCATGTGTGGGTAGACGACGACATCGCGCAGGGGCAGCAGGGGCAGTTCTGTAATCGATGATGAACCCATAGATATCTCCGGGCTGTGCTGAAAATCTGAAATGGCTACCTGTAACTGGGGGTTGTTTCCCCCGATTACAAGTACATCCGATGACCGCCCGGCCTGTTTGGCCGGCGTCAAGCCGAGTGTAGTTTGCCGGGACGTACCGTACCCGAGCGCGGTGGGAATTACTTATCGTCGGTCGCCGCCACGCGCGGGGCCGGTTCGCTGTTCTGATAGACCAGCAGGGGCTCGCAGTCGCCGCGAATGACCGACTCATCGATCACCACCTTGCTGACGTCGTCCCTGGACGGAATGTTGTACATGGAATCCAGCAGCACCGCCTCCAGTATGGAGCGCAAACCGCGCGCACCCGTCTTGCGGTCCATGGCTCTCTCGGCCACGGCACGCAAGCCGTCCTCGCGAAAATCCACCTCGACGCCCTCCATCTCAAACAGTTTGCTGTACTGTTTGGTCAGTGCATTCTTGGGCTCAGTGAGGATTTGGACCAGGGCTTCGACATCGAGTTCCTCCAGTGTGGCGATGACCGGCAGGCGCCCGACGAATTCGGGGATCAAGCCGTACTGCACCAGGTCCTCGGGCTCGAGATCGAACAGCAGTTCGCCCACATTGCGCTTCTCGTCCTTGCTCTTGATTTCGGCATTGAAGCCGATGCCGCCCTTTTCCGAGCGGTTGCGTATCACCTTGTCCAGGCCGGCGAAGGCGCCGCCACAAATAAACAGAATGTTTGACGTGTCCACCTGCAGAAATTCCTGCTGCGGGTGCTTGCGCCCGCCCTGGGGCGGTACCGATGCCACGGTGCCTTCGATCAACTTGAGCAGTGCCTGCTGCACGCCCTCGCCGGAGACGTCCCGCGTGATGGAGGGGTTGTCGGACTTGCGCGAAATCTTGTCGATTTCATCGATGTAAACGATGCCGACCTGGGCCTTTTCCACGTCGTAATCACATTTTTGCAGCAGCTTCTGGATAATATTCTCGACATCCTCTCCCACATACCCGGCTTCGGTAAGCGTGGTGGCATCGGCGATGGTGAAGGGCACGTCCAGCAGGCGGGCCAGCGTCTCGGCCAGCAGGGTCTTGCCGCTGCCGGTGGGCCCTACCAGCAGTATGTTGCTCTTGCCGAGTTCCACATCGTCGCGGCTCTGACTGTGGCGCAGGCGCTTGTAATGGTTGTATACCGCCACTGACAGCACCTTCTTGGCGCGCTTCTGACCGATGACATAGGCATCGAGAATGTCGTTGATCTCCTGCGGCACGGGCAGGTGATCCTGGCGGCTCTCGCTACCGCTTTCCTGTACTTCCTCGCGAATGATGTCGTTGCACAGATCCACGCACTCGTCACAGATGAACACCGAGGGACCCGCGATCAGCTTGCGCACTTCGTGCTGGCTCTTGCCGCAGAAAGAGCAGTACAGCAACTTGCCGCCGTCATCGCCGGATTTTGTGGTTTCGTCGCTCATTTAGCCGCCTTGCGTCCTGTGGTTGAGTCCCTCATCACCCGAGACCCTACGATGCTGTTTTTTACGGTTATTTGCAAGTCCCGAGGGTACTAAAAGCCAGATACCGGGCGCCTCCCGGCAGGTGCCTATCCGGTTTTTTTGCTGAGCGAGCGGCTGCTCACGACCTCATCCACCAGCCCGTATGCCTTGCTCTGCGCGGCGTCCATGAAGCGATCGCGCTCCGTGTCGCGCTCGATCACCTCCAGGCTCTGTCCGGTGTGGGCCGCCATCAATTCATTGAGCCGCTGGCGAATGATGAGAATCTCTTTGGCGTGAATATCGATATCGGTCGCCTGGCCGTGCGCGCCGCCGCTGGGCTGATGAATCATGGTGCGCGCGTTGGGCAGGCAGTAGCGCTTGCCCTTGGCGCCGCCACACAGCAAAAACGCCCCCATGGAGGCCGCCTGGCCGACGCACATCGTGCTCACATCCGGCTTGATAAACTGCATGGTGTCGTAGATAGAGAGACCGGCGGTTACCGAGCCCCCCGGGGAATTGATATACAGGTGCACGTCCTTGTCCGGGTTTTCGGATTCCAGAAACAGGAGCTGTGCCACGATCAGGTTGGCCATGTGATCTTCCACCGGTCCTACCGCGAACACGACCCGCTCCTTCAGCAGGCGCGAGTAGATGTCGTAGGATCGCTCGCCGCGGGACGTCTGTTCCACCACCATGGGGACCAGCCCCAGGCTGTTGATTTTGTTCGCGTTGATCCCGTCGTATTGCATCGCCATGGCCTGCCGTCTCCACCTGTTACTTGTCAAAGATAGGCGACGCCATGCGCCGCCCCGGGGGCTGTGCCGTCAGGCCGGCGCCTGTTCCTGGCTCACCGCTTCCTGATACGTGCACGGTCTATCGGTTATCTGTGCACTGTCCAGCAGTTTTTCAACCACCAGATCTTCCAGCACCTTTGATTCCACTGCCGCCAGCTCGCGCTGGTTCGAGTAGTAATAGTTCACCACTTCCTCGGAATCCTGATAGGTGGAGGCCATTTCCTCGATGGTAGCACGCACCTGCTCAGCATCGGCCTCGAGATCGTGGCGCGCGATTAACTCGGCGATAATCAGGCCGAGTTTCACCCGACGCTCCGCATTTTCCGTAAACATGTCGTCCGGGAACAGGGCATCCAGGTCCAGTTTCTGCTCGCCGGCACCGCCGAACTGCTGCCGCATCTGCCGGCGCATGGCCCGAATTTCCTGCGCGACAAGCGCTTTGGGCACCTCCAGTGACTGGTGTGTCTCGAGTACCGCATCCATCACCTGCTGCTTGATTTTGCCCTGTATCGCATTCTTCAGTTCGCGGGCCATGTTGTCGCCCACTTCTTTGCGGAACTGGGCCTCGCCGCCCTCCTCCACGCCGTACTGGGAGAACAACTGCTGGTCGAGTGCAGCCGGAATCAGTTCCTGTACGCTGTGCAGCGAGACGGCGAACTCCACGGCGGCACCCTGCAGGTCTTCACTGTGATAGTCTTCGGGAAAGGTCAGTTGCAGGGTTTTTTCCTCCCCGGCCCGCATGCCGACAACACCGTCTTCAAAACCCGGAATCATGCGACCGGATCCCAGTTCCAGGTCAGTGCCTTGGGCGCTGCCGCCCTCGAACGGCTCGCCATCGCGAGTGCCTGCGTAGTCGATAGTGACCTTGTCGCCGGCGGCGGCGGCCCGCTCCACCACTTCCCAGGTGCCCTGCTGTTTGCGGAACACCTCGATGATGTCGTCGATGTCTGCATCGGTGACGCTCGCCACCGGCCGACTCACGGCAAAATCCTTCATATCGAGGATCTCGACCTCGGGAAACACTTCAAATGTCGCCACGTACTCCAGATCCCTGCCGGCTTCGAGGCTTTTCGGTTCGATGCTGGGCTGGCCGGCGGGACGCAATTTCTCCTGTGTCACCGCCTCCTGGAAGGACTGACTCATGACCTCGCCCAGCACTTCCTGGCGCACCCCTTCGCCGAAACGCTGGCGCATGATCTTCATCGGCACTTTGCCGGGGCGAAAACCCGGCAGCCGGACGTTTTTAATCGCCTTCTGGAGGCGGCTGTCCACCTCGACATCAACCCGCTCGGCGGGTACGCCCACGGTCAAACGACGCTCCAGTTTTGATGTCGTTTCTATAGAAACCTGCATGCTAATTCCTCACATTCCGATTCGGGCGTGCGCCCCGCCGGCGCGTCTGTAAAACAGGCGCTCACGTGCTGTCCAAGGTCTTGGGTAAGTACCGTTTACTGTAGAGCCTGTTCACCCCGTCTGAGTTGGCCCTGACTACTGGTGCGGAAGGAGAGACTCGAACTCTCACGCCTTGCGGCACTGGAACCTAAATCCAGCGCGTATACCAATTTCGCCACTTCCGCCGCTTAAAAAAACCCCGGCAACGAGCAGGCCATCAAGCTAGAACGGTTATCATATAACCGATATAACTACTTGATTTTCGCAGCTTTAGAGCCGGCCTGATTCGCTTATCGGGGTCGTTACAAGGGCGCAGATTTTGCCATAAAGGGCGCTGCTGTTCAACTACTGTACTCTACCCGTCAGCGCGGCAGAGCCAGCAGCAAAGTCAGTGGCTGCGCGGGCTTGCCGGCGCTCAGCACCCCCTCCCAGGCGCGGGGCAACAGCACCGCCTGCTCGGCTCCATACACCTGCCCGGCCAGTGCCAGTGTGCCCTCTACGACCATCGCCAGTGCGTAGTCCCGCAGCGGTGCCAGCAGCACGCCGCCGCCGCACTCGATCCGCACTCTGCGCACTTCGAAATCGGGGAAATCCACGATGCGCTCCACCCGGGCGCCGGCGCTTTCAAACAGGCAGTCAAACGCCTGCTCCGGCGGCGGTCGGAGCAGCATCTGTTCTACGGCGGCCGGGGTGTCCCAGTGATCCTGGGTGACCACGCGCTGGGCGAAGGACAGAATCTGGCGCTCGTAAACGGGCGTCTGAAACTCGATGGTCCGCACGCCGTGCTGCAGCGCGTGGGGCAGACGCAATGGCACGACGACCACATCGCCCACACGCAGCGGCCGCAGGTGTGTAAAGCCGTTCATGGTGTCGCGCAGCGCGGACTCGCGCTGCACCAGCGCGGAATCTGCAACGCGTTCGCCCGGCAGCTCGTCCAGTTCGCGGCGCACCGCTTCGTAGGACTGCACTGCCTCCAGGTAGTCTCGCCTGAACACCTCATCGCTGCCGCTGGCCGCCAGGCGCGCCGCATTGAAGCCATAGCGGATATAGCCCACCCCTCCGGGCCAGGCGGTCTCGTCCACGTGAATCACGACATACACTTCGCGCTTTTTTTCATGCAACTCGAAATACAGCTCCCCACTCACCGGCTGCGGCAGCGGGTCGAGTATCTTGAGCAAAATCAGAGCGCGCCCGGGTCGTCCCGCCCCCTGTTCTGGCAGCACGGCCTGCAGCCAGGGAATCGGTGTGCGCCGCCCGCCGCTGCCAAAGCAACAGACACCGCGCTCCTCCACGCCGCTGTACCAGATCTCCCGGCCCCAGGGCTTGGGTATAGCCGTGGGCAGCAGCGGCAGGGGCGCTCCGGCAGCGGCCACCACCAGGTCGTGCTGCGCGGTCCAGGCGTCGAACTGCCTGGCGGCGCAGCGCTCCTCGCCGCACAGGCGGCGATCGGTTACAGCCACTTCCAGCCGCCCGCCCCTGAGGCAGTACAGGGCCGTGAGCTGCAGTGCGGGCGCGGGCGCGAGCCAGTATTGCGACAGCTCGAAATCCACCAGCAACAGGCCCGCTTCGCCGGGGTCGCGGCCGTCGCACCAGCGGCGGTAACAGGCCTGTGGTGCGCCCCTGCGGTGGGTGATTCCTGCGGTGGGAGAAAAGCGGTGTGTCACAGTCAATCCGTCAGGCACTGGGGATCGAAAGTGTATTCCCCGGCCAGCCATCCCGCCACTTCCCGGGCGGCCGCGCCCGGCAGCCGGGCGTAGACCCGGGCCAGTTGTCCCCGGCGCCCCGCATCTTCCAGCGCGCTCAAGCCCACCCGCTGGAACAGTTCGCGGTCCACCTGCAACTGTGCCCAGGTGGGGGCGCCCAGTACGTCGTCAAACCACCGGTCGCTGCACGCTTTGCGGCCGTAGAGGGTGGCCAGACCCGCCAGCGCGGGCAGCGATAGCAGCGCCTGGTTCATCGGGTTGCACAGGTGGCCGCCGAGCTGAGCGCGCAGCTCTGGGTCGCGCCGGGACAACGGCTCCAGATACAGGAAGTTGCTGCGCGTGGCGCCGTCATTCACCGGGTAATTGTCCCACAGCACCACCGTGCGCCCGAGCAGGTCTCGTATCGCTGCGATATCACTGGCCGCCACGGATTGCGAGCACACCGCGTTGCCGGTCCAGAAAACATCCACGGATTCCGGCAGGTCGCGCCCCAACTGCGGCCAGTACTCCCGCGGCCTGGGACCGAAAAACCGCTCCAGCACGGGGTCGAATGAATAGTAGGTGGGGCACACCAGCACGCGCACCTGCGGCAGCCAGTGGCAGACGTCGGCAACGATCTCCGCCTGGCGCGCGGCCAGCGCATCGAGGTCGCCGGGCATGTCGTCAAATAAAATCGCCAGCAGCGGAGCGCGCAGTTGTGCAATGCACTCGAGTTTGGCCCTGAGTTGCCCGCGCTGCACCGCGCCATAATCCCGGTACAGCTCGAATGGTGACAGGCCCACGCCCCAGTGGATGCCCGCCGCGCGGCAGCGCTCTGCCAGTTGCACCAGTTGACGCCACTGCTGCGCGGGCCATGCCTCCTGCCAGCGCCTGCGCAGCCAGGGGTCTGCCTTGGGGCAGTACAGATAGGTATTCAGCCCCATTTGCGCGAGGTAGTCGGCGTAGGCCAGCCGCGTGTCGACGCACCAGGGCCGCCCGTAAAAGCCTTCGATCACACCACTCAAGAAGCGCTTTGCAGCAACCATTACCAGCCTTTATATCTAATTATAATTAATAATTTTTTCTATATGCCGAAATATATTAAAAAAGCCGGAAATCCCCTGTGGCAAAGTACCATTTTTAAGCGATACTTAGAGCGTGGTTGTCTGTCCCCTAGCGCAATCGGGCAACCGCGGGGGTATACCCATGCCCTTCAAGGGAAGCAATTCCTTTATGTTTCACTCCTAATGGTCTTATTGGGTCCCTCGCGGGACCCATTTTTTTTCGCGGTAAAACTATAAAAATCAATGGCTTAAGTGGTGACGGATAGAAACTACTTGAACCATGTCGTTCACATGGTATGGGTGGGTCGATCCGATGACAGCGATCCGGCGAGGTGGTTTTCGATCTTGGCGTTGGCCGCCGCATCCTGCTCACTGAACTGCACGCCGATCCCCGCGGTCCGGTTGCCCTGTGCCCCCCGGGGCGTCACCCACACCACCTTGCCGGCGATGGGGATTTTTTCCGGTTCGTCCATCAGGGTCAGCAGCATAAAGACTTCGTCGCCGATATCATAGGGTTTGTTGGTCGGTACGAAGAGACCGCCGTTGATCAGAAACGGCATGTAGGCGGAATACAGGACCGCCTTGTCCTTGATAGTGAGCGACAGAATTCCATTGCGGCTGTTTTGTCTTGCGTCATTCATACAAAATGCCTCCCTGAAGGTGCTGGAATAGTATCACCAAGCCCCGCCGCGCCCAACACCCGGCAGTATTTTCCCAGCACGGACTCCAGCAGCAACTGCCGGTTCGGGTTGGAACCGGCGTCGACCGCGCGCTGCAGGCGCATCACATCATCGAGCAGCACAAACAGGGCCCGTCCCTGATAGCCGCTCAGGTCGACCCCGGCACAGTTGCGCAGCAGGCCGCGCAATTGCGCGGCGAATTGCGCCAGAAACGCATCGACAGACAGCTCGGAAAGTGCCACTGCCGCTTCGGCGAGAGGCACCCGTCCGCGCATAAAACCGCACAGTGCGCCTTGAGTAGCGGCGAGCGCCTGCGCACTGCCCTCGCGAAACAACTGCTGCGCCAGCAGCGGTTTGCCCCGCGCCACCTCCAGCAGCGTCTCGCTCTGCGCGCGCTCTGCGGTGAGTCGATCCAGCCAGACCAGCGACTGTTCAGCCGTCGGCACCTCGGGGCGCAGTATCTGGCAGCGCGAGCGTAGCGTGGCGGGCACACCGTGCGGGCGATGGCTGATCAGGATCAGGTAGGTGTCGGCGGCGGGCTCTTCAAGGGATTTCAGCAGGGCATTGGCGGCGCTGGCGTTCATGCACTCCGCCGGGGCCAGCACCGCCACCTTGCACCGCCCGAAACTCGCGGTGCGATTGGTGAACTCCACCAGTTCCCGCACCTGCTCGACCTTGATGATGCGACTGTCCGTCTCGGGCTGCAACCAGCGCCAGTCGCCGTGGGAGCCGCTGGCACTCAATGCGCAGGCGTGACACTGTCCACAGTTGCGCCCGTTGCTCGGCTGCGCGCACAGCAACAAGCGGGCCAGCGCCAGCGCCAGCAGCGCCTTGCCGGTATGCTGCGGCCCGACCAGCAACAGCGCGTGCGGCAACTTGTCGCTGCGCTGCTGGCCGGCCAGCCGCGACCAGCTCTCGCCCTGCCAGGGCAGCGGCGCGCTGCTGGCGGGAAGTCCGCTCAGCGCCATCACGGTGCCGGCTGCCTCACATTCCAGCAGGACAACAGGTCGCGGCAGATATCCAGCAACTGTTCCTGCACCTCGACCAGCGGCACACTGGCGTCCACCACGCGAATGCGTCCGCTGCCGAATCGCGCGCGCCGCAGGTAGGTGGCGCGTACCCGTTCGAAGAAGGCCAGTTCCTCCCGCTCGAAGCGGTCCATGTCACCCCTGCCGCGCGCCCGCTCCAGGCCCATCGCTACCGGTGCGTCCAGCAGCAGGGTGTAGTCGGGCCGCAGGGTGCCCTGCACCATCGTTTCGAGGGTCTCTACCGCACCGTCGGCGACACCTCGCCCGCCGCTTTGATAGGCGTACGTCGCATCGGTGAAGCGATCACACAGGACCCAGCGCCCCGCTTCGAGCGCCGGCTCTATCACCTCGCGCAGGTGTTGCGCGCGCGCGGAAAAAATCAGCAGCAGCTCGCACAGTGGATCCATCTGCTCATCGCGCACCTGCAGCAGCAGCCGCCGCACCTCTTCTCCCAGCCGCGTGCCGCCCGGCTCGCGGGTCACCAGCAGGTCTACCCCGCTGCCGCTCAGGTGTTCTTCGAGAAATGCCATATTGGTGGATTTGCCGACACCCTCGCCGCCTTCGACAGTGATAAACAGGCCTCTGGCACTCATCTGGACGCTTTTCCCGGGCTGGATCGGTAGTCACTCCTGCGCTGCAGCTGGTATTTACGCACGGCTTCGCGGTGTTCGGCAAGCGTGTCGCTGAATACGTGGCCGCCGTCGCCGCGCGCCACGAAATACAGTGCCGCGCCGGGCTCCGGGTGCAGCGCCGCGTGGATGGCGCCAGCGCCGGGCAGTGCGATGGGGGTCGGCGGCAGGCCGTGATGGCGATAGGAGTTGTAGGGGTTGGCGGGATCGCGCAGATGGCTACCCAGCAGATCGCCGTCAAAGGTATCGCCCAGACCGTAAATCACCGTCGGGTCCGTTTGCAGGCGCATGCCGCGTTGCAGCCGGCGGACAAACACACCGGCAATGCGCGCCCGCTCCTGCGGCAGACCGGTTTCGCGCTCGATAATCGACGCCATGACCAGCGCTTCATAAGGGGTCTCGTAGGGCAGCTCCGGCGCCCTGTCCCGCCACTCCTGCTGCAGGCGCGAGCGCATTTCGCGATGCGCCCGCTGCAGGATGTCCCAGTCGGTGGTGCCGCGCGGGTAGCGATAGCTGGCGGGAAAGAAGAGGCCCTCCGGGGACGCGTGCGGCGCGACCAGCCGCAGGATGCGCGCGTCCGCGGCGCCCTGCAACACCGACTCGAGCGGCTCCTGCTGCGCCAGGATCTGCAGCGCCCTGGCCAGGGTGATGCCCTCCGGCAGGGTGACCTGGTACTGCATCACCCGGCCGCTTTGCAGCAATCGCAGTACCGACTCCGCAGTAGAACCCGCCGGCAACAGGTATTCACCGCGCTGGAGCTGTTGATCGGCCCCGGTCCAGCGACCGTATAACACCATGAGACGCGGGTGCCGCAGCACGCCCTCGCGGTGCAGCTTTGCCGCCACGCTGTGCAGTGAATCCCCCGCCTGCACGGTGAGACGAAAGCCCTGCGCTGCAATGGCCAGCGGCTGCTGCCAGCGCTGCTGCAGGCTGTGGAGTGCGACGACTGCGAGCAGTACCAGCAGCAAACCGCCGATGGCGGCCGGCCGTTTCACGGCAGCGCCCGGCCGTACTGCTCGTGCAGTGCATGGCACAGCGGGTGTCTCCGCCAGACACGATCGCCAAAGCGCGCGACCGGGCGCACGCCCAGCAGCGCGTTGCAATAGAACACCTCGTCCGCCGCCTCCAGATCCCGAACGCTCAGGGCACACTCTGCCACCGGCACACCCAGGGCCGGTGCCCACGCCTGCAACACCAGGTCGCGCCGCGTGCCGCGAATACCGCAAGCGCGCAGGGGCGGGGTCAGCAAACGATCCCCCGCCAGCGCGAACACATTGCCCGCTACGACCGACACCACCTGCCCCGCCTGGTCCAGCATCACCGCCTCGTCACTCCCGGCGGCGCTGTATTCGCGTGCGGCCAGCACCTGCTCCAGGCGATTGAGGTGCTTGATACCCGCCAGCACCGGCTGCGTCGACCAGGCGATCGAGGCCAGGGACAGGGAGGCCGCCGGCAGCATCTGTGTGCAGTCCCGGTCCAACTCGACGGCCGCCAGCAGGATGCGCGGCTGCGGCTGCGGGGGCGGCGCGTAACCGCGCGGGCCGGCCCCGCGGGTCAGAGTGAGGCGCAGGGCAGTCCAGTGCCACCCGCGAAGCGCAATGGCTGCAGCGGCTGCTTCGAGCTGTTCCTTCACGCGCTGCAGGCAGGCGGGAAAACCCAGCACCTGCAGGCCCCGTTCCAGGCGCTCGAAGTGGCGCTCTGCAAACAGCACCTGCCCGCGCCGCAGCAACAGTGTCTCGAACAGGCCGTCGCCAAAATCTAGCCCGCGATCGGGCAGTGGCAGGGCCGGGGAGGGGGCGCCATCGAGCCAGATCACGGTTGCTGCAGAGACCTGCCGGGCAGTCAGCCGGGGTTGCTGGAATGGCTTACTTTACTGAACAGAAGCGAACCGTTGGTACCGCCAAAGCCGAAGGAGTTCGACAACACGTGACTCATTTCCCGCTGCTGCGCGGTGTGGGGTACGTAGTCGAGCGTGCAGCCCTCGTCGGGTTCGTCGAGGTTGATGGTAGGCGGCGCCACCTGATCGCGCAGCGCCAGTATCGAGAAAATCGCCTCCACTGCACCGGCTGCGCCCAGCAGATGACCGATCATCGACTTGGTGGAACTGACCGCCACCTGCGCTGCCGCACTGCCGAGCACCGCCTCGATGGCCCGGCTCTCGGCGAGGTCGCCGGCCTTGGTGGATGTGCCGTGGGCGTTGATATAACCGATGCTATCCACCGCCACGCCGGCGTCGCGGATGGCGTGGCGCATGGCTGCCGCCGCCCCGCGGCCGTCTTCCGGCGGCAGTGTCATGTGGTAGGCGTCGCCGCTCATACCGAAGCCGCTTATCTCGGCGTATATTTTTGCGCCGCGCGCCCTGGCACTTGCGTATTCCTCGATCAACAGCACACCCGCGCCATCGCCCAGCACAAAGCCGTCCCGCTCGCGGTCCCAGGGGCGCGAAGCCCGCTGCGGATCGTCATTGCGCGTGGACAGGGCGCGAGCGGCCGCAAAGCCGCCCAGCCCCACGGGCGTGGTCGCCATCTCGGCGCCGCCCACCAGCATCGCATCGGCGTCGCCCAGGGCGATGAGCCGGGCACCCAGGCCGATATTGTGCGTACCGGAAGTGCAGGCGGTCACCATGGCCAGGTTGGGGCCCTGCAGGTTGTATTTGACCGACAGGTTGCCGGAAATCATGTTGATGATGGAGCCGGGCACAAAAAAAGGCGATATCTTGCGGGGTCCGGATGCCTTGACGATTTCGGCATTTTTTTCTATCTGGCCGATACCGCCGATGCCCGAGCCGATGGAGCAGCCGATGCGCGGCGCGTTTTCATCGGTGACGTCCAGGCCGCTGTCCAGCATCGCCTGGATGCCGGCCGCCATGCCGTACTGCACGAACACATCCATCTTGCGCGCGTCTTTCAACGGCAAATAGGGCGAGATATCGAAATTTCTGACGCTGGCGCTGAACTGTGTGGCGTAGGCGGAAACGTCAAAGCTCTCGATGGGGGCGGCGCCGCTCTTCCCCGCCAGAATATTGGCCCAACTCTCTTCCACGGTATGACCAACCGGGGTCACCATGCCCATGCCAGTTACGACAACTCGTCTGCCTATCAACGGTGGAACTCCTCTACTGCACTGTCGGCTTTGGGGGAAGCTTAAACAAAAAAAGCCGCTCTATCCAAAAATAGAAACGGCTTCTCCGTTAGTTGAGAGGATGAATCAGGCGAGGTTGGCGTTGATGTAGTCGATTGCCAGTTTCACGGTGGTGATTTTCTCTGCTTCCTCGTCTGGAATCTCAGTTTCGAACTCTTCTTCCAGTGCCATAACCAGTTCGACCGTGTCCAGTGAATCAGCGCCCAGATCTTCTACAAAGGAAGCCTCAGTCTGCACTTCTTCTTCTTTTACACCGAGTTGCTCGGCTACGATCTTCTTAACGCGTTCTTCAATGCTGCTCATGATTATTCGTCACTCCTGAGATTTAAAGTCAAGTCAGACCCGGTGAACCGGCTTGATGGCGCATTTTACTCTGTTTCGCCAAAGAGTCATAAAGTTTTTTTAAAGACCCTCTCCGGGCAGTGATATTGTTTTTTGTATCAACGACTTAGGCCATATACATGCCGCCGTTTATATGCACCGTCTCACCGGTGATGTAGGCTGCCGCGTCACTGCACAGGAAACGCGCCAAAGCGGCAATTTCCTGCGCTGTGCCCAGCCGCCCGAGGGGTATCTGCGCCAGCATCGACTGGCGCTGTTCTTCGCTCAGTTCCCGGGTCATGTCGGTATCGATAAACCCCGGCGCGATGCAGTTGACGGTCACGTCCCGCGAGCCCAGTTCCCTGGCCAGGGCGCGCGAAAACCCCTCGGCTCCGGCCTTGGTCGCGGCGTAGTTGCTCTGGCCGCTGTTGCCCATGGCGCCGACGACGGACGTGATATTGATGATCCTGCCCCAGCGCGCCCTGGTCATGCCGCGCAGGCAGGCTTTACACACTCTGTACAGGGCATTGAGGTTGGTGTCGATGACCTCCTGCCACTCCTGCTCTTTCATGCGCAGCAAAATGTTGTCGCGGGTGATGCCGGCATTGTTGACCAGGATCAGCGGCGCTGCCAACTGCTCGGTGACGGCCTGAACCACCCCCGCCACACTCTCCGGTTCCGCCACGTCAAGCGTCATGCCACAACCGGCATTGCCCATCGCGTGCAGGTACTCGGTGATCTGTGCTGCGCCGCCGTCACTGGTGGCGGTGCCGACCACCGTATGGCCCGCTTCCGCCAGGGCCTGGGCGATGGCCCGGCCGATCCCGCGGCTGGCACCCGTTACCAGCGCTACTTTCGTTGCGGCCTGTTCACTCATTGTGGTCGGTCTCCGTATCCGTTCGCCGCTTCAGCGAAGCTGCGCGAGGACCGCACGCAGCGCCTCGGGTTCTTCCAGTGCGTGGCTGTGCAGCTCCTTGTCGATGCGTCGATTCAGGCCGCTGAGCACTTTGCCGGGCCCGCACTCGAGCAGGTGCTGCGCGCCCATGGCCGCCATCGCCCGCACGCAGTCTGTCCACTGTACCGGACTGTATATTTGCTGTACCAGCAGCGCGCGTATTTTTTCCGGATCAGGCTCCGCCGACGCGTGCACATTGTGCATCACCGGCGTCTGCGGCGCCGCTATCGGGACGCGGGCAATGGCCTCGGCCAGGCGTTCGCCCGCCGGCCGCATCAACTGGGTATGGAAGGGCGCACTCACCGGTAGCGGCATAGCCTTTTTCGCCCCGGCGGCCTTTAATTCCGTGATTGCACGCTTTACCGCGCGGCTGTGTCCGGCGATCACCACCTGCCCGGGCGAGTTGAAGTTGACCGCTTCCACCACGCCGTCCCCGGCCTGGCGAATGACCGCACAACGCTCGTTTATCGCCGCGTCGTCCAGCCCGATGATCGCGGCCATCGCCCCCTCGCCCACCGGCACGGCGCTCTGCATGAAGGCGCCGCGCTGCCTGACGAGCACGAGGGCATCGGCAAAGCCCAGGGCGCCGGCACACACCAGTGCCGAGAACTCCCCGAGACTGTGGCCGGCCATCACGGTTGGCGATGGGCCGCCGAGTTCCCGCCAGGCGCGCCACAGGGCCACACTGCAGGTCAGCAACACCGGCTGCGTGGTTTCAGTGAGATTCAGCGCATCCTGCTCGCCGTTCTGGATCAGGTCCCACAGGTCGTAGCCCAGGACCTGCGCCGCTTCCTCAAAGGTGTGGCGCACGGCGGTAAATTCCGCGTGCGCCGCCGACAACATACCGATTTTTTGGGACCCCTGACCGGGAAACACGAATGCGATGCTATGCTCGGACATACACTCGTCCTGCTGAAGAAGTCAAAGAAGTCGAATGAGCAGTGTTGCTGCCCGGTGCCAAATGTTGACCGCGCGCGAGGCGCAGCGGCCAACAACGGCGGCCAACGGGTCAGTGCCGGCCTTGCTCAGTCACCGCCACCTGCAACCACCTTGCGACCGCGGTAAAAGCCATCCGCAGTGACGTGATGCCGGCGATGGGTTTCACCCGAGGTCTGATCCACCGACAGGGTCGGCCCCGCGAGCGAATCGTGAGAGCGACGCATACCGCGACGCGAACGCGTCTTTTTACTTTTTTGAACAGCCATGGCTGACTCCTAGTGCTTGTTGCCGGGCTTTAGCTGCGCCAGCACGTTAAACGGGTTGGACTTCTCGTCGGCGCCTTCACCTTCCCCGGGGGCCGGATCGGTAAAGCCTGTCATTCGCCGCTGGCAATCTGCCGTGTCGTGGTAACTGAATGCCGGCATGGCCAGTATCAGTTCATCCTCCGCCAGGTGCCACAGGTTACAGTCCTGCGTGTCCGCGATCAGCGGGTCCAGGTGGCGCGGCAGGTGGGCTGCCTGTTCATCAGTCCACACGGCTGCGAGTGTCCCGGTCGCAGACAGTCCGAGCGGCATGGGTTGCAGACAGCGCTGACACAGGACCGTTACGTCAGCGGTCAGCGACACCCGCACCAGATACCGGTTTTCCTCGTCCCGGGAAAACACCAGCGCCACTGCAACGGACCCCCTGTCTGCGGCTAAAAGCGGGCGAAAACGCGGCAAATCAACGGGATCCAGCGTGCCGCTGAGGTGCAGGCCCCGCACCGCCGCCTTGCGGACATCCAGGGTGCGGGGAAGGGTCTCAGTCGACATAGGCGCGCATCATAGGTGCGGTTTCCTGCATTGTCAAAAATATCTTTAAAATACAGGCAGTTCTCGCGCTCAACCACAGGTCGCTCATGAAGATTATACTCGCCTCCACTTCGCCCTACCGACGGCAGCTCCTGCAGCGCCTGCAGTTGCCCTTTTCCTGCCAGTCACCGGGCACGGATGAGACAGCCGGGACGGGCGAGCGCCCCGCTGCCCTGGCGCAGCGCCTGGCCCTGGCCAAGGCCCGGCACGTCGCGGGCACACATCCCGACGCCCTGGTGATCGGCAGCGACCAGGTCGCGGTGGTCAATGGTCGGGTGCTGGGCAAGCCGGGCGGCCATGCGGCGGCGTGCGCACAACTGCATGCCAGCTCCGGGTATAAAGCCAGGTTTTATACTGCCGTGGCCCTGGTATGTATAGATAGGCGACATGAGGCGTTCCACGTGGAACGGTTCAGCGCCCAGTTTCGCCGACTGACGACACGCCAGATCGAAAATTACCTGATGCGGGAGCAACCTTATGACTGTGCGGGCAGCTTCAAGTGCGAGGGCCTGGGTATCGCCCTCGTTGAGCGCCTGGAGGGCCGCGATCCCACCAGCCTGGAAGGGCTGCCCCTGATCGCGCTGACAGAGCTGCTGGAACGCGCCGGCATCGATGTTCTGTCGGACACGTCGGGCGACAACACTTGACTGACATGCGGCGGGGCGCTTCTAGGGGCGCATAGTCGACAGATTAATAAAACTCTTTTTTTCAGTATCTTGCGAATAGTAATTAATGTGTATTATACGCTTTTCTTCGGCCCTTCGCCCCTTCGCCCCTTCGCCCCTTCGCCCCTTTGACACTGCCCCACTCACTCGGGTCTGTCCCGCGCCTGTCCGACCCATGGCGGGCCGGTCGGTGCGCAAAACAACCATGAATTTTTTTAGTTATTCCAATCGCTTACGAAGCATGTCTAATACACTTTCCAGCTCCATGTCGAGGGCCGCCCGCAACGCCAGCCGCCCTTCATTGGGCAGCACAAACGCCAGCGAAGAGGCGTGCAGAAACAGCCGTTTGAGGCCGACTTGCCGGCACAATGCGACACTGCGCTCGCTGCCGTACTTGGCATCCCCGAGCAGCGGAAAACCCGCATGCTGCGCGTGCACCCTGATCTGGTGCGTGCGGCCGGTGATGGGGCGCGCCTCCAGCAGGGTCGCTCCGCGCAGGCGCTCGAGGACGGTAAACTCCGTGACCGAGTGCCTGCCTGCGCGGGCCACGCGCGCCAGCCGCTCACCGGACTGCAGCACATTCTTCTCCAGCGGCGCATCGACCACACCCCGGTGCCGGGGCCAGTTGCCGGCCACCAGCGCGAGATAGCGCTTGTCCATGGCAGCGTCGCGCAACAGGCGGTGCAACTCGCGCAGCACGGCCGGGCGGCGAGCGACCAGAATCAGGCCGGAGGTGTCGCGGTCCAGACGGTGAACGAGTTCCAGGTAACGGTCGTCGGGACGCATCTGCCGCAGACATTCGATCAGGCCGAAATGCAGCCCGCTGCCGCCGTGGACCGCCAGACCCGCGGGCTTGTTTATCACCAGCAGGCCATCGCTCTCATGGACGATTCGCCGCGACAACTGCTCGGCCCAGTAGGGCGGAACCGCCGCGGGCCCGGACGGCGCGCTCTGGCGCAGCGGCGGAATGCGCACCCGGTCCCCCGCCACCAGCCGGTAATCGGCGCGCACCCGGCCTTTGTTGACCCGCACCTCGCCCTTGCGCAGGGCGCGGTACAGCCGGGTTCGGGGCACGCCCTTGAGTTCGCGCACCAGGTAATTGTCCAGTCGCTGCCCGGATGAATCCGCATCCACTGTCAGGTGGCGCACCCCGGCGCCCCCGGGAGCTGTTTCGTTGTCTGGCATAAGTTACGGAAATCTTTTAATTTTCTGCAGATTGCTGCTATAGTCTGCCGCGTGCGACTGCATCCGCCCCCGGACAACCGGCGCGGGTGTTCCTATCAAGCCTCTGGCGATCGATTTGGGCCTGCCCGTGAGACGCAAGGTTCCGCCAGTTCAGCCGTACGCAAACACAAACGGATGTCGACCCACCCGGTAGCGCAAGCGCGAGGCAACACCCCGCGCTCACTACACCCGGCTCGACAATATATTGAACCGAGCAGCGCGATCTGCCGGGACACAGAATCAGTTATCGAGATAACACAGCGTGGTCGCAGGTCTCAGGTGCTGCGACACTAGCAAAAAGGCCGGGCCAGTACCACAAAACTTTCCCGCCTGACGCTGTAACAGCCGCCGGCAATAGTCCGTGCGGCTGGCGTTGAAGCGACACCTGGGCGCCCGGAGCGGCGCAAAACGCAATCCCTCCCCGGCCGGTGTGCCGCGGTCTGAATGACGTTTGGCAAGTCGGCTCCGGCAACCGGTAGACACCGGCCGTTTAGCTGATTCCTGCCCCGCCAGACCTGCTCCAAACAGGTACATGGCACCAATGAAAAAGATGTTAATCAATGCAACGCAACCCGAAGAGTTGCGCGTAGCGCTGGTCGACGGCCAGCGTCTGTACGACCTGGACATTGAAAACCGCACCCGCCTGCAGAAAAAATCCAACATTTACAAGGGCAAAATCACCCGGGTCGAACCGAGCCTGGAAGCGGCTTTCGTTGAGTTTGGCGCGGAGCGGCACGGCTTTCTGCCGCTCAAGGAGATCGCCCGGGAGTACTTTTATCGCAAGCCCGGCGATGTCGACGGCCGCCTCAAAATCCGTGACGTCGTAAAGGAAGGCACCGAGGTCATGGTGCAGGTGGACAAGGAGGAGCGCGGCAACAAGGGCGCGGCCTTGACCACCTTCATCAGTCTGGCCGGCCGCTATATGGTGCTGATGCCCAACAATCCCCGCGCCGGGGGCATTTCGCGGCGCATCGAGGGCGACGACCGCACCGAGCTGCGCGAGGCGCTCAGTGCGCTGGAAATACCCGACGGCATGGGGGTTATCATTCGCACTGCGGGTGTGGGCCGCTCCGCCGAGGAATTGCAGTGGGACCTGAACTACCTGCTGCAGTTGTGGGAGGCAATCACCAACGCCAACCGGGAAGTCAAGGCGCCGGCCCTGTTGTTCCAGGAGAGCAACGTGATCATTCGCGCCGTGCGCGACTACCTGCGGGAGGACATCGATCAGGTGCTGATCGATTCGGGCGATGCGTTCCGCCAGGCCGCCGATTTCGTCGGGCAGGTCATGCCACAGTACAAAAACCGGCTGCGCCTGTACGAAGACAACATCCCCCTGTTCAACCGCTTCCAGATTGAGAGCCAGATTGAAACCGCCTTCCAGCGCGAAGTGCGCCTGTCCTCGGGGGGATCCATCGTGATCGACCCCACCGAGGCGCTGGTCTCCATCGATATAAACTCCGCCCGCGCCACCCGCGGCAGCGATATCGAAGAGACCGCGCTGCAGACCAACCTGGAGGCCGCCGACGAGATCGCGCGGCAGTTGCGCCTGCGCGACATGGGCGGCCTGGTCGTCATCGATTTTATCGACATGCTGTCCTCCAAAAACCAGCGCGCGGTGGAAAACCGGATGCGCGATGCACTCGCCATCGATCGGGCGCGGGTCCAGGTGGGACGGATTTCACGCTTTGGCCTGCTGGAAATGTCCAGGCAGCGGCTGCGGCCGTCATTGGGGGAAACCAGTGCCATCGTCTGTCCGCGCTGCACCGGCCAGGGCACCATTCGCGACACCAAGTCGCTGGCTCTGTCCATCCTGCGCCTGCTGGAGGAAGAGGCGATCAAGGAGCGCAGCGCCGAAGTACGCGCCATCGTGCCAGTCGACGTCGCCGCCTACCTGCTGAATGAAAAGCGCGCGGCGCTCAGTGAAATCGAGTCGGTGGCCAAGACCCGCATGCTAGTGATACCCAACCCCAACCTGGAAACGCCGCACTTCGAGGTGCAGCGGCTGCGCGACGACGAGGTGGACGGCGACCACAAGGTGAGTTACACGGTCGATATCACCGTCCCCGACACCGAAACCATCAGCGACAGCCATGCGGCCGCCAAACCTCAGCAGCAGGCGGCGGTGCAGCGTATAGCGCCACAGGCGCCGCCAGCGCGCGAGAGACCCGATGTACCCGCCCCCGCACCGACGGCGACCGGACCAGTGGCGCCGCTTGCTATGCACCCCCACCGCCCCGGCTTCCTGGCCCGTCTGTGGTCGTCCCTGGTGGGTGAGGAGGCCGCGACCAACGAACTCGAGGGGCGGCAGGCGGCGCAGCCGGAGGCAGAGAAAGCGCCGCGGCGGCGCCAGAGCCAGGCCAAACGCAGTCAGGACAGCGGCGACAACCGCAGCGCCAATGGCAGCAGGAATCGCCGCCGCAGCGCTCAACCGGCTGACGCTCAGACGGATCGTTCTGCCGATGAACGGCAGGATGAAAAGCGTGACCAACCCAAGCGCCGGCGCGCCGAGGACTCCGGCCGCGGCGGCAGGGGACGCGATCAACGGGGCCGCCGCCGCGGCGAAGGCGAGGCGCAGCCGCCGCGCAGCAACGCTGCAACCGCGCAAGAGGGTGTCGAGGAGAACCCGAAACCCGACGCTGCAGCGTCTACGCCGGACAACAAGCGCGAAAGACCGCGCAAGCGTCCCAGTGACATGAAACGCGGTGACGCACCGCGACGGCGCCGCTCGCGTCCTCGCAAAGCCGAGGACGACAGCGGCGCCGTCGCGCCGGCAGACGACACTGACAATACGGCGCAGGATACGGCGGCAGCGACTGCGCCGCAGACAGACCAGCAGTCCACAGCGCCGCAGACCCGGCCGGTGGTGCTGGCAGCAGCAGCCCCAGAGCAGGGGGCGGCCCCGGAAGACGCGGCGGCGCATGAACCCGCTGTGGAAGTGCCGGCCGCTGCAGTGCCGGATTCAACATCCGCCGCGCCGGAATCTGCGCAGGAGCCGACAGGGGAAGACACCCCGTCGCCAGCGGTCTGCGCGGCGCAGCAAAGCCCTTCCGGCGCCGGCCTCACCGCCGATGGCCGCGCCCGCAATGACCCGCGGGTGGAGCCGTGCCCGGTGCAGGTAGTGGAAATCACCACCACCCACCCGCAGTTGTTCGGCGCGTCGGTGGCGCCGCCGGCCAGCGCCGGCAACCGCCCCGCTCCACGCGCCAGCAACGACCCGCGCGGGCCGCAGCGCACAGCCGCGCTGCCCGAGGCTGCGGGTCAGGGCTGAGCCACGCGGCGATAACGGACACGAGGTGGCGCGAGTCCCCTTGTGTCCACCTCGCCAACCGGTATAATCTCGCCTGCCTCGCACAGCGCTGCGGGCATACAATCAGGTTTTTCGGTGGGCTGGCTGAGTGGTCGAAAGCGGCGGTCTTGAAAACCGTTGAGGGGCGACCCTCCCGGGGTTCGAATCCCTGGCCCACCGCCATATTAAAAAGGGACCCTGAGGTCCCTTTTTAATATGGTAGCGGGTCCGGCTCGAAGAGAACCCCCGGTTCGACAAATTGCGCAGCAATTTGAACCGAGCCGCCTGGGGGGCGCCGAGCCCGGCGAAGCCCGCAGGGTCGCAGCGCGCGCAGCGCGTTGTGAGTCATCCCTGGCCCTCCGACATTCCCACAATCTTTGCCAAGGCACAGGCCCTTCGAGGAGCGCTTCTCCGTGCTCGTACGATTGCCTCGATAGAAGAAGAGCTTCGGGAGTTCAGGCAATGCGCAAGCGCGGGTGGAATATATAGTATTAGGCGGAATCATGAAAATATCTGGGTTCGAGCTCGTCGTTGCAACGACGACTCCCCATTCGACAATATTATAGACCTACTCTATCCACCTGCTGGATCACCTGACTTCGGCCGAGCCCAGTACCCTGGATCACAGATATTCTATGCGAGTTGGAATCTCCACACGGCACTTGAAGAAATTGGTGCGATGGCGGATGACCTTATTCAGGTGGTCAACTTGCGTGTTAGGGAGCCAGTTGAGCTAATCTGCCGAGTTGTTGGTGAGTTGCAGTTCTTTCATGCAGCGGGTAGATCGCAACTCAGGTCCGGTCCGGCGGCGGAATTCCTCCATCAGGAGATGGCCGCCGATCCTCTCAGCTTCAGTGCATCCGTTCTATTCAATTCGGTGATGGCAGAGATATTCAGGCTACCGACCAAGAGGCCCCATGACTACAAGATCTCCGCTGCCTATGCAGAGTGGTATTTCCAGACGGGGGGCGGCCTGATTTTCCCCAGCGTAGAGAGCCCCGGGGCTATGAATCTAGCGGTTCCGGCTACCGTATTTGACGCCAAGTTCGAGGTTCTAGACACGTCAGTAGTTCGTGTCGTTGACTACGTAGGATATGGTATTTACCTTCTAAAAACCGAGCACAACTCTTCCAACTTCGCTGATGATGGTTCTATTGACTGGAAAAATTCTACTCCTGTGCCTTCGACTCGAGGTCCATTTGGTAATGTGGTGATCGACCCAAAGTATGTGGGCTGGAGAAAGACCTAAAAAAACAGATTACCAGCCGGTATTGTCTGTAAGGTCACACTGTATTGCGAACGCGCATTGCCCGAAGTATTGGAGCTGGCACACTGGGAAGCGCGCCAAAAAGGTCTGTTACTTAACGCAGTTTGAGCTCACGAGGGACGCTGAGCGCGACCTGATCGACAACTATCGCGCTACAAATGAAGCTGCGGCTCCATGGATTGATGCAGCACATCCAATATTTCAACGTGGGTGTCGCGTAGCCGGTAGTAGATATTGTGCTTGCCGGCGACCAGGCTGTAGTAGCCCGCCTTGATAGCGTTGCGCTCCCGCCCGTGGCTGGGATTGTCAGCAATCCGTCGTATGTGATACCGGAGCATCTTCAGATAGGTATTTCTTTGCGCCGCGCCGTGTTGTTTAAACGTGTACTGACTAATTTGTTGCAGGCTGATTTGTGCCTGCGGGGATAGAATGTAGCCGGGCATCAATCAGCTCTTTCATGAAACTATCGCCGTCGATGCCCCTCCCCTGATCCAGCTCGGTCTCCGCTTTAGCCAGCGTTTCTCTTAAAAGATCAAGCTTGGCTTCTTCTTGCTCCAGCAAGCGAAGACCTGCGCGAACTGCGTCGCTGGCCGAGGCGAAGCGCCCGGATTCGACGCGGTTCTGGATGAAGCTCTCGAAGTGCTCGCCGAGTGAAACGCTGGTGTTCTTGCCCATTGGCCTACACTGATCGCAAAGAATTGACGGCCTATATTACCAATCTATGGTACCAGGAGGTAGTGGGACTATCGACCGAACAAGAGAGGTGTTCTGGTGCACTAATGCTGGTCTTGTGAGGCGTAAGGTATTGGGAAAAATAAAGGCAGCAGAACTGCGATCAAGTGCTGAATTTCGGCAAAGCCCACGCTCCAAAAACTGCAGGTGAACACTTTGTAAAAAAAGTGTTCACCTTTTTTCGGAATTTCACCTCTCGTCGTGGTGCGCGTCTAACCCTGCTTTAGCCCTGGCACGTCGGAGAATGGCCGCCATGTCGAGCGGTCCCGCTGAACCGCTCTCCTCACCGTCGGTCAGCGCCTGGGGGACCATGTCCAGTTGCGCCTCTGGCGGCAACAGGTCGAACATGGCCTTTTGCTCGAGGGCCTGGATATGCTCGGTTACCAGTGCGAATAGTGCACGCTGTCGAGTATCCGTCTGCACCCGGTTATCCGAGAGCAGCAGTCAGTGCGAAACCTGGCGCATACCACTATCCGACAGGCGGCAGGGAGCAGCTCAAAGCCATCCACTGCTGACCAAAGTGCAAGTTGTCAGGACCGGAATAGATAGAAAATCCGCTACTAACGACGGTCCTCCAGGACCATCGTCGCGCACTTCTGCCCGATCATCACACAGGGCGCGTGAGTGTTGCCGGATACGATCGTCGGCATGATGGACGCATCGGCCACGCGCAGGTTGCGCAGCCCGTGGACGCGCAGCCGCGCGTCCACCACCGCCATCTCATCCCGGCCCATCCTGCAGGTGCCCACCGGGTGGTAGACCGAGAATGCCTCCTGGCGGATGTAATCCATGATGTCGTCAGCGGCATCCACGCGGCTGCCCGGCAGGGAATCATCGGTGAGGTGAGGCCGCAGCGCGGCTGTCTCAAACAGCCCGCGGATCTGTTTGAAGCCGCTCACCAGGGCCTGCATATCTTCCTCGACGGCCAGGTAGTTGGCGATGATGACAGGCTGGTCCTGTGCTGTGGCGCCGCCGATATGGATAGAGCCGCGGCTCGCGGGGCGCAGGATACACACGGTGGCCGTCACGCCCGGGACGGGCTGCATCTTGCCCTTGTCGGCATAGCGTCCCGCGGCCGGTGTAAAGTGCAGTTGCAGGTCGGGCCGGGGCAGGTCTTCCCGGGATTTGAAAAAGGCGCCGACGTGCGCGGTGGGATAGGCGAACACACCGCGCCGGCGCAGCAGGTAGCGCCACACGCTGCGCAGGGCGCGCCAGCCGTGCAGTTCATCGTAGTAAGTTGCCATATCGCGCAGGCCGCGGCTGAGATTGATGGTGATATGGTCCTGCAGGTTTTCACCCACCCCGGGCAGTGCGTGCAGCACCGGTACACCCTGGGCCCCCAGTACCTCGGGATGGCCTACGCCCGACAGTTCCAGCAACTGCGGACTGTTGACGGTGCCCGCGCACAGGATGACCTCCCGGCGGCACAGCGCGGTATGCGTCTTGCCCGCCACCTGGTATTGCACGCCCGCTGCGCGGCCGCCCTCGATCAGGATACGTTCACTCAGGGCGTGCAACTGCAGGTGCAGCTTGCCACGGGCATCGTCTCTGCCTAGAAATGCCCGCGCGCTGTTGTGGCGGCGACCACGCCGGATATTGGCCTGAAAATAACCGATACCCTCCTGGCTGGCGCCATTGAAGTCCGGGTTGTACGGCATGCCGCGCTCCAGGCCGGCGCGAATGAACAGCTCGCTGATCGGCATGGTATCGGCCATGTCGCTGACCCAGAGGCTGCCATCGCCGCCGTGCCAGGCATCGCCGCCGCGCTGGTTGCATTCCCCGGCCCGGAACTGGGGCAGCACCTGCTCGTAGGCCCAGCCCGCATTGCCCTGTGCTGCCCAGGCGTCGTAGTCGGCGCGCTGGCCGCGAATGTAGACCATGCCGTTGAGACTGCTGGTGCCGCCCAGCACCCTGCCGCGCGGCCACGCGATGCGGCGGCCGTTGAGCGCCGGTTCGGGCGCGGTCTCGTAACACCAGTCAAAGCGTGGATTGCGCTGCAGGTTTGGCGCCAGCAGGGGAACGTGGATCAGCGGGCTGCGGTCCGCGCCGCCGGCTTCCAGCAACAGCACCGACTGACCGGCCTGCGCCAGGCGCCGCGCTACCACACACCCGGCTGAACCGGCGCCCACCACGATGTAATCGAAAACTTGTGCCACTGCCTCAGGTGCCCGGCAGTTGCGGCTTCCAGGCCACACCATTGATGTGCGATCCGCCGTCCACGAACAGGGTGTTACCAGTGGTATAGCGAGCGGCCTCACTGGCCAGAAAGCACACCACGCCGGCAATATCCCCCAGCGGATCACCGAGTCGCCCCATGGGATTGGCCGCCTCGACACGCGCCGCGTTGTCCGGTGAGTGTTGTGCAAAGCGCTCGAAGGCCGGTGTTTTCGCCGCTGGACACACTGCATTGACAGTGATTCCGTGGGCGGCCCACTCGCGGGCCGCGCTGCGGGTCAGGCAGCGCAGCGCCTCCTTGCTGGCGTTGTAATCGGCGGTGTACAAGTGGGCGTTCACCCCGTTGAGCGAGCACATGTTGATGATGCGCCCGAAGCCCTGCCGGCGCATGCTGGGAAACGCCCGCTGCATGGCCGCCAATGGCGCGTAGAAACTGGCCTGCATTGACAGTTCAAAGTCGGCGCGGGTCTTGTCTTCCAGGCGCGCGGTACCGCTGCTCATGACGGCGTTGTTCACCAGCACATGCACTCCGCCGAGGGACGCGATGGTGTCATCGACCAGCTCTCGCATGCTCTCGTCGCTGCGTATGTCACAGTGACGCACCCGGCACTGGCCACCCTGCGCCTGGATCGAGCGGGCGGTCTCGGCGGCTGCGTCCGCGTTGATATCCGCCACTACCACCTGGCAGCCGTCGATTGCCAGGGTCTGGGCGATACCGCGCCCGATACCCTGTGCTGCGCCTGTTACTATGGCTACGCGTCGCACCATACCACCTCTCGTACTCGTACTGCCGCACTGACGGAATCGATCACCGCGTCCCGCGCTATCAGCCGGGTTTTCATGCAGCTTGCAAGTTCGTCCGCATCGATGAGGAGAGACACCTCGAGCGGCGCAGCGTACTGTCGCTCGAGTTCGCCTTTATTGGTCAACCTGTCCGGAACATGTATGATTTTCCTCGGGCAACGCACAGCCTCGTAGCGCAGGCGCAGTACGCTGAATACCAGAGCTGCAATTACCATGAACCATGCCAGGGACGGCAACTCAAAGCCGCTACTGACAAAGAGAAACAGAACAAATAATCTGAAGAACCAGGGGCTTGCCATGCCGAGCTTGTCATCAGGGGCTTTTTTTCATTATCGTGTCGCCGCGCCACACCCAACCTGCTACCGCGTGCATGGTAAAGGCAGCACACTGCTTTGTCCAACGGCCAATAATTGCCGTTGTCGAGCACTACGGCAGCAATCGAGTCGGACTTGATGAAATTTGGGTTGTCCGCAATGACACACAGCGCTCAAACTGTACCGGGTCCAAGGGGTTTGCTCGGCTCCCTCCCTCGGTTGCGGGACATCCGCACCACCCGCTGGTCCGGCCCCGACCCTGTCGACCTCCGCCATCTCACAGACCTGGATTTGTCCCCGGTTGGCGCTATTTGCGGCAACCGGCGAGGTTGTCGCTTATACTGTAACAAAACCATAAGATCGGGAGTCCGTGCGATGCGCCAGATTACCGGGGGTGATGCCCTGTTCCTGTACACCGACAAACAGAGCCGGCACCAGCACATCTCCATACTCTACTGCTACGACCAGTCGACGGTGCGCGGCGGTACCCTGCGCTTCAAGACGATACTGGAACACATGGAGCAGCGCCTGGGCGCTTCGCCGATCTATCGGCAGCGGCTGGTGCAGGTGCCCTTAAATCTGGACTACCCCTACTGGATCAACGATCCGGATTTCGACCTGGAGTACCACGTGCGGCATATTGCACTGCCCCAGCCGGGGGACTGGCGCCAGCTCTGCATCCAGGTTTCCCGGCTGCACTCACGGCCCCTGGACATGACCCGCCCGGTGTGGGAAATGTACGTGATCGAGGGCCTGAACAAGATCGACTTCCTGCCCGCGGGATCCTTCGCGGTCCTCACGAAAATCCATCACACGGCGCTCGACGGCGTCGCCGCCGCCGAGTTGACCATGGGTATTCACGACCTGGAGCCCTACCCGCAGCAGTCCAGGCGCACGGTGCGGTGGCGCTCCCAGCCGGAGCCGCGCCCCGCCGAACTGCTGGCGCGGGCCCTGGTCAACAATACCCGCTCCACCTTCAGGACCGGTTCCACCCTCGGCCGCAAACTGCTGCAGGCGGCGACCACACCGCGCTCACAGGAGCAACAGGCGCAGGACAAGTCACCGACACCCGTCACCCGGTTTAACCGGCCGATTTCACCGCACCGGGTATGGGATGCAGTGCGTTTCGACCTGGACGACTTCAGGCTGGTAAAGTCGGCGGTGTCCGGTGCCACCATCAATGACGTGGTGCTGACGGTCTGCGGCGGCGCCATGCGGCAGTACCTGGCCAGCAAAAGGGAGCTGCCGGAGATCTCTCTGACCTCCATGGTGCCGGTCAGTGTGCGCACGACGCAGGAGCGCGGCGCGGGGGGCAACAAGGTCCACCTGACACGCGCCCGGCTCATGACCCAGGAAGCGGACCCGCTAAAGCGCCTGTCCCTGGTGCGCGATGAAATGACCAAGCTCAAGGCGCTCAATGCCGTGGGCGCCCGCGACCTGGTGGACATGCAGGAGCAGTTGCCCGCGCCGACCCTGCTGCTGGCGGGCCGGGCGGTGGCGGCCTCGCGCGGGCCCGGCAGGGCCTATCGCGCCAGCCACAACATGGTGGTCACCAACGTGCCCGGCCCGCAGCACAAGCTGTACTTCTGCGGCGCGCGGTTGGCCATGTTCACCGGCCTGGCCGTTATCACGGACGACATGGGCATCAGCCATGCGGTCACCAGCTATGACGGCTGCCTGGTGATCGCCCCGCTGTCGGACCGCGAGATGATGCCGGACCCCGCCTACTATGCGCAATGTCTGCAGGAGGCCTTCCACGAACTGAAGCAGGCGGTGGTTACCGCCGGCAAAACGGGCTCGCGCACCCGCCGGATCACCAAAGCCGCCAGGGGCCCTGCTAGAGCAAAGGGCGTCAACAGGCCCAAATCCGCTGCCGGTGCCGGGCGCGGAAAGGCTGCGCCGCGGGCCACCACCCGCCGCAGTAAAGCCCGATGAGCAGGCTGTCAGCCGTCGACTCCCTGTTCCTCGGCGTGGAAACCCGCGAGTTGCCGGCGCATGTCGCCGGCCTGCAGGTATTTGAACTGCCCCGCGGCGAGGGCGCCGCCTGGCTGCAGGCGATGATGACTGAACTGCGGCGACGCCCGCCGGGCTTTCCGTTCAATCAGCGCCTCAAGCCCGGCGGCATCGGCCTGCCGGAACTGGTCACCGACGACGGTTTCGAGATCGACTACCACCTGCGACACACCGTGCTGCCGCGCCCGGGCAACGACGAGCAGTTGCATGCGGTGCTGGCGCGCATGCACGCCAATCTGGTGGACCGGGACCGCCCCCTGTGGGAGTTTTATCTCATTGAAGGCCTGGCGGGACGGCGCTTCGCGTTCTACATCAAGATTCACCATGCGATTTGCGACGGGGCCACGTTTTCCAAGTGGATGGCGGATGCCACCGGCACCGCGGCCAGTGCCCCGCTGCGGTGTATCTGGGAGCGCAGCCACCGACACGCCGGGCAGACGCCGCGCCCCTGGCTGGAGGCACTGCAAACACCGGTCGCCTCGCTGCGCCACAGCGGCGACATCGCCCTGGGGCTGGGCAAACTGGCCGGACGTCTTGTCAATGCCCGCTATCTGCAGCACAACGAACGCATAGCACTGCCTCTGTCGGGGCCCCATACGGCCCTCAATGCGCCGTTGAGCGCCTCGCGCAGCCTCGCGTTTGCCGACTACCCGCTGGAGCAATTGAAAGCCATGGGACGCCCCCTCGGCGCCACGCTCAACGATGTGGTGCTGGCCCTGTGTGACGCGGCCCTGCTGCGCTATCTCGGGGAACAGGGACAGCACCCGGACAAGCCGCTGGTCGCCGCCGTCCCGGTGAACCTGCGCCCCCCGGGGGAGTCCACCGCCGAGGGGAATTATGTAACCGGCCTGCAGGTCAAACTGGGGCAGCGCGACGAAGGCCCGGCGCAGCGCATCCAGAGCATCCACCAGTCCGTGGCCGCCGCCCGGGCGCTCTACAGCGGCCTGCCCAACGCCGCCTCCCAGGCCTACAGCTTCAGCACCGCCCTGCTCGGCTCCGTGGGCATGTCGCTGAAACTGGAAGGCATCATGCCCCCGCCGTTGAACCTGGTCATATCCAATGTGCCCGGTCCGCGCGAAACACGCTACTTCAACGGCGCCAAACTGGTCGCTACCTACCCCATCTCGGGGATTGCACCGATGACCGCGCTGAATGTCACCGTGTACAGTTACGCCGGACGTTTGTTCTTCGGCATGGTGTCCGGGCGGCGCGCCATGCCGCACCTGGAGGATCTCAAGGCCTGCCTGGACGAAATCTACGAGGAGTTCCGGCAGGCCCTGCTGGCCTGACCGTCCGGCGGCGAGCCGCGCGGCGGCGCGCCGCCGACCGGCCATCGGGGCCGTCTCGCGCCACAGTGCGCTGGTGCCGGGCGCCGCGCGGGCAGAAGCCGCGGGGATATTGCCGCGCGGGGCTTGGTTTTTGCAATTTTCGCCCTTATTATCTGTCCAAGACCTGAAGGCGCGCGGTGTGCGCCATATTCTGGAGTGAGTGATGCAACAACACAGTCTGTACGATATGAAAACCGCCGGCATGGGCGCGGTCGTGAGCACCAACAAGGTGCTCAAGAACACCTATATGCTGCTGGGCCTTACACTGTTGTTCAGTACGGCCACGGCCGGCCTGGCTATGGTTATGGGGCTGGGACACGGCGCCGCGCTGGTGCTGGCACTGGTGGGCTTTGGCCTGCTGTTCGTAGTGAATCGCACGGCTGACACCAGCAAGGGCCTGCTCGCCATTTTCGCCTTTACCGGTGTGATGGGCGCATCTATCGGCCCCATGCTCAGCTTCTACCTGGCCATGCCCAACGGGCCCTCCCTGGTGATGCAGGCGCTGGGCGGAACGGCGCTGGTGTTTTTCGGGCTGTCCGCCTATGCACTGACCACGCGCAAGGACTTCTCCTACATGGGGGGCTTCCTGATGGTGGGTCTGCTGGTGGCTGTGGTGGCCATGATCGCCAATATTTTCCTGAATATCCCGGCGCTGTCACTGACCATTTCGGCAGCGGTGGTGATGATCATGTCCGGCCTGATACTGTTAGACACCAGCCGCATTATCAACGGCGGCGAAACCAACTACATCCGCGCCACGGTGGCCCTGTACCTGGACATCTACAACCTGTTTATTCATTTGCTGCACCTGCTGACCGCGCTGGGTGGCGATGACTAGGCCCGCGCCTGCAACCGAAGAACCCCGGCACCCCCGGGGTTTTTTATGTACAGGATGTACGGTATGTCGCGGGAGGCATGGATGCCGGTAGCGACGATGTACAGGATGTACGGTATGTCGCGGGAGGCATGGATGCCGGTAGCGACGATGTACAGGATGTACCGGGCCGCGCAGGCGACGATGACTAGACCGGGCACATGATCTATTCGCTGCTGGTGCTGTCTTCCCCCGCTTCCGGGCACGGCGCCCGGCATGCAGTGCAGTTCGCCCGCAGCGCGCTGCAACGCGGCCACACCATCGACCGCGTGTTCTTTCTCGATGACGGTACCTTTGCCGGCAGCGCCGCGGCGGTCTTTCCCCAGGACGAAGCAAGTCCGCTACAGTGCTGGGTCGAGCTGTCCGAGCGACACGCGTTGGAGCTCATCCTGTGCGTTTCATCCGCACTCAAACGCGGTTTGCTGGATGCCGGCGAGGCCCAGCGCCACGAGCGCTGCGGACCCACCATCCACCCCGCCTTTGTCATTTCCGGGCTGGGGCAATTGGTGGATGCCATGACCCACTGCGACCGGCTGGTCACGTTCGGGGGTTAGGGATGCCGGCAGCGGAACCGCCAACACGCCACCTGGTCGTCGTGCGCCGCGCGCCTTACGGCGCCAGTCTCGCGCGCACCGCCATCGAAACAGCCCTGGCCGTCGCCGCATTCGAGCAGCCGGTCGATATCCTGTTTATGGGCGACGGGGTGTTGCAGTTGCTGGGACAGCAGGACAGCCAGGCCAGCGGCAGCCGCAATATGGGCCGCCTGCTGGCCTCGCTGCCGCTGTACGATATCGAGGCGGTCTACGTCGATGGCCAGGCCGCCGCCGCCTACGGCGTGGATCTGGCAAATTCCCCGGTAGCGGCCACGGCGCTCACGCCCGCGCAGGTGCGCGAACTGATGGACCGCTGCGACAAGCTGCTGGGCTTTTGAGCGTGATCCTGCACACCCTCAACGCCTCCCCGGCCAGCGGCGCCTTCGATGACTGCCTGCGCGCGATCACCGCTGACGATGCCCTGCTGCTGCTGGGCGACGGCGTGTACGCCGCCATGGCACACAGCCGGGCCTGGGAGCGCCTGCGGGCCTGCGGGGCACCGCTGTACGTGCTGCGCGCTGACGCCAGCGCCGCGGGTGTGCTGCCGCTTCTGGAAGAGATCGAGGTGGTGGATATGGACGGCTTTGTCGCGCTTACCGAGCGCTACCCGCGCCAACTGGCCTGGTATTAGTGTAGTGTCCCATACACTAGTGCCCCAACCACCTGATAACTTGGGATCAGTGCTGCCGGCCAGTGCATTCGATGCGGAGGGTTTCCTGCGCCGCCCCGGCGACTGGCGCCCGGCGGTCGCGCAGCAACTGGCGGCGGCGGAAGGACTGGAGCTGAGCGAGGCGCACTGGGAAGTGATTTATTTACTACGGGACTACTACCGCGCGTACCAGACCGCACCGGCGATGCGCGCACTGGTCAAATACTGCGCCCTCAGGCTGGGGCCCGACAAGGGCAGGAGCATCTACCTGCTGTCGCTGTTTCCCGGCTCGCCGGCCAGGCTGGCCAGCAAGCTCGCCGGCCTGCCCAAGCCCGACAACTGCCTGTAGCCCGGCACGTGCACTGGCCAAGCTGCACGATGCCGCCCGACCGTGAGCCCCCGGCTGCCTCGCTGTGGACTGCGGGCCGGGAAAAAACCCGCGCGAGATTCGCCTGATGCCGCTGTCGCGTATCACACCGCAGCACTACGCGGCGCTACTGGAGGAAAAAGTCGCCGCGGTGTCTGCGCTGCTGGCACCCCACGCCCCCCCCACGCCGCAGGTCTATCCCTCCGCACCGACGGCTTTTCGCATGCGCGCCGAGTTTCGGATGTGGCACGACGGCGACGCGCTGGACTACGTGATGTTCCGCCCGGGGGAGCCGCAGACACCGCTACCCGTCGAGGCGCTGCCCATTGCCTGCGCGCGCATCCAGGAGCTGATGCCGGCCCTGCGCACGCGGCTGCGTAACGAACCGGTGTTGCGGGGCAGATTATTTCAGGTCGAATTCCTGAGCACCCTGGCCGGAGATACCCTGCTCACACTGGTGTATCACCGGGCGCTGGCACGGGACTGGGGCGCGGCGGCACAGGCACTGGCCCGGGAACTGGGCGTGTCCATTGTCGGGCGCAGCCGCGGGCAGAAGCGGGTTGTCGGCCGCGACTACGTGTGCGAGGTGCTGCGGGTAGCCGGCCGCGACTACCGCTACCGTCAGTACGAACAGGCGTTCACGCAACCCAACGCCGCACTCAATATCCGCATGCTCGAATGGGCCGGCGGCTGCGCCGGCGCCAGGACCGGCGATCTGCTGGAGCTGTACTGTGGCAACGGCAACTTCACCCTGCCCCTGGCGCGCTATTTCGACCGGGTCATCGCCACCGAGGTGTCCAAGGCTTCGATTCGCGCCGCGCGCGAGAACCTGGCGGCAAACGCCATCGACAATGTGCAGATGATCCGCCTGTCAGCACAGGAAGTGGCCCAGGCCTTGGCCGGAGTGCGGACCTTCAGGCGCCTGGCGCAACTGCCGCACCCCCTGACACACTACGCTCTGCGGACCCTGTTCGTGGACCCGCCCCGGGCCGGGCTGGACCCCCACAGTCTGACGATGGCGGCCGGCTTCGATGCGATCATCTACATCTCGTGCAATCCGCACACGCTGTCCCGGGACCTGGCGACCCTGCGCCGCACACACCGGATCGCGCGCCTGGCCCTGTTTGACCAGTTTCCCTACACCGACCACATGGAATGTGGCGTTTTTCTTATGCACCGCTAGACTTTTAGTTGCGCGCTGAGCGCCAGCGCACCGGGTTTCACCGCCATACGCAGGAGTCGTCCATGTCCGCCGAAAAACTCTCCGCCGCCGCCATTGAAGAGCGACTGGCCGCGCTGCCCGACTGGGCACTGGATCAGCACAAGCTCTACCGTCACTTTGTGTTCGAGAATTTCGTGGAAGCCTTTGGCTTTATTAGCCAGGTGGCCCTGCTGGCCGAAACCATGAACCACCACCCGCAGTGGTCCAACAACTACAACCGGGTGGAGATTTATCTGACGACGCACGATGCGGGCGGGATTACGGCGCGCGATTTCACCCTCGCCGGCCGCATCGACAGCTTGCTTTGAGCGCGCCTGCACCGCGCTGCGGGGTGGGTCAGTAGCGAATACCGAACGCCAGCAGGCGCCGGCCGAGCGTTTCGTCGAGCCTGGCAGCGTCCGCCGCGTTGACTTCCACGTGGCGCAGCTCCAGTTCGCGATACAGATCGCGCCTGTGCAGTCTGGCTGAGAGCTCCCGCGCCGGTGTGTCGTCGTCCCAGCAGTCGATGTAAATACTGCCGGCGGGCAGGTAAAAATCAGCGTGGAACGCTTCTTCAGTGGGCAGCGCCCGCTGGCAGGCGTGCGCCAGCTGCGCCAGGTACAGCCAGTTACAGACGCGCGCCTGCAGGGCCGAGGACAGTGTGTGCCCGTCGATGCCGGTGCGCGAACCGGCCCCGTCGACGGGCGCCGCAAACAGGTCCGGCGCCAGTTCATCGGCCGCTGCCAGCGGCTGCACCTGGTCCGCCTGCCGAGTCAGCTCCCGGTGAATAACCGGGTGATCGATGATCTCGTGGGGCCAGGTGACATAGAACGCGCCGCTATTGTCACTTTCGGCCGGCTGCCCGCCCAGGCGCTTGCCAAACGCGGTGAGCTGCCAGCCCAGCATGCTGTGCTGCTGCAGGCCCAGTTCGGCCAGGGCGCGATTGATCTGCCGGGCGTGCAGCGGCGGGTAATAACGGCACATGGCGGCGGCGCTGATGCGCTGGTTGGATTCAATGGCCGCCAGCAGCGGGTGTTTTTCGAGGTGCTCGGGCCACACAACGTAGCGCCCGAAGCGCCGGCTGTTGTGGTAGGTCCCGCCCTCGAACTCGCCTTTTGGCGTGAGTACCCACGTCTCCCCCGAGCGCTGGATCCAGCCGTAGTCCCGGAGTGTGGCAAACAACTGCTGGGCCGGAATATCCAGCTTTTTCGCCAGAGCGGTGGTGGACAGGCGGGTATCCGCGGGCTCCATGTCAGCGCGCAACGAGCTCGCGGTAGCGCGCATCCAGCGAGCGGTACACCTGCTGCGCAAAGTCAGCGGCGCCGCGATCCAGGGCGGCCACCAGATCGATCAGATGTTCGTTGTCCTCCCTACCCGCCCAGTTCTTGACATAGCTGCCGTCCTGGTAGCCGTTGTCCTGGCGGAAGAAATTCAGCACGTTCTTGCCGATGTAGGCACCGTACAGGCGGTCAAAATCCAGGTCCACGGCGTGCATCAGCTCCCAAAAGCGCGTCACGCAAAACTGCCTGGTGCGCAGGGTATCGGCGGCGAGTTCCTCGGTGGCCTCCCGCACGCCGAGCCCGGCCGGTGCAAAGTCGGCCAGCTCGCGCTCGATCTGTGCGGCGATCTGGGCGATGTCCCTGCCGTCGCGGAACAGGGCCGACAGTCCAAAGTGCCAGATGTCGATCACTTCCAGGCGCACCTGCTCCATGTCGGGCGTGTGTTGCTTCCACCACTTGTAGCCGTAGTGATCGATCAATTCGGCGCACTCGATCCACACTGCCCGGTACCATGCAAACTCCTGCTCCAACCAGTCTGGATGGACTCGCGAGTTCATGTTGTGCTGCATGGTCAGCATATTCACCAGTGCCTGTTGCATGCGTTTACCTCGTCGTCCTGTGGCCGCGCCGGCAGTTCGCAGCGCCGCGCCGGGATGGCCGCAGCATAGCAGCCTGCTGCCGTGTGGCAAGTACAGACCGGCGTCAGCGCATCGAACACGGCGCCCGCACCGCAAACGCTCGCCGCCGGGGCGGCCGCCCCCTCGCGAAGGCGGGCGCACTGGTAAGTTTTACGATCGACTGCCGTAAAACTTACCAGTCGGCGCGCCTGCGCCGGCGCTGGCTGTCGCTTGGACCCAGCCCCGACCGCAGGTTTTGCCCGCGCGCACCGGTGGCAGCGCTGCGCAATCTGCGCGACATGAAGCTTGGCACGGAACATGCTTTTACTTATTGGCAGCTTGCAACACAGCGCGCTGCTGTCGGACACACGGTGTGCGTCAGCAATAAATGTGACATTGTTGTCAACACAGGAGTCGATCATGAATCAGGACATTGCACAGGGCAAGTGGAAGCAGCTCAAGGGTAAAATCCAGGCCAAGTGGGGAGAACTCACCGACGACGATCTGGACCGCATCAAGGGCAAGCGCCAGGAGTTTGCCGGCGTGATGCAGGAAAAATACGGCAAGGGCAAGGAAGAGGCCGAGCGCGAGTTCGACGCATTGCGCGACAGCGACATCTAGCGTCGCTTTCCGGCGCAAAATCGCCCGCCGGCAGCTCTAGTGGCTGCCGGCTTTTTTATACGCGTCACTGCGGACAACGCCTGCATTGCGATGACAGTGACCGACCGCACCTGCCATCAGACCACGAGCCGCGCGCGCTCAAAGGCTCGATGCAGCGCACATTGCCAACACCTTGCGACTGATATTCAGCTCGATATCCGCGGCGACATTCACCAGCTTGAACTGGCTCCACGGCACGGCGACGCAGCGCTTTGACGCCGGTTCGCCGGCGTCGACCGCGAGCTTCACGTATTCGATGCGACCGTCGCGCACATTGAGTATGATATCGTCGATGCGCCCGAGAACCTGGCCGTCCCGGCTCTTCACCGGGCTGCTGAGCAATTCGCTCAGTTCGAGATTGGCAAGCCTGTGTGACATGGCACCTCCCCCGCTCCCGTCTCGCCTCACCGCGAGAGGGAACACTGCGTTATCTTGCTGATTCATGCACTTTCCACGCCAGAAAAAGCAGCAGCCAGTTCGGGAAGCGGCGCGCGCTCGACCGGCGGGTGCGAAGCGACCGCATCAGCGCGCCGTGTCGCGGTGCTGCTCGTAGCGCTTCAGGCGGTTGTAGAGGGTCTTGAGACTGATACCCAGCTCTTTGGCGGTGACTGTCTTGTTGCCCTGATGGTGGTCCAGGGTGGCCAGTATGATGCGCCGCTCGACGTCTTCCAGGGTCTGGCCCACCGACAACCGCAGGTGGTCGCCCGCCGCGGGCTCACCGCGGATCAACTCACCCGGCAGGTCGTCCAGCTCCACCCGGGTGCCGGCCAGCAGGAACGCCCGCGCCACGACGTTGCGCAGCTCCCGCACATTGCCGGGCCAGTGGTAGATGCGCAGGGCGTCCAGTGCCTCCTCGGAAAACTGTTTGCTGACGTTGTGCTCCCGACAAAGCTCGGCGAGAAAGGCCTCGGCCAGCAGCGCGATGTCGTCGCCGCGCTCACGCAGGGAGGGGATGTCCAGCGGAAACTGCGCGATCCGGTAGTACAGGTCCTCGCGCAGCAGGCCCTCCTCGATCGCCTCCTGGATGTTCCTGTTGCTGGACGCGAGAATCCGCACATCGGTACGCAGGGTCTGTTCCCCGCCCACCGGCTGAAAGGCGCGGCTTTCCAGCACGCGCAACAGTTTGACCTGCAAATCGAGCCGCATCTCAGTGAGTTCGTCCAGAAACAGCGTGCCGCCCTCGGCCTGCTGGAACAAGCCGGTATGCGCCTTGTGCGCCCCGGTAAACGCGCCCTTGACATGCCCGAACAGCTCGCTCTCGGCCAGTTCTGCGGCGATGGCCCCGCAGTTGACCGCCACGAAGGGGCAGTGGCTGCGCGGGGACAGTGCGTGGATAGTGTGCGCGACCAGTTCCTTGCCGGAGCCGCTCTCGCCGCACAGAAAGACAGACACGTCACTGGGCGCGACTTTGCGCAGCATGGTGTACAGACGCTGCATCGGGGGCGACTCGCCCAGCATCAGCCCGCGCCCGCTCTTGTGGACCGCGTCCTCGTCGCTCGCCTCACAGGCCATCTCCTGCCTGAAGCTGGCCAGCGCCTCGCCCAGTTTGTCGAGATCGTCCGGATACGCGAAAATATCGCTGGCGCCGACGCGCATGCCCTCCACCGCCTGCACGTAAGAGGGGCTGCTGCTGAGCAGGAAGATCTGGGTCACGTCGGCGAGATGCGACTCGCCCAGGAAATGGAACAGTTTGGCTCGGCGCGCAATGTTCTTGCCGTTGAGGTTGATTATCAGCACCTCGGGGCGGACTCGCAGCAGTAAATCGCGCGCACTGGCCGAGCTGTGCACCGCGTCACTGGAGAACTCCTGCGCACTGAGTACCTGGCGAATCCGCTCGAGGCTCTCCGCGTTCCTATCGACGACAAGCGCGTGGGGCACTGGTTTTTCCCTAATCCATCAACCCGAACGGTGCGGCTGCGAGAAGCCCGGGCGCAGACCTGTTGCAGGGGCGCTCCGGCAGCGTATGCGATACTGACACAGAACCTCAATGTAGGGAAACACTATTCACCTCACAGCACCGCCACTGCTGTCGGGGTGATTTTTGATGAAGCCCGAGAACTGGAAGATCAGAAAACCGATAGCGGACAGCACCAGCGCTATCTCGTAGCGCATATAGGCCACGGACAACCCGATTGCCCCGGTGAGCCACAGCCCCGCCGCCGTCGCCGTGCCCTCCGCCCGGCCGCCGCTCTTGACGATGGAGCCCCCGCCGATAAAGCCCATACCGGTGATGATCCCGTACATAATGCGCGCTTCGGGTTCAGAGCCCTCGTAGACGTCCATACCCACCAGCATAAAGGCGCACGATGCAATGGCCACCAGGGGAAAGGTACGCAATCCGGCTCCATTGGCCTTATACTCCCGGTTCAGTGCGATGGGCAGCGCCAGCATGAAGGCGATGCCGATTTTGTACAGGTGGTGCCAGATCAGTTGCAGGTCGATATCCATTGCGCGAAACCCCTCCAGCGGGTGTCGTGTGCGGTGGCGACGGCTCAGTAGCGAGCAATGCCGGGCCGGGTGAAGGCGCTGGCCCGCGCGCGGGCGGCGGTGCGACAGCAGCACCGCAACGGTTGGCGCTACTTCTGTCCTTGGTACGCCTTATGCATATTGAATGGGGAAAACCCGGTGTTCGGGTTGCACACCAAGGAGGCTATCATGTCATTGGGTAAAACTTCGCGTCCAGAAGCAGATTATGGCGCGCAACACCATGCCGGGGGCGATGCCAGCACCACGGATCAGGTGGCTCAGGCCGCCCACGCGGCAATCGACAAGGCCGCGGCCAACCTGGCCCACGCCGAGCGCGCGCTGCGCGAGGCCCAGGCGGCGGCGGGAGTGAAAGTCAGCGAGGTATCGACGCAGGCGCGGCAACTGGGCGGCGACTCCCTGGCCAGTGTCAGGCAGTACGTCCATGAGCACCCGGCCCGATCGGTCGGTATCGCGTTCGCGGCGGGTTACCTGTTGTCGGTCCTGCTGAAAAAGTAGCCGCGCGTGTCTGGATGCGACGACAGTGCCGCCACGGCGGACCCACAGCGCCCGGTGGAACCGCCCGAACCGCACGGTCCGCCGGCTCCGCCGGATTCCATCACCGAGTTGGCTCACGCGCTGGTGGAACTGGCGCGCGACAGCGCCGACCAGGCCGAGGCGCTGGCCCGACTGGGGCTGCTGGAGGCACAGCTTTCGCTCGCGGCGCTGCGGAAAATGGCCGGGCTGGCGGTACTGTTGGGCTGCGGGGTTTTTCTCACCTGGCAACTGGCCAGCGCCGCGGTGGTTGCTGCGGCTGTCTGGGGCGGGCTGTCGCTACCCCTGGGCCTGTTGCTGGGCACGCTGCTGAACGCGGCGCTCACGCTGTGGCTGTTCAGGATGGTAAAACAGATCAGGGATACGCTCGGCTTTAGCCGGACACGCCGCTTTCTGCGGGGACAAGACGATGAATCTGCTGCAGACTAGGAGACAGGCGATAGCCCGCCACTGCGCCGCGATGGATGCCCGGCGCCGGCGTATCCGGCGCCGCGCCGCGGCGGTCACGCGCGGCGCCGGACAGGTGGCGGCAAGGCCCGCCACTCTCGCGGTGGCGGGACTGTGTGGCGCCCTCGCCGGCTATCTGCACACCGGGTCCGCACCCTCCGGCGGCAGTGCGCTCGAGCGGCCGCGCAAGCGGGCGCCGGGCGGTGGCGCGCTGCAAACCTTGACGCACCTGGCGACCCTGCTCCCCGCAGTGCTTGCGGGGCTCGACACCCTGTCCGGTGAGCCGTCGCAGGATCGCCTCGCAGCGGCGAGCGCCGCGCCGTCCGGCGCCAGCGAGGCCGGCGATGCCCGGTGATGCCGCGCTGTCGCGACGCGCGCAAATCGACCGCCGCGCCGCGTCAAAAGGCTCCGACAGGGCGACCGCTACGCTGTCGAGCTTCCAGGGTCACGGAGCGCAGTTGTTCTGCCTGAGCGTACTCGCCCTGCTGGCCCTCGCCTATTCGCTGTATCTGGCCGCCGATATACTGCTCCCGGTCTCGCTGGCTATCTACCTCAACCTGCTGTTGTCGCCGACCATACGGCCCCTGCAGCGCGCGGGCATCCCGCCGCCGGTGTCGGCACTGATCGTCGTGGCCCTGCTGGTCGGTGCGGTCGGCGCCGCAGTCAGCGTGGTGACCGAACCGGCCCAGCAGTGGATTACAGAGGCGCCGACCAAACTGCGCGATATGCGGGCCAACGTTGCGGACGTGAAGCGCCCGCTCGAGAGCATTCAGGAACTGTCCGAAGAAGTTAAGGATATGGCCGCGCTGGAGAAAACCGATGAAGAGGTGGTGCAGAGGGTTGCAATTGAAGAGCCGGACCTGGTCAGCCGGTTTTTGGACCGGCTGCCGACATCGCTGACCTCGATCGGCATCGTTGTCTTCCTGACCTTCTTCCTGCTGGCGTCGAGCGGCAGTTTCAGTCGCAAGTTCACGCGCATGGGCAGGTGCTTTGCCGAGCGACGGCGTATCGTCTTGATCCTGCACGACATACGGCACAGCATATCGCGCTACCTGGTGACCATTACATTCATCAACACCATACTGGGGCTGGCCGTCACCGGCACCATGTACCTGCTGGGTTTCGCGGACCCCTGGCTGTGGGGCATCGTGGCCGGCCTGTTCAACTTCATCCCCTATGTCGGGCCGCTGGTGACCACCCTGATCCTGGCGTTTGTCGGTGTCAGCACCTTTCCGGATTCCATCAGGGGGCTGGTCAGCCCGCTGGTGTATCTGAGCCTGACCATCGCCGAGGGACAGGTCATTACCCCCATGATCGTCGGCCAGCGCCTGGAACTGAGCCCCGTCGCCGTGTTTCTGTCGCTGGTGTTCTGGGGCTGGATCTGGGGTCCGGTCGGCATGCTGCTGGCCATTCCGATCCTGGCGGGCATGAAAATCGTGCTCGAACACATCCCGGGGGCGGCCGCACTGGCGCCCTTGCTGTCCAAATGAAGCGCCGTGACACACCATTGCCGCCAGCGCTGGAAAGGACTCAGGCAAGGGCGCAGGTCGAGATGGCCCCCGTGGAGGAAACGGAGGGGGCTGCAAGCGACGAACAGCGCGACATCCTGCCGCTGTACGTGTTCAAGGTAGCCCGGCGCAGCGTCGCGAACCTGCTGCAGGACAACTGCTTTCGCTACTCCGCGGCGCTGTCCTTCTACGCCCTGTTTTCCATCGCGCCGATGATTTTCCTGTCCATATATGTGGCCGGCCTGCTGGCCTCGGATGTCGATTTCCAGCAACAGATCACACAGCAGTTCTCACAGCTTATCGGTGAGCGCGCCGCCGGGGGCATCGATGTCTTGATGAGCACCCTGGAACAGCAGGAGCAAAGCCGCTTCCAACTGGTGACCGGCATCGCGATACTGGTTTTCTCCGCCACCAATATCTTTGTGCAGATACAGCTCGCCTTCAATGAGATTTATGCGGTGCGCGCAAAATCCGGCGTGGGACTCATCAAACAAGTGCTGGATCGCCTGATCTCACTGGGCATCATCCTCAGCCTGGGGTTTTTACTGATCGTTTCCCTGGTGCTGGATTCGGCGGTGTTCAGCCTGCACAACTACCTGTTTGCCGTGCTCAATGACGCGGCGGTGATTATCGTCGCAGTGACGCAGTATCTGCTGCTGCTGGTGCTGGTCAGCGCCGTGATCTATGCGCTGTTCCACTTTCTGCCCGATGTCACTCTGCCCAAACGCGACAAAATAGCCGGCAGTGTCGCCGTCACGGTCATGCTGTTGCTGGGGAAGTACGGTATCAGCCAGTACATTGCCAATAGCAACCTGAGCGAACTGGGCGGCGCATCCGCCTCGGTCATCGTGTTGATGCTGTGGATCTACTACACTTCGATTATTCTTTTTCTCGGCGCGGAACTGATCAAGGCAATGGCTGAAGTCGAGGGCAGGCAGCTACCACCGCGGCGCTATGCCACGCGCATCAAGACGGTCATCGTACCGGACTGAGGCACGGGTTGCGGGCCAGATCACCACGGCCGCAAGCGGAGCCGGTTGCTACAGTTGCGGTGAAAACTGGTTGCACCAGCCATTCGGGCTAATGCTGCCTTTCACCACTTTGCAGGTGTTGCTGGCAGGCTGAAAGTGGACGCAGGCGCTGCAGGCCTGGCCATTTTTCGGCTCATCCTGGTAGGCCGCCTCCTCTTTGCTCATGGTGCCGCTCTCCTGCGCAAGCAACGGCCCGGTGGCGGTAGCGAGCGCTACCACAGTAGCGTACTGGAGGAAGCGGCGGCGGCAGTGCTTGTATGCAATCATGATCGTTCTCCTGCAAGAATGGGCCGCTGCGGGTGCGGCAGACGCCGCGCCAGCAACGGCATAGGGGCATGTGCTACTGCATCCACATCAGCACCGCCCCGAGAATCATAAACAAATTCTCCGTGAGCGAGACCGCGCCCAGCGGCACCTCACCATTGCCGCCCACACAGGCGCACTTGAGCTCCCGTTTGTCAATGTAGACGGCCTTGGCGACTGATACAGCGCCGACGGAGCCGATAAACAGCGCGACGGGCGCTACCAGCCAGGCCGAAACCCCGGCCAGCATGGCAATTCCCGCATAGGCTTCCGCGAAAGGGTAGACATAGGCGTAGCGCACCACGCGCATGGACAGCAGGTCGTAGCCGATAAACTGGTTGGTAAAGGCCGTCAGGTCGCGCAACTTCTGGATCGCCAGGACACACATGGTCACGGCAATAAAATTCATGAGCAACGGCAGCGATACCAGAGTGCCCTCATAGCGCAGGGTAATGGCCGCGGCCATGAGCAGGCTGGTGAGGAAAATCGCCACCACGGGGGTGTAGGCAGAGCCCGCGGCGTCGGCCGGCTCGAGGCCGAAGAAACGCCGCACTCCGTCGTAGCCGCCTATCCGTTCACCGTCGATTATCGTCTGCGGTGTCGTCTCCACGTCCAGTAACTGTTTGATCTCATCGACTTCCTGCGACGTACGAAGCGGATGGTCCTCGACAGCATAACCTTTGCGGCGCAGCAGATCCCAGCTCTTGAGCCCAAAGGGACAAATGTGCTGCGGCATCACCATTCTGTAGAGTTTGGCTGACTTGACCGCCATCGCGTAATCTCACCTCCTCGTACACCGATGTAACGCAAATTCCATACCAGCGTGCATTGCTGCGGCGAGAGTTGCCGGCAGGAGCTGACGGGGCAGCAGCCGGGTGACTTTCGAGAGGACGTGATCCAGGAAAAGGGCGTGCCGGACAGAGGGACCCAGGAGTTTTTTACACGTGAATTGCAACTTCTACCAGGTCCGGAATCACTGGTCGGCGCAGCGTTCGCCTTTGGTAAGCACTTTGTAATACATCGACCTCGCGAGAAGGTCGGTGTATACCGTATTACAAACCGGCTGCATTCACCACGGCCTGGCAGATCCTGCGGATAAACACATTGCGTCTGTGTCCAGGAATTTTTGACCCGCGTTCCTGGGCGTACTGGAACCTCATTGTCGGACGCGACACCCCACCGCCTATGCCAGAGCCGAATTTTGAATCGTGTGGTCGAGGCTAATTCCGGCACGGTAGCGCAGCGCCCTGGGGATGGCGTCTGCAAACGCGAAGACAAGAAAAGCAATTGGTGCCCGGGACCGGAATCGAACCGGTACGACTGCAATAGTCGGGAGATTTTAAGTCTTCCGATATGGAAGCCATTTAACGCTATTATTCAAGCGTTATTGTTGATTTATAAGATCAAATAAAATCTTAATTTCACACTTTTTGTTACACCTGGAGCAACAAACCCCACCTTTTGCACACCAGGCGCATGGGAACTGCGCCACCTGGCGGAAACCTTCTTGGCACCAGATTCTACGGTTACAATCTTGCTTCAGTCAGCCCTGAACATGCAAGGACGCCAATGGACCCCACCGAAAGAAAACAGATAACCGTGATTTCCAAGTATGCCCAAGAGAACTTCAATGAAGGCGACTGGCAAACCTTGGGGCAGCTTACGGGCAAACTGGAAACAATTGCAGGCCACCCCCGCTTACTCAGATCCCTGTCCTTCGGTGATGATGATTACACCTGGTGTGTCGCTGATGTACTGAACCAGGTGTTTTCTGCGGATCCAGGGCTGATCCCGGAAGTCATTGATCACTTTGATATTGACCTGTGGTATCAGCAGAAGGATCCAGAGAAATTCCAGCGGGTTTTTGGCGGGACCCGGACAGTCTCTGCAGACTTCTGGAGGGAAGGCTATCTGCGCTTGTTTCTGAGCCACCTTTCATCAAACAAGAAGCAGGTTTCACACCTGAAAGCAGCCCTGGCTGACTGGGGAATATCTACCTTCATCGCGCATGAAGACATCCAGGCAAGCAGGGAATGGCGTGATGAAGTGGAAGCGGGCCTGGAAACCATGGATGTATTGGTTGCCCTGGTTGAACCTGGCTTCAAGGAATCTGACTGGTGCGCCCAGGAGGTTGGGTATGCGCTGGGCAGAAGAATTGACATCATCCCGCTGCGGGCGGGAATGGATCCGTTTGGCTTCTTCGGAAAGTATCAGGGGTTTCAAGTCAAAGGCAGACTCCCGCACCAGGTGGCGGCTGACATCGCTGAACTACTCCTGAAGAAGCCCAAGCACCGGGACAGGTGCCTGCAGGGCTTCCGCCAATCTTTGGCCGGGATGCAGTCTTCAAGGAAAGTGGATCTGATCCAGACCCTGGATGGCTGGAAGGTAGTTTCTGATGAACAACTGAAGGGGTTGCTGGAAGGCGCATCACTTTCCAAATATGAGCGCAACCGCCTGCAAAGCAGCATCTGTAGTGGTCAAGTAAAAATAGA
>JAGRIH010000054.1 GCA_020443345.1 Halioglobus sp.
CGTTTCCGAGTGCCCACCTTCGAACTGCGGGCGGCGGCGACGGTACGCATCCGTACCGGCAAGGGCAGCAATGATGCCGGCAACCTGTACTGGGGGCGGACGCAGGCGGTGTGGAACAATCGCGGTGACGCAATCTACCTCATCGATGCGAGTCGCGTATTGCGCGCCGAGCATGTCTACTAATGGTTACCGATCCGAAAAGGGACGCCGGCTCAGCTACACTATAGGAACAGCCCCGCGGAATAGCTGCATATGTATGCTCAGGTATTTGTTCTGCTGCTAGCGGTGTCCGCCGCCGCGGCCTGGCCGCAGGACCCGGCCGCCGAGGCCGGCGCCATCCGCCAGCACCCCTACCCGCACTTGCAGGAGCGCCGGGATGAACGCGAGCGCATGGTCGACACCCTGCTGCGCTACCGCGGGACCGACCTGTCGGTCACCGATGCGCGCGTCATCCAGGCCATGCGCCACGTGCCGCGCCACCGCTTCGTGCCGCTCCCGGAGCAGTCCCACGCCTACCGGGATTCCCCGGTGCCGATCGGCTACGGGCAGACCATCTCGCAGCCCTACATCGTCGCACTGATGACGCAGTTGGCCGACGTCGGGCCGGCCATGAAGGTGCTGGAAGTGGGCACCGGTTCGGGCTACCAGGCGGCGCTACTGTATGAACTGACCGATCAGGTGTACAGCCTGGAAATCATCGCGCCGCTGGCCGCGCGCACGGCCGGCCTGTTCCGGGAACTGGGCCTGGACGCCATTCACGCGCGCGAGGGCGACGGGTACTACGGTTGGACGCCGGCGCCCGACGCGCCGTTCGATCGAATCCTGGTGACCGCTGCGGCGCGGCATATCCCGCCCCCGCTGCTGCGGCAACTGGCGCCGGGCGGCCGCATGATCATTCCCGTGGGGTCGCGCTGGGGCGTGCAGCAACTGATGGTGATCAGCAAAGACGCCGCCGGACAGACCCGCACCCGCTCGGTGCTGCCGGTGCGCTTCGTCCCGCTGACCGGGGACCACCGCGGCCAGTGAGCCGGCCCGCCACTGCGCTGCCGCCGCGACAGCTACTGGCGCTGGCACTGATCAGCGCCGCGCTGCTGGGCTACGAAGTCCTGCTGCCGCGGATCATCGCCATTCAACACTGGCACCACCTGACCGAGGTGGTCATCGCGGTGGCCCTGCTGGGGCTGGCCAGCGCTGCCGTGCTGCTGGCGGCGCTGGCAGATACCGCCCGGCGGCACCAGCGCTGGCTGTGCCCCGCTGCGACGCTGGCCACCGCCGCAGCCATCCCGTGCAGTGTGCTGCTGGCGCAGCAACTGCCGCTGAATATGCTCGCTCTGCCCTGGTACTGGCAACAGGCCCTCTACCTGGCACTCTACGGCCTGTGCTTCGTACTGCCGTTTTTCTGCGGCGGCCTGTTCATCACCCTGGTATTCATGCGCGGGGCCGGCGCCATCGGCACCTGCTATGCCGCCGACCTGGGCGGTGGGGCCGTGGGTGTCGCGCTGGTGCTGCTGTGGCTGGATGGCGCCTGGCCGGGGTCCTCGCTGGAAACGGCCGTGCTGCTGTGCAGCGCGCTGGCCCTGCTGGCCCTGCCGGCCGCCGCCACGGCGGCATGGCGCATTCCCTGCAGTGTCGCGGTGCTGGCCGTTGCCCTGGCCGGCTGGCACTGGCACGCGCGGCTGGTGGTCGCTCCCTCGCCTTTCAAGGCGCTGCCGGTACAGCTCCACGAGCGCGGCGCCCACCTGCTGGCACAACTCGACTCCTCCCACTCGCGCCTGAGCCGGGTCAGCGCCGCGGGACAGCACCTGGCGCCCGGTTTGAGCCTGGCCAGTACCCTGCAGGCGCCGCACCAGCAACAACTGTTCGTCGATGGCGGCGGCGCGATGCCGCTGCTGCTCGATGGCCCGCGCCGCGCCCACCGCGCCCTGTTTGACCAGGTGCTCGGCGGTGCAGCCTATCTGGTCGCGCCGCATCGCCCGTCGGTGCTGGTGCTGCCCGGCAACCCTAGCTGGCACGCATGGAACGCCTATTGGCACGCGGCGCACAGCATCGCCCTGGTGGAGCCCGATCGCGCGCTCGCCGCACTGCTGCGGCGCGGCGGTAGCGCCGGGGCGCAGTTCCTCCCCCCGGGCGCGCGCCTGCACGTCGACCAGCCGCGCCGCTTCCTGGAGCGCACCGCGGCGCGCTACGACGCGGTGATCGTGGCTGTGGACAGCCAGCCGGAGGGCTCTGCCGCGACCCGCATCCAACTGCTGCTGACCCGACCGGCACTGGCGGCGATGCTGGAACGGCTCAGCCCGCGCGGCGTGCTGGCGCTGGAGGGGCAGCTCATGCCCTGGCCGCGGGATTCACTGCGCATAATCAACAGCCTCGTGGCGGTGTTACAGGCGCGCGGACTGGCGCCGCGAGAACACCTGGTGGTCATCCGCGACTGGCGCAACTACCTGCTGCTGGTGCGCCGCACGCCCTTCTCCAGCGAGCAGCTCGCCGCGCTGCAGAGCTGGTGCCGGCAGTGGCAGTTCGATCCCATCGCCATGCCCGGGATCGACGTCGATCCGCAGACGCTTTTTCACCAGAGCCCGGACGAGCGCTTCGTGGAATCCGTACAGACGCTGTTCAGCCGGTCGCGTGCGGCATTTGTCGCCGACTACCTCTTCGACTTGAGCACCACCGATGACGACCGCCCGTTTTTCTACCATTTCTTCCGCTGGGAGTCCTGGCGCGCAGCCCGGGAGGCGCTGGGCCGGCCCTGGCTGCTGTATGTGGGCTGGGGTTACCTGCTGAATGTGGCCGCGCTGGGCGCACTCGCGGTGGCGGCCTGCGCCCTGCTGCTGGCGCCGCTGGCGGCGCCTGCCCTGCGCACCCGCCTGCCCCGAGGGCGCCTTGCGCTCGTGGTGTACTTCGGCGCCATCGGTCTGGGCTTTATGGCCCTGGAGATCGCCCTGCTGCAGAAGGCGGTACTGCTGGTGAACTCCTCCACCGAGGCCTTTGCCCTGGTGCTGGTCACCCTGCTGCTGGGCGCCGGACTGGGCAGCTACCGGGCCGGCAGCCGGCTGCTGGCAGGCCGCGTATTCTGGTGCGCCACGGCCTGCGTGATCGGCGCCGCCCTGACCTACCCCCTGCTGATCGATCACTTATATGCCCTGTCGCATCACTGGCCGGACACGGCACGGCGGGCGGCCCTGGTCCTGCTGTTGCTGCTGCCGGCGCTGCCCATGGGCCTGATGCTGCCCCAGGGGATCGCTGCTATCCGGCACTGCGGTGGCGGCACCGTGGCCTGGTGCTGGGCCGTCAATGGCTTTTTTTCGGTCTGCGGCGCGCTGGCGGCCCCGCTGCTGGCCATCGAGCTCGGCTGGTCCGGTCTGGCCATCTGCGCCGCCGGGCTGTATCTGCTGGCGGGCATCGGCCACGGTTTCTTGCGCCGCGGCGTCCGCGACGGAGGCTAGCTGAACAGCTCGCGCAAACCCGCCTGTTCCAGTTCCGCCCTGATCAGGTCGCGGATAGCGGCGGGATACGTGCACCCGAGCGCCTGGTCGGTCAGCCGCTGCGCCTGTGCCAGGGCAATACTGCGAATCAGCCACTTGATCTGCGGGATTTTGGTGGCGCTGGTGCTCAGTGTGCGCAAGCCCAGGCCCAGCAGCAGCACGACAGCCACCGGGTCAGAGGCCATTTCACCGCACAGGCTCACCGGGATACCCTGCTGTGAGGCCAACGCCAGGATGCGCTTGATCTCCAACAGCACTGCCGGGTGCACATGATCATAGCGCGCCGCCACCCGCGGGTTGTTGCGGTCCAGCGCCAGCAGGTACTGGCTCAGGTCGTTGGAGCCAATCGACAGAAAGTCGACTTTTTCACCCCAGAAGGGAATCTGCGAGATGGCCGCCGGCACTTCCACCATGACCCCCAGTTCGGGGCGGCGCACGGCGTAGCCCTCGCCCTGCAGTTGCTGCAGGGCATCGCTGAGCAACTCCCGGAAGTCGTCCAGCTCGCCGGTGCAGCTGATCATGGGCAGCAGGATGCGCAACTGATCAGTGTCGCCAGCAGCGCGGATCATGGCCCTGACCTGGGTCATCAGCAGCGCACTGTTGTCCAGGGTAAAGCGTATGCCGCGCCAGCCCAGCGCCGGGTTTTCCTCGTTCTCCACAGGGAAGTACGGCAGCGGCTTGTCGCCGCCGATGTCCAGGGTGCGCATGCACACCGGCCTGCCGCGGTAGGCTTCAAGCACCTGCTGGTAGACGTACATCTGATCTTCTTCCGAGGGGAAGCTGTCGTACACCATGAAGGGGATTTCAGTGCGGTACAGCCCGATGCCCTGCGCCCCGTTGTGCAGCCCCGGCGAGATGTCCGCCAGCAGTCCGGTGTTGGCATACAAGGTGACTGCCGCGCCATCGGTGGTCGCTGCCGGAAGGTCGCGAATGCCCTCCAGGCGCCGCGTGCGCGAGCGCCGCTCGTCCACCAGCCGCTGGTATTCGGCGACCACTGTCGGGCCCGGTTGCAGCAGCACCTGACCGTGGTTGCCATCGACGATAATCTGCGCGCCGTCCTGCAGTTTGCGGATGGTACCGGTGCCCATCACCGCGGGGACGCCCAGCGCGTTGGCCAGGACCGCGGTGTGGGACAGGCTGGACCCGGCAAAACACACGATACCCACCAACTGCCCGGCGGGCACCGCGGAAATTTCCGACACGTTCACCTGCGGGCCGACCAGCACCACCGGCGTGTCATCGGCCAGCACAGTCGGCTTGGCGCCGCGCCAGGCGTTGTAGAGTTTGTTGCCCAGGTGGTGTATGTCCTCGTGGCGGGCGCGCAGGTAGGGATCGTCCATCGCCAGAAACACGTCGGCAAAGTGCTGCGTGGCCTTGCGCAGCGCGCCGGGCAGCCAGTTGCCCTGGGTGATACCCGTCTCCACATAGCGCACGAAAGCCGGGTCTTCCAGCAGCATCTGATAGGCCGTGTAGATCCCGCCGACACTGCCGGCCAGCTCGCTGCCCAGGTCCGCTTTTTCCCTTTCAAGGTCAGCCTTTACCGTCTGCAGCAGCAGGTGCCAGTCGGTCAATGCACCGGGGATATCGCCGCAGGGTACGTCGGCCACGGCATACAGTTCGCCCTGGTGACACAGGCGGATATGGCCGATACCGATGCCCGGCGCGCCCTTGACGCCGGTCACCCGATTACTCATCCCCTCCGGCGCAGCCGCCACCAGCGGACTGTTGACCAGCAGCAGAGCCAGGTGGGCGGCCAGGGTCACCAGAAAACCCTGTTCCTGGGTGGTCAGCAGCCGGGGCTCGCAGCACTGCACCACCAGCACGCCGATGACCGTGCCGCCGTGCACCAGCGGCAGCCCACAGAAACTGCGGAAGCGCTCTTCCTCCGTCTCGGGCACGTAGTAGTGCGCCGGATGCAGGGCCGCGTCCGCGATATTCACCGGGTGCCGGGTACTGGCGACCAGCCCGACCAGGCCCTCGCCCCGCGGCAGCCGCACGCGCCGCACGGCCCCGGCCGCCAGCCCCTGGGAGGCCAGCAGCTCCATTTCCTGCTCGGCGTTCACCAGGTACAGACTGCACACATCCACCGCCATGGTCGCACTGATCGACTGCACGATCAGGTTGACCTGATCGATGGGCTGGTCGGCCTGTGCCACGGTTTGCACGATGCGCGCCAGGTCGTGTAACACGTTTTTCATTGGTGCTCTTCCATCGCAGCCATCACTGCGGCCACCGCCGGATGCAGGCCCTCGCCCGAGCCCCGCCAGTGGGCCAGTAGCTGCTCGCGCATGGCGCTCGTCCAGAACCGCGACAGGTGTTCGCGGGTGCCCCGCACCGCTGCTTCGACATCGCGCTCCGCGCCCAGGTTCAGCGCAATCTGGTTGGCCATGCGCACCAGGTGCTCAATTTGCCGGCCGGTCATTCGGCCCCTGCCCCGGGCAACAGTGCCAGTTGGCGACGGTCGAAGGCCCGCTGCCGCTGCTGCCAGGGGGAGGGCTCGGCGACACGGCTGATCTGCACTGCCGTCACCTTGTACTCCGGGCAGTTGGTGGCCCAGTCGGAGTTGTCCGTGGTAATGACGTTGGCGCCCGAGTCCGGGTGGTGGAAGGTGGTGTACACCACGCCGGGCTCGACCCGCTCGGTAATACAGGCGGGCAGTACCGTGTTGCCGACCCGGCTCTGGATGCCGACCCAGTCGCCCTCGGCAATACCTCGCTGCGCGGCATCGACGGGATGGATTTCCAGGGTATCGCGCGGATGCCACGTGCTGTTGGCGGTGCGCCGGGTCTGCGCGCCCACGTTGTACTGGCTGAGAATGCGCCCGGTGGTCAGCAACAGGGGGAAGCGGGCACTGGCGCGCTCGCGCGTAGCGATATACTCGGTGATGGCAAAATTGCCCTTGCCGCGCACGAACTCATCCACGTGCATGGTGGGGGTACCCTCCGGCGCACCGCTGTTACAGGGCCACTGGATGCTGCCGAGAGCGTCCAGCGCGGCATAGCTCACCCCTGCGAAGGTGGGCGTCAGGCGGGCGATCTCATCCATGATCTGCGAGGGGTGTGTGTAGTGCATGCCGCAGTCCAGGGCATTGGCCAGGGCGGCGGTGATCTCCCAGTCCTGCTTACCGGCCAGCGGCGGCACGATTTGGCGCACCCGGGAAATCCGCCGCTCGGCATTGGTGAAGGTGCCGTCCTTTTCCAGAAACGACGAGCCCGGTAGAAACACGTGGGCGTACTTGGCCGTTTCACTCAAAAAAATGTCCTGCACGATCAGGCAGTCCAGCGCCCGCAGCGCCGCCTGTACGTGCTGGGTGTCGGGATCGGATTGTGCCATGTCCTCGCCCTGGCAATACAGCCCGCGAAAGTCGCCGTCCACCGCCGCGTCGAACATGTTGGGAATGCGCAGGCCGGGTTCGGGGTCCAGCGCCACCTGCCAGTCCCGCTCGAACTGCGTGCGCGTGGCCGCATCACTGAGATGGCGATAGCCCGGCAACTCGTGCGGAAAGGAGCCCATGTCACAGGAGCCCTGCACATTGTTCTGTTCGCGCAGCGGATTGACGCCCACACCCTCGCGGCCGATGTTGCCGGTGAGCATGGCCAGATTGGCAATCGCCATTACCGCAGTGGAGCCCTGGCTGTGCTCGGTGACCCCGAGGCCATAGTAAATGGCCGCATTGCCAGCGGTGGCGTAGAGTCGCGCGGCGCCGCGCAACGCTGCCGCCGCCACGCCGGTCTCTGCCTCCAGTTGCTCCGGGGCGTGGCGCGGGTCGCTGATAAAATCGCGCCAGGCGGCGAAGGCCTCGGAGTCGCAGCGCTGCGCGACAAACTGTGTGTTCTGCAGACCCTCGGCCACGATCACATGGGCCAGCGCATTGAGCACCGCGACATTGGTACCCGGCCGCAGCGGGAGGTGGTAATCGGCGTGAACGTGCGGCGCGTCCACCAGTTCAATACCGCGCGGGTCGATCACGATCAGCCGCGCACCCTGGCGCAGGCGCCGCTTGAGCCGCGAGCCAAACACCGGGTGCGCCTCGGTGGGATTGGCGCCGATTACCAGGATCACATCGGCATGGTCCACCGAGGTAAAAGCCTGGGTGCCGGCCGACTCTCCAAGGGTGGTCTTCAGGCCGTACCCCGTCGGCGAGTGACAGACCCGGGCGCAGGTATCCACGTTGTTGTTGCCAAAACCCGCGCGCACCAGCTTCTGCACCAGGTAGACCTCCTCGTTGGTACAGCGCGAGGAGGAGATGGCGCCGATGCTGTTGCGGCCGTACTGCGCCTGGATGGCGCGCAGGCGCTGCGCGGCGTAGGCAATGGCTTCATCCCAGGACACCGCGCGCCAGGCGGCGTCGATATGCTCGCGAATCATGGGCCGGGTAATCCGGTCCGGGTGCGTGGCGTAACCGAAAGCAAAGCGCCCCTTGACACAGGCGTGACCGGCGTTGGCCCCGCCGTCTTTATGCGGCGTCATGCGCACCACGGCAGCGCCCTTGAGTTCGGCCACGAAGGAGCAGCCCACCCCGCAATAAGCGCAAGTGGTGATGGCGGTGCGCTCTGGCAGGCCCTGCTCGATAATGCTGTTCTCAAGCAGGCTCGCGGTGGGACAGGCGCTGACGCAGGCGCCGCAGGAGACGCACTCGGAGGCCATGAAAGTCTCTGCCTGGCCGGCACTGACCCTGGAATCGAAGCCGCGCCCCTCGATAGTCAGTGCGAAGGTGCCCTGGATATCCTCGCAGGCGCGCACGCAGCGCGAGCAGACGATGCAGCGCGCCGGATCGAACGTGAAGTAGGGATTGGATGCGTCCTTGCCTGCATCCAGATGATTGGCACCGCCGACGCCGTAGCGCACCTCGCGCAGCCCCATCTTTGCGGCGGCATCCTGCAGCTCGCACTCGCCATTGGCGGGGCAGCTCAGGCAGTCCAGTGGATGATCGGAAAGATACAGCTCCAGCACATTGCGGCGCAGACCGGCCAGTTTGTCGCTGTGGGTACGCACGCGCATCCCGGCGCGCACCGGGGTGGTGCAGGAGGCCGGGTAGCCGTTCGTCCCCTCGATTTCCACCAGGCACAGGCGGCAGGAGCCGAAGGCCTCCAGTGTATCGGTGGCGCACAGGCGCGGTATCCGCACGCCGGCGAGTGCCGCGGCGCGCATGACCGAGGTAGTTTCCGGCACGCTCACCTCGACGCCGTCTATCGACAGCGTGACCTCTGCGCCGGTGTGGCGCTGGGGTGTGCCGAAGTCCTGTTGCGGCTGGTAATACTGCACCATTGCTCCATCGTCTCCGCTGCCGTGTCGGTGGCTCTGCCGGATACTCTGACGTTCAGGCAAAGTCCTCGGAAAAGTCATCCAGCGCGCTGTGCACTGGCTGCGGCGTGAGCCCGCCCATGGCGCACAGGGAGCCGTGCTCCATGGTGTCGCACAGCTCCCGCAGCAGGGCGATGTTCGCTGTGGGCGATTGCCGCGCGATGATGCGATCCACGATCTCCACTGCGCGCACCGAGCCGATGCGGCAGGGCGTGCACTTGCCACAGGATTCGTCCGCGCAAAAGGCCATGGCGTAACGCGCCTGGGCGCGCATGTCCACCGTGTCGTCGAAGGCGACCACGCCGCCGTGGCCGAGCATGGCGCCCGCCTCGGCAAAGGCCTCGTAATCCAGCGGGATATCCCAGCGGGACGCGGGCAGATAGGCCCCCAGCGGCCCGCCAACCTGCAGCGCCCGCAGCGGCCGGCCGCTGTAACTGCCGCCCCCGAACTGCTCCACCACCCGGCGCAGCGTTGTGCCGAAATCCACCTCCACCAGGCCGCCGCGCCGGATATTGCCGGCCAGTTGCACCGTCAGTGTGCCGCGGGAGCGGCCCGCGCCAAAGTCCCGGTAGTACTGCGCGCCGCGCGCCAGCACGGTGGTGACCGCGGCCAGCGTCAGCACATTGTTGACCGCGGTGGGCCGGCCGAACAGGCCCTCGATGGCGGGCAGCGGCGGCTTGGCGCGCACTACACCGCGCCTGCCTTCGAGGCTCTCCAGCAGCGCGGTCTCCTCACCGCAGATGTAGGCGCCCGCGCCGAGTCGCAACTCCAGGCGGAAACAGCGGCCGCTGCCGCGGATATCCGCGCCCAGATAGCCGGCCCGTTCCGCGATGGCCAGCGCCGCGGCCAGGATCTGCCGCGCCCGGGGATACTCCGAGCGCAGATAAATATAACCCTGCGTCGCACCCACCGCCAGGCCGGCGATCAGCATGCCCTCGATCAACTGGAAGGGGTCGGCCTCCAGCAACAGGCGGTCGGCAAAGGTGCCCGCATCGCCCTCGTCGGCATTGCAGACGATGTACTTCTGCGGCGCCCGGGTTTCCAGCACCGTCTGCCACTTGATGCCGGCCGGAAAGGCGGCGCCGCCGCGGCCGCGCAGGCCGGAGTCGGTCACCTCCCGCACGATCTCCTGCGGGCTCAGTTGCAGGGCGCGCGCCAGGCCGTCGAAGCCGCCCAGCGCCGTGTAGTTGTCCAGCGACAGGGGATCGCCCAGGCCGGCGCGGGCGAAGGTCAGGCGCCGCTGATCGCGCAGCCAGGGTATCTCCTGCGTCGGCCCCAGGTACAGGGGGTGCTGCGCCGGGTCGGCGCTGATGGCATCGAGCAGCCCCGGCACAGCGGCGCACTGCACCGGGCCAAAGGCGATGCGCTGGCCTTCGTGCTCCACCTCCAACAGGGGTTCCAGCCAGAACGCACCGCGCGACCCGTTGCGCACCAGCTCCAGCTCCAGCGAGCGCCGCGCCGCCTCCCCTTTCAGTTCTCCGGCCACCTGCTCCGCGCCCAGGGCCAGTGCCGTGGTGTCCTGCGGCAGGTAGATGCGCAGGCTCATGGCTGTCGCACCCGCTTCACGGCTGCTCCGCCGCCCCGCCGCCCCGCCGCCGGCCGGCAGTGCGCCGAGCAGTGCGTCCAGCCGCGCGGCATCGACCCGGGCGTGAACCCCGTCATCCAGGCGCACACTGGGTCCACAGGCGCAGTTGCCCAGGCAGTAGACGGCTTGCAGCGTCACTGCGCCATCGGCTGTGGTACCGCCATAATCCACACCCAGCACGGCTTTGGCATGCGCTTCCAGCGCCCTCGCCCCCAGGGCCTGGCAGGCCTCGGCGCGGCAGATCTGCAGGCGGTGGCGGCCGGCAGCAGCGGTGTGAAAATCCGCATAGAAAGTGATCACCCCGTGCACCTCGGCGCGCGACAGGCGCAGGGCGCGGGCGATCGCCGGCACCGCATCGCGCGGCACATAACCCAGGGCGTCCTGAATGGCGTGCAGCAGGGGCAGCAGGGCGCCGGGCGTGTCGCGGTAGCGCGCTATGCACTGCGCCACGATAGCATTCGCACTGCCCACTTCCTGCTGCATCTGCCTGCTTACTCCTGCCCCCGATGGTGCGAGTGCTGTCGGTACCCGCTAGCCCAAATGCCCGGCGTGAAACGCCAGGTGCTCTCCAATAAAGGAGGCGATAAAAAAATAACTGTGGTCGTAGCCCGCTTGCAGGCGGATCGTCGCGGGGTAGCCGGCGGCGGCGGCGGCAGCCTGCAGCAGCGGGGTGCGCAACTGCTCCTCCAGGAAATCGTCCGCGCCGCCCTGGTCCACCAGCAGTGGCAGGTGGCGCTCGCTCTCGGCCAGCAGTTGCGTGGTATCGTAGGCGCGCCAGGTATCGCGGTCCGGCCCCAGGTAGGCGCCCAGCGCCTTTTCACCCCAGGGACAGTTCAGCGGCGAGCAGATCGGTGCAAAGGCGCTGACCGAGCGAAAGCGCTCGGGATTGCGCAGGGCCATGACCAGGGCGCCGTGACCGCCCATGGAGTGCCCGCAGATCGACGCCCTGGAGCTGTCCAGGGCATCGTGCTTCGCCAGCAGTGCGGGCAGTTCCTGCAGCACGTAATCGTACATGCGGTAGTGCCTGTCCCAGGGTGCCCGGGTGGCATTGACATAAAACCCCGCCCCCAGGCCCAGGTCGTAGGCGCCCTCGGGGTCGTCGGGCACGTTGTCGCCACGCGGGCTGGTGTCCGGCGCCACGATGGCCAGTCCCAACTGCGCCGCGCAGCGCTGCGCGCCGGCCTTGGTCACGAAGTTCTCGTCCGTGCAGGTCAGGCCCGACAGCCACCACACCAGCGGCACCGGCCCCGTGCGCGCCTGCGGCGGCAGGTACAGCGAGAACGTCATGTCGCAGTCCAGCACCTGTGAGCGGTGCCGGTAGCGCAACTGCCGGCCGCCAAAGCAGCGATTTTCCGCGATTTGTTCCATTAACAGCATACCTCCATTAGCGCATTAGCGGCTCTGTGCGTGTCGGCTGATTTGAGCCGGCAGTCTCAGTACAACACGACAGAACGAATGCTCTCCCCGGCGTGCATCAGGTCAAAGGCCTTGTTGATGTCTTGCAGCGGCATGGTGTGGGTGATCAAGTCGTCGATATTGATTCTGCCGTCCATGTACCAGTCGACGATCCTCGGCACGTCGGTGCGCCCGCGCGCGCCGCCAAATGCAGTACCGTGCCAGGAGCGACCGGTCACCAGTTGGAAGGGCCGGGTGGAAATCTCCTGGCCGGCCCCAGCCACCCCGATGATACAACTGCGGCCCCAGCCCTTGTGGCAGCACTCCAGCGCCTGGCGCATCAGGTGAACATTGCCGATGCACTCGAAGCTGTAATCCACGCCGCCGCCGGTGATGTCGATCAGGTGCTGCACCACGTCGCCCACCTCCGCGGGATTGACGAATTCGGTCATACCGAACTTCTCTGCCAGCGGCACCTTTGCCGGGTTCAGGTCCACGCCGATAATGCGGGTGGCGCCGACCATTTTCGCCCCCTGCAGCACGTTGAGGCCGATGCCGCCCAGGCCGAACACCGCCACCGTGGAACCCGGCTCCACCTTCATGGTAAAAGCCACCGCGCCAATGCCGGTGGTCACGCCGCAGCCGATGTAGCAGATCTTGTCGAAGGGCGCGTCCCGGCGCACTTTGGCCAGCGCAATCTCCGGCAGCACCGTGTAATTGGCAAACGTGGAGCAGCCCATGTAGTGCAGCAGCGGCTTGCCGTCCAGCGAGAAGCGGCTGCTGCCATCGGGCATCAATCCCTGCCCCTGGGTGGTGCGGATGGCCTGGCACAGATTGGTTTTCGGATTCAGGCAATAATCGCACTCGCGGCACTCCGGCGTGTACAGGGGAATCACGTGGTCGCCGGGCTGTACACTGGTGACGCCGGGGCCGACCTCGGCCACCACACCCGCCCCCTCGTGCCCGAGAATCGTCGGAAAGGCGCCCTCGGGGTCGTCGCCGGACAGGGTGAACGCATCCGTGTGGCACACGCCGGTGGCCTTGATCTCCACCAGCACCTCCCCCTGGCGCGGCCCCTCCAGGTCGACTTCGACGATTTCCAGCGGTTTGCCTGCTGCAAAGGCAACGGCGGCGGGTGTTTTCATAACAGGACTCCTTTTATACTCGATTCTTGTTTGCGTTATACGTTACACCTTGCGCCGGTGATCTGCCCGGAGGCTGGATTTAAGCCGCCCGGCGCTCGTAGGTGCCGACCAGGCGATTCATACCGATTACGTGCGGCTCCACCTTCTCCAGCAGTTCCGGCAGTTCCAGCCCATCCTGCAGGTCGGGCTCCACGTCCAGCGCCAGCACCCAGAAATAATAGTGGTGTACGCCGTGTCCGGGCGGCGGCATCGGTCCACCGTAGCCCTCCCGGTCAAAGTCCGTCTTCCCCCGGGCGTAGTCGTCGACGCCCTCACTGAGTTTGTGCACCGACGCGGGGATGTTGTACAGCACCCAGTGCACGAACCCGTAGGTGCCGCGGTCGGTGACCAGTGGCGCGTCGGGGTCGTGGCAGAAAACGGCAAACGAGCGGGTGCCGGCGGGCACATTGGACCAGAACAGGGCGGGGGAGATATCCTCGCCCTCGCCGGTGTGCCGGGTGGGAATGGCGCCGCCGGCTGCAAATGCAGCGCTGGTCAGTTGCATGTCAGACAGGGCAAAACCCATGCTCTACCTCCTGATAATCACTGGGTACGTGTTCGCGGTATCCGCATGGTGACACCGCAGACTTTGGCACCGGATCGAGTCCGGTCCGACACCTTCATCCTAGCACGTCGCCAGAGAAAAACACGCCCGGTCACGAACCCGCCAACAGCCGGCGGCCGCCCTTTCAGGCGACCACCGCCATGGTAAAGCTCGTCGATCGGGCGCGGTCGACGAAGCGCTCCTCGTCCGCGACCGCCCGCGGCCCCAGTTCCTCCATCACGCCGCTGGCGAGAAACGCGTCGATGTCGTCGAAGTGCAGTTCCGAGACGCTGTCGGCGGCCACCAAGTCGAGCCCCAGCAGTGCCGCCAGCGCCGCGGAGGACTCGGGGCAGACATAGGTCTGGTAGTAGTCCACCCCGGGCGTTTCCATGCCGAAACGGTAGTGGTGGTGCGCGTAGTAATCGAGGTAGTCGGGCCGGCTGAAGTCCGCGCGGCGGCGCATCAGGTAGTGGTAACGCAGGGCCCTGGGCGCGGTTTGCCGAAACACCCGGTGATAGCCGCACAGGACACGGGACTGCCGGGCATCCAGCAACTCACACAGGGGGCCGAGAGCGCTGTGCAAATCGCCGTGCAATGGCAGCAGGGGAACCCCTTGCGGAGCGGCGATTTCCATCGCGGCGTGCGTGCGCGCGGCAAAGTCACTGTCCGGCGGCGCGCGCAGGGCGTCCGTCGCCAGCGGCGTCATCACGCTGGCCTCGAGCCCGTGCCGCTGCAGTACCGGATGCTGCAACAGCGCTTTGGCTGCGGCATGGAGCGCATCCCGCCGACCCGGCATTGCGCTGGCGTAGATGACGATTTTAGCCATAGTTTTTGTTCTCCTGCGGCATTGTCGGCACCCCGACAGGCGCGTGGTCGGCGCCGAAAAAGGCACGGTGCGCTGCGCTGGCCTCCGGCTACCTTCAACCTAGTGGAAGCGCGCGGGAATTTCCACACCCGATGTGTACGACTGGCGCGCACTGCCAGCGTAACATGTACTACGCGCACGGCCGATGGTGAACCGGAGACAGCCATACCGTATGATGTACCCGGCCAGGAGTCTGTCGGACTTAGGATGATTCTACTGCGGCGGCGGAAAATCGGTCTATTTTTCCGCGTATTTTCGTTACATAGGCACCACTATGCGCCTCAAATACGCGAAAAACTATCCTCGATTTCCCACTCGCTTCGTGACGAACCCCTAAGTCTGACAGACTCTAGAGAAAATCCCACAGGAACCGCTATGCCCGATACCATGTGCATCACCAACCTGCTGTACCGCTACGCCGAACTCATGGACGGCGGCGACCTGGATGGCGCCGCCGCGCTGTTTCACCACGCCCGCATCCGCACCAGAGGCAGTGAGGCACTTATCGACTGGCAACAGCTGCGCGCCATCTGGGCGAGCCACGTGATAATCTACCCCTGCGGCACCCCCCGCACCCGACACGTGGTGAGCAATCCCATTATCGAGCTGGATGACAGCGGTGCGCGCGCCAGCGTGCGCTCCTGCTATACCGTGTACCAGGCGGCGCCGGACTTTCCGCTGCAGATCATTGCCGGGGGGCGCTATCACGACGAGATGGAACGGGTAGAAGGTGTCTGGCGCTTCTGCTTTCGCGACTATTCCCTGCTGGATTTGATTGGCGACCTCAGCGCCCACCTGAAAATGCTGCCCGCAGGCTGAGCAAGCGATGCGCGCACCGCCCGACACGGCAAACGGTGCCGTGTCTCCCGGCGCCCGCTCCGCCCTGGCAGAGCCGCTGTTCCGGCGCTACTTTCTGGCCATGTGCCTGTCGAACATGGGCACCTGGATCAGCCGCTTTCTGCTGGGCTGGACCGCCTGGGACCTGACCCACGCCGCCACCTGGGTGGGGATCACCAGCACCCTGTTGCTGCTGCCCACGTTTATCCTGTCGCCGCTGTTTGGCGTGGTCTCCGACCGCGTGAGCCCGCGCAACGGCATGCTGGCGACCCTGGCCAGTCAGGGCGCCCTGGTGGCGCTGACGGCGCTGACCCTGGCCGGCGGCTGGTTTTCCCTGGGCTGGCTGCTCTTCCTGGCCCTGGGCATGGGCAGCGTGACCGCGGCGCACCAGCCGCTGCGTCTGGCGCTCATCCCGCGGCTGGTCGAGCGCGACGCGCTGCCCTCGGCCATTGGGATTTCCGCCATCACTTTCAACCTGTCGCGCATCCTGGGGCCGGCCGCGGCCGGGTGGCTGTTACTCCATGCCAGCCCCGCCACGGCTTTTGCCTGCGCGGCCGCACTGTTCGCCGGAGCCCTGAGCGCGCTGCTGCGGGTGCACAGTATCGGGATTGCAGGAGATGCCGGACAGGGCTCGGTCCTGGCGCAGTTGGCCGAAGGCCTGCGCTTTGCCCGCGATCACCCCACTATCCGCCTGATACTGGCGGTGACGCTGGTCAACGGCCTGTTGGGACGCACGGTAATTGAACTGCTGCCGGCACTGTCGGGCAAGCTGCTGGACGGCGCCGCCACCACACTGGCTCTGCTCACCGCCTGCGCGGGTGCCGGTTCGGTACTCGGGGGGTTTCTGCTCACGCGCCATCGAAGTGACGAGGCGGCGCTCTTACACATGATGCTGTACAGTCTGCTGGGGGCCACGCTGGTACTGCTCCCACTGCACTGGGCGAACGGATTGTGGGCTATCGCGGGCATCGCGCTGCTGTTGAGCATGGCCACCACCATGGCCGGTGCCGGCAGTCAGGCCCTGGCACAACTGACTGTCAGCGATCAGTACCGCGGCCGCGTGCTGAGCATCTGGACCGTATTCACCATGGGCGCCCCGGCCATCGGCAGCCTGGTCATGGGCGCACTGGCCGACCTCTTTGGTTTTGTTGCGGTGGTGACCGGCTTTGCAACGCTGGCACTGCTCTGCGTAGGCAGTTTGTGGCGCCAACGCCGCGAGCTATAGTAAGGCACTAAATCATTATAGGGTTGGAAAACCCGCAACCACACTAAGATTACAAAAGGATCCAATAGCGATGACATTAGACAGCAAAGTGGCCCTGATCACCGGCGCCGGCCAGGGTGTGGGACAGGGCATTGCCTTCGCGCTGGCCAAGGCCGGCGCCAAGGTGGCAGTCGCCGGTCGGACCCTGGGCAAGCTCGAAAGCACCTGTCACACCATTCATCAAAACGGCGGTCAGGCGATGGCGGTCGAATGCAACGTGAAAGATGAGCAGTCGCTGCAGGCCTGCGTCGACACTGTGATCGAGTCCTATGGCGGTATCAACATCCTGGTCAACAACGCGCAGGAAGTGCCGCTGGGCAACCTCCTCGACGTGGCCGCGCAGGACTTCGATGCCGGCTTGCAGTCCGGTCCCGTGGCAACCTTCAACCTGATGAAACTGTGCTATCCGCACCTCAAGGGTGACGGTGTCATAGTCAATCTCGCCACCGCGGCGGCAAAGCGTTGGGACATGTCGGGCTACGGCGCTTACGCCGCATGCAAAGAGGCGATCCGCTCTATCAGCCGGGCCGCAGCCTGTGAATGGGGACCCGAGGGGATCCGCACCAATGTGATTCTGCCGCTGGCCGCGTCCCCCGCACTGGCCGAATGGATACACGAACGTCCGGAGGAAACACAGCAGTATTTCCAGACCATTCCCCAGCGCCGGGTCGGCGACTGCGAGGCCGACATCGGCGCGTTCGTGGTCATGTTGTGCGGGCCGCAGTGCGGGTACGTGAACGGCCAGAGCATCGCGCTCGATGGCGGTCAGGTTTTTTTGGGTTAGACGCTGGGGCTGAGGAGCGATGGGTTTGCAGATGGAGCAGTTTTGCGCGACGAGCACTTCCGACGACGTGATGCGCGGTGTCGACCTGAGCGGCAAGGTCGCTCTGGTCACGGGCACATCCGCCGGTCTGGGCGTAGAAACCGCCAGTGCGCTGGCAGCCGCCGGGGCGACGGTACTCATGGCCGCGCGCGACGAAGCCCGGAACCGCAAAGCCATGGCGGCAATCGCGGAGCGTATTCCCGCTGCCCAACTGGCCTACCTGGTACTGGATTTAGCCGATCCGCAAAGCATCAGGCGATGCAGCGAGGCCGTGCTGTCGCACTGGCCGCGCCTGGATCTGCTGATCAATAACGCGGGCGTGATGGCCTGTCCGCTCCAGCGCACCCGCCAGGGCTGGGAATGGCAGGTCGCAGTCAACCATATCGGACATTTTCTGCTCACCGGATGGCTGCTGCCGGCACTGCTGCGCGCCAGCGCGCCGAGAGTCGTCAACCTGTCGTCGAGCGGACACAAATACAGCCCCGTCGACTTCGATGACCCGCACTTCAACACTCGGGCGTACGACAAATGGCTGGCCTATGGGCAGGCCAAGACCGCCAACATCTGGCACGCCGTAGCGCTCTACCAGCACCTGCAAGGCACAGGCCTGAGCGCGTTTGCCGTGCACCCGGGGGCGATTGTCACCGAACTCGGCCGCCACCTGTCCAAAGAGGACATCCGCGCACTGCATACGGGCACGCCGCAGCAGCCGACACTGACCTTCAAGTCAGTGCCGCAAGGCGCGGCAACCACGCTGTGGGCCGCCACCAGCACGGCACTGGCAGGCAGGGGCGGCCTGTATTTGGAAGACTGTCGCATCGGCAGGCCGGCCAGCGCGGCCGACAGCACTGTTGGCGGCTACGCCCCGTGGGCGCTCGATCCCGAGCGGGCACAGGCGCTGTGGGAGGCCACACAGCGCTGGACTGGCACGCAGTTTGACTACTAGGGCCTGTTCACACTATCTGAGTTGGCCCTGGCAGTGCACACGCCTCGCCCCTGACGTACAATCCACGACCTCGTTCCACCAAACCCAGAACCAGCACCCGCAGTGACCGATCTGAATCAGCATACCCCCATGATGCACAGGTGTTTCATCATTGTTTTACATGGCAATTATTAATATCAATAGCATAAAAGCTACACTACAGGTTACAGTTTTTCAGCTCCTTGCTTCATAGTGTGTGTTTTTGTTGCATCCTATTGTTTTATTCAACTTAATCCTTAGCACCCATTACCCATTACTCCTGCCGCAAAGGTGTTAACACATTGTTTAACAAACACATTTTCAAATAACGCAACATAAAAGCTACACTAAACGGCCAGTGACCTTGCTTCCAGTGGCAGCCGCCGCCTCTTACAAACCGTAATCCGCTTTGCGTTGGTACCAAATACGGACTATATTTGGTACGTTCTGGAACCAGAGACACGGTGAACACATCATGAAACTCAGCGAATCGGTCAAACCCATCAGCTACCTCAAGAGTCATACGGCCGAGGCCTTACGAGACGTCAGCGAGGGCCAGCGGACCATGGTGATCACCCAACACGGTGAAGCCA
>JAGRIH010000010.1 GCA_020443345.1 Halioglobus sp.
ACAGCGGGGAGGAACTTCAGTCTAGACGTGGCCGATTCACTGCAGAAACACCTCGACGAAGCCCAGGCGAAGATTCCGGACTGGTTGTGGGAAAAAGTTGAAGCGGGTCAATTGGGGAAAAAAAGCGGCGAGGGCCTGTATCAATACACTGACGGCAAGCCGCAGAAATCCGGCGGCGACAGCCAGGCCGATGTGCAGTTGCAGGATCGCCTGATACTGCCTCTGCTCAATACCTGCATGAAATGTCTATCCCATGAGGTGGTGGCAAATGCCGAGACTCTGGATGCCGCCATGATCTTCGGCACCGGGTTTGCACCGTTTCGCGGCGGCCCTCTGCACTACGCCGGGCAGCGCGGCCACCGGCAGATAGCCGCAGCGCTCGAGGAACTGGCCCGGCAGTTCGGTGAGCGCTTTACGCCCGACCCCGGCTGGTATGAGACAACCGCGAAGCACTGAGATGCAAGCACTTCAAAACCTCCAGGGGAACGGGGAACAGCGCGCCCCTGCGTCCCAACTTTGTACATATCCCCGAAATCGTCTGGCGATAGCTGAGCATTTACGGGTCGCCGAACTACAGTGACACAGGTTTACGGCGCTGTGCGCGCAGCTACTGAGCCAGCTCAAACTCGCTAGCCTCTACGCGCACAAAATAACCAACCGTCTGCGCATAGTCCCAGCGCTCCAGTAAACAGCGGCCCCGGCCCTCCGAACCCGGCAGGGCTGCGCCGGTGCACTCGTAGCGAATCAGGTTTACCGAGTTGGGCACCGCGCCTCGGGTGCGCCGGGACAGCGCGGTGCCCGCCTGGGCTGTCCATCCCGAGCGACCCGTCGCGCCCTGTAGCGGCTGCACATAGGGCAGATGTATATGTCCCGCGAGCAGGATATCCATTCCCGCATCCACCCAGACCGGCACCGCCTGCTCCCGGCCGATCAACAGGTTGGAGACATCCGACTCCTCCACCGCCCGCACCGGGTGGTGCTGCATCACCACGCGCAACTGGCCGGAGCGTGCCCGGCGCAGGCGCCGTGCCACCCGTGCAATCTGCCGCTGCGATATCTCACCATTTTTGTGGCGCGCCGCCCGAGTGGTATTGACGCCGACGAGCAACAGCGCATCGTTTTCAAATTCCGGCTCCAGATCCTCCCCCAGTGCGGTGCGGTAGTTGCCATAGGGATGCAACCAGCGCGCCAGCAGGTTGAACAGCGGGATATCGTGGTTGCCCGGCACCGCGAGGACCGGACACGCCAGTTGCCCGACGAAGCGGCGCGCGGCGGCAAACTGCCGGCGCCTGGCGCGCTGGGTGATATCGCCGCTAAGCAGCGCGATATCCGGCTTTTGCTGCTGTGCGAAGCGCAGCAGCGCCTCGCGGACAGCCTCCACCACGGTGCCAAAATGCGGGTCCGAGATATGCAGTATGATCACGAGCGCCTGCGCTGTGCCGGGTCGCGCGGCACCAGCAGGGGCAAGCTGTGCTGTGCCACGTTGAATTGCAGCGGCAGTCTCATCCAGGAGACTTCGCCATCCAGGGCCACTTTTATCCGGCGTCCACCCCCGCGGCGCACACGCATTTGAGTGAAAGAGAAACTGTCCAGGTTCTCGGCCTCTCCCAGGCGCCGCAGCAGGCCGCGCAGCAACAGGCCGTAGAGCGCCAGTTTCCCGATGGGCCTGACCTTCATGGCCACCAGGCAACCCCGCTGCAGCGCACCACCCAGTTCCACGCCAATATGCTGCAACTGCAGCGCATTATTGGCTACCACCAGGGAGACAGTCCGCAAGTTTTTAGACTCGCCTTCGATCTCCATTTGCACCGCGAGCGTCCGGTGGGCGTGCAGTAAAGTCACCAGTGCCGACACCAGGGCGACCAGGCGATTTCGTCCAAGATGTCGCTTGTAGGTCTCGCGATCCTCCAGCAACTGTGGATACAGGCCCAGGCTCGCGTTTACCAGAAATATCCTGTGGTTGAGTTCTCCGACCTGGACCGGCTCGATGCGCGCATCGAGCAGAGCGCGCGCCGCCTCGCCCGTATCCAGCGGCAGGCCCTGGTTGCGGGCAAAATAGTTAAACGTACCCAGAGGCACCACGCCCAGGGGTACACCGGTACCGATGACGGCCTCGCACACGGTATTGAGCGTGCCGTCGCCGCCGGCGGCGACAACGATGCCATGGCGGCGCCGGGCCTGCTCCACTGCCCGACTGGCTATACCTGGCAGCTCGGAGCCCCCGTGTACCGGCAGCAGTTCAAACGGGCGCTGCGCACCGGCCAGGACCGACTTTATAGTTGCACTGGCCGCGTCTGCATCGCCCCGGCCGGAGCCACTGTTGAGGATGACGAAAAAAGGTCTCTGGTCAATCGGTGCCGGCCGGGTGACTCCAGGGCCCGAGCCGGCCTCCGTATCGATAATTGTTGCCGTGTCGCAGCTCATATGAGGTACCTGCGGCTCCCGCAGCAGTCGAAGTATTTCAAGCGTATCCGGGCGCGGCAGAACGACGTTTCATCGGGGGAAGCCGTGCAAAACTGACACTCTTGCCAGTAAATTTTACCTGCACGCCGTTATAAAATCTGCTAGGGGGGATCCCCAAACGCGCCACATATTTTCCTAGTGCCTGTCGCCCGCCTGCGTGGCGGCAATGCCACGACCTACCGCCACTATATGCAACCGCTGTACCAGCTAATTGAAAACACGGATAAAGTGACGGCACTTTGCCGCTGATCCGCATGAATGCCAGTTGTCGCACAGGCGGGATTGTACGGCCGTCGTATTTTGGTACCGGCACGGAATCCGCCGCAGCAAAGGATAGCGACCCTGCCGACGTCAATACCGTGACCGCGCAATAACCGCTCGATAACCTCGCGTCGCGCCGGTGCCATGCGAGTCGGCATCGCGCTCCCCTTCGCGGGCGCCGCGTCAGCCCCTGGCCAGGCAGCGCCCCAGTAAATCGCGCATACCCGCAGGCTGCATACCCAGTTGGGCAAAGCCGTCGCGCGAGGGATTCACGGTATTGTCCTTGGCCAACAGATAAATTTGATCGATGGTGAGAGGCGGGTTGGGCAGCACCCCCATAGCGCGCGCCAGTACCTTCCACACCCCCAGGGGGACGGGCAGCAGCAGGCGCCTGCGGTCCAGTTCGGCACACACCGCCGCTACCGCCTCCCGATAGCTGAGCGTTTGCGCGCCGCCAAACTCAAACACCCGCTCCCCCCCTTCGCCCGTTTGCGCCTGTCCGACCAGTCGCGCTATGGCCTGCGCCACATCGTCAACCCAGGCCGGCTGCATCCTGACATCGCCAGCGCCAAACAGGGGGACGACCGGCAGCCGCGTGGCCATTTTCAGATTGCTCAGGAATGCGTCGTCCCTGCCGAACATAACGCTGGGGCGGACGATATAAGCGCCCGGAAAGCTGGCGGCGACGAGGCGCTCGCCCACGGCCTTGGCGCGGACCAACGCGGACTCGGAATCGGCATCGGCGCCGATGCCAGATACGTAGGCGAAGGCGTCCAGGCCCCCACTGCGGCTCGAGCGCGCCAGCCGGTCAGCGCTCCTGGCGTGAATGTCCTCGAAGGTGAACCCTCTGCGCTCCACATACAGCGACACGGCGTCGACCGCGCCCTGCGCGCCCGCGAGGGCCTTTTCTACCGCGCTGTCATCGCGCAGGTCCGCGGCACAGAACTCCAGCAGTGCGTCATCCACTCCCGCAAATGCCGTTTGGTCAGGGGTGCGCGCCACCACGCGAACGCGGCAACCGCTCTCGGCGAGATGGCGGACCACCTGCCGCCCGAGAAAACCGGTTCCGCCAAACACACACACCAGCCGTTTCGCCATCGGGTTCTCTCCCGCAGTTTAGCTAGATGAACGATGCAAACCATATCCCACGGTATGCACCGTCGCCAACGACGCAAACCACCGCGTGCCGCCGTCGCACTCACTTGCAGACCTTTTTGTGCCGGACAAAGTGTAAACCATCTCTCCGGTACGAACTGTAAAGGATGTCTCGGGTACGGAGCGCTTGGCGATGGCGCGCCCAGCAGGATTCGAACCTGCGACCGTCCGCTTAGAAGGCGGATGCTCTATCCAGCTGAGCTATGGGCGCCCGGAAAAAATTATACCTGGGGTGCGGCGCAGGGACCACGGGAGCCCGCGGGCTTGAATGGGGTGGCCGACGGGTCTCGAACCCGCCACCTCCGGAGTCACAATCCAGTGCTCTACCTGATGAGCTACGGCCACCATCGTGCGTTGCTGAAAACGGGCCTGCCAACTCCTCGGGGTGCAGCTCGAAAGTTGGTCGGGGTAGAGAGATTCGAACTCCCGACATCCTGCTCCCAAAGCAGGCGCGCTACCAGACTGCGCTATACCCCGAACTGTGTGCTGCGGCGCCCGCGCCAGCCCTGTTTTCAGGAGCGCGCATGATACTCATCGCGCGGATGAGCGTCAACGCCGGTATCCGTATTGTACTTCAGTTTGCGCGCCACGGCCCTTTCCCGCACAGGCCCTGCCGTGGGATAATGCGCGGCTTTGGCGAGCCCGCGCAACAGGCCGTCCAACGGCCACCTTTCAGGAGATTTTCACCCATGTCCGCACGCGTTCTCGACGGCAAGGCACTGGCGGCCCAGAATGAAGCGGAACTGCTGGTCAGAGTGCAAAACCTGCAGAAAAAGTCGGGCGGCAGGACCCCGATTCTGGCCACCATTTTGGTGGGTGACGACCCGGCCTCCGCGACGTACGTCCGAATGAAGGGCAACGCCTGTCGCCGGGTCGGCATGGAATCCATGGCGGTGGAGATGCCCGCCACCACCACCACCGCAGAGCTGCTGGCAAAAATCGAAGCGCTGAACACCAACCCGGACGTACACGGCATCCTGCTGCAGCACCCGGTGCCAGAGCAGATCGACGAGCGCGCCTGCTTCGATACCATCGCCCTGGACAAGGATGTGGACGGCGTCACCTGCCTGGGTTTCGGCCGCATGGCCATGGGTGAACCCGCCTATGGCTGCGCCACGCCGCAGGGCATCATGCGCCTGCTGCAGGCCTACGATATCGGCATTGAAGGCCAGCACGCTGTGGTGGTGGGCCGCAGCCCCATACTCGGCAAGCCGATGGCCATGATGCTGCTGGCACAGCATGCCACGGTGACCATTTGTCATTCGCGCACCCGCGATTTGCCGGCGCTGGTGGCCCAGGCGGACATCCTGGTGGGCGCCGTGGGCAAGCCGGAGTTCATTCGCGCCGACTGGGTGAAAGACGGCGCGGTGGTGGTCGATGCGGGTTATCACCCGGGCGGTATCGGCGATATCGAGCTGGCTCCGCTGAAAGAGCGCGTGGCGGCCTACACGCCGGTACCGGGCGGCGTCGGGCCGATGACCATCAATACGCTGATCATGCAGAGCGTGGAATCCGGCGAAAAAAGCCTGGGATAATCGTGCTCAACCAACCCCCGGCCCGGCTCGGACCAGTTTAACTCCGGGCCGTTGCAGGCGCCGGCGGGGTCTGTATATCGGGTGGCGCGAGCGGACCGCGACCCGCTGCAGATAAAAGCTAATCCGATCCGCGCCGCCAGCGCGTGCCGTCGCGCGAATCCTCCAGAATCACTCCTCGATCCAGCAGGGACTGCCGTATCGCATCGGCGCGGGGGTAGTCTTTGGCGAGCTTGGCCTGCCGGCGCTCCTCGATCGAGGCCTCGATCTCGGCCGCTGCAATGGCCTCCCCGGACGCATGCTGCAGCCACGCCTGCGGGTCCTCGCGCAGGATGCCCAGCAGCTCCGCCGCCCCCAGCAGTCGCGCTTTCAACGCGGGCACTGCCGCCTCGGAGGCCTTGTGAATCTGCCTGGCCAGCGCGTGCAGCTCGGCGATCGCCACCGGCGTATTGAGATCGTCATTGAGGGCGGCGTAAAACGGCTCATCGGCCAGCGGCGGCGCCGCTGCCGGAATCACATCGGCGACGGAGCGCAACGTGCCGTAGAGGTTCCCCAGGGTGGCTTCGGCCTGCTCCAGCAACTCGGCGGAAAAGTTCAGCGGTGAACGGTAGTGAGCGGACAGCAGTGCAAAGCGCAGCACCTCCCCCCGGTAGTGCTGCAGCAGTTGGCGCACGGTGCGGACGTTACCCAGAGACTTGGACATCTTCTCGCCGTCGATGTCGAGATAGGCGTTGTGCATCCAGTAGCGCACGAAATCGCCGCCGTGGGCACAGCGGCTCTGGGCGATCTCGTTTTCGTGGTGGGGAAAGATCAGGTCGCGGCCGCCGCCGTGAATATCGATGGTCTGCCCCAGGTGCTCGCGGATCATGGCGGAGCACTCCAGGTGCCAGCCGGGCCGGCCGCGCCCCCACGGGCTGTCCCAGCCCGGATCCTCGTCGGCGGTCGGCTTCCACAGCACGAAATCCCCCGGGTGGCGCTTGTAGTCGGCCACTTCCACGCGCGCGCCGGCCAGCATGTCGTCCAGCGAGCGGCCGGACAACCTGCCGTAATCGGCCATGGACTGCACAGCGAACAGCACGTGACCCGCGGCTTCATAGGCGTACCCTTTTTCGATCAGGGTCTGCGTGAGGGTGATCATGGCGGGGATATTGTGAGTGGCATGGGGTTCCAGCGTGGGCTGCAGCGCGTTGAGCTGCGCCATGTCCTGGCGGTACTTCGCGGTAAACTCCCCGGTCACCGACTCGATACTGCGTCCGCCCTCGCGCGCTGCGGCGATGATCTTGTCATCCACGTCGGTGATATTGCGCGCGTAGACCACCTTCGGGTAATGCGTTTGCAGCAGCCGAAACAAGGTGTCGAACACCACCACCGGGCGCGCGTTGCCGATATGGGCCAGGTTGTAGACGGTGGGACCACAGACATACAGGGTCACGGTGCCGGCCTGCAGCGGCACGAAATCCTCTTTCCGGCCGCTCAGGGTGTTGTACAGTTGCAGGGGCACAGGCTTGCTAGGGTCCATCGTTCCAGGTGTCGCGCAGGCCGATGGTGCGGTTGAAAACCGGCGCCTCCGCGCTGTGCTCGTAGCGGTCGGCCACAAAATAACCCTCGCGTTCAAACTGGAAGTTCTGCTCTGGCAGCGCCTCGGCCAGGGAGGGTTCTATCCAGGCGTCGCTCACCAACTGCAGCGAGTCCGGGTTGACCAGCGCCATGAAGTCGTTCTCGCCTCTGTCCGGGGCCTGGTGATGGAACAGGCGATCGTACAGGCGCACGCGCGCGCGCCTGCCCCCGGTGGCCGACACCCAGTGGATAACACCCCTGGGCTTGCTGCCGTCCGCGGGGTCTTTGCCGATGGTATCGGCAATCGTGTGGGCGCGCACTTCCGCGACGGCGCCGTCGCCCCCCATGACCACCTCGTCCGCCTCGATCACGCAGGCGTTGCGCAGGCGCACCCGCTTGCCCAGCACCAGGCGCTTGAACTTCTTGCTGGCCGCTTCGCGAAAGTCGTCGGCATCGATATACAACTCACGGGTAAAGGGCAGTGTGCGCTGGCCCAGCTCGGCCCGGGTGGGGTGATTGGGCGCCGTGAGCCAGTCGGTGCGGTCCGCGGGGTAATCCGTCAACACCACCTTGAGCGGCCGCAGCACACACATGGCGCGCGGCGCGTTCTCGTTCAGGTCATCGCGGATGGCGTGCTCCAGCATCGCCACATCGACCACGCCGTCGGAGCGGGTGACGCCGATCATGTCGCAGAAGCGGCGAATGGCGCGCGGGGTAAAACCGCGGCGGCGCATGCCGGAAATCGTCGGCAGGCGCGGATCGTCCCAGCCATCGACCACGCCTTCATCCACGAGCTGCCCGAGCTTGCGCTTGCTGGTAACCGTGTAGTTCAGGTTGAGCCGGCCGAACTCGTACTGGCGCGGCCGGCTGGGCACCGGCAGGTGCTCGAGCAGCCAGTCGTAAAGGGGACGATGATCCTCGAACTCCAGGGTACAGATAGAGTGCGTGATACCCTCGATGGCGTCTTCCTGTCCGTGGGCAAAGTCGTAGGTGGGATAAATGCACCAGTCGCTGCCGGTCTGGTGGTGGGCCAGCTTGCGGATGCGGTACAAGATCGGGTCGCGCAGGTTCATGTTGGGCGAGGCCATATCGATTTTCGCCCGCAGCACCCGGCTGCCGTCGTCGAATTCCCCCGCCTTCATCCGCGCCAGCAGGTCCAGGTTCTCCCGCACCGGGCGCTCCCGGCAGGGGCTGTTCCTGCCCGGCTGCGTAAGGGTGCCGCGGTACTCGCGCGCCTGCTCGGCATCCAGGTCGCAGACATAGGCGTGGCCCTGCTCCACCAGGTGCACGGCCCAGTCGTAAAACTGCTGGAAGTAGGCGGAAGCATAGCGTACCGGACCGCTCCACTCGAAGCCCAGCCAGCGCACGTCTTCCTGGATGGAGGCGACGTACTCGGGGCTCTCTTTGCCGGGGTTGGTGTCGTCGAAGCGCAGGTTGCAGCGCCCGCCAAAGGCCTGCGCCAGACCGAAGTTCAGGCAGATCGACTTGGCGTGCCCCACGTGCAGGTAGCCGTTGGGCTCCGGCGGAAAGCGCGTCACCACCTCGCTGACCCGGCCGCTGGCCAGGTCCCGGGCAATGATGGCATGGAGAAAATTACTGGGCGAGGTGCTTTCCATGGGTGCTTCGCGGGTCTGTACGACTGTGGTGACAAAGGGCGCGTATTATAGCCACAGTTGCCGCGGGCTTATAGGGCACCTGAGAAAATGACCCATGCCCGCCCCAGCGATACCGGATGTGTACCGGCACCTTTATCCCCCGGATCACTTCCGGGTGCGTGTTGTCATCATGCCAAGATGTAAATATGTCCGGTTTTAACGGATACCCTGTCACCAAATGTGAACTAGCGGACAGATAAGCGCACCATTTGGTTGGCGGCTGTTTTCCTGCCGCGCAAAAGCCCGTATCATTACCTCGCAAGCGTCGACAAGCCGGGCTACTGTACTGCAAACCACTACACCCCAAGGACAACACGCATGGTCATCATTCGCACCACGTTCGGTGAAATCCAACTGGAACTGGACGCTGAGAAAGCGCCAAAAACCGTGGAGAATTTCCTGCAATACGCCAGGGACGGCTTCTACGATGGCACCATCTTTCACCGGGTGATCGACAACTTCATGATCCAGGGCGGCGGCTTCGATACCGACATGCAGCAGCAGCCCACGGGCGATCCCATCGAAAACGAGGCCGACAACGGCCTGAAAAACGATTTCGGCACCGTGGCCATGGCGCGCACCATGGACCCCCACTCCGCCACCACCCAGTTTTTTATCAACGTCAAGGACAACGACTTCCTCAACCACACCGGCAAGCACGCCCAGGGCTGGGGTTACGCCGTGTTTGGCCGGGTCACTAGGGGCGCCGAGGTGCTGGACAGAATCCGCGTGGTGCCCACCACCAGCCGCAACGGCCACCAGGACGTACCCGCCGAACCGGTTATCATCGAATCGGTCGAAATCGTCTCCGAGTAAGCCCTGCGCCGGACCGCGCGTGATTGTCCGTGTCCCGCACCCTGTTTATTTCCGACCTGCACCTGGATACCTCCCGGCCCGCCATCACGGGGGCCCTGGACGATTTCCTGCGGCGCAACACCCGGTGTGAACGCCTGTACATCCTGGGCGATCTGTTCGAGGCATGGATCGGCGATGACGATGACAGCCCTCTCGTTGCGGAGGTGGCCGGTCTGTTAGCCCGCTTCAGTGCCTGCGGGCCGCAGCTCTACCTGATGCGAGGCAACCGGGACTTTCTGCTCGGCGAGGACTTCTGCCACCGCGCCGGCGCGCAACGGCTGCCCGACCCCAGCCTCATCGATCTCTACGGCACCCCCACCGTGCTGCTGCACGGCGACAGTCTGTGCACCGGGGACAGCCAATACCAGGCGTTTCGCCGCACCACGCGCGACCCCGCCTGGCAGGCCGAACTGCTGGGACGCAGCCTCGAGGAGCGCCGCGCCCTGGCCGCGCAGCTGCGCGGCATGAGTCAGCAGGCCAACAGCAACAAGGCGCAGGACATCATGGATGTCGAGCCACAGGAGGTGGCGCGCGTCATGCGCGAGTACGGCGTGTCGCAACTGATCCACGGCCATACCCACCGGCCGGCCCGGCACGATGCAGCCGGCGGCAGCCGCTGGGTGCTGGGTGACTGGGGTCGCGAAGGCTGGGCGATAGAGGCGTCGCCGCAGGGAATTGAACTATATAATTTCTCTATTTAACAATAGCTTAAAGAATAATCTTCACAACTAATGTCCAAACCACTGCCGCATATTGCCGACAAACCGGTTTAACTGTGTCGCGCTCGAGGTGTCCGGACAGGCTGCGACGGTATCGCGCCAGGCCTGTTCCAGGCCCCCTGCGCCATAACCAAGTGCTTTTCGGGACGCGCGCGGGTCGAAATACGTTTCAGCTATTTGTATCTGCACGAATTCCCTGATGTGCAAACCCGCCTCCTTGCCGCGCATGCTGTGCAGCGCATCGCCGACCCACCCCATGCCGAGGATTTTATCGTCCTCTATTATTTTAATGGTATCGTCCTTGCGGCCGACGGCTTTACACAGAGCTTTCAAGAAACGGGTCCAGGAAACGTTTTCATCGCCCACCTGAAAAATGTCGCTGCTATCGATGCGCTCTACCGCGCCGGCAATGGCCTCGGCAACGTGGATAACGGCAATCATATTGGTGCCGCCGTTGGTATAGTACAGCGGCAGACCGGAGCGAACGTAACGAATCAGGGGAGCCCACAGCGGCACGGCGCCGGGCATGGCGCCGAAAATATACGGCAGTTCCAGCACGACCAGAGCCATATCTGATCCCGAGACCGCTGTACACAACTCAATCTGTTCCCTGCGGCTATACACATAGGGGTGGTCCTCAGCAATCGTCAAATCCGGCCACAGCCGATCAAAATAGGTGAAATAAGACCCCAGTAGCACCAGCTTGCGGACCCCGGCCTGGCGCGCTGCCGCCGTCACCCGAACCGACGTGCGCACATTGGCTTGGTAAAAAAACGTGAAGGCCGGCTCGGCGGGAACGGCCCTGTCGTCGGCACCGGCCGCAAACACGATGGCGTCATACGCAGCCAACAGTTCACGCAATTGCCGGTCGTCCACTGCGGCCACATCCAATAACTGCACAACGACGGAATCGGGAAGCAAGTCAGCGGCCGGTGCGGGCGGCAGCCCCCACACGGTAACCTCATGACCGCGCCGTACCAATTCATGCGTCGCGTGGTAGCCCAAAAATCCCGTTCCGCCGATGACAAGTATTTTCATAGCGTATACCAGTGCTGGTAAGTGCGCTCCGGTAGCGGATCGCCTGCGCCGTTTTTTAGGGCCACTTATGTTAACGGCACCCCGCTGTGAAAGCGAAACTTCGTATCCGGCGCCTCGATCAATTCCCGCTCGCGCTGCAACAGCGCGGGCAGGCGCTCCGCCACTTCCTGGGCGGACGACAGGGTGCGCGCCAGGTGCAGGTAGTCCGTGTAGTGCCGCGACTCGGACTGCAGCAGGGACGCGTAGAATTGTGCCAGCTCCGCATCGAGCACCGGCACCAGGGCGGCAAAGCGCTCGCAGGAGCGCGCCTCGATGATGGCACCCACCAGCAGGGTATCCACCAGCCGGCCCGGCTCGTGGGTGCGCACCCGGGCGCGCAGTTCACCGGCGTAGCGCGCGGCGCTGAGCTGCGGGTAGGCGATGCCCCGCGCCTGCATGATCGCGAGCACCTGTTCGAAGTGGCGCAGTTCCTCCCGGGCCAGGCGCGACAGCTTTTGCAGCAGCGCCGGGTGCTCCACGTAGCGATACATCAGGTTGAGCGCGGTAGCTGCCGCCTTTTTCTCGCAGTTGGCGTGATCGATCAGCAGGGTGACCGGATTGTCCAGGGCCCATGCAATCCACGCGGGCGGCGTGGCACAGGCGAGAAAGGAGCGGATAGCGGAAATGTCAATGGCTGCAGTCATCGCTGCAGCGTACGTTATCACCCGGGTGAATGCACGGTATAAACACTTGATTTATTTATCTTAATGTTCGCGTGGGCTATACTGCGCAGCCGCTTCGATTCCCATCGACTCATGCCGATCAACAAGGCCTCGCGCCCCGCCGCGCGGGGACGCAATATGCAGCCAGAGGAGCTCTACCGTGCTTGAAGCATACCGCGAACACGTGGCCGAACGCGCCGGCCAGAACATTCCGCCCAAGCCACTCAATGCCGAGCAGGTGGCGGCGCTGGTGGAGTTGCTGAAAAACCCGCCGGCGGGCGAGGAACAGGCGCTGCTGGAGCTGATCACCGAGCGCGTGCCCCCCGGGGTCGACGAGGCCGCCTATGTCAAGGCGGGTTTCCTGTCCGCCGTGGCCAGGGGCGAGGTGCAGTCCCCGCTGCTCGATCGCGCGGCCGCGGTACAACTGCTGGGCAACATGCACGGCGGCTACAACATCGAGACGCTGGTGTCACTGCTGCAGGACGCTGACCTGGGCGAGCTGGCAGCGACGGAACTCAAGCATACGCTGCTGATGTTCGACGCCTTTCACGACGTGGCGGAGCTGGCCGCCAAAGGCAACGAGAACGCCGCGAGCGTCATGCGGTCCTGGGCCGAGGGCGAGTGGTTCACCTCCCGCGACCCCGTTCCCGAAGCCATCGAGGTGGCCGTGTTCAAGGTAACCGGGGAGACCAATACCGACGATCTCTCCCCCGCACCCGACGCCTGGTCGCGCCCGGATATCCCGCTGCACGCACTGGCCATGTACAAGATGACCCGCGACGGGCTGGAGCCCGAGGAACACGGGGTGACCGGCCCCATGCGGCAGATTCAGGCGATCCTGGACAAGGGCCTGCCGGTGGCTTTTGTGGGCGATGTCGTGGGCACCGGTTCCTCGCGCAAGTCCGCCACCAACTCCGTGCTGTGGTTTTTTGGTGAGGATATCCCCGGCGTACCCAACAAGAAAAGCGGCGGTATCTGCATCGGCGGCAAGGTCGCACCGATTTTCTACAACACCATGGAAGACGCCGGCGCGCTGGTCTTCGAGGCCCCGGTCGACGACCTGGGGATGGGCGATATCGTTGAGATCCGCCCCTACGAAGGCAGGATCCTGTCCGAATCCGGCACTGTGCTCAGCGAGTTCGAGCTGAAGTCCGAGGTATTGCTAGACGAAGTGCGCGCCGGCGGGCGCATCAACCTGATCATCGGCCGCGGCCTGACCACCCGGGCCCGCGAAGCGCTCGGCCTGGGCGAGTCGGACCTGTTCCGCAAGCCCGAACAGCCCGCCGATACCGGCAAGGGCTATACGCTGGCACAGAAAATGGTGGGCAAAGCCTGCGGCATGGCGGGGGTACGCCCCGGCACGTATTGCGAACCGAAAATGACCACCGTGGGCTCCCAGGACACCACCGGGCCGATGACCCGCGACGAGTTGAAAGACCTGGCCTGCCTGGGCTTTTCCGCCGACCTGGTGATGCAGTCCTTCTGCCATACGGCGGCCTACCCCAAGCCGGTGGACATCGATACCCAGCACACCCTGCCCGATTTCATCATGACCCGCGGCGGTGTGTCGCTGCGCCCGGGCGACGGCATCATCCACTCCTGGCTCAACCGCATGCTGCTGCCCGACACCGTGGGCACCGGCGGCGATTCCCACACGCGCTTCCCCATGGGCATATCCTTCCCCGCGGGTTCCGGCCTGGTGGCCTTCGCCGCCGCCACCGGCGTGATGCCGCTGGACATGCCCGAATCGGTGCTGGTGCGCTTCAAGGGCGAGATGCAGCCCGGCATCACCCTGCGCGACCTGGTCCACGCCATCCCCTATTACGCCATCCAGCAGGGCCTGCTGACGGTGGAGAAAAAAGGTAAGAAAAACATCTTTTCCGGTCGCGTGCTGGAAATCGAGGGCCTCAAGGGGCTCACCGTGGAGCAGGCCTTTGAACTGTCGGACGCCTCGGCCGAGCGCTCCGCCGCCGGCTGCACCATCGCGCTGGACGAGGACACCGTCGCCGAGTACCTGCGCTCCAACATCGTGCTGCTGCGCGCCATGATTGCCGAGGGCTACGGCGATCCGCGCACCCTGGAGCGCCGCGCGAGAAAAATGGAACAGTGGCTGGCCGAGCCCGGTCTGATGCGCGCCGATGCCGATGCCGAGTACGCTGCAGTAATCGAGATCGACCTGGCCGAGGTGGTGGAACCCATCGTGTGCTGCCCCAACGACCCCGATGACGCGCGCCTGCTCTCATCCGTGGCGGGCGACAAGGTGGACGAGGTGTTCCTGGGCAGCTGCATGACCAACATCGGCCACTTCCGCGCCGCCGGCAAGCTGCTGGAGCGGCACCGGGGGTCGATTTCAACCCGCATGTGGATCGCCCCGCCGACGCGCATGGACGAGCACCTGCTGATGGAGGAAGGCTACTACAATATCTTCGGCGCCGCCGGCGCGCGCACGGAAATGCCGGGCTGCTCGCTGTGCATGGGCAACCAGGCGCGGGTCGCAGCCAACTCGACGGTACTGTCGACCTCTACCCGCAACTTCCCCAACCGCCTGGGCGACGGCGCCAACGTCTACCTGACCTCGGCGGAACTGGCCTCGGTGGGCGCCATCCTGGGCAAACTGCCCACGCCCGCCGAGTACATGGAATACGCAAAAGACCTGGACGCCAGGTCAGCAGAAATCTACCGCTACATGAACTTCGACCAGATCGTGGAGTTCCAGAAGAGCGCCGAGGAAGGCAGGCGCATCGCGGCAGTGGAGATCGACGAGGTGCGCACCGCTTAACCGAGTGAATCCTGCAGCAGGGTGCCGGCCAGTTCCCTGACTGCGGGATCGTCTCCGGTATAGGGAAACGGCGGCGCCGGGTCGTATTCAATGCCCGCCTGGATTGCCTGCGCCGTGTCCCGATCCGCGATTGCCGCGCTCAGTGCCAGCGCCATATCGATTCCAGCGGAGACCCCGGCGGCGGTAAACACCTTGCCCGCGCGAGTGATGCGCTCGCCGGTGTAGGCAAGGCCCATGTCGGCAATCGTGTCGGCCGCCATCCAGTGGGACGACACCCCGCCCTCGGTAATCACGCCGGCCGCAATCAGGATAAGCGCACCGGTGCACACCGACGCGGTGTACCGCGAGCCCTCGTGCTGCTGCCGCAGCCACTGCTGGACTGCCGGGTCCTGCGCCACGGGCATGACACGCTCCGGCGGGCCGCCGGGCACCAGCAACACATCGGCCTGCCCGGCAGCGTCCAGCTCACAGGCGGGCAGAAAGGTCAGAAAACCCGTATCCGATGTGATCGCATCGCGCCCGGCGGCGACGAACTGTACACGGGCACCCGGCAATCTGCTGAGCACCTCATAGGGGCCGATGGCATCCAGCATGGTCATGCCCTGGTAGGCCAGGATATTGATCAACATCGTCTACTCCTCCGCGCGGTGGGATGGGTTGGTTGCACAGTCTCCATTAAAGAAGATTATCCGCGCGCTGTCATCATCCGATGACTATCGTGTCCCCGCCACAGCAATCCGCTGGCGCAACACCCCACCGTCGCCCATACTTGTTCGACAATGGGGCTGCGCAGCGCTGCGCGCAGTCTTGTCGGGTCCGCTACACTACGATGGAGAACACCTATGAAAAACTGGTTATGCTCGGTGGCTGCGGCCACACTGATACCCCTTGCCGCCGGCGGATTCGCCCAGGATCTCGGCAAACTGGCAGAGGCTGTGGATAAGGACAAGGCGGTTGAATCCGTCGATACGGATAAAGTAAAAGAAGCCGTCAGCAGCGATGGCGTCGATTACGAGAAGGCCTACGATGCAGTGGACAAGGAAAAAGCCGCCGAGGCAGTGGATATGGACAAGGTGCGCGAGGCGGTTGGCGGCGGAGATTAAGTTCTATTGACGCGGCCGGAAGGCTTTCACCTCGCGGGCAAACTGCCGCAGGGAAGTTTTCGTCTGCTCGCGCCCGGCGTAGGCGAGATCGCAGTAGGTCGCGGTGAGCTGGCGCACCTGAGCGGCAGATGCCGGTAGCGCGCTCACTACACGCTGTGCGTACCGCCCGGGGCTCTCGCCCGGCGCGCGCGCCACGCCCCGGCCAGCGAGCTTGTCGCAAAACTGCAGATAGGCCCGGTCCAGCGCGCTGAGCTGTGGGACCTGGCGTCTGCGCAGCAGTGCTAGCGCCACCGGCAGCAACACCAGGGCCCAGGTTCCGAGCAGTAGCGCGGCAAATTTAGCCGCGCTGAACTCACCCAGCAGCCTGCCCAGCACCTGCACCTGGCGCTCACTGTTGAAACCCACCACCGCGCTCTGCCACTGGAAGGCGAGTGCATCGTAGCGCAGGCGCAACTGGTTGACCCAGGCAAAGCGGCGATAGCGCAGCGGCGACAGCGGTGAATCCGCCAGAAAACTGCCCTCGGCCTGCAGCGCCTGCTCCAGCCCCCACTCGATGCGCTCCGGCGACACCGACGTGGTGGGGTCTACCCGTACCCAGCCCTCGCCAGGCAGCCAGACCTCGGCCCAGGCGTGGGCATCGAACTGGCGCACGATCACCGTCCGGTTGACCGGGTTGATTTCGCCCCCCTGGTAGCCGGCCACTACCCGGGCCGGCACGCCGGCGGCGCGCATCAGCACCACAAAGGCGTAGGCGTAGTGCTCGCAAAAACCGCGCCGTGTCCGAAACAGAAACTGGTCCATGGGGTGCGTGCCGTCCAGCAGCGGCGGCTGCAGGGTGTAGGCAAAGCCCCGGGTACGCAGGTGCGTCAGTACCGCATCGACAAATTCGGCATCTGAGGCCGCAGCCGCGCGCAGGCGCTGCGCCAGCTCCCGGCTGCGGGGATTGCTGCCCGGCGGCAGCGACAGTTCGGTACGACGGCGCCAGGCGGACAACTGCAGTTCCAGCGTTGCCCGCGGCCAGGAACTGACGCTGTAGAGCGTGTCGTCCTCGATTTCCTGCGGGAAAAAAAGGCGGTAGTCGGCGCTGCTCATCACGCCCGGCGTGGACGAGCGCGCATAGCGCAGGCTGTACAGCCAGTGCTGCTGCGTCGGGGCCAGGATTACCCGGTACTGCAGGGGCGGCGCCGCTGTCGTCACGGCGGCGGCGCGGCGCTCGCGTGCCGGAATAGCGTAGTACGGCAGGCTGCTCCAGGCACCGTCGGCCAGCCGACTGAACACCAGTCCGCGCCAGTAGAGCTCTGAACGTGGCGGAATCGGGCCGTCGAACTGCACCCGGAAGGCCACCGCATCCGATTTACTGAGCTGCGCGATATCACCGGGCTGCATAAAATCACTGACCCCGGTTTTTGCCGTGTGGCTCTTGACCGGTACGGTCCACAGCGGCCCGATACGCGGGAACAGGAAGAACAGCACCAGCATGAGCGGCAGCGCCTGTGCCAGCATGGTCACCGCCAGGCGCATGCTGCCGCGGTTGAACTGATGCTCCCCGGGCCGGTGCAGGGCGACCAGTGCACTCGTGACCAGTACCACGTTGCACAGGGAGTACAGCACCACGGGCAGGCTCTGGCTGAACAGGAACTGCGTAATGCAGATGAAATACCCGAGAAAGAGCAGCACATAGGCGTCCTTGCGCCCGGCCAGCTCGATCAGCTTGAGGGCGAAGGCCGTCAGCAGCAGCGCCACTGTGGGCTCCAGGCCGAGCAGTGAGCCGTAGCTTGCGAAAATGCCGAGAAAGGCGGTGAGTATCAGGGCCAGCTTGACCCGGCGCCCGGGGAAGGACCAGCGCCCGCGATAAACCATAATGCGCCACCCGGCGGCGATAGCGTACACCGCGAGCACCCACACCGGCAGCCGAGCGGCGTGCGGCGCCACCAGCGTAAACAGGCTGAGGATGATCCACGCCAGCGCATTGCGCGGTACCTGTTGGTCCTGTATCACCGCGGCGGCGCCTGCACGCGGTAGAGGGCCAGTTCCCGCAGTACCTGGTCCCGGTGCTGCTCCCCCGCGGCCGGCGCGATCACGACGCCCGGCAGGCGCAGGCCGTATTCTTCGTTGCGTGCGTGCAATGCCAGCGCCCAGTAACACAGCTGCGACAGGCGCTGCTCCGTGCCCAATCCCGGGAACAGGTCCCAGTCCAGCCAGGTGCCGCTCCCGGTATAGGCGGTGTACTGTTTGGTTTGCAGGCCGCGCTCGCGGGCCAGTCCCTTCCAGTAGACCTGGCGCGGCGAATCGCCCGGGCGGTAAGCGCGAAAACCGTAGAAATCGTCGCTGCCGGGCACCGGCAGTGATGCCCCGTCGGGTCGCTGGGCGGCCGCACCGGGCAGCGCCGTCGACGGCAGGGGCTGTGGATAGACGAGCGCCTGCAGGTCCAGGTCGATCCAGGTCCAGCAGCGCAGCAGGCCCAGCGGATAGGTGGATTCCAGCAGCAGGCGCCCCGGGTGGTGCCAGCCGCGCCGAGCCACGGGCACCTGCAGCCGCAGCTGCGCGCTGTCCGCGTCCACCAGGTTGAACAGTGCCTGGCTACCGTGCGGCCACTGCGCGCGCAGGGCGCAATGGTCGTGCCGGCCGCCGCGCTCGATGGCCACCACGAACTCCGACTGCTGGCCGGGAAACACCGCCTGCGCGCGCACCGCCCGGATGGTGAGGCCCGACAGGTTGGCGTAGGTGTGCAACGTGGCGACCACAAACAGCGTGGCCAGTAAAAACGTCAGGGCATAACTCATGTTGTTTTCGTAGTTGATCGCGGTCAGCAGCATCAACAACAGACACAGCCCGAAAAAAAAGCCCACCCGGCTGGGCATGATAAAAATGCGCTTCTGGTTCAGAGTCACGGCACGCGCCGGCGGAATGCGCCGGTCGATCCAGCCGGCAAAGCGCCGGCGCAGCCGCTGCCGGCACCGGGCGCCTCGCCGCGACCTTTCAGGGACGGATGACATCCACGCTGCGCTGCAGCAGCGCCACCAGCGCCAGCCCGTCACCGGCAAAGTCACCGCTGGGCACCAGGCGATGCGCCGCCACCGCCGGCAGCACCATCTGCACGTCCTCCGGCACCACGTGGCCGCGGCTGTGCATCACGGCCCAGGTGCGCGCGCAACCCAGCAGTGCCAGGGCCCCGCGCGGTGACAGGCCCACCGCGAACTCCGCTGACTGGCGGGTGCAGGCGACGAGGCGCTGCAGGTAGTCGAGCAGGTTGTCCGAGGCGTGCACCTGCCCCACCGCCTTGCGGATCGCGGCGAGCTGGGATGCCTCGATACACTGTCGCAGCACCTGGCGCTGACCGGCGGCGGCCTGTGGTCGCAGCAGCATTTCGCGCTCCGCGCGCGGGTGCGGATAACCCAGTTCCAGGCGCATCAGGAACCGGTCCAGCTGGGATTCGGGCAGGGGGTAGGTCCCGGACTGGTGGATGGGGTTTTGCGTGGCGATAACGAAAAACGGATCGGGCAGGGGCCGCCGTTCGCCCTCCACCGTTACCTGGGCCTCGGCCATGGCCTCCAGCAGTGCGCTCTGGGTGCGCGGCGTGGCGCGGTTGATTTCATCGGCCAGCAACAACTGGGTAAAAATGGGGCCGGGGTGAAAGCTGAAGGTGGCATCGTTGCGGTCGTACACCGACACGCCCAGGATATCCGCCGGCAGCAGGTCGCTGGTAAACTGCACGCGCTTCCACGACAGCCCCAGGACATCGGCCAGCGCGTGCGACAGAGTGGTTTTACCCATACCGGGCAGGTCCTCGATCAGCAGGTGGCCGCGCGCAAACAGGCAGCACAGCGCCAGGCGGATCTGGGCCTCCTTGCCCAGCAGCACCCGGGCGATTTCAGCCACGGCCGCGTCGATTACACCCTGCAGTTGCATGCCTGTGATGTCGCCCGGCGCTCAGGCCAGGGCGGCCAGTCCCCGCTGCAGGTCATCCTGGAGATCGGCCACGTGTTCCAGGCCGACCGCCACGCGAATCAGGTTTTCGGTAATACCCGCCCGCTCCCGCTCGGCCGCGCTGAGGCGCCCGTGGGTGGTCGTGGCCGGGTGCACGATGGTGGTCTTGGCGTCGCCCAGGTTGGCGGTGAGGGACATGATGCGCGTGGCGTCGATCACCTGCCAGGCCTGCTCGCGCCCTCCCCGGACCCTGAACGACAGCACGCCGCCGTACGCGCGCTGCTGGCGCCGCGCCAGGGCATGGCCGGGATGGTCTTCCAGGCCGGCGTAGTACACTTGCTCGATCGCCGGCTGCGTGCGCAGCCACCGCGCCAGTTCCAGCGCACTCTGGCTGTGGGCATCCATGCGCAGGCGCAGGGTTTCCAGCCCCTTGAGGAATACCCAGGCGTTGAAAGCGCTCATGGTTGGCCCGCAGGTGCGCAGGAACACCATGACCTCCTCCATCAGGGCGCGCGAACCCACCACCGCGCCGCCGACGCAGCGCCCCTGCCCGTCCAGGTACTTGGTGGCGGAGTGCACCACGATGTCGGCACCCAGCGCCAGCGGCGTCTGCAGCGCCGGGGTGCAGAAGCAGTTGTCCACCACCAGCAGGCTGGCGCTGTCCCTGGCCAGTTGCGACAGGCCCGCCAGGTCGGCGACCTCGCACAGCGGGTTGGAGGGTGTCTCCACAAACAGCATGGCCGTGTCCGGGCGGATCGCGGCGCGCCACTGGTCGAGATCCAGCAGCGGCACGAATGTCACCGCCACGCCAAACTTGTCCAGGTACCGGGTAAACAGGCTCACCGTGGTGCCAAACACATCGCGCGAGCAGACCACATGGTCGCCCGACTTAAGCAGCGCCATGCAGGTGCTGAGGATCGCCGCCATGCCCGAGGCGGTGGCCACCGCCGCCTCGCCCCCCTCCAGTGCCGCCAGGCGCTGCTCGAAAGCGCGCACGGTGGGGTTGGTGTAGCGGGAGTACACATTGCCCGGCGCCGTGCCGGCAAAGCGCGCCGCGGCATCCGCGGCACTGTCAAAGACATAGCTGGAGGTGAGGAACAGCGGCTCGGCGTGCTCCCCTTCCGCCGTGCGGGCAATACCGGCTCGCACCGCCAGCGTATCGAGACGCGCGCCGTGCAGCGCGTTGAATTCGCTATCGTCGCTCATAGTCGTGGTCTGTCATCGGCGCCTCAAAGGTCATTGTGCAGGCCCACCACCGCACCGGCCGCCTGTAGGGCCGCCCTGCTTTCAGTCTGCGCAGCATCACTGCGCAGGGATGCGATGCGATCGAGGTAGTGCTGGTCGACATCACCGGTGATGTATTCACCGTTAAACACCGAGCAGTCGAAGCCGTCGGCGCGGGGATTGCCCTCGCGCGAGCAGCGCACCAGATCAGCCAGATCCTGGTACACCAGCCAATCCGCTCCAATCAGTTCACACACCTGCTCCACGCTGCGGCCGTGGGCTATCAACTCCGAGGCCGCGGGCATATCGATGCCGTAGACGTTGGGGTAGCGCACCGGCGGGGCGGCCGATGCAAAAAAGACGCTGGCCGCCCCCGCGTCGCGCGCCAGTTGGATAATCTGGCGGCAGGTGGTGCCGCGCACGATGGAGTCGTCCACCAGCATGACGTTCTTGCCCTCGAATTCCAGCGGCACCGGGTTGAGTTTCTGGCGCACGGACTTCCTGCGCTGACTCTGCCCGGGCATGATAAAAGTGCGCCCGATGTAGCGGTTCTTCATCAGCCCCTCGCGAAACTTGATGTTCAGCTCGAAAGCCATGGACTGCGCCGCGATGCGGCTGGTATCGGGTATCGGGATGACCACATCGATATGCAGGTCCGGCTGCTGCCGGCGGATTTTCTTGGCCAGCGCCTCTCCCTGGCGCATGCGCGTCTTGTAGATGGAGATACTGTCCATCATCGAATCGGGCCGGGCAAAGTAGACATGCTCGAAAATGCAGGGCAGCAGCTTTGTGTGCTGCGCGCACTGGCGCCTCTGCAAGGTGCCCTGCATATCGATAAATATCGCCTCGCCCGGGGCCACGTCACCGAGCAGGGTAAAGCCCAGCACACTGAGCGCGACGCTTTCGGAGGCCACCATGTATTCCGCACCGGTGGCGTGGTCACGCCTGCCGATGACCAGCGGGCGAATGCCGAACGGGTCGCGAAATGCCACCACGCCGTAATTCACCAGCAGCGCCACCGCCGCGTAGCCGCCGCGACAGCGCCGGTGTACCGCGGCCACCGCCTCGAAAATATCCTCCGCGGTGGGGTTGAGCTTGCCCAGGGTCTGCAGTTCGTGCGCAAACACGTTCAACAGCACCTCCGAATCGGAGTCCGTGTTGAGATGGCGCAGGTCGGCCTGAAACAGCTCTCGCGTCAACTGCTCGGAGTTGGTCAGGTTGCCGTTGTGCGCCAGCGCGATACCGTAGGGTGAATTGACATAGAAGGGCTGTGCCAGGGCCGGTCCGGAACTGCCGGCTGTGGGATAGCGCACGTGGCCGATACCCACGGCGCCCTGCAGGCGCTGCATGTGGTGCTGGCGGAACACATCGCGCACCAGCCCCTCGTTTTTGCGCTGGCTGAAGCGGCCGCCGTTGCAGGTCATGATGCCCGCGGCGTCCTGCCCCCGGTGCTGCAGTACCGTCAGCGCGTCGTAGATGTCCGGGGCGACATCCGTCTTGCCCACCATTCCAACCAGACCACACATGCAGTTTTACCTCGTATCCAGGCGATTCAGGTGGTGATGTCGCGCCAGTGCCCGGCGTCGACCTCGGCGAACACGCGCTGTGCCCACAGTACCAGCATATCCAGATGGGGCATCAGCCGGGACTGGTCCAGCCACAGCAGGTCGCGCGGCGGCAGCAGTTGGCGCAGCACGAACACCACCACGACGATCAGGATGATCCCGCGGGCAAAGCCAAAGACCGTGCCCAGCACCCGATCCAGCACTGCCAGACCGGATACGTTGACCAGTCCGGTGCTCAGTCGCATCAGCACCGTGGCCGCCACCAGCGTACCGACGAACAGGATCGCGTAGGCCGCCACGTAGCGTCCGGTGGCGTTGTCGATGACGCCGGACAGCGCGGCGGCCACCTCGCCGACCAACAGATTGGCGATCAGGAAGGCCGCGATCCAACCGGCCAGCGACAGCGCCTCGCGCACGAAACCGCGCCACAGGCTGAGTCCGGTAGAGACCGCCAGCACCACGATGATGACCCAGTCGGTGGCGTTGAAGACGTCCCAGTCTAGCATGGCGGGCAGCTCCGCTTGCCGCCGCCGTCAGCGAGCGCACGGCGCGGGGGCGCCCACCGGCAAGCATCGCAGCGCCTCATGGAATGTACCGCGTGACCAGCGAGCTGACGCCAAATTCTGCATCGACCCGCTCCTGTATGGCCTCCAGCCTGGCGCGTTCAAACTTCGGGCCGATGTAGACCCGGTACAGGGGCTTGCCGCTGCGGGCGATGCGCTGCACATAGGCTTTCTCGTCCAGTTGTAACAGACGGTCGCGCAACTGCTGTGCCTTGTCCGCGCTGCTGACACTGGCGACTTGCAGAATCCAGGCCACCGGCACCCCGTCGCTATCGATCTGCAGCGGCTGCGGCGCCTCGGACCGGGGGCGCGGCGCGGCATTGGCGCCCGAGGACGCGGCCGCCGTGGATTCGGCCGCCGTGGACGCGTCCGGCTCCACCGCTACCTCCGGCGCGGCCGGTGGCAACGCTGCTTCCCCTGCGGTTGCCGGCGACTGCCCGCCGTCAGAGTCGGCACTGAGCTCGGGCGAGCCGCGCAGGCCGGCGACGTCCGGCGGCTGCAGGGGCGTCGTGTCCACGGCGGGACGCGGCGGAATCCGCACCTGTGCATCGATGGCCGGACCGCCGGGCTGTACAAAGATGATCGGCCAGAACACCACGCCCAGTGCGACCAGGATCAGCGCACCCACCAGCCGCTGCTTGAGGATATCGTTCACTGACGGCTCCCCGCGCGCGGTGCGTCGCGCCCGCTTTCCAGCAGGGCCAGGGCCGCGGCCACCGTATAGAAAGAACCGAACACGACCAGCCGGTCACCCCGACGCATGGCGGCCTGCGCGCTGGCCAGAGCCTGTGCGATGTCGCGGTGTTTGCTCACCGCCGTGCCGCGGCCCTGTCGGCGCAACAGCGCAGCGCTGTGGCGGGCGCTGGCAGCCCGGGAATTACTCGGCTGATCGGGCAGGTACCAGGCATCGAAACACGCGGCCGCCGCGGCGGTCATGCCTGCAATGTCCTTGTCTGCCATAGCCGAAAAAAGCGCCAATGTTTTGCCTTTACAAGGAGTTGCGGAGATATATTCAAGCAATTTATCAACTGAAGCGGGGTTGTGTGCAACGTCCAGCACATAGTCCCGCCCGCCCACGCACAGGGCCTCGCGGCGCGCCCGCGGCCGCGCCCTGTGCAGCGCGGCGACCACCTGCGCATCACTGCAGGTGACACCCAGCAACAGCGCCGCCTGCAGCGCGGCGCAGATATTCTGTGGCAGCAGCGCCCCGGGTGGCAACAGCGGCAATACCCGGGCGGCGCCTGCGCCGGTATACAGCGCGCCCCGCCAGCCGGTATCGCTGGCCGTGATGGTAAAATCCCGGCCCAGGCACAACACGGGAGCGGCCCCCAGTTGAGCGGCGCGCGCCAGAAGTTCCGGGGGCGGCTCCGGATCGGCGATGACCGCCGGCCGGCCGGCGCGCAGTATCCCGGCCTTCTCCAGGGAGATCTGGGCACGGCTGGTGCCCAGCCAGTCCTGGTGATCGAGATCGATACTGGTGATCACCGCCACGCTCGCATCGACAATATTGACCGCGTCGAGCCGCCCGCCCAGCCCCACTTCGAGAATCACGACGTCCACCGCCCGCTGGCGAAATACCAGCAACGCCGCCAGCGTGGCAAACTCGAAATAGGTGAGCGATATGCCCCCCCTGGCGCGCTCGATCGCCGCGAATGCCGCCGCGATCTCGGCGTCCGGCACCGCGTCGCCGCACACCTGGATGCGCTCGTTGAAACGCAGCAGGTGGGGCGAAGTAAACGCCCCGACACGGCGTCCCGTCTCACCCAGCAGGGCTTCCAGCACGGCCACCACCGAGCCCTTGCCATTGGTTCCGGCGACGCTGACCACCGGCTGCGGCAGTGGCAACAGCTCCAGGGTCGCGGCCACCGCCCCCACCCGCTCCAGGCCCAGTTGCACGGCCTGTGGATGAGGCTGTTCAAGCCGCTGCAGCCACTGCGCCAGTGACGCGTCAGTCATCTACAGAGGCGTTCTCTTCGAGTTTGTCTTTGCGTTCTTCCCGACGTTGGTCTTCGGCCCTGTCTTCACTCTCGCTCTCGCTCTCGCCTTCGAGTACCTCTTCGGGCTCGCCTTCGGCATCGGTCGTGTCCTCGTCCGGCGGCGCTTCCGGGGTCGCTGCGCGCAGCGGCTGGTGCGTCAACTTTGACAGCAGCCCCGCTATGGTGTCGCGCATCTGAGTGCGGTGTACAATCATGTCGATCGCGCCGTGCTCCAGCAGGAATTCACTGCGCTGAAAGCCCTTGGGCAGTTTCTGGCGAATGGTCTGTTCGATGATATTGGGACCGGCAAAACCGGCGCGCGCGTCCGGCTCTGCGATATTGACATCGCCCAGCAGGGCCAGCGATGCAGACACACCGCCGTAGATGGGATCGGTCATTACCGAGATGTAGGGCACGCCCTGCAGCTTCATGCGCTCGAGCACGGCGCTGGTCTTGGCCATCTGCATGAGCGAGATCAGCGCTTCCTGCATCCGGGCGCCGCCGGAGGCGGCAAAACACACCAGTGGCGCGCGCTGCTCCAGCGCGAGGTGTGCAGCGCGGGTGAACTTTTCACCCACGGCGTAACCCATGGAACCCCCGTGGAAATTGAATTCGAAAGCCACGCACACGATGGGCAGCCCGCGCAACTCACCGCGCATGGCGACCAGGGCGTCTTTTTCTCCGGTCGACTTCTGCGCGGCGCTCAGGCGGTCGCGATAGCGTTTCTTGTCCCGGAACTTGAGGCGGTCCACCGGCTCGATATCCGCCAGTATTTCCTCGCCGGTATCCTGGTCCAGGAAGATGGCGAGGCGCCGGCGGGCACCGATGCGCATGTGGTGGTCGCACTTGGGGCAGACGTCGTCATTGCGGTCCACATCCGGACGGTAGAGCACCGCGTCACACTTGACGCACTTCTTCCACAGGCCCTCGGGCACGTTGGAGCGCTTTTCACTCTCCTGGCTGCGCACCCCCGATGGCAGAATCTTGTTAATCCAGCTCATGCTACCCCCAGCCCCGATTTGCGGCCATTATAAACGCGGCGCAGTGCAACTAGTACCCCTGCCGGGGGATATCGACCGGCGCCTGACGGTCGATACCCCGTCGGATATCTGCCAGCAATGCGGCGGCGGCAGCCGTGGCGGCGGCGTGGTCGCCGCCATTTTCAATGGTTTGCGCCATGGCGTCGACCAGCGCGCTGCCCACCACCACACCATCGGCAGCGACGGCCACCGCGGCGGCCGCTGCCGCGTCCCGGATCCCGAAACCCACCGCCACCGGCAGCTCGCTGTACCGGCGAATGATGGCGACGCGCTGGGACACGGCGGCGCTGTCCAGATGCCCCGCGCCCGTGACCCCCTTGAGCGACACGTAGTAGACGAAACCGCTGGCCTGTGCCGCGATCTTCGCCACGCGCGCCTCCGGCGTGGTCGGCGCCACCAGGAAAATATTGTCCATACCCACGCGCTGCAGTTCGGCGTGCACGGCCGCGACCTCCTCCGGCGGAATATCCACACTGAGCAGGGCATCGATACCGGCGTGGCTGGCGGCGTCGGCAAAACGGGCATAGCCCATGCGCTCCACCGGATTGGCGTAACCCATCAGCAGTACCGGCGTGGCGGTGTCCCGACGGCGAAAATCACTGACGATTGCCAGAACGTCGCGCAGGCTGGTGCCATTGGCCAGCGCCCGCTCGTGGGCCAGCTGAATCACCGGCCCCTCGGACATTGGATCGGAAAACGGCACGCCCAACTCGATGATGTCGGCGCCGGCATCGACCAGCGCGTGCATCAGCGGCGCGGTGCCATCCAGCGCCGGATCGCCCGCCACCACGTAGGGGATCAGCGCCTTGCGCCCCTGCGCTGCCAGTTGCCGGAAGCGCCCCGCTATTCGACTCACTCTCGCCTCTCCCTAAAACTCGATGCCATCGATCTGTGCCACGGTGTGAATGTCCTTGTCGCCGCGTCCCGACAGGTTGACCACGATCACTTGCTGCGGCTGCATGGCGACCGCCAGCTTGGCCGCATACGCCAGGGCATGGGCGCTCTCCAGGGCCGGCAGGATGCCCTCGAGGCGGGTCAACCGGTGGAAGGCCTCCAGCGCCTCGTCGTCGGTTGCCACCACGTAGTCGACCCGCCCGATGTCCTTGAGCCAGGCGTGCTCCGGCCCCACGCCGGGGTAGTCCAGGCCGGCAGAGACCGAATGGGTGTGCATGATCTGGCCGTCGGCATCCTGCATCAGGTAGGTGCGGTTGCCGTGCAGCACGCCCGGCGAACCCGCGCTCAGCGGCGCGGCGTGCTGGTTGCTCGATACGCCGTGTCCGCCGGCCTCCACGCCGTACATGGCCACGGACTCGTCCGCCAGGAAGGGGTGGAACAAACCGATGGCGTTGGAACCACCCCCCACGCAGGCCACCAGGGCGTCGGGCAGCGCGCCGGTCTGCGCCAGCGACTGGGCCCGTGCCTCGCGCCCGATCACACACTGGAAATCGCGCACCAGCATGGGATAGGGGTGCGGGCCGGCCACGGTGCCAATGATGTAAAAGGTATCGTCCACATGGGTGACCCAGTCGCGCATGGCCTCGTTCATGGCGTCCTTTAGCGTGCGCGACCCGGAGGTGACGGGAATCACCTGGGCGCCCAGCAGCTTCATGCGATACACGTTGAGGGCCTGGCGCCGCACGTCCTCCTCGCCCATATACACCTGGCACTCCAGGCCCAGGCGCGCCGCGATGGTGGCCGTCGCGACGCCGTGCTGCCCCGCCCCGGTTTCCGCGATGATGCGTTGCTTGCCCATGTACTTGGCCAGCAGTGCCTGGCCGATGCAGTTGTTGACCTTGTGTGCGCCGGTGTGATTGAGATCTTCGCGCTTGAGGAAGATACGCGCCCCGCCGAGCTGCTCGGACCAGCGGCGGGCCTCGTACAGCGGCGAGGGCCGGCCCACATAGTGGCCCAGGTCCGCATCCAGTTCCCGCTGGAAGTCCGGGTCGGCCGAGAGTTTGCGGTACAGGGTTTCAAGCTCCGCCAGTGCTGACATGAGTGTTTCAGCCACAAACCTGCCACCGTAGACGCCAAAGCGGCCTTCCTTGTCGGGCACCGCATCGAACCTGCTCTTTTGCGTATCACTGGTCATCGTAAAGTCCATCCAACTGTTGATCCGCGGCGCGCACTGCCGCGACAAACCGCGCGATTTTTTGCGCACACTTGACGCCGGGCGCCTGCTCCACCCCACCGCTGACATCGACGGCCGCCGGGTGCAGTGCCGCGATGGCAGCAGCGACGTTGTCCGAGTGCAGGCCTCCGGCCAATACCAGCGGCAGGGACAGGGCACGCGGCGCCAGGTTCCAGTCAAAGGTCTGGCCGGTGCCGCCGGGTACGCCGTCGCGCCACGCGTCCAGCAACAGGCCCCGCGCGGCGGCGTAGTCGGCGCTGGCGCCGGTGATGTCCAGCCCCGGTCGCACCCGCAGGGCCTTCAGCCAGGGTCGTCGGAACTGCCGGCAGTAGCTCGCGTCCTCGCTGCCGTGAAACTGCAACAGATCGATGGGCACGGCATCGAGTACGCGGCGCACCTGCTCCGGCGGCGCATCGACAAACAGCGCCACCACCGACACAAACGGCGGCACCTGCCGCGCAATTTCCGCGGCCCGGGCCGCCGTGACCGCGCGCGGACTGTCGGCGTAAAACACCAGCCCGATCGCGTCGGCGCCACCGCATACGGCCGCCTGCGCATCCTCGGGCCGGGTGATGCCGCAGATTTTGATTCGGGTGTGGGTCACGTTACCAACTGCGCAGCGGATCGGGGCGTGCAAAACCAGGCGCGCATCATAGCAGACTGGCTGCGGCACTGTCTTGACTACTGAGTGGCAACGCGGATCCAGGACCATCGGTTCTACTGTTCTACGCCCTGCCTGCCGGCAGACACAGCCGGTCAGTCTGCAGCCATTAAGCGCACTGCAGTCATGGAGCTTGAACTGCCGTGTCGCGTGGGCAACACGGTGGTTTCCTATCTTTGCAGAACCGCTGTCAGGAGCCTGCCGGAGTTATGATGATCCTACTGTGGCGGCGTGAAATCGGTCTATTTTTTGCGCGTCGTTTCGTTACACAGAGACACTATGCGCTTAAAATACGCAAAAACCTATCCTCGACTTGCCACTGGCCTGGTGACGAAACCCTGAGTCCGACGGGCTCTAGCGCATGCTGAGCTGTTCTGTGGCGCCGGACGGTGGCGCGCTCAGGTCGCACTGGCTGAAGCTGAGTGCGGGCGGACTGGTGGAGAACCTGATTCCGTAACTTTATGAGT
>JAGRIH010000011.1 GCA_020443345.1 Halioglobus sp.
CATATAAACTTACGGATTCAGGTAAGGTTTAACCGCCATATCTCACCGATATTTGGCGGTTAAACCTCTGCATCCATGTCGGCGCGCGGGGCGCCTGCACCGATTTTTGCTGACGCTGCTCAGCGCGCTGTCTGCCGCGGGTTGCAGTGTCAATCCCACACTGCGGCTGGAGCAGATCACCAGCGCCCGCTTCCCACTCCACCTGGACGCCGTTCCCTTCTTCGCCCAGACTGACTACCAGTGCGGACCGGCCGCACTGGCAGGGGTGCTCGGTGCCTCGGGTGTGGACACTGGCCCGGACGAACTGTCACCACAGGTTTACCTGCCCGGGCGTCGGGGCAGCCTGCAACCGGAACTGCTTGCCGCGACGCGCCGGGCCGGTCGTGTTCCCTACCTGCTCGACCCGGCACCGGCGAATCTCATCGCACAACTGGAAGCCGCGCGACCCGTGCTGGTGTTTCAAAACGTACGCACCCCCAGCTTTCCCCAGTGGCACTATGCGGTGCTAACCGGTGTGGACGCCGCCACCAACCGCGTTTATCTCAACAGTGGCACGAACCAGTCCATGGACATGCCGGCGGGGGCATTTCTGCGCACCTGGAACTGGGCCGAGCGCTGGGCGATGGTGGCGCTGCGACCGGGGGAACTGCCCGCGCAGCCGGACCGGCAGCGCTATATGCAGGCCGTCACCGACTTTGAAGCAGTGGCCGGCACGCCCCGGGCGACTCCCGCCTGGCGGGCCGCCATGCGCCGCTGGCCGCGCGATGCCCGGCCCTATCTGGCGCTGGGCAATGCCGCCTACGCAGGGGGGGATTTGCTGGTGGCGATCGACTACTACCGCCGCGGCCTGCAGGTGCGCCCGGGAGAGCCGGTCCTGAGCAACAATCTCGCTGCACTGCTGGGTGAACTGGGGTGTCCCGCTTCGGGTCTGCTATTGCTGCGCCCGGTAGCAGAAGGCCTCGAAGGCAATTCGAGCTGGGGCCCGGTGATCGATGACACGCTGGCAGAGCTCACCGCAGCGGGCCGATCCGAAGCGGGATATTGCGCGCTCCTCGAATGGCAGAGCACCATTGGCAGTTGATTGCTCTACAACCGGGGCGAGCTGTGGGTCAAAGGCCCGCAGAGCAACCCTGACAGGCGCCGCTGTAGCGGTGTCGACGCAAGACTTACACCACGCCCTGCTCGATCATGGCATCGGCGACTCGCCGGAAACCCGCGATGTTGGCGCCCAGTACCAGGTTGTGCGGCTCTCCGAACTCCGCGGCGGTATCGCGTGCGGCCCGGAAGATGTTGGCCATGATCGCCTTGAGTTTGCTGTCGACCTCGTCAAAACTCCAGCACTGCATGCTGGCGTTCTGCGCCATTTCAAGCTGGCTGGTCGAGACACCGCCGGCGTTGGCTGCCTTGCCCGGGCCGTAGCACAAGCGGGCATCCAGAATCACATCCACTGCTCCCTGCGTACACGGCATGTTGGCCCCCTCGGCGACCAGTTTGCAGCCACCGGCCACCAGCGCCTGGGCGTCGGCCTCGGTCAGCTCGTTCTGGGTGGCGCTGGGAAACGCCAGGTCCGCGGCAATGCGCCATACGGCATGCCCGTCGCAGGGATAGTCTGACGCGGGAATGAACGATGCGCCGGGGTGTCGCTCCAGGTATTCCTCGAGCCGGGCGCTGCGCACCTCTTTGAGGTCTTTCAATGTCTCGAGATCGATGCCATCGGGATGGTAAATCGTGCCGCTGGAGTCCGAACAGGTGACCGGGCAGGCGCCGAGCTGGTACAGCTTTTCAATGGTATAGATTGCCACGTTGCCCGAGCCGGACACCAGGCAGGTCTTGCCTGTGAGCGAATCCCCACGGTCTTCCAGCATGTACTGCGCAAAGTAGACACAGCCATAGCCGGTGGCCTCCTTGCGCACCGCGGAGCCGCCCCACAGCAGACTCTTGCCTGTCAGCACGCCGTCGTAGCGCGCGGTCAGCCGCTTGTACTGGCCGAACATATAGCCGATTTCACGGGTACCCACGCCGATATCGCCCGCTGGCACGTCGGTGTTGGGGCCGATATGCCGGTACAGTTCCGTCATGAAGGACTGGCAGAAGCGCATGATCTCCCCATTGGACTTGCCCTTGGGGTCAAAATTGGCGCCGCCCTTGCCACCGCCAATGGGCAGGCCGGTCAGCGCATTCTTGAATATCTGCTCAAACCCGAGAAACTTGATGATGCCCGCATTGACATTGCGATGAAACCGCAAGCCCCCCTTGTAGGGCCCGAGTGTGGAGCTGAACTCGATGCGGTAGCCCTTGTTGACCTGTACGTTACCGGCATCGTCGACCCAGGGGACACGAAACATGATCTGGCGTTCGGGCTCGGTGATTCGCTCGATGATGGAGTGGCGACGGTATCTGTCATCGGCCTCCAGCACCGGACCGATCGATTCCAGCACCTCTTCCACCGCCTGGTAAAACTCCGCCTGCGCCGGACTGCTGTGCTGCAGCCGAGTGATCGTGTCGTGTATGTAGGTCATAGGTTTCCGCTTCTAGGCTGTTGGTTCTGACCAGGCTCGCGAGATCCCGGGCGATGTTAACCGCGACCTGGCGCTGGGAGAGTGAAAGACAATCCGACGCTGGCCGGCCGCCGCGGGCAACAACAAGCAGCCAGCGGACCCGGCGGGGCGCGACAAAAAAGGAGGTGGATTTTATATCTGTGGCCCTAAGATGTAAACTAACGGCATTTTAACAAGCCGCAGCCAGAGCGCACCCATGCGAATTACGACATACACGGACTATTCGATCAGGGTGCTGATGTTTCTCGCGCTCAAGGGCGACCGGCAATCCACTATCCAGGAGATATCAGAGAGCTACGATATCTCCCGTAACCACCTGATGAAAGTGGTACAGCAACTGGGCAGAAAGGGCTACCTGGCGGCCACGCGCGGCAAAAACGGAGGGCTGCTGCTCAAGAGGCCGCCCGAATCCATCCGCGTAGGCGCCCTGGTCAGGGACATGGAAAACGATCTGGCGCTGACCGAGTGCTTTGGCAGCAGCAACCGTTGCACCATCACGCCGGCGTGCTGCCTCCGGGGCGTCTTCGCGGAGGCGCTCGCGGCTTTTTTCGAGGCCCTGGACGCCTATACCCTGGCGGACATTCTGCCGGCGGAGCGACAGCCCGAACTGGCAGACATCCTGCACATCAACTAGGGCATTCAAGCAGCGCTTGCCGGCATTTTTTCAAGCAGCCCATGCGCCCTCTCCAACAACTGCCGGCGCTCCACGTCCGCCGCTACGGACCGGCGGCACACATCGGCGACCAGTGCGACATGCGCTGCCAACACCTGCTGTCGCGCGTCGGAAGCGGCCGCATCGAACAGCAGCTCCAGCGCCCACAGCAGGTTGTGCAGAACGGCCACATTGGCAGCGGCGTTTTGCCGGATCTGATTGAAGGCCACATCGACGAAGTGGGCGTAACTCGGCCCACAGGTAAAGAGACGGACGCGGTTGTCATCCGCCTGATACTGGCACTCGATGCGGCGCCCGGCCAGCTTGTGCAAAATTGCAGTAAGGTGATTGATACACATCTGTGCCGTGGTGGTGTCGTTGATCCCGGGCGACAGCGCCTTCATCGCGACATCGACGATCTGGCGTATGCCAAAGCCCGCATCCTGCTCCACCGTGCGCTGGCGCCCGACGGCGTAGCAGTCCCTGAGTCCTTCGATCTCCCGTTGCTCGAAGTCGGCGGAGCGCAGGTAGGCGAGCGGCGTGTCTTTGACCACGAAATCCCCGACAGTGCGCACCGCGCGGATCACCGTGTCGTGCCGTTGTGCAAAGCCGAGCAGGGCGCGCGTATCAAAGCTCTGTAGATAACCGTTGCTGTGGGCCAGAAGGGGCTGCCAGCCGGCGCCCGGGTCGGCGCTGGAGCTGACCGATGCATCGTCTTGTTCACCCAGGTCTTCAGGGTACTGCAGGTCGATGGCAAACAGGGTCTCCTCGGTGATTTCGGCCAGAATATTCGCGGCCTGAATTGCCAGCGATATGTGGTGAATGAAGTAAATGAAAATAGCGATACCCGCAAAGGCCAACAGCAGGCCGACCAGTACGGCGACAGATGGCACGAAAAGCACCTCCTCTGTATCCCGTATCGTCCTCAACACCACCAGGCAGTAGGCGTAGATACCGACAAAGACGCCCAGTACCGACTGATTGATCCGATCGCGCATGAAATTGCGCAGCACCCTGGACGTATACTGGTTGGACGCCAGCGCCAGGGCCACAATGGTAATCGAGAAGACCACGCCGGCTACCGCGATCATGGAATTGGCGACCGTCCCCAGCAGGTCCCGAGCTCCACCGGGGCCGGAGCCCAGCAGGCGCGGCCAGCGGCCATACAGCCCGTTGCGCTGCAGCAGCGCGTCGTCGATCTGGACCAGTCCCAGCGCCAGACTAACGGCCACGAGCACGATCAGGCCCGGTATAAACCAGAAGCTGGAATGCAGTTCTTCCCACAGTATCCGCAGTTTCAGCACACGTAACCCAATACCCTGTCAGCCCAACCGCGCTCGCCTCGACCCCAGTGTAATCGATCCAACCACAATAGCTACTGTGAAGTGCCACTTCGCACCCGGTGAAAAACGGTCTACTATTAACCAGCGCAAGGTGCACCCGTGACCCGGTCAGGGTCTGCCGATTTGCGTCATCCAAAGCGACGGCAGTATTCGTCAATTGCATAACAAGACAAAAAGGACAGTATTATGTTGCAGGAATTCAAAGAGTTTGCCATGCGTGGCAATGTGGTCGATATGGCCGTCGGTATTATTATCGGCGGGGCCTTTGGCACGATTGTAAAAAGCCTGGTGGCCGATGTCATCATGCCTCCCATCGGTCTGCTGCTGGGCGGGGTCGATTTCACCGACTTGTTTATCACGCTCAAAGAGGGAGCGCCGGCCGGCCCCTATTCGACACTGTCCGCAGCCCAGGAAGCCGGCGCAGTCACGATCAGCTACGGCGTTTTTTTCAACTCGGTTATCAGCTTCCTGATCGTGGCCTTTGCGGTGTTTTTGCTGATCAAGTCCATCAACAGACTCCAGGCCGCAGAAAAAGCGCCGCCTGCCGAGCCGACCACCAAGGCGTGCGGATTCTGCTGCTCCGAGATTCCCATCAAGGCGACCCGCTGCCCCCACTGCACGTCGGAAGTGGCCTAGGCTCGCTGCCGCCGCCCGCGGTTCTTTCTTGTGTTCGCGCCAATGTCCAGGTTCCATGCCGGATTCAACGGCTTGGTAGATCGCGCCCCCTGGCCAAATGTAATAACCGTAAAAGATACTGACACGAGCTGAACCGTTTTACGGTTGGGAAAGACCGAGGAGTGACCGGCCTCAGTGGCGCCGGAAGATCTCGAAAGCCTGCCGCTCCAGTTCCTCGCGGTGGTCGGGGTGCGCGATGCCGATCAGCGCCGTGGCGCGCTGCCGCAGGTTTCTGCCGTAGAGGTTGACCGCGCCATACTCGGTTACCACGTAGTGCACATGCGCCCGGCTGGTGGTCACGCTGGCCCCCGGCTTGAGCTGGCCGACGATTTTCGATTGCCCGCGGCTGGTGACAGAGTTCAGAGCAATGATTGCTTTACCGCCCGGGGAGAGCGCCGCGCCGCGGATAAAATCCACCTGCCCGCCCACGCCGGAATACTGCCGATGACCGAGTGAGTCCGCACACACCTGACCGGTGAGGTCCACCTCCAGCGCGCTGTTGATGGCGGTGACCCGGGGGTTGAGGCGAATGACCGCAGTGTCGTTGACGTAGGAGATGTCGCGCATCTCAAACATCGGGTTGTCGTCGACAAAATCGTACAGGGCGCGGGACCCCATGCAAAAACCCGCCACGATCTTGCCCCACTGCCTGACCTTTTGCCTGCCGGTGAGGGCGCCGCACCTGACCAGGTCGATCGCACCGTCGGAGAACATCTCGGTGTGCATCCCCAGGTGCCGGTGTCCGCGCAGCGCCTGCAGCGCCGCGTCGGGAATGCCGCCGATGCCCGTCTGCAGGGTCGCCCCATCCTCTACGAGCTCGGCGATATTGCTTCCGATGCGGCGTTCAGTCTCACTCTGCTCGGGGGGCTGCAACTCGAAGATCGGCGCATCACAGTGCACCAGCGCATCCATGGCCGACACGTGAATGATCCCGTTACCGTGCACCCGCGGCATGTTTTCGTTGACCTGGGCGATGACGTGGCGCGCCGTCTCGATTGCCGCATTGGTGATATCGACCGAAACCCCCAGTGAACAGTAGCCGTGTTTGTCCGGCGGACTGACCTGCACCAGGGCGACATCCAGCGGCATGCGCCCCGAGCGGAACAGGCTGGGAATCTCACTGAGAAACACCGGCACATAGCTGGCCATACCCTGCGCCACCGCCTCTCGTGTATTGGCCCCGACAAAAAAAGTATTCAGGTGAAACACGCCCGCGTAGCGCGGGTCCAGATAGGGGGCCGGGCCCTCGGTGTGAATGCTCACCAACTCCACACCCTCGAGTTCGTGGCCCCGTGCGGTCAGCGCATCCACCAGGAGCTGCGGCGTCGCGGCGGCGCTGTGCAGGAACACGCGCTCGCCGGACTTGATATTCGACACCGCCGCGTCGGCGCTCACATAGTTCGGACTGCTCATCATTTTTCTGTCACCCATAACGTCGTACGGTTTGTGCACGCGCCCGCCATCGCATGGCGCGCCCCGATCGCCCGTGCAGCCGTGTTCCGCATGCCTCGCACGCAGTGGACCCAGGCACTGCAGGGGCCGGAGGGCCCCTTATCGGCCAGAATGGGAGCGGCGTCAATCACTGATGCACTGCGCGGTGGTGCGATAGCGTCGCAAAGCTGCGCTCAGTGTGAATGCCAGCCAGGCAAAATCGGCCGTCAGCAACAGCCCCGCCGGCACCGCGAAGGCCGCGCTGCCGGCCGCCAGCAGCAGCCCGAGCAGGGCCGCGCAGTGCCAGCGAAACTGCCAACGGGCGCGCGATGCGGGGATCAGCTCCCCCATATGCGGCAGCGTTGCGAGCAGTTCGGGCCTGGCCATGCTGGCGCGCTGCAGGTGCAAAAAAACCAGAAACGGCACGATTTTCTGCAACATGCCCAAAATCACAGAAACAGCAAAGCCGTAAATGACCAGTGCACCGATCAGCATCGCCATCTGCGGCGGCGCGGGCGCGGCCGTGTACCGGCAGGCGGTCCAGGCGAGCAGCGACAGGGCCGCCAGCATCAGGCTGGCCAGCGACAGGCGCCAGAAGCGCACGGTGACATCCGGCAGCCTGCGTCTGCGGCGCTGTAACAGGGCGACGGTATACGCGGCGTAGACGATGGCGATAACGGCCAGGCACGCGCTTGCCGCATCCCGCGTCAGGGACGCCTGACCGAATGTCAATGCCAGCAGGGAGACAAACACCGCCACCGGCATGGCCCGCGCCAGCCACGAGGGATAGGCGGGCGTCACGTGAAACATGGGGATGACCTGGTAGCCGACCCCCATGACCAGCAGCAGAACCCAGCCGCCCAGTCCCCAGGCCAGGTGTGCGGTCCCGACATGCGCCGGCGCCGGCGGCAGGCTCCAACCGGCGTAGTTCGCCGCGCGCCACAGGCCCAGAGCCACCGTCAGCAGCAGCGCCAGGGCGGCCAGCCGCATGCTGAACACAGCATCCCCGCCGCCGCTGCGGCGCAGCAGCGGCGCGCCCAGTGCCGCCAGAAAAATGCCGAACGCCAGCAGCAGTAGCGGCACAGCCCAGGCGAACAGGGAGTAGACGCGCAGGGCAAAGCCCGCCGCCAGCAGCAGGGCGCCACAGACCAGCGACACATGCACCGCCGTCGCCACCGCGGTGCCGCCGGGTAGCAGCCGCCCGCTGATCACGGGTACCAGTTGAAACATCGCGCCCAGCATCACCATCGCCATGAAGCCCAGGGTCAGCAGGTGAGTGAGGGCCAGGACCTGCGGGCTCCACCGCGAAGCGAAGGCGTCGTCCGCGCCACCGAGCAATAGCAGGGCGGCGATGCAGCCCATCCACGGTGCGGTATAAAAGAAGCGCAGGGGGATATGCAGGGGCGGGATGGTCTCCAGCGACAACCCCGACATCCTCACAGCACGGCGGCCTCGCGCAGGGCGGTTTCATCGGCCGCAAAGTACACGATGAGTTCGCAGGGCGCGCTGCCGCTTTCAATCACCTGGCAGATCAGGGACAGCCGCCGGCAAAAATCGAACAGCGGATACGGTACGCGGTGGTGCAGCATGCGCAGATACTGTCCCGGCCGCAGCTCGCGCAACAGCGCGCTGGCCCGCTCAAACGGCTCCGGCGGAGCCATCTCGCGGGCGTCCAGCAGGACCTCTGAGGGCATCGCGTTTCGAGCCTAGTGCAAGTCGGCGGCCCGCTCACCAATGCGCTGATCCATGATCGGGTAGAGAATGTTCTCCTCTTTCATGTTGTGCTGCTGGGTGAGCAGCATCAGCGTCTCGCCCAGGCCGAGAAACTGCTGCGAGTCACGCGCGCTCAGCGCCTCGTTCATCTGCGCTACCAGCGCGCGCATCTGCTGGTGCTCGGAGCGCATCACCGCCAGCGGTCCGGCCGGACCACCCGCCGCCTCCAGTGCCGGAAACAACTGCCCCTCCTCGCGCTGCGTGATATGGTCGTCAAATGCCGCGCTAAAAATCTGCCAGTGCTGCGCGGCGCCCGTCCAGTCCTGCGCCGCAACGGCCTCCTCCGCCGCGGCGTACAACGCGTCGCACTGCCGGTGGCTGTCCTGCATGATGGAACTGATGGTGCTCATGTGCTGCCCCTCGGGTCGGCTAGTGGGTCGCTCGATTAGCGCGCTTCGGATGGTGAGTGTAGTCCATGCGGGTCCACTTGCACCCATAACATGCACATATTTTACATGAATAAGCCGCCGGCGCGAACACAGCGCCCGCGCGACTGACATTGTCCCGGCAACACCCTAAACTGACACCGTCGAGGCCACCTGCGAGCACGTCATGATCACCTGGGCAAAGCGTATATTCCTGACACTGATCCTGCTGGCACTGGTGGCCAGCAATGTGCTGAGCCTCACCCATACGGCATTCAATGCGGCGCTGTCCGGACTGGTGAGCACGGCGCTTGGCGTGTCCACTGTCTCTGGCGCACTGCGCGGCAAGGTCGCGGCGCAGAACCGCGCCATCGCCCGCCACCAGGCCGCCGCCGTCAAGCGCAGGGCGGCTACCCGGCGCTTTGGTACGCGCCTGATGAGCCGCACCCGGCGCGTGGCCGCCGAGAGCGTCGCCGCGATTCCCGGCGAGGCCATTCCCTTTCTGGGTATCAGCCTGCTCATCGCCGGCACCAGCTACGAGTTGTACGAAGCCTGCAACAGCATTCGCGACCTGGATCAGCTCTACGCGGACATGGGTATGGACGAGGAGATTCCGGACGATGTACTGCGCAGTGTCTGCAATCCCGCACTGCCCGAGCCCGCGACCCTGTGGCAGCATGTAATTGAAAAAAGTGACCAGTGGCTGACCGGTCTGTCGGACTCAGGATGATTCTACCGCGGCGGCGGGCTGCTCCCGGCAGGTGTCTAGAGCCGCGCCCTGCGCATACGCAGCGCATTGCTGATCACGGAGACCGACGAAGCGCTCATGGCCGCGGCGGCAAACATCGGACTGATCAGCACACCGATCAGCGGATACAACACGCCGGCCGCCACCGGCACCCCGATCCCGTTGTAAATAAACGCGAAAAACAAATTCTGGCGGATATTGCGCATGGTCTGTTCGGACAGGCGCCGGGTCTTGGCGATGCCGCGCAAGTCGCCCTTGACCAGCGTGATGCGAGCGCTCTCCATGGCGACGTCCGCACCGGTGCCCATAGCGATACCGACATCAGCCAGCGCCAGCGCCGGCGCGTCGTTGACCCCGTCACCGGCCATGGCAACCTTGTGCCCTGCCGCCTGCAGTTGTTGCACCAGCGCATGCTTGTCTTCGGGCAGGGCTCCGGCATGCACTTCGTCGATGCCCAGTTGATCGGCCACGGCCCGGGCCGTGGCCTCACTGTCGCCAGTGAGCATGACGATGCGCAGACCCGCTTCGTGCAAGAGATGCACGGCCTGCGTGGTCGAGTCCTTGATCGGGTCCGCCACCGCGATGAAACCGGCCATCTGCCCGTCCACGGCAACGAGCATGACGGTCTCGCCCTGGGTTCGGCGCGCCTCGGCCCTGGCAGCCAGTTCACCGGCCTCGATACCGTGATCGGCCATTAACTGGCTATTGCCGACCAGAACAGTGCGGCCGTCCACGCCCCCGCGTATGCCTTTGCCGGTGAGCGACTCGAAGTCATCCGCCGACGGCAGGCGAATACCGCGCTCATCGGCGCCCTGCACGATGGCACGGGCCAGGGGGTGTTCACTGGCAGCTTCCAGTGCTGCGACCTGTCCGAGCAGTGTGTTTTCGTCTGCGCCACCGGCGCTCTCTACAGCCACCAGTTTGGGCGCGCCTTCCGTCAGCGTGCCGGTCTTGTCCACGAGCAGGATATCGACCTGCTCCATACGCTCCAGCGCCTCGGCATCGCGGATCAACACGCCCGCACCAGCACCGCGCCCCACACCGACCATTACCGACATCGGCGTCGCCAGCCCCAGCGCACAGGGACAGGCAATGATCAATACCGAGATGGCGGAAACCAGCGCGTAGGCCAGGGCCGGCGCCGGACCAACCAGAGCCCAGACGACAAAGGCCAGGATGGCAGTCGCCACCACCACTGGCACAAACACACCGGCGACTTTGTCCGCCAGGCCCTGAATGGGGGCGCGCGAGCGCTGCGCCGCAGCGACCATGTCCACAATTTGTGCCAGCACGGTGTCGTCGCCGACGCGCTCCGCTTGCATGATGAAGCTGCCCGTCTGGTTGACCGTGCCTCCGGTAATCGCATCACCGACATTTTTTTCCTGCGGCACCGGCTCGCCCGTGATCATGGATTCATCGACACTGGAGCGCCCTTCGACGACCCGACCGTCCACCGGCACCTTGTCTCCGGGGCGCACGCGCAGCCGGTCACCTGGCTTCAGGTCATCCAGAGAGACCGCTTCTTCCCTACCGTCCGGGTCAATGCGCCGGGCTGCAGGGGGCGCCAGATCCATCAGGGAGGTCAGCGCCCTGGAGGTCTGGCCGCGAGCGCGCGCCTCCATCATCTGCCCGAGCAGAATCAGGGCGATGATGACGGATGCCGCCTCAAAATAGAGCGGCGCGTGCCCGGCACTGTTTTTGAAAGCGGCGGGCAAGAGCTCCGGCGCGATGAGCGCGAAGCTGGAAAAACCCCAGGCCGCCCCGACACCCAGTGCAATCAAAGTCCACATGTTGGGGCTTTTATTGACGATCGACTTCCAGGCGCGGACAAAGGCGAAGCCACCGCAATAAAACACCACCGGCGTCGCCAGAATGAATTGCAGCCAGCCGAACGCCGGACCGAAAAAATCGCGAACACCCAGGCCCGGCACCATCTCGCCCATGTCCAGTGCGGCCACTGCAATGGCCAGTGGCACACTGACCCAGAAACGTCGGGTCATGGCTTTTAGTTCCGGGTCCTGTTCGTCACCGGAAACGGTCACGGGTTCCAGTGCCATGCCACATTTCGGACAGTCACCGGGATGGTCCTGTTCGATTTCCGGATGCATGGGGCAGGTGTACCGGGTTTTTCTCTTTGGCGGCGCGGTAACTTCCAGTGCCATGCCGCACTTCGGGCAGTCACCGGGATGATCCCGCTCGATTTCCGGATGCATGGGGCAGGTATAGGTCGCGCCCGCCGGCGCCGGCGCCGGCGACGATTCGGCCGGGCGCAGCGCGGCCTGCGGGTCGGCGGCGAATTTGTCGCGGCAGCGCGAGCAGCAAAAATAGTAGATTTGCCCGTCGTATGCGTGACTGAGTGCTTGTTCGCGGTTTACCGTCATGCCGCAAACTGGATCTTTGCTAGTGGCTGCGTTATCCATCGTCATTTCTTCAATTAGCGATACCTTAAAACCTCCATCAACTCGGCGACAATCGCATCCTCGTCGCCGCGCTGGTGGGCCGTCACCACGTGATGTTTGAGGTGGCTGCGCAACACCAGGTCACTGGTCTTTGTCAGCGCGCCCTGTACTGCCTTGATCTGCTTGAGTGCATCCACGCAGTAGACATCATCACGCTCCAGCATCCGCAGCACGCCATCGACGTGGCCGCGCACCGAACGCAGGCGCAGCAGCGCATCTCTGCGCACCTCCGGCTCGAGCGCGAGATAGTCACAACAATTGGAGTTTGGTTCAGACATCGAGCCTCCCGGGCCTTATTCCTACCCCACCCCCTACGGGGTGGGGTAACGGATAATAAAACCCTACATCCCAAAGCCTGTCGCGTCAAATAGCACAGGGGCCGGCGATGCTGGCTGCATGCATTGCAGTTGCCGACCCGTCCGAGGACGCTGACATGTCTTGTGCCACCCGCTGCCCAGCCCCGCCACTGCCGTGCCGTTTGCACCACTTGAAAGTTTAATAAGTATGCTTATAATAAGTTGGATATTCCCTTTTTCGGTGACACCCATGACAAGTCAGGAAACAGCCGCACGACTCAGCTTTGAGCTGCACGGCGCGGCGCGGCTGCTGCGCCGCAATTTCGATCGGCGCGCCAGAGAGCACGGCCTGAGCCGCTCCCGGTGGCAGGTTCTTTGGCACCTGGCCCAAAAGCAGGGCGTGAAGCAGACGGAACTGGCCGAGCGGCTGGATGTGGCGCCGATCAGCCTGGCGCGCCAGTTGGACAACCTGGAACAGGAGGATCTGGTCGAACGGCGGCGCGACGACCGCGACCGGCGCTGTTTTCGCATCTACCTCACGGCCGCCGCCGCACCGGCCCTGCAGGTACTGCAGACTCTCGCCGAGGAGACCCGGGCCGAGGCGCTGGTCGGGCTGTCCAACGACCAGGTGATGCAACTGCACGACTTGTTGAGCCGCATCAGGGAAAACCTGAGCGGCGAGGAGAACTGAGGTGACGACACTCGTGAGTCGCCTGGCGCCGCGCACGCTCGCGGCGGGTGCCGGTATCGCCGTGGCGCTGGCGGTGGCGCTGTGGTGCCTGTATCGCGGACATACCGTGACCACGGAGAACGCCTACATCAAGGCCGACAAGCTGTCGCTGGCCGCCGAGGTGGGGGCCGTGGTCACCGAGGTGCCGGTACAGCCCAACCAACAGGTGCGGCGCGGCGACCTGCTGGTAAAACTGGATGATTACTCCTATCGCATCGCGGTCGCAGAGGCCGAGGCCCACCTGGCGCAGGTGAGCAACGAGCTGCTCGCGCGCCGCGCGGATCTCGCCGAGGCGGAAGCGGCACTGGAACAGGCACATCGCGACGCCGAGTTCTACCAGCGCCAGTTGCAGCGCAACGAGAGAATGGGCTCGCTGGCGGTATCCGAGGCACAGCTCGACGAGTCGCGCCAGCAGCTGGCCCAGGCGCGCTCCCGCATCGCCATCAATATCCAGAAGCTCACCAGCTTGCGCGCGGAGCTGGGCGGCGAGCCGCAGGCGCCGCTGGCGGAACAGGCAGATTTCAAGGTGGCCCAGGCACAGCTCGATGCAGCGCGCTACCGCCTGTCGCGCACTCGCATTCTGGCCCCGGTTGACGGTATCGTCTCCAACACCGTGCCGCAGGTTGGCGAACTGGCTCACGACGGCCTGACCCTGATCAACCTGCTGAGCACCGAGAACGTCTGGGTGGAAGCCAATCTCAAGGAGACCCAGCTGGCGGATGTACGGCCCGGTCTGCCGGCCACCATCGAGGTCGACGCGTACCCCGGGCGCCGCTGGCGCGCCGAGGTGGCAAGCCTCAGTCCCGCCAGCGGCGCTGAATTCGCGCTGATACCGGCGCAAAACGCCAGCGGGAATTGGGTAAAGGTGGTGCAGCGCGTCCCCGTGCGCCTGCGCCTGCTGGACACCGGCGCCGGGCCGCTGCTGCGCGCCGGCATGAGCGCCGCAGTGAGTATCGACACCTCAGGCAGTGCAGGGCCGCTGCTCGCCGCTGCCGCCGCGGAGCCGCTCGCCAGCGCCAAATGAGGACTCGGCACGCGGAAGCGCTGACTGCAGTCAGCATCATGCTGGCGGCAATCATGCAGGTGCTGGACACGACGATCGCCAACGTCGCCCTGCCGCACATGCAGGGCAACCTCGGCGCCAGCAGTGAACAGATCACCTGGGTGCTCACCTCCTACATCGTCGCCTCGGCCATCATGACCCTGCCGGTGGGTTATCTGGCGCAGCGTTTTGGCCGCCGCCGCCTGTTCCTGTGGTCGGTCGGCGGCTTCGTGCTGGCCTCGATGCTCTGCGGCCAGTCCAACTCCCTGGGCGAAATGGTGTGGTGGCGGCTGGTGCAGGGTGTTTTCGGCGCTTCACTGGTACCGCTGTCCCAGGCCACGCTGCTCGATACCTATCCGCCGGAAAAACACGCCGCCGCCATGAGTATCTGGGGCGTCAGCGTCATGATCGGCCCGATTCTCGGCCCCACGCTGGGCGGCTGGCTGACGGAGTACTACACCTGGCGCTGGGTGTTCTACATCAATGTGCCGGTGGGACTGCTGTCCCTGATCGGCATCTACCTGTTCGTGGACGACAGCGAGACCCGGGCGCAGCGTTTCGACGCCCGCGGTTTCATCCTGCTGGCGCTGGCGGTCGCCGCCCTGCAGATGCTGCTGGATCGCGGCGAGCAGACGGACTGGTTCGAGGCGCTGGAAATACAGTTCTACGCCATTACCGTGCTACTGGCGCTGTACCTGTTTACAGTGCACATGCTCACCAGCCGCAACCGCTTCCTGGACCCGGCGCTTTTTCGCGATCGGAATTTCCTATCCGGCACCGTGTTCATATTTGTCGTGGGCATGGTATTGCTGTCCACCCTGGCCCTGATGCCGCCGTTTCTGCAACAGTGGAAGGGTTATCCGGTGATTACCACCGGCCTGATTCTGATGCCCCGGGGGATCGGCTCCATGTTGACCATGATACTGGTGAGCCGCCTGATGAAGCTCATCGATCCGCGGCTGGTGATCCTCATGGGTCTGGGCCTGGCCAGCCTGGCGCTGCACCTCATGGCCGGCTTCACGCTGGAGGTGAGCCAGCGCGATCTGATTATCACCGGATTCCTGCAGGGCGCCGGGCTGGGCCTGGTGTTCGTACCCGTTTCCGCGCTGACCTATGTCACCCTGGCGCCACACCTGCGCGGCGATGGCACCGCTCTGTTCAGTCTCATGCGCAATCTCGGCAGCAGCATCGGGGTGTCGCTGGTGATGGCGCTGCTGTCGCGCAATATGTGGATCAACCAGCAGCAACTCGGCGCGCGCATACAGGTACCGCAGGAGCTGCTGGAAACACTGCCATCTACGACTGAACTGCTGGGGCTGCCGGCCCGAGCCATACTCGAAGTCACACGCCAGGCAGCCGAGATCGCCTATATCAACAACTTCGAGCTGCTGACCTGGGTCAGTGTCGCGGCCATGCCGATGGTCTTTATGTTCTCCAGGCCAGGTCGCAACAACGCTGCACTGCCTGCCGGTTGATCGGCATCGCACGCACCACACATTCTGCGCACAGCGCTCAAGCCTGTGCGACAATAACAGGCCGAACGGGCACCGAACTGACATCATCGGAATGTGGAAGCTACCTGTTGGAGAACTCCATGAGTGAATCGCTGAGTTACGCCTCGGACAAAACGGGTCTGCCGCCGGGCTCGCTGGTGCACGTGGGCGAGGTGCTGCTGGAGCGGACCGCGGTTTCACTTATCGACTTCAGTAAAGATACCTTCACGGAAGCGCCGGTGGATGCCATCGAAGAGGTTCTGGCGTACCGCGACAGCGATACGGTCACCTGGCTCATGGTAGAGGGGCTGGCGGACACGGCCATCATCCGGCGCATCGGCGAACTGTTCAATATCCACCAACTGGTACTGGAAGATATCCTGAACACCCACCAGCGGCCCAAGTTCGAGGAGTACGAGGACTACCTGTTTATCGTGATCAAGGGTCTGTTGACGGGGGAAGGCGAATTTCGCGTCGCCTACGAGCAGATCAGCCTGTTGGTGCTGCCGAACTTCGTGATTGTCTTCAAGGAGAAGCGAGACGCTATCCTGATGCCGGTGCAACAGCGGATCAGGACCAGCAAGGGTCGTTTCAGGAGTCGCGGCGCGGACTTTCTGGCCTACTCGATCCTGGACGCCGTCGTCGACCAGAGCTTCAATGTACTGGACCTGCTGGACGATGAAATCACCGCGCTTGAAGACGAGCTGCTCGGCGCCGAGCCGGGGCAGGCGGTACTCACCACCATACAGCACCTGAAACGGGAAATCGTCGGCATTCGGCGCTACGTATCGCCGGTGCGCGAATTGCTGAGCGACATGCTGCGCAGCGAGTCTCCCCTGCTCGAGCACGATACTCGCATTTATCTCAGGGACGCGTACGATCACGCCATCCGCATTCTGGAATCGATCGAAATACACCGCGACCTCCTCGCGGGGCTGCTCGACATCTACATTTCCAGTGTCAGCAACAAGATGAACGAGGTAATGAAGGTACTGACGGTGTTCGCCTCTATCTTTATTCCGCTGACGTTTCTGGCGGGCATCTACGGCATGAATTTTGACTACATGCCCGAGCTGCGGTGGCACTGGGCCTATCCCGCGCTGTGGCTGGTATTTATTGTCGTCCCGGTGGCGCTGCTGATGTATTTCAGGAAAAAGAACTGGTTGTAGCCGGTGCTCGCTCGAGTTGTGCGGCAGCAGCCGCGGCGCTACCTGACAAAGCCGATGATCGCCACAAAGTGACAGCCCGAGCCCACCAGCACAAACAGGTGCCAGATACCGTGTGCGTGGGCGAGCCGCTGCATTTTGTCCAGTACGTAAAACAACACGCCCGCCGTGTAGGCCAGGCCACCGAGTACCAGCCAGTGATACCCCGTCGCCGGCAGCCGCGAGCGCAGGCCGTCCAGGTCGTAGCTGCAGGCCCACCCCATCGCCAGGAAAATGACCACCTGCCCCACTTTCGTCGCGCGCCCCGCCAGAAACAGCTCGCTCCAAATGCCGGCAGCGGCCAGCGCCCAGACCACCCCCATGATCGGCCACCCGTTTCCATCGCGCAACGTGACCAGCATGAAGGGCGTATAGGTACCGGCGATCAACAGGTAGATCGACACGTGGTCCAGCACCTGAAAAATGCGTTTCAGGCCCGGCGGATGGAAGCTGTGATACAGCGTGGACATGGTGTAGAGCAACACCAGGGTCACACCAAAAACGGTGAAACTGACCAACAGCCACGGGTCCCGCGACTGCAGACCCACCGTGAGCAGCGCGCCCAGGCCGACCAGCGCCAGCGCCGCGCCGACCAGGTGACTAATGCTGTTGAGTTTCTCCCCGAAATACATACCGAAAACCGAAAATTTCTCCGGCCGCTCAGCGCTGACACTGCAGCGGCGCCAGAGGGCGGTCCACCGCCGCCATTCGATAGCACAGGGCGTGCGGTACGAATTGTCGGCATCCCCCCAGGCGCGCCTGCTATCCTCTGCCGCGCAGCGCGCACGCGAGCGCGCGGGCCGGTGGCGCAATCCCCGGCCTGCCGCACCCGGCCACCGCAGGGCTGAGCACCTGGACTGCGCCGCCGGTTTACCGGCAACCGGCGACAACCATCCAGACCAGGAGCCTTTCGGACCTAGGATAATTCTACTGCGGCGGCGGGAAACCGGTCTATTTTCTCGCGTATTTTCGTGACATAGACACCACTATGCGCCTCAAATATGCGAAAAACTGTCCTCGATTTCTCACTCGCCTCGTGACGACCCCCTAAGTCCGACAGGCTCTAAGCGACCGGTTTCTTTTTGGGAGCGGCTTTCTTTCTGGCAGCGGATTTCTTTTTAGCTGCAGCCTTTTTCTTGGGCGCCGCTTTCTTTTTCGCCGCAGGCTCGGCGCTACCGGCTTTCTTGCCGACGGATTTTTTGGCATCGGCAACCAGTTTCTTCCACGCCTTGACGTTCGCGTCGGTGCGTTTTTTCACGATGCGCTGCGCCTGCGAATTGGTCTTGCTGGCCATTTTCTGCAGGGCCTGGACATCCTTTTTCGCCTGCTCGACAACGCGCTTGAGCTGTTTTACCACATCGGAACGCTCGTCCCCGACCTTTTTCAGTTCGTTCAACAACTCCTTGAGCATCTCGTACTGACGCTTCGCAACGTCGGTGTAGCCGTCGATAATGGCCCGGTTGACGTCGGCGATGGCCTCCATATTCTTACTGGTGCCTTCGAGCACATCGTCGAGTTTCAAACTGCCTATCTTGATATCGTCGAGATACTTACTCAGATCCAGATTGCCGATCTTCTTCTTCACCGCTGACTTTTTCCTGGTCGGACTCTTGCGAGCTGTCCGGGATTTCGCCGTCTTCTTTGTTTTCGCAGTCGCCATGATTCTCTCCTGATTTTATGTTTGGCCGGTTTACTCAGAGCGAGAAGCAACAGGCCCGTTGGTCATGCTGGCACAACCTCTACCGCCGCTGTGTTATACCGGTGAACAGTGCGCATTGCCATGCAGCAAAAAACGTTGCCGGCGCGCCGCTCACCGGTTGCGCACAGTGGCCAGCCGAGTATACGTTTGCGGCGACGGTCGCGACAAGGCCCCGGCGTTTTTTCGCAACGCGCAACGCTCGGCGATCGCGCGGTGCACCCAAATCTGTCTTGTCTCAAATTCCGGTGGGGGTATAGTCACACCACTACTGTGGACTGCCGCCCATGAACCTGACATCGCACCTTGCCCCACTGTTGTTTCTAATACTTTTCACGCTGCCGGCGACGGCCGAGAAACAGCCCTGGACCGTAACCGCCTACTTTGAAAATGACCTGTTTGCAAACACCGACCAGAGCTACACCAACGGCGTGCGCCTGTCCTGGGTTTCCCCCGACGTCAGTTCCTACGAGCGCGATGAACGGCTGCCCGGCTTTATCCGCCGCATCAACGACACCCTGCATTTTTTTCACGACATCAACGCGCGCGATTGCGGCGACCGCGGGGCGAGACCGCAGACCTGTTTACAACGCAACCTGGTGATCAGTCTCGGGCAGATCATGTTCACGCCCAAGGACCGCCTGGCTACCGCAGTGATTCAGGGCGATCGACCCTACGCCGGATACCTCTACGCCACTTTCGGCTATCACACGCGCGATGCGACGCAACTGGATACGATAGAGGTCTCGCTGGGCGTGGTGGGGCCGGCTTCGCTGGCGCAGGAATCCCAGGACTTTATCCATAAGCTGCGCGGCATTCCCCGCTTCAAGGGCTGGGACAATCAGTTGCGCAACGAGCCGGTGCTGCAGATGCTGTACGAACACAAGGACAAGCTCGAGCTCGGGCCGGTCGCGCCCGACTGGCGGGCGCCCGACTGGCTGCAGGCACAGTGGCTGCCGCGACACGATTTAATCACCCACTTCGGCACCAATCTCGGCAACGCCCAGGTTTACGCCAACGCCGGTTTTGAATACCGCATTGGACTGGGTCTGCCCGATGACTTCGGGTCCGCCGCGCTGCGTCCGGGCGGGGACAACTCCGCGCCGGGCCGCAACGATCCGCGCAGGACGCAGAATGGCCCGGAGCCGCTCAAGCAGGGCAGCCTGCACCTGTTCACTGCACTGGACGCGCGCTGGGTCTTGCACGACATCTTTCTGGACGGCAATACATTTCGCGACAGCCACAGCGTCGACAAACGCCCAATCGTCGGCGATCTGGCGGTCGGTCTGGGCTTGATCTACGAGCGCTGGAAAATCTCTGTCTCCATGGTGTGGCGCACCAGGGAGTTCGATCGGCAGGATGAAATCCACGAGTTCGGCTCGATCTCTGTGTCCTATACTTATTGAGACGCCGGGGTGTCGAGTCAGGCCTGCATTGTCCGGGACGCCCCGCATTTTTCCAAACGGTGATCACCATGCAAACCATCCTCGTTCGCGGCCAGTCCGTCAGCCCCTCCAAGATCGTCTGCGTGGGACGCAATTACGCCGGCCACATCGAGGAGCTTGGCAACGAGACGCCCGCCGAAATGGTGGTGTTCATCAAACCGAATTCCGCCATCAGCGACATCCTGCGCTCCCAGATTGCCGAAACGCCGCTGCACTTCGAGAGCGAGCTGTGTTTTCTGGTGATGGCGGGCAGGCTCGGTGCGGTGGCATTTGGCCTGGACCTGACCAAGCGCGACCTGCAATCGACACTGAAATGCAAAGGCCTGCCCTGGGAGCGGGCCAAGGCCTTCGACGGCTCGGCCCTGTTCAGTCAGTTCGTGGCACTGCCGACGGACCCGACCGGGCTGGCGCTACAATTGCGCGTCGACGGTGAGCTGCGCCAGGCCGGCGGCGTTGACATGATGATCTATCCGCCGAATTCGATTGTGGAGGAAATCAGCCGGTTTATGACCCTGGAGGACGGTGATGTCATCATGACCGGTACACCCGCCGGGGTCGGCCGGGTGCACACCGGCGAGCGCTTCGAGGGCAGCGTGCTGGCCGGCGGCGAGGTGCTGGTCGACGTGGCCTGGGTGGCGCAGTAGCCGACCGGTTGAGTCACCGGATCAGGATTGTCAAGCGCCCGGTTTTACAGTAGCGTAAATCCGCTCCCGAAAAAGGCAGACCATGCTCACCATCCTGCGACTGGATCTTGCGGGACAGCCTCGCGGTTGGATCACCCTGCACGAGGCCGTTTCCGCCTACGCCAAAGGCGATGTCATCTACGGCATCGGGGACACACTGTCACCGGTATTTGGCGGTGTCCAGCGCCGCAGCGGCATCCGCTCGCGTATAGACCTGCAGCCCATCGTCGCCGTCCAGGGGCGGGTCGTACAGGATTTCACCCCGCCGCTGTGCAACCGCACCCTGTTTCGCCGCGACGATCACCGCTGCCTCTACTGCGGTGACCAGTGCACCCGCGCCGAGCTCACCCGGGACCACGTGCTGCCCACGTCCCGGGGCGGCACCAATCGCTGGGAAAATGTCGTCGCCGCCTGCCGGCGCTGCAACTGGCAGAAGGACAACCGCACCCCGGAAGAGGCGCACATGCCACTGCTGGCGGTACCGTTCAAGCCCAATGCGTGGGAGTGGCACTTTCTGTCCAGGGACCGCATCCTGGAAGACCAGATGGACTACCTGTCCAGGCAGTTTCGCGCACAACGCGCCTGGGCCGGCTGAGCACGCCGGCGCAGTTCATCTATAATCAAGTCGTGCCGCGTGTCCGTCCGACACGTTCGGTGTATAACTGCCACAGTCAGCCAGGAGCCTCACCTTGTCCAGTGCACATCACAGTGCCATCCATGCCATGATGCAGCAGATGGCGCAATCCGTTATCGGTCAGGAGGAAGTGGTGCGCACGCTGGCCCTGGCGCTGCTGTGCAATGGCAACGTCCTTCTGGAGGGCTTGCCGGGCACCGCCAAAACGCGCTCCATCAAGACCCTGTCGCGGGTGCTGCAGGCCGACCTCGGGCGGATTCAGTTCACACCCGACCTGCTGCCCTCGGACGTCACCGGCAACGAAATCTACCAGGACAACCAGGGCAGGTCTGAACTGCAGTTCCAGCCCGGACCCATCTTCAACGAACTGGTCCTGGCGGACGAGATCAACCGGGCGCCGGCCAAGGTGCAGTCGGCACTACTGGAGGCCATGGAGGAAAGGCAGATTACTGTCGCCGGCAAGACCTATCCACTGCCGCGCCTGTTCATGGTGCTGGCGACCCAGAACCCTATCGAACAGGAGGGCACCTACCCGCTGCCCGAGGCACAGATGGATCGCTTCCTGATGAAAATCACCGTGGACTATCCGCAATCCGCAGCGGAGCTGGCCATCATCAAGCTGCTGCAGGCCGAGGAGAACCAGCGCGAGACCACCTTGCAGGTGATCGCGCAGGACCACATCTTCGCCGCGCGCGATGCCATACAGGCGATGTCGGTGGCGGCCCCGGTAGAGCAGTATATCGTCGACCTGGTGATGGCGACGCGCAGCCCCGCCCCCTACGGCGCCAAACTGGCGCAGTGGATAGCGACGGGGTCGAGCCCGCGCGCCAGTATCTCACTGCACCGGGCGAGCCGCGCCAGTGCCTGGCTGGACGGTCGCGACTACGTCACACCGGACGATGTGCGCGCGGTACTGCATGCGATCATGCGCCACCGCCTCATTCTCACCTACGACGCACTGGCCGACCAGGTGACGCCGGACGCCATCATCGATGAACTCATCGAGCAGGTAGCGGTGGGCTGAGCACGGCATGGGCGCGGCCGGCGGCGAAGACATCTACACCAACCTGCACGCGCTGGTCAGGCTGCGCTACGGCGCGCGCGGTTTCAGCTACCTGCCCCGGCAGTCGGTGCGCTCGCTGCTGAGCGGGCGCAAGCGCTCGCGGCTGCGCGGCCGGGGTTTGGATTTCGACGAGTTGCGCCACTACCACCCGGGCGACGACATCCGCACCATGGACTGGCGCGTCACCAATCGCACGGGCAAACCGCACGTGCGGGTGTACACCGAAGAGCGGGACCGACCGGTGATGGTGGTGGTGGATCAGCGCCTGCCCATGTTCTTCGGCAGTCGGCAAAAAATGAAGTCCGTGGTGGCCGCCGAGGTCGCCGCCATCACCGCCTGGCGCGTCCTCGCGGTGGGCGATCGCATCGGCGCCATGGTGTTCAACGACGCGCGGATTCTGGAAACCAGACCCACGCGCAACGAACGCCGGGTGATGGGCTGGCTGGGCGACCTGGCGGACATGAACAACGCCCTGTCGGTGAGTCCCGGGCGCAGCAGCAATCCCGCCGCGCTGGCACGGGCCCTGTGCCAGCTCGAGCGCAGTATCGGGCACGACTATCTGGTGGTGCTGGTCTCCGATTTCTACGGCTGGAACGCGGCCACACTGGGCGCCATACGGCGCATCGGCCGGCACAATGACATTGTCTGCTCGCTGGTGTTCGATCCGCTGGAGCGCGATATTTCCCAGGCCAGCAGCCTGGTGGTGAGCGACGGGCGCTACCAGCTCGAGATAGACGCGACGCGCCAGGACCTCGGGGCGAAATTCGAGGCGAGTTTTGCAAGTTCCATGGCGCACGTGCAGGGCGAGCTGCAGCGCCACGATATTCCGGTGCTGCCGGTCGATACCGTGACGCCGGCTACAGACCAGTTGCGCGCGCAACTGGGCGGACAGCGAGTACCGGGGTGAGCGCGCCGCCGCTGCCGGAGGCCTTCGGCAACTATGCCCTGCACGACTTCGTGGAGATCGTATCGCCCCCCGCCATCAGCTGGGTGCCGCAAACACTGGGCTGGTGGTGGCTGGGCGGCGCCGTGCTGACGTTCCTCGCCTGGCGTGCCTGGCGGGCCCTGCGCCACTGGTATCGCAATCGCTACCGGCGCGAGGCCGCGGCGCGTCTGCGCGCGCTGCCATCGACCGCAGGCACTGCAGTGCGGATCGAGGACATCAATCGCCTGCTGAAGCTCGCCGCACTGGTGGCCTACTCGCGCGAGACGGTGGCCCGCCTGTCAGGTGCGCAGTGGGTGGAATTTCTCAACCGACAGTGCCAGAACCCGCCCTTTTCGCCGCAGCAGGCGCGACTGCTGGCACTGGGCAGCTACCGCGACCAGGCGCTGGACACGACTCGCGCCCGGGCCCTGATCGATGCCAGCCTGGTCTGGGTGCGCGAACACGGTGGCCGCTGCGATGATTGAACTGGTCCACCCCTGGGCGCTCGTGCTGCTGGGACTGCCGCTGCTGATGCGCCTGATGCCGGCCTATCGGGAGAGTCGCGATTCGGTCAAAGTGCCCTTTTTCGACAAGCTCCTCGAGCTGAGCGAACAGCGCCCCGAGAGCGGTGCGATGATCCTCAGCCGCGACCGGGCACAGCGTTTCCTGGTGGGCTTCATGTGGCTGTGTCTGGTGGTGGCCGCCAGCAAGCCGCAATGGCTCGGCCCACCCATCGAGCAACAGAAATCCGGCCGCGACCTGATGCTGGCGGTGGATCTCTCCGGCTCCATGGCAGCGCGCGATTTTACTCTGCCCGAGGGCGCTGCGATCGATCGCCTGCAGGCAGTGAAACGCGTACTGCAAGAGCTGGTGGGCCAGCGCACATCCGACCGGCTCGGGCTGATCGTGTTCGGCAACGCCGCCTACCTGCAATCGCCTTTCACCGACGATCACCTGGTGTGGATGCAGCTGCTGGCGGAAACCGAGATCGGCATGGCCGGCCAGAGTACCGTGTTTGGAGATGCCATCGGCCTGGCCATCAAGCTGTTCCGTGAAAGCGAATCGGACCAGCGCGTGCTGATCATACTCACCGATGGCAACGACACCGGCAGTACCGTACCGCCGGTAGAGGCGGCCAGGGTCGCTGCCACCTACGGTATCCACATTTACACCATCGCCATCGGCGATCCCACCACGGTGGGCGAAGAGGCACTGGACATTGTCACGCTGGAGCGCGTCGCCGAGTTCACCCGGGGCCGCTCCTTCCAGGCCCTGGATCAGCGGCAGTTGCAGCAGGCCTACCGGACTATCGATGAACTGGAGCCGGCAGTCTACGAAACCATCAGCTTCCGGCCGCGCCGGGACCTGCACTGGGTACCGGTGGCACTGGCGCTGCTGCTGTACACGGCTTACCACGCGCCGGCTACCTGGCGCGTGTGGCGCCGGTGGAGGTCTGTCCGTGCTGCCTGACCTGCAGGCACTGCAGTACTTTCATTTTCTGCGCCCGGCGTGGGCGCTGTTGCTGCTGCCGTGGCTGGCGCTACTCATCGCGCAGACCCGCCGGCGCTCCAGCCGCGACATGTTCGGCGGTATCATCGCCCCGCACCTGCTGGAACACCTGCGCCTGGAACGCTTTGATTCGCGCTGGTTCAACCCGCGCACTTTCACCTGGTTGATCATGCCGCTGCTGCTGCTATTGCTGATGGGGCCGAGCTGGCGCCAGCAGCCATCGCCTCTGAGCCAGGATGAGGCGGCACTGGTGGTGCTGCTGGATGTGTCGTCCTCGATGGAGCAATCCGATGTGCAGCCCAGCCGGCTGCAGCGCGCCAAACAGAAAATCTCCGATCTGCTGGCCCTGCGACCCGACAAGAAAACCGCCCTCATCGTCTACGCGGGCAGCGCCCACACGGTGCTGACCCTGACCGCCGACCAGGACATCCTCAACCAGTATCTGGCCGCCATTACGCCGGGCATCATGCCCCGCGGTGGCAAGTTTCCCGAGTACAGCCTGCCGCTGGTGGACGAGGTGCTGCGCGACACCATCGCGCCAGCCACCGTGGTGCTGTTTGCCGATGGTCTGGGCAGCGACAGCAGCGCCGCATTCACCCAGTATTTTGCCGCGCGCCAACACCAGTTGTTGGTGGTGGGCGTCGGCACGCCGCGCAGCGTTCAGGGGCTGGCACCGCTGGAGCGAGATGCGCTGGAGCGACTCGCCGCTGACGCCGGCGGGACGTATATCGCGCTGACCGTCGACGACAGCGACATGCGGCGGATCGACCGGCTGGTCAACAAGCACTATGTAATCGTGCCCGACAGCGCCCTGCCCTGGCTGGACAGCGGCTACCCGCTGGTCTTTCCCGCCATGCTGCTGTTCCTGATGTGGTTCCGGCGCGGCTGGACCCTGACCTGGGGCTGGCTGTTACTGCCCCTGATCCTGGCGGGTGCGCCGGCTCCGTCGGCGGCGCAGGAGGACGGTCCGGAACATGCGACAAGCGGCCAGTTGGCGGGCCGCGCCGCACAGTGGTTTGCCGATTTGTGGCTCACCGGCGAACAGCAGGGTCGCCTGCTGCTGCAGTGGGGCAGATACGACGCGGCCGCCGCGCGCTTTGACGACCCCATGTGGAAGGGCCTGGCGTACTACTACGGCGAGGAATTCATGCTGGCGGCGGAGTACTTCTCGCGCAGCGACACCGACGACGCCCTGTTCAACGAGGCCAACGCACGGGCGCAGGCGCGGGACTACCTGCGCGCGGTGCAACGCTACGACCGCCTGCTGGCACGCGCGCCCGACTATCGCGGGGCCGCGCACAACCGCCAGCTGGTACAGGACATCATCGACGAAATCAACCGCATGAGCGAAAGCCAGCAGCAGGAGGCGGGCGTGAGCGGCGAGGACAAGGAACTGGGCGGCGACGATGCCATCCCCGCCGAGGGCGCGCGGGACATCAGTTGGCAGCAGTCTGAACTGACCCAGCTCACCGCAGAGCAGATCCTGCAGGACCCGGCAACCAGCGAGATGTGGCTGCGCGGCGTGCAGCAGGACCCCTCCGACTTCCTGGCCATCAAGTTCAGTATGCAACTGCAACGCACTGCAAACCCAGCGGGAAACCAGCCGTGATTTGCCCGGCGCTGTGCCGCTGGCTGCGGCATGACTTGCCGCGCCACTGCCTGACGCTCCTGCTGGCCTGCGCGGCGTGCCCGGTACCGGCGGACCCGGTCGAGAACCTGCGCGCGGCGGGACTGCTTGAAGTGGCGACGAGCGTGGTGTCCACACAGCCGCTGGTCCCCGGGCAAAAAGCTGCCCTGGTGGTGGAGATCGCCACCCAGGGCTGGTTCTGGGGAGGTACACGCATCGGCCTTCCCGAGGTATCCGGGCTGGTGATTCTGCAGACCGAGCAGTTTGCCACCAACGCCAGCGAGAGCCGCAACGGCCGCAGCTGGGTCCTGCAGCGCTGGACACTGGATGTCTACCCGCAGCGCGCGGGGGATTTCACTATCCCCCCACTGCAACTGCAGCTCAAGGTCAATGTCGGAGGCGGCAACGTGCAAGGCCGGCTCAGCACCCGCAGCAACGCGCTGCATGTGGTGTTGCCGCAGGCACTGGAACAAGCGCAGCAGTGGGTTGCGGCGCCACACTTCGAGGTAAGCCAGAGCTTCGACCGCCCGCTGGAGGGACTGGCGGCCGGCGACGCCTTCGAGCGGCAGATCGTGTTCCAGGCGAGCGATGTAATGGCCATGATGCTGCCGACTTTCACCCCGGCTCAGCACAGCGGCCTGGCAGCCTACCCGGACCCCCCGGCGTTGCAGAACAGTACCAACCGGGGGCAGAGCGAGGCCCGGCGCAGCCAGCGCATCACCTACGTGGTGGAGGCGCCGGGGCGCTACGAACTGGCGGGGAGAGAGTATTTCTGGTGGGACACCAGTCGCGCACGACTGCAGCTGCTGAGCCTGCCCGCCGTGGCGTTTACTGTGGCCGGCGCGCCAGAGTCGCAGACACGCACCGGCCTGGCCCTCAGCGGGCGCCTGGTGCTGCTGGTGGCAACGGCGCTGCTGCTCCTGGCCGGCGCCGCCCTGGCGGCGCGCAAGTGGCTGCCCAAACTGCCCGTGTCGCGGGTCCGGGCGAGATTGGCGAGCGTGTGGCAGACCCTGCAGGCGCTGCGTCGTCCCGCACTCCCCGCACGACTCAACCCCGATAGTAGCGCTGGGGGGTAAACGGCATCCGGGTCACGCTCACCGGCACCGGCCTGCCGCGCACATCCACCGTCAGGCAGTTGCCGGGCTCGGCCAGACCGCGCTCGATATAAGCCATGGCGATCGGGCCGCCCACGCTGGCGCCATAGCCCGCGGAGGTCACCGCCCCGACGACGCGGCCATCCTGCGCCAGCACGCTCTGGCCCTCGCGCACCGGGCGCTTACCTGCCACCGTCAGCCCCACACGGCGTCGCGCCGGCCTGTCTGTCATGTGCTGGAAGATCCGCGCTGCGCCCGGAAAGCCGCCCGCGCGCTCGCCATCGACCCGCCGCGCCTTGCCGATCGACCACATCAGGCCCGCCTCTACCGGGTCGATCTGCTCGTTCAACTCGTGGCCGTACAGGCACAACCCGGCCTCCAGCCGCAGTGAATCGCGGGCGCCCAGACCGACGGGCGCTACCGGGGCAGCCGCCAGCAGGCGCCGGGCCAGCGCTTCGGCCGCAGTGTCCGGCAGTGACATTTCAAAACCGTCCTCCCCGGTGTAACCCGAACAGGTGATATAGACGTCGACCCCCTCCAGCATCGCCCGGCAGCCGCGCATGAAGACGAGCTCCGCCGCCGCGGGGCACAGTTCGCGCATCACCTCACGCGCTGCCGGACCCTGCAGGGCCAGCAGTGCCTGTGCGTCGAGCACGGTGAGCGTCTGCCCCGACAGGTGAGAGCGCAAATGGTCGATGTCGCGGTTTTTACAGGCGGCATTAACCACCAGGAAAAACGTATCGGCGCCCCAGCGCGTGACCATCAGGTCGTCCAGCACACCGCCGTTGTCACTGGTAAACAGGGCGTAGGTCTGCCGGTCGCATTCGAGTCCCTCGATATCCGCCGGCACCAGCGACTCGAGCACGGCCGCCGCACCCGGGCCGCTCACAAGTACCTGACCCATGTGTGAGACATCGAACAATCCCGCTTTCTCACGGGTATGTAAGTGCTCGCGGATGATGCCGGTGGGGTACTGCACAGGCATCTCGTAGCCGGCAAACGGCACCATCCTGGCCTGCAGTTCGCGATGCAGCGCGTGCAGGGGCGTATGCAGCAATGTCATGATCCTGTCCTCGGGTGCGCAGGCCGGCCTGCGGCAAAAAGCGCCACTATGCCAGCGCAATTGCGCCTTGCCTAGACCACCGCCCACACCGGCGGGCTGCGGGCGCTTGTCGAGCGGTTTCAAACCATGATAATGGTCGCCATGAATATGGTCGCCATGAAGTGGTCGCCATGACAGTGGTCGCATCCTCGGCCGCCCCCAGGGAGACACACTTTGAACAGCAACGGCAATATCCCCGGTACGATCAGCCTGATCGGCATGCCGGGTGCGGGCAAAAGCACGGTCGGCGTCGTCCTGGCGAAGCTCAGTGGCTTGCGCTTCGTCGATACCGACCTGGAGATTCAGCAGCGTGAGCAGGCCACCCTGCAGGCGATTCTGGAACAAAGCGGCTACCTGCGCCTGCGCGCCATCGAGCAGGAGGTTTTGCTGCACAGCAATCTGGACAACGCCGTCATCTCCACCGGGGGCAGTGTGGTGTACAGCGCTGCGGTCATGCGGCGACTGCGCGCGGCCGGGCCCGTGGTCTATCTGGAAACCGACCTGGCCACCCTCGAGCGCCGTGTCGCGGCAGCACCCCTGCGCGGCATCGCCAGTTCGTCGCGGCAAACCTACGCCGAGGTCTATGCCGAACGCACCCCGCTGTATCGGCAGTACACCGATATCACTGTGGACGCCGGTGCGGGCGGTGTCGACGATGTGGCGGGGGCGATACTGCGGCAAGTGGCGCCCCACCGCAATACCACTGGCTGCAGCGGCCAGTAGCGCATGCGCACCGACGTGTCCGGACGCGTCCGGACAGTGCCCGACAGTCGCAATTCCGCCCCAGACGCGCGAAAATCCGCAGCCTGCAGGCTGGCACAAAATTTGCTAATCATACTGTGGCGGCCCGCCTGCGCACCCCGCGGAGCCAGGGATGGCCAGTACATGGACGCAGCAAGGCGCAGGGAATGCCAGGGAAGGCGGCGGGCCGCCGTTAACCAGCAGATGCTCCAGACGGACAAAAACAACAAATATTATTTGTCGAAAATTCAATAAACTTTTGATTTACTCACCCTGGACACTGAGTGATATTGCCGCCATATAGCCTCGGAGCAGGCAATCGGAGGTGTGTGATGGCAGAACGCAGTCAGGAGTCGGTATCATCGGACGCAATGGACGAGTTTTTCGAGCCGCTGCTCGGTGAACTGTCCGACGAGGATTTTCAGGAATTGTTGCCGCTGTCCTCGGAAAAACAGCGCCTGGCGGCCAAGCGCCGCCGCGCGGAGCGGCGCCTGGAAGAAAGGCGTCTGCGCGACGAACTCGGCTACTACGACCTGGAACTGGACGACTTCTAGGCGTGTCATGCAAGCGTGTGGCGGGCAGCCGCACGCCTGTTTTCTTCAGGTGCGCCACCCGCACAAACCGCGGTCAATCCGTCACAGCGCCTACCACCCCAAAGCGCCGATCCCGGCACCAGCAACCCACCGCGTCACAGCATCAGACCGGTAAAGTAGCCGGTCACCCGATCGATCAGGTCGCGCTGCCTGTTGCCCACATGACAGGCGACGTGTAGCTGCCGCGTATAAGCCGGTGCTTTTGCCACCGGTTTCAGGCCGCTACCGGCCAGGCTCGATTTCAGGCTGACCGGCAGAAAGCAGGAGCCGCCGCGCGCCACCAGGTAGTCGATGGCCAGGTGCGGCAGGTTGGTGCGCAGCACCGCAGTCCACTGGTCACCGAAGCTGCGCGCGTGGAACCGGGCAAAGCCCTCCCCCCAGTCCATATAAATGTAATTCTGCGCCAGGGCCGCCGCCACCGACTGGCGGCGCACTGAACTGAAGAGCGTCAGCGTCAATTTCCCGAGCGGCCGGGACTCCAGCTCAGGCGGCCCCGGCGGTTCATACAGCAGCGCCATGTCCAGGGTGAGGTCCAACAACTTGCGCGTAAGATGGTCCGGCGTGTGGCTTTCCAGACGCACCAGCAGATCCGCTTCGCTCTCCTGCAGCTTATACAGCCGGTGCTGCAGTGCCGCATGCCAGATACCGCTGCGCACGCCGAGGTAAATCTGGCTGCCGCCCGCGCCCTGCAGTGCCACATCCTGTCGAGCCCGCGCCAGTGACAGCAATACGGCTTCGGCGTGGGGTATCAGTCGCTCGCCCTCGCTGCTGAGCTGGATATTGTTGCGGCCGCGGACAAACAGGGTGGCACCGAGCGACTCCTCGAGCTGCTTGATGCGCGCACTGACTGCCGCCTGTGTGATGCACAGGTTCTCTGCCGCGCGACCGAAGTGCCGCGTGTTGCGCACTTCGAGAAAGGTCTTGAGTAACTCTGTGTCCAAGCCTGCTCCCACCAAACGTGCTCTGCCGACACTGCCCTGGGCCCAGCTTAGCCAGCCGCGCGCCAGAAGCAACCGTGAAGCGGCGCATACTGAAGAAAAAAGCACACCGTCCACCAGTGCTGCACTCATCCGCTGCACAACGCGGGGGCATCTTTCGGTGCGGAACACCTTCAGATATTCCCCTTGCCGCGCTAGGATAACGCCTCGACCATTCGGGAGTATGCGAGCATGCCTGAAATTAAACGCGAAGTGCGACCCATCGAGGTCAACTACGTCTGCGACGCCTGCGGCAGGGGCATGATGTCCCCGTCCGGGGACATGGACGCTGACACGGGCGATATCGAACACCACTGCCTGATCTGCGACCACCAGCAGACTTTCCAGTGGCGGGCCTACCCGCGCATCGATCACATCGGCCTGGACGAAAAGACCTGATGTGCGCGCAGTGGCGCCAGCCCTGTGGGGTCGGCGCTGAAGATGCCGTGTTCGGTGATCAGCGCGCTGACCAGGTGCGCCGGCGTGACATCGAAAGCCGGGTTCAGCGCGCGGCTACCCGGCGCCGCCAGCCCGACTTCGACGGTAGCGCCGCCGGCATCGCGCCCGGCAATCGACAAAACTTCCGCTGCATCCCGGTTCTCGATGGGAATTTGCTCACCGGCCGGACACTGCCAGTCGATGGTCGAGATCGGCAGGGCGACGTAGAACGGCACCTGGTTGGCCCGCGCGGCCAGCGCCTTGAGATAAGTGCCTATCTTATTGCAGACATCACCATTGGCTGCGACGCGGTCACTGCCCACCAGCACACAGTCCACCAGCCCCCGCTGCAATAGCTGGCCGCAGCTGTTGTCGACCACGACGGTGCAGGGCACGCCGGCGCGCTGCAATTCCCAGGCGGTGAGGTTCATACCCTGGTTGCGCGGCCGGGTTTCGGACACCCAGACGTGCACGGCAACGCCCGCTGCACGGGCCTTGTACACTGGCGCCAGCGCCGTGCCCCACGCCACCGTCGCCAGCCAGCCGGCGTTGCAATGGGTCATGATGTTGACCGGCCGCGCCAATTCGAGGCGCTGCAACAGCCGCAGGCCGTGCTCGCCAATGCGCGCGCAACTGGCGATATCCGCCCGGCGCAGGGCCAGCGCAGTGTCCAGTGCCGCGCGATAACGCCGCACCGGTGGCAGAGCGCGGACGCGGGCAGTGACCTGATCCAGCGCCCAGCGCAGGTTGACCGCCGTCGGGCGAGTGTTCAACAGCGCAGCGCAGGCAGCGTCCATACTGGCATCGGTGCCGTCGTCGCGCAGCGCGCACGCCAGCCCGAAGGCCGCGGTGATGCCGATGAGGGGCGCGCCGCGCACCTGCATCGTGCTGATGGCGCGACAGCAGTCGGACAGCGAATCCAACTGGCGCCACAAAAGCTCGTGTGGCAGCAGCGTCTGGTCGATCACTTCCACCACCTGGCGCACCGGGTCCCAGCGCAGGCTGCACAGCCCATCGGCGTCGGTCATAGCGACGTACCAGGCAACCGCAGAAGCAGCATTGCGCCTACACCTGCAGCAACAGGTGCTCCCGCTCCCAGGAGCTGATCACTCGGTTAAACTCCTCGAATTCATCGAGCTTCACCGCGGCGTAGGCGCGCAGGAACAGCTCGCCAAACACCTCGATGATCTCCGGTGAATCCTGCAGGTGGCGCAGCCCCTCCTCCAGGGTGCGCGCCACGCCGACATCCTCTTCGTTAGCGGTGCCCCGGTGGGGTTGACCGGGTTCGAGGCCGCGCTGCATGCCCAGGTAGCCGCTGGCCAGAGTCGCCGCAAAGGCCAGGTAGGGGTTCACATCCGCACCCGGGAAGCGATTTTCCACGCGGGTGCCCGCGGCATCGCTGTGCGGCACGCGAAACGCCGTGGTGCGGTTGTCCATGCCCCAGTTGAGGTTGATGGGGGCGGCGATTTCCGGCGCCAGGCGGCGATAGGAGTTGACGTTGGGCGCGTAAAAGCTGATCAGTTCCGGCGTGTAGCGCTGCAGACCGGCAATGTAGCTGAGAAACGCTTTGGTGTAGCCACCGCCGCTGTCGCTGAAGATATTCTCACCGGTCGCCACACGCACCAGGCTCTGGTGAATGTGCATGGCACTGCCCGGCTCGCGCAGCATGGGCTTGGCCATGAAGGTGGCGTACATGCCGTGCCGGTGCGCGGTCTCACGCACCGTGCGCTTGAAGGTGAACACCTGGTCGGCGAGGTCCAGCGGCGCACCGTGCTCGAAGTTGATCTCCATCTGGGCGGCGCCGTCCTCGTGGATGAGCGTGTCGACCTGCAGTTGTTGCGCAGCGGCAAACTCGTACATGTCTTCCACGAAATCCTCGAACTCCGCCACCGCGTCCATGCTGTAGGACAGCCGCGATGTCTCCGAGCGGCCCGAGCGACCCGCCGGCGGCTGCAATTCGTAGTCGGGGTCGGTGTTTTTGCGCACCAGAAAAAATTCCACCTCCGGGGCCACCACCGGCCGCAGCCCCTGGGCTTCATAGAGCGCCAGCACCTTGCGCAGCACGTTCCTGGTCGACAGGGGATGCGGGTTTCCCGCCATGGTATAGCAGTCGTGGATGATCTGGGCAGTAGGCTCGCGCGCCCAGGGGACGATGCGCAGGGTAGAGGCATCGGGCTTGAGTATCATGTCGGCATCCGTGGGCTCGACCAGATCCCAGTGCTCGTCCGAGTACGCCCCGGTGACCGTCTGGATCATGATACTCTCCGGCAGGTGGGGCTCACCGCGAGACAGGAACTGGTGTGCCGGGATAAACTTGCCGCGCGCGGTGCCCGCCATGTCGGGGACCAGGCATTCCACTTCGGCGATCTGGCGCTGCTGCAGCCAGTCTTTGATGCGCTGGATCTCGGAATCCATAGGGTAACCGTGCGGTTTAAAGCGATGAGTATCGCAGCAAGGGAAAGGGCTGTTCAAGGCCTTTAGACAGTCGATGCACACAGATAATGGACCCATGCAAAACGAGCCCCATGTAAATTCGTGGTACGCGGCTTCGGCCAATCAGCAACTGGATTTTCCCGCGCTGCGCGGGACCGTGCAGACCGATGTCTGCGTCATCGGCGGCGGCTATACCGGGCTGTCCACAGCCATTCACCTGCGCCAGAGAGGCTACAGCGTGACACTGCTGGAAGCGCGTCGCGTGGGCTGGGGTGCGTCGGGGCGCAACGGCGGACACGTGGGTACGGGGCAGCGGGTAGACCAGCGCCGGCTGGAGCGGTGGGTGGGGCGCGAGCGCGCTCGGGATCTGTGGCAACTGGGTCTTGAAGCCGTGGCGACGGTGGACCGGCTGATTGCGCAGTACGCGATCGACTGCGATCTGCGTCGTGGCAATCTCCACGTCACCGCCAGGACCAGAGAGACAGATGACCTCAGGGCGGAGGTGGAGCACCTCGACCGGGTGTACGACTTCCGTGAGATACGCTATGTGGAGCGGGCCGAGCTGGCGGCCATGACCTCGGCGCGCGGCTTCCAGGGCGGCACCCTGAACCTGGGGGCGCGCCACCTGCACCCACTGAACTACGCCCTGGGACTGGCCCGCGCCGCCCGCGACCTGGGTGCGAACCTGCACGAGGCCAGCCCCGTGCTGTCCTGTAAGCAGGGCGACCGGGTACAGGTAACAACCGGCGCGGGAAACGTACAGGCGCGCTTTGTGGTGCTGGGCTGCAACGGCTATCTGGAAAAGCTCGAACCGCGCATGGCTGCCCGCATGATGCCGATCAACAATTACATGCTCGCCACCGAGCCGCTGCCGGAGGTGCTGGCGCGGCGCCTGATCCGCGACGACGTGTCCATGTCCGACACGCTTTTTGTAGTCAACTACTGGAAGTTGTCCGCCGACCGGCGGCTCCTGTTCGGCGGTGGGGAATCCTACACGCGGCGCTTTCCGGCCGATATCGGCCAGTTCGTGCGTAAAAACCTGCTGCGTCTCTATCCGGAGCTGGCCGCCACGCGCATCGACTACGGCTGGGGCGGTACGCTGGCGATTACCATGAACCGCCTGCCGGATTTCGGGCGGCTCGCGTCCAATATTTACTACGCCCAGGGCTACTCGGGCCACGGCGTCGCCATCGCCACCCTGGCCGGCAAACTGCTGGCCGAAGTGATCAGCGGCACGGCGGAGCGCTTCGATGTCATGGCCAGCCTGCCCAAAAAAGCGTTTCCGGGCGGCACCCTGCTGCGCTGGCCCGCACTGGCGGCCGGCATGTTGTTTTACAGCCTGCGCGACCGGCTGGGCTGATGTCTGGCCATTTGCGCAGCGGCATACCCGTTGCAGAACGGCTCGACTGGCGGGCGCAGTTGCGCACCGTGGTTACCCGGGCTGACCAGCTGCTGGAATTGCTCGGCCTGGATGCCGCCGCCGTGGGATATTCGGAGCAGGCCGCGGGCGCGTTTGCCCTGAAAGTCCCGCACAGCTTTATCCGCCGCATGCGGCCGGGAGATCCGCGCGACCCACTGCTGCTGCAGGTGCTGGCGCACGCGCTCGAATTGCAGCACGTACCGACCTACGGGCGCGATCCCGTCGGCGAAACCGGGACCGCCAACCCCCGGGCGGGCGTCATCCACAAGTACCGGGGTCGGGTTCTGCTGCTCGTCACCGGTGCCTGCGCGGTGAACTGCCGCTACTGTTTTCGGCGCCACTTTCCCTACGGCGACAATCAGAACAGCCGCCTGCAGTGGCGCGACACCCTGCGCTGTATAGCGCGCGATGCATCGATCAGCGAGGTCATTCTCAGCGGCGGCGACCCGCTGATCGCCGGCGACCAGCACCTGGCCGACCTGGTGTCGCAGATTGGCGCCATGGCGCATGTCCGCCGCGTGCGCATCCATAGCCGCGTGCCCATCGTACTGCCCGATCGCGTCACCGAGAGCCTGCTCGACGCCATCCGACACCCCCGGCTGCAAACCGTGATGGTAGTGCACTGCAACCACGCCAATGAAATAGATGAGACGGTTTTGGCGGCGATGGATCGCTTGCGCCGAGGCGGTATGCACCTGCTGAACCAGGCCGTGCTGCTGGCCGGTGTAAACGACAGCGCGCCGGCCCTGGTCGAGCTGAGCGAGCGCCTGTTCGCCGCAGGCGTTCTGCCCTACTACCTCCACCTGCTGGACAAGGTGGCGGGCGCGGCGCATTTCGACGTACCGCAGCAGCGTGCGATAGAACTGATGGCCGCAATAGCAAAACGACTGCCGGGGTATTTAGTGCCAAAACTGGTGCGGGAGCTCCCCGGCGAGGCCTCCAAAACCCGGCTGTGGTGAGCGCCATATACTCCAGGAACAACTGCAGGGAGTGTCCCGCTGTTGCCGTGCCCTTTGTCCGTTGTGGCTTTTTTCTATCGAGGTTTTTGTAGCTCCTTTATCGCAGCTCGGGAATCGAACATATCAGACTTGCCCTGTGAAAACCGTGCTGATCAGGTAGGTCGTGTAGCACACGTAACCAAGCAGAAGCAACGCACCTTCGATACGGTTGATACGTCCCGGTCTCTGGAAGCCGTAGCCGATAACGAACAGTGACAAAGTCAGCGCGGCCATCACCAGCATATCGCGGTTGAAAACCTCCGGCCCAGCCGCCATGGGGTGAATCGAGCCAGCGATACCCATCACCGCCAGCGTATTGAAGAGATTGGAACCCAGAACATTGCCCAGTGCAATGTCATGTTCCCCCTTGCGGGCGGCGATAATCGATGAGGCGAGTTCCGGCAACGAGGTACCGACCGCGACGATGGTCAAACCGATGATCAGATCGCTGACCCCGAGGCCACGCGCGGTCTCCACCGCACCCCAGACCAGGATGCGGGAACTCACCAGGAGCAGCACCAGACCCAGCACCAGCCGGGAGAGCGCACGGCGCATCGAGATGGCGCGAGCATCCAGCTCTTGCTCCATCTGGTCCGCCAGTGCATCCTGTTTCCTACGCAGTCCCTGCCAGATGCTCCAGGCCAACAAGCCCCCGAACACAGCAAGCAGCACCGTGGCATCGAGCCGCGTAATCTCGCCATCCCGGAGTTGCCACGCCGCCAGAGCAGTCACCGCCGTGAGGATGGGCAGTTCCCGGCGCAGCACCTGCGAATGCACGGCTATGGGGCTGATCAAGGCGGTCACCCCCAGTATCATGGCGATGTTGGTAATGTTCGAGCCGTAGGCATTGCCCAAGGCAATTCCGCCATTGCCCTGAGAGGCGGCCAATGCCGAAACCAGCATTTCCGGTGCGGAGGTGCCGAACCCGACAATCACCATGCCGATCAGCAGTGGCGGCATACGAAAATGGCGTGCGGTGGAGGCCGATCCCTCCACGAAAAGGTCCGCACTCCAGACGAGAAGCGCCAAACCGGAAACGACGGCGATAAGAGCCAGCGTCATACAGAACCAGAACTCCTTGCCAGGCGATGCTGAACCGGACCATTTTTTTGGCGGATACACATCGGTACCGTACCCAGCCTCCGGTTTACGGGGACTGTCGCCTTTCTCTCAGATGGGGTGGCCCTTTGGTTTGTTGGGACCAGGCGGATAAATCGTTACCGCCGCTTCGGCGGTAACGACCCTGCGGGCTTCGGTCGGTTGGGCAAAGCCCACCCGCCTCGTTGCAAATTGCTGACGCAATTTGTCGAACCGGGCGCGGCTCTCACCCTCCCGGCCTTGCCAAACCAAAAGACCACCCCGATGGGGTGGCCCTTTGGTTTGGTAGGACCAGGCGGATTCGAACCGCCGACCTCTACCATGTCAAGGTAGCGCTCTAACCAACTGAGCTATGGTCCTGTTGCGAGGTGGCGGATTATAAGGCGTGGCGGCGATTTGCTCAACTTTCTCTGTGGCGCCCTCAACGGTCTTCCTTCACTTGGTTCTGGACGCGGTTCACCGGGGGCTCGCGGACATTACACAGCCCCTATTGCAGCAGATACGACGGGAAATAGCTGAAGCACTCCCGCAAGACCTGCTGCGAACGCTGCGGCTGGCCGCTTTCGCGGTAGGCCGCTCGCAGCAGGTTGCAGGCGCCTTTGTGCCAGGGCATGGCCCGGCGAACTTTTTCGGCGTACTCGATGGCCAGCTCCCGGTCTCCGCGCCAGGCGCTGATCTGCGCTATGCTCATGTCCTGCCAGGGCGATGCGGGCGCGCTGCGCAGCGGCTCGGACAGGGGTGCCGTGTCGCGCGCCAGCAGCCAGCTCACCGAGTCGCTGTACACACCGCGCCAGTGGCCTGTGTCGAGCAGTTGCCGCAGCTTGTTCTGGCCATCGCTGCGCTGGTGCGGCCACAGCATGTACTGGGCACCCGAGGACTCCACCAGCTCTATCCAGCCCGGCCGGCTAAACAGTACCCGCATGTAGTCGTTGTAGGTGGCGGCGTCGTACAGGGTATCGGCGCGGCCGTCCATGTAGACCCTGAGATCGCCGTCGCTGCGCCAGTGGATATAGCCTCCCCAGTTGTACAGCGCAAACACATTGCCGCGAATGTCATTGGTACGGATAAAATCCAGCATATCCATCGGGTAGGCGTATTCGGCAGTGAGGTAGTGAAATGCGGGGCCGGACTGCAGGGGATAGGGCAGCATACGAGCCGCGCCCAGCAGCAGCGCGACCAGGGCCAGCGGCAGTCCGAAGGGGCGCCGCTGCAGACGGCGCAGACCAAAGCCCACCAGTGGCGCGAGCAGCACCGCCAGCGAGATGCCGTACAGGGGGATAAAACGGCGGCTGGTAAGGGCCATGGCCAGGGTCAGTGCGGTAAGTGCGAGGCCCTCCCAGGGCACGCCCGTGGCTCTGCGCACCCGCGGCAGCAGGTAGCACGCCGCCAGCGCCGGCGCCCACATAAAAACGAAAAACAGCGGTGAGCGTATACCGCCGGGCTGGAATGGCGGGAGCCACTCACCCAGCTGGCGAAAGGGCGAAGTGTCGTCAAAGGCGTATTTCAGCGGGTACAGGAAGGCCTTGAATCCCGCGGGATTCAGGGCGCTGGCCAGCAGGCACACGGCGCCCACTGCAAGTGCGGCGCGCAGTGTACCTGCATTTATCTGGCGCCACGGAAACACCAGCACGCCCAGCGCCATCAGGCCAAAGAAAAACCCGCCGTGGAGATTGACCCACACCAGAAAAATGCCCGCCAGCCACCAGGTGGACGTCCGCCGTCCCAGCAGCAGGTACAACAGCAGGCTGAACAGCGCCAGCGAGTAGAGGTGCGGTCGCACGTCGAGAAACGGGGCGGCAATGGCAATTGCCAGCGCCGCGCAGACCAGTCCCGCGAGGGCGCTGCCGCTGGCTCGCGTCAGTGCGCGTTGCAGAATGACAAAGGTTGCGACAATCACCAGCCATTTCCAGTAGACCAGCGCCGCGACACCCCACAGCGACGCCCAGGCATAGAAGATGATGTCCGCCAGCCACTCGTGATTGAGCCAGTCGTGGCCGCGCGCCGTGTAGGACCAGTCGTCCACCATCCACAGGCTGCCGGTCTGCAGCAGCTCCCGCCCCGCAGCCAGGTGCCACCACATGTCCGAGCCGGCCATTTCGGTGTAGCCGTAGGACAGGAACAGGATTGCTCCAGCCGCGTAAAGCAGCAAGTGCATCAGCCGCTCGTAGGCAGTGTGCACGCCCGGAGTGCCAGGTTGCCCCGATGCACCGCACTGATGCTGTTGCGCACTACTCACTCGCCGTCATGCGCCGCGACGCCGCCACCGGTCGGATGATAGCCCTTCACCAGGTACAGGGTGCGCGCCTTGGTCTCCTGGTAGGTGCGCGCCAGGTATTCGCCGATGATGCCCAGGCAGACCAGTTGCACGCCGCCCAGGAACAGGACTGCGATAATCAGCGACGGGTAGCCCGGAACCGGGTTGCCCCACAGCACGGTGCGCACCAACAAAAAAGTACCGTAGGTTAGCGCCACCACCGACGTCAGCAGCCCGAGGTAGGTGGCGATCTTCAGCGGCACCTCGGAAAACGAGGTGATGCCCTCCAGGGCGAAATTCCACAGCCGCCAGTAGCTCCACTTGGTGTGTCCGGCCTGTCGCGGCTGGCGCACGTAGTCGACGGCTTTCTGCTCAAAGCCGACCCAGGCGTAGAGGCCTTTCATATAGCGGTGGCGCTCGGGCAGCGCGGTTAGGGCGTCGACGGCGCGGCGGCTGAGCAGGCGAAAATCCCCGGCGTCCGCGGGGATCTCGACATTGCTCAGGCGATTCAGGATGCGGTAAAACCACTTGGCGGTGAACTTCTTCATCCTGGAGTCGCCGCGGCGGTCACTTCTGCGCCCGTAGACCACGTCGTAGCCGCTGCGCCATTCGCGCAGGAAACTGTGTACCAGTTCCGGCGGGTCCTGCAGGTCGGCATCGATAATGATTACCGCCGCGCCGCGTGCGTGATCCAGGCCAGCCGAGAGAGCCACCTCCTTGCCAAAATTGCGGCTCAGCTCGATGACGGCCACCCGCTGGTCACCCTGACGGATGGCACTCAGGCGCGCTGCGGAATCGTCGCTGCTGCCGTCATCTATATAGAGCATTTCATAGTCACAGCCGGTGGCGCGCATGACTTCGCTCATCTGCCGGTGAAACTCCTCCAGCACCGCTGACTCGTTGAATACGGGCACCACCACCGACAGCAATTGTGACAAACCAGACTCCTCAGGCATCGCGCATTATTGTTTCAACCGGGACCCGTTTACATTACCGCGGCATCGAGCCGGATGCCACCGGCGACCACGGCTGCGGGTGCAGCCCCGTCCATGCGCGCGAGGACTTACTCGATCGGGTCAATGACACGCAGGATCCTGATATCGCCCACAAACAGTTGAAAGGTCCCGTATAGCGCGCGATGCACCACCAGCTCGGGCATGAAGTTCTCCACTTCCAACGCCTGTTCCGGCTGCAGGTGGGGCTGCGACCCCGCCAGGGCGGCGCGATAAAAGCGCGCGTAGGCCGGGGTGGTCTTGATCAGGTGGTCGAGATCGTCCACCAGAGGGCCGTTCAACTCGTTGGCAAAAGCGGTGTCGTACCAGTTCTCGCTGAGGATCAGGTACTGCGCCTGACGCAGCGCGGCCGCCGCGCCAAAGGCGTACTCGGGGCGAAACAGGCGGCTGTTGCCCAGCGCCTGTACCGGCGGGTTGACGTAGAAACTGTAGAACACCCGGGTATTCGGATGGCTTGCAAACCACTGGCGCAAGGCAATGCGCGGGTCGCTATGGTAGTCGCTCACCATATCCAGCGCCAGCAGCGCGGGCCACGCAAAGAACAGGGCCAGGAACCAGCGCCGCTGGGCCCAGCGCGTGGCATACAGACCACAGGCCGCCAGCAGCGCTGCCGCGGGTAGCAGCGGCAGGTAGTGGCGGTAGTAGGTGACCGGTGCCAGGACGGCCATGTAGACGGTAAAAGCCAGTACCGGCAGCAACAGGCACAACCAGGCGCGGCGCCGGGCGACATCGCGGCACGCCTGGCCGACACCGGCGGCGATAAACAGGCAGGCCGGCAGGCCCAGCCCCACGAGCAGCACCGCGGGCACGTTGACCAGGTTGCGCAGCCACTTGTGCCAGCCGATGGCGGCGTAGCCCGAACCGAAGCGGCCGCTGGCTCCACTGGTGGTGTAGGCCGCCACCAGGTCAATGCGGCACAGCCCGAAGGCCAGCAGCGGCAGCAGCAGCCACCACAGCACCATGGGTCGGCGCAGGCGGCGCCAGGGTATCACCAGATACCACAGGACACACACCGCCAGCAGCGGGTACAGTCCCAATGCCTGGAAGGCACTGTTGGTGAGCAGGCCGAGCAGAATCGCCGTGGCCAGGGCCACCAGCACAAGACGCCGCGCACTCATGCCGTGGCTGACATAGCGCCACACCCGCAGCGGCGCCAGCCCGGCATAGGCAAACAGCGCAAACACCCAGTACTTGGCCCACAGTGCCGGCACCAGCAGCAGCGGGCTGGTCAGGGCTGCGGCGCGCGACTTGCGCAGCGCGGCACATACCAGCAGGGCCAGAAAGGCGTAGATAAAAAATACCGAGGGGGCATCCACGGTACCGCTGTGGGACTGACTGACATGGAAGCCCGACACGGCCAGCAGGGCAGCGGCGGTCCAGGCCACCGCCGGGCGCTGCGGCCACAGCAGCAGACCGATCACGCCCACCAGCACCACGGTCAGGGCGCCGGTGACGGCGGACCAGGAGCGGGCGATGCGCAGGTGTTGCGGACTGTGGCAGTAGGCTTCGACTCGCGCCGCATCGCCGGCGATGCCCGGTGGCGGGCCGCGCCCCAGCACCCGGGCAATGGCAATGGTCTGGCGTCCGACAAAGGTGGAATACGCGAAGCCCTCCAGCGCGGCGCGGCACGACCCGCCCTCGTCAAAATTCACCAGCGTGAAACTGCCGGGGTAGTCCCAGTTCCAGCCCAGTGTCTGCGCGCTGTAGAGCCGCGGCAGCAACGCCAGCAGGAACAGCATGGCCAGGGGCACCAGCTTGCGGGGTCCCCACACGCTCATCATTTATTCGTCATCGATGTATCCGGCCGCCCCGGGGTGGCACAGGATCACCCGCGTCCTCGACCAACCGTGGCGAGGAGGCGAGACAGGTTCTGCGCGAGATGGCATGATAAGCGGCGCAGCGACCGTCCCGCAACAACAGGCTCCGGTACGGATCCCCTAAGCAGTACCCACCAGGCAATCGAGGAAGTCACCATGCCAGCTCTCACAACCTGTTTTTTCGCGGCCAGCCTCGCGCTGGCCAGTGCGATCCCGACCGCTCTCGCCGCCCCGACCAATGCTTCCGCGGGTGCACAGACCCAGCCAAACCCGGCCCTGACGCGCGCCATCGAGGGGCGCGACGCCAGCGCTCGCGAGCGCGACAGCGCACGGCATCCGGCACAGACCCTGACCTTCTTCCAGGTCGAGCCGGGCATGACCGTGGCCGAGGCACTGCCCGGCGCCGGCTGGTATACGCAGATACTGGCCAATTATCTGGGCGGCACCGGCACCCTGTACGGCGTCAACTACACCGACAGCATGTACAGCATGTTTGGCTTTGCCACGGCAGCGTGGATCGAGGAGCGCAAGGCGGACGCCGGCAGGTTCCCGGCCCTGGTCGAGTCGTTTACCGACAACGGCATCGCCGCCCGCGGCTTCACCTTCAACACGGTGCCTGCCGAAACCCTGGGTACGGTGGACCGCGTGCTGTTGATCCGCGCACTGCACAACCTCAATCGCTTCGAAAAAGCAGCGGGCACCCGCTCCCAGGCCCTGGCTGCGGTGCGCAGCATGCTCAAGGAAGACGGGCTGGTCGGGGTGGTGCAACACCGCGCACCCGAGAGCGCCAGCGACGCGTGGGCGGACGGCAGCCACGGCTACCTGAAGCAGTCCGCGGTTATCGCCATGCTGGAACAGGCCGGCTTCGAACTGGTGGCCGCGAGCGAAATGAACGCCAACCCACTGGACAAGCCCGGTGTGGACGACGGGGTGTGGCGCCTGCCCCCCACCCTGCGCACCAGCAAGGACAACCCCGAATTGCGCGCCGCCATGGAGTCCGTCGGCGAATCCGACCGCATGACCCTGTTGTTTCGCAAGGCGCCGCAGTGAAGTAACCGCGCGGGAAAGCGCCGGCCGCGGCCTGCTTTCTGCCCCGGCACACCGTGGGCACCGCCTTGCGTCCCGGCGGTCACAAAGTGCGCTATGCTCTGTCTGTACAGTGAAGGATTTGCATTCCCATGACCGGTATCGAACAACTGCTGCAAGATATCCAGCAGGCCCCCCAAGGGCCGCAGATCGCGGCGATCTTTGATTTCGACGGCACCCTCATCGCAGGCTATTCCGCCACGGCGCTAATCCGTGAACAGGTCAGGCGCGGCGACGTTTCACCCCGACAATTTCTCGAGATGATGGGTGCTGCGGCCAGCTTTGGCCTGGGCAACATGGGCTTTTCCGCCATGATGGCCAGCAGCGCCCAGTTCATGCGCGGCATCCGTGAAGATACCTATCGCGAACTGGGCGAAGCGCTGTACGAGAAACAACTCGCACGCCTGGTCTACCCCGAATCCCGCGCACTGGTCAATGCCCACCTGGCCCGCGGCCACACGGTGGCCATTGTGTCTTCGGCCACCCCCTATCAGGTATGGCCGGCGGCGCGGGATCTGGGCATAGCGCACGTCCTGTGCACCGAACTGGAAGTGCGCGACGGCCTGTTCAGCGGCGCGGTCGTACACCCCACCTGTTTCGGGCAGGGCAAGGTGGAGGCCGCCGAGACCCTGGCCGGCACCCACGGTGCCGACCTCGATGACAGTTTTTTCTATTCCGACAGCCACGACGACCTGCCGTTGCTGGAGCGGGTCGGCAGGCCCCGGGTGCTCAATCCCAGCGGCAAGCTGGCGCGGGTTGCCCGCGACCGGAACTGGCCGGTCGCCCGGTTCGACAGCCGCGGACGGCCCAGCGCCGGCCAGTTGATGCGCTCCATGGCGGCCACCGGCTCGCTGGTATCCAGTTTTGTGGCGGGCCTGCCGGTCTACGCTCTCACCGGATCGCGGCGCGAGGCCAATAATTTCTCGTTTTCCCTGTTTGCCGACACCGCCAGCGCCCTGATCGGCCTGCGGCTGGAAGTCAACGGGGAAGAGCACCTGTGGTCACATCGCCCGGCCGTCTTTGTGTTCAACCACCAGAGCAAGGCGGATGTGATCGTCATTGCCAGGCTCCTGCGCCGCGATATCGCGGCAGTCGGCAAACAGGAAATCAAGAAGGAAAATCCGCTGATCGGCCGGGTACTGGAGATGGGCGGCGTGGTATTGATCGATCGCGCCAACGCCCGCAGTGCGATCAAGGCGATGCAGCCTTTGGTTGACCAGATGAAACAAGAAGGTAAATCCGTGGTACTGGCGCCCGAGGGCACCCGCACCGTGTCGCCGCGACTGGCGCCTTTCAAAAAAGGTGCTTTTCATCTGGCAATGCAGGCCGGCGTGCCCATGATACCTATTGTCATTCACAATGCCGGCGACGTCGCGCCCAAAGGGGATTTCGTCTTTCGCCCGGCCACCGTTCGCGTGGATGTGCTGCCGCCCGTCGACACCAGCCAGTGGCGCCCGCAGACCATCGGCCAGCACGTGCGCGAGGTACGCAACCTCTTTGCACAGGCGCTGGGCCAGCCGGCAGAACCGGGCGCGCCGGACCCCGCTGCGGGCGGGGCCGGACGTGCCAGCGAAGGGACTGTCACCGGCAACACCGCCCCCGGCAAGGCCGGGAGAAAAAAGGCCGTCCCCAAAAAGTCGGGCGGCGCGGGCCGGCGAGCCGCTGCCGCCGGCAGTGCCGGGTCCGCGGCGCGCACACGCCGCGTGGACGCTGAACGGACAGGCGGCTCAGACCCTGGCCGGACACCGCGCGGCAAATGACCGGTCGCGCCGCCGCGGTACCGGCCGAGCTGTACCGGCGCAGCAATCCCTGGCCGGCCGGCGACGGTCAACCGGTACTGTTCATTCTGGACGCGCGCAACGACTTCGAGCGGGACATACTCAGCCAGTGGGTGCGCCTTTGCGCCGCCGACGGCGGCGGACAGTGCGACGCACCGCAGGTGTGCCTGTCGCTGGCGGACGATCGCCGGAGCTTCGACAGCGCGCAGTTGTCGGCGGCACTGGCACGGTCGGAGGACACGCTGGTGGCGCCGCTGCGCATCGCCTGGCTGCCGTCCCCGGATGAGCTCGACACGGGACCGCACCTGCGCAATCTGCTGTTCGGCGATCCGCGCCACCCGGGTGCGCACCGCGCGCGCCGTATCCTGGCGAGATCGCCACAGCGTATGCATTTGCTCGCCGGTGCGCCGGATTCGGTGGCCCGGCTGCGCCGCCGTTTCGAGCACCAGCACCGCGCGAGAGGCGAGGGCGCCGCGCCGGCATTTGCCGACTTCGTGGCGCAGCAGGCGGCGCTGGTCCTGGATATGGCGGAACGCCGTCTGCAGGGCGGGCGCTACAAGGTCCCGCGCCATGTCGCGGACAGCCTGCTGACCAGCCCCGGCTACAATGCCGCGCTGCAGCGGCTGGCCGCACAGACCGGTCGCACCCGGGTCGATCTGTTGCGCGAGGCCCAGGGCTACCTGGAGGAAATGGTCTCGCGACCCAGCACCTTCTGGCTGGATGTCTACGCCCGCTTCAACCGGTTTTGCCTGGGTCTGGGTTATGAGCAGAGAATCCTCTACGACAAGGCAGCCCTGGAAAAGATGCGCCAACTGGTGCGCTACCAGCCGACCATGCTGCTGTGGACCCACAAGACCTACCTGGACGGCATGGTGGTGCCCAGGGTGCTCTTCGACAACGACTTCCCCACGCCGCACATGTTCGGCGGGGCCAATATGAACTTTCCCGGTCTGGGCTTTCTGCTGCACCGCGCCGGTGCGGTCTTTATCAAGCGCAGCTTCCAGGACAATGAACTGTATAAAATCACCCTGCGCCACTACATCGGCTACCTGATGGAAAAGCGCTTCCCGATGAGCTGGTCCTTCGAGGGCACACGCTCGCGCACCGGCAAGCTGATGCCGCCGCGCTACGGCCTGTTGAAGTACGTGCTGGAGGCCTGCCACGCCACCGACGCAAAAAATATTCACATCATCCCCCTCACCATCAGCTACGATCTGATTCGCGACGTGGAGGAGTACGCCACCGAACAGACCGGCCGCAGCAAGGGCGCCGAATCCCTGCGCTGGTTCATCGGCTATGTCCGCAGCCTGGCCAGACCCATGGGCAAGGTCTACGTCGACATCGGCGAGCCGGTGGTACTGCCCCAGGCGCCGCCGCCGGACGATCGCCTGGCGCTGTCCAAGATCGCGTTCGAAGTCGCCGTACAGGCCAACAATGTCACTCCCGTGACCTTCCCCTCGCTGGTCACCATGAGCCTGCTGGGCGCCGCACCGCGCGCCCTCACGGAAGAGGAGCTGGTACGGGACCTGGACGCACTGCTGTCCTGGGCGGAGGCGCGCCGGCTGCGCATCTCCCCGGATTTCGACCGCAACTACGCCCAGCATATGCGGGAGCGGATGGCCAACATGATCCAGGAGCGCATCGTCACCCGCTACGACGGAGGCCCGGACGTGGTCTACGCCATCGAACTGGAGCAGCACCCGGTGGCCAGCTACTACCGGAACACCATCATTCATTTTTTCGTCAACAAGGCACTGATCGAACTGGCCATGCTCAAGGCCAGTGAACAGCATGGCGATAGCGCGGTCGAGCTGTTCTGGCAGGAGGTGGACAGGCTGCGCGACCTGTTCAAATTCGAGTTTTTTTACGCACCCAGCGACGAGTTCCATCGCCAGATCCGCACCGAACTGGCGCGCTATGACGACAACTGGGAGACGCTGCTGGCAAAGGGGGCGGCGGGCTTTGCGCAGTTGCAGAACAAGATGCTGCTGGTGGTTTGCCACGTTACCCTGCTGAGTTTCGCCGAGGCCTATTCCGTGGTCGCCGAAGTACTGGTGCGCCTGGCCGCGGGCGAAACCCTGGAGGAGACCGAGTGCATCAACCGGGCACTCCGGCTCGGTCGCCAGGCCTACCTGCAGCGGCGCATCAGCAGCCCCGCCTCGATTGGCAAACAGCTTTTCAGGAACGGTTTCCAGTTGGCACAGCACCGTCAACTGACCGGTCGCGGCGATGCGCACACGGTCGGGGCACGGCTTGAACTGGCGCGGGAAATACGCGATGTGCTGCGGCGCATCGAGCTGTTCAGGGCCATCGGTGTGGCCCGTCACGGCATGCAGCAGGACAGGCGAGAACAGGAGGGACAGACATGAGCAACCTCAAAATCGGCGTGTTGGGCGGCGGCTCCTGGGGTACCACAGTGGCTTCCCTGGTCACCCGCAATGCACCCGTTACCCTGTGGGCCCGCAACCAGCAGACGGTGCACGAGATCAACACCCGACACAGCAACGAGACCTATCTTCCCGGCGCCACCCTGCCGCCCAAGCTCACTGCCACCAACGACATCGCCGAGGTGGTGAGCGGCGCCGATGTGGTGATCATGGGGGTACCCTCGCAGAACTTCCGCGCGGTGCTGGAGGAAGTCGCGCCGCACATCCGCCCGTGGGTGCCGGTCATCAGCCTGACCAAGGGCCTGGAACTGGACACGCGCATGCGCATGACCCAGATCATCAACGAGGTGCTGCCCGGCCACCCGGTGGGCGTGCTCACCGGCCCCAACCTGGCGCGGGAGATCATGTCCGGGCAGGCCGCGGCCAGCGTGATCGCCATGGAGGACGAAATCATCGTGCGCGAACTGCAAAAAGTGTTCAACAGCGGCCTGTTTCGCTGCTACACCAATACCGACGTGATCGGCTGCGAACTGGGCGGCGTACTGAAAAACATTATCGCCATCGCCGTGGGCATGGGTGACGGCCAGGGCGCCGGGGACAACACCCGCTCCGCGCTGATCACCCGGGGCCTGGCTGAAATCACCCGTCTGGGCGTGGCCATGGGCGGACGCGCGGAAACCTTTGCCGGACTGGCCGGGATGGGCGATATGATCGCCACCTGCATCAGCCCCCAGAGCCGCAACCGCCACGTCGGCGTGGAACTGGGCAAGGGCCGCGATATGGCGGACATCATCAGCGAAATGGTGATGGTGGCGGAGGGCGCCAAAAGTGCGCCGGCGGTGATCGCCCTGTCCGAGCGCTACGGTATAGAGATGCCCATCGCCAGCGATGTGTATCGTGTGCTGTCGGGCCAGAGTACGGCCAGCCGCGCCTTCCGGGGGCTGTTGCGGGTGAGCGCCGGCGCCGAATCCGAACCCGGCTGAGCCCGCTGTTGCGCACCGCTCTAACTGAACCGGGTGGCCGCAGTGGAACTCGGCGCCTGAGGCGTCGCCAGGGTGGCAATTGGCGCACGCTCTGGTAGCATTTGGCAGCGGCGCCGCGGGGAGCGCCGCCGGCACAGCCGACCAACACCATAACAAGGACCGGACGCGCATGCGCTTTACGACACACGCTGTTCTGGCCGCGCTGCTACTGGCCGCCGGCTCGGCGCTGGTACACGCCGGCGACTCCAGGTTTGCGCAGCTCGAAGGCAACCCGCAACTGCGCTCGGCATCGGCGCTGGTGCTGGATGCACAGGGCAACGTCATTTACGGCAAGGATGCCGACGCGGTGCGCCCGATCGCCTCGATCACCAAACTGATGACCGCCATGGTGATACTGGATGCCAAACTGGATCTGCAGCAGCGGATCACCATCGACAAGCGCGACCGGGACCTGGTACGACTGACCGGTTCGCGGCTGGAGGTCGGCGCCACCCTCACGCGGCGCGAATTGCTGCTGCTGGCCTTGATGTCCTCGGAAAACCGCGCCGCGGCGGCGCTGGGGCGCACCTACCCCGGCGGCACCCGAGCCTTCGTCGAGCAGATGAATCACAAGGCCGCGGCGCTGGGTATGCACAGCAGCCGCTTTGCCGATGCGGCGGGGCTGCGGGCAGAGAACGTCGCCAGCGCCAGCGACCTGGCAAAAATGCTGGCGGCGGCCGAGGGCTATCCCCTGATTGCCCGTGCCACCACCACCACGCGATTGCAGGTTCGCCCTTACAGCCGGCGCGGGCCGCTCATCTACGGCAACACCAACCGCCTGCTGAAAAACGCCAGCTGGCACATCGGCTTGAGTAAAACCGGCTATATCAACGAGGCCGGCCGCTGCCTGGTGATGCAGGCCAACATCGCCGGCGAACATCTGTCCATCGTGCTGCTCAATTCGTTCGGCAAACTGACTCCCTTTGGCGACTCCAACCGGCTGCGCCGGTGGCTGCTCGCCAGCAGCCGGACGCTCGCCCATCGGTAACTCCCGTTCCGCGCATCCGCAGTATGCCGTAGCGCTGTTCCCCCCGCAGTACGCCCAGGGCGTACAGGTCGGCCTGCGGGTTGAGGTAGACGCCATCGCCGGCATCTGCAAATTCCGCGTCGAGACCGGCGAGTACACCGGGGCCGGTCGGCTCAGGCCCTGATCCGGCCCAGGCCGGGGTCGGCAACACCCGTCACATGCGGGCCCAGCGGATTCCTGGGGCGGTAGGTGGGGTCGGCCTTGTAGCGCTCCAGCAGGGATTCGTGTACCCCTTCCATGCCGTGGGCGGTGGCGCCGACCGGGCGCATATAGCGGTCGCGGGTAATGCGGTACAGGCCGCCCAGGAAGTCCTGGTAGGAGTCGATCACCGGCCCCGTGTAGTTGCGCTTGGTCACCCGCGGAATGGCCTGCGCCTGCAGTCCCAGGCCGCAGTCGGCGGCTTTTTCCAGCAGCCACTTGAGCGCGACATTGGACAGCGCGTGGGTCCGGTAGCCGCCGCCGACATTGGAGTGCGCCCCGGCAAACCACTGCTGCTGCATCACCTGGTTGGGTTTCTCTTTCGGGTCCCACAGGGTGGCGCGGTAGTTTTCCCGGTGCTCGTCGGTGGCCAGCGCCTGGTAGGCGTGGCGCACGATACTGCTCAGCTCGGTATCGTGAAATTCATAGAATCTGCGGTTGAACCAGTCGAAGGAATTGACCGGAATACCGAGTGCGCCCACGGTATCCCACACGCCGATGAACTTGACGGAAACCGCGTTTGCGTAGCGCTCGCGAAACATCAGGGCCGACGGGGTGTCGGCACCGTCGTCGCGCGCCCGGTACAACTGATAGCCTTCGCTGATGACCTCATCGCGCCGGCGCTTGTTGCCCACCGCGCGCCGGACCAGGCCGCAGTTGCGCAGCATGCCGACCAGGCTGCGCGCAGTATACGCACCGCGGGAGAAACCGATAATAAAAATGTCGTCCCCCTCGGTGTAGTTGTCGACCAGCCAGGCATAGCCCTGGCGTATATTCCTGGACAGCCCCACGCCGAACAGCCCGCCGGCGAGTTTGTTGTACCAACTGGTGCCGACACCTTTGTCATACCATTTGAGTTGTTTGCGGCCATCGGGCGCGAGCTTGTCACAGGCCTCGTAAAACAGGCGAACGTTGGTATCGGTGCTGCCTTCGATATCGGCATCGTTGTCCGGCGTATTCCAGGTTCCATCAAAACAGATCAGCAAGTTTTTTCCCATGGTATTCTCCCTGTGCTTGCGATGAAGCGCGAACTGCCAGCGTGGCGCCGCGCGCCGCTTCCAGATATACACCAGCTCGGCCGGGGATAACACCGTCGAAGCAACTGCCAGTTCAACTATCGGCGCGCTTCGCACCACTTCCACTGCTGCGCCTCCGGACCCGGAAAATCCACCGCCGCGGCGCCACTTGACCGCCGGCAGCGGGACTGAAACACTGGGTCTGTCACTGCTCAAGCTGCTCGGTATGGACTCACCGCGGGGGACACTGCCATGATCAATCGCCGCCAGGTACTGCAATTGAGCGCCGGCATGCTGGCCGGCGCCGCCATGGGCGCACCGACTCCTCGGGCGAGTGCGGCACAGTCAACTGTGCAGCTTATCCAGCGCGCCATCCCCGGCTCCGGAGAACTGCTGCCGGTGATAGGCATGGGCACCTCGCGCACGTTCGACACCGGAGCCGACGCCGCATCCCTGGCGGATCTGTCCGAGGTGATGCAGGCTTTTTTTGCCGGCAGCGGCGAAGTGATCGACTCCTCCCCCATGTACGGCAATGCCGAGTCGCGGGTGGGCGATATCCTGCGCGCCATGGCGCAGCCGCCAGAACTGTTTGCCGCCACCAAGGTGTGGACCACCGGGCGCGAGCAGGGCATCGCGCAGATGCGGGAGTCGGCGCGGCGCATGCACGTGGAGCGTTTCGATCTGATCGCGGTGCACAATCTGCAGGACTGGCAGACGCAACTGGATACACTAAAACAGTGGCGGGAAGAGGGCCGGGTGCGCTATATCGGCATCACCACGTCCCACGGCCGCGACCACGAACAGTTTATCCAGGTGATGCGCAGCGAACCGCTGGACTTCGTGCAGTTCAGCTACAACATCCAGGACCGCGCGGCGGAACAGACCCTGCTGCCGCTGGCCCAGGAGCGCGGCATCGCCACCATGATCAACCGGCCCTACCAGCGCGGCCAGTTGTTCGTCAGGTCCCGCGCTCGGGCGTTGCCGGCGCTGGCGGCCGAGCTCGACTGCGACAGTTGGGGACAGTTTTACCTGAAGTTCATCCTCGGGCACCCCGCGGTTACCTGCATCATCCCGGCCACCTCGAGTCCCGGGCACATGGCCGATAACATGCAGGCCAATTTCGGCCGCGTTCCCGACGCCGCGCAGCGGCGGCAGATGCTGAACATCTTCGAGTCCCTGTAACATGCCGGCCCGGCCGGGAGCGCGTTGGTCGATACAGCGCGCGCTGACACTGGCCTGCGATATCCGGCCGCGGGAGATACGGGCCACGCTGGCAGCGTTTCTGCTGGTGTTGTTGCTGATGGGCTCTTACTATCTCCTGCGGCCGCTGCGCGATGCGCTGGCCAGCGACTGGAGCGACGCCGAGCTCAGCTGGCTGTGGACGGCCACTTTCGTCTGCAGCACCATCGCCGTATCCCTGTACGGCGCCGTGGTGGCGCGCCTGAGTACCCGGCGACTGGTACCGGGGGTGTATGCCTTTTTTGCCGCCAGTTTCGTGCTGTTCTTTCTCGGGGGGCAGTCGCTGGATCGCGCGGCAGTGCTGGACAAGGTCTTTTACGTGTGGGTCAGTGTGTTCAGCCTGTTTCACATCTCGGTGTTCTGGAGTTTCATGGCGGACACCTTCTCCCGGCTGCAGGCCACCCGCCTGTTTGGCTTTATCGGCGCCGGCGCCAGCATCGGCGCCATCGGCGGCCCGGGCGTCGCGGCCCTGCTGGTGGACGACCTGGGCACCGCAGCACTGTTGCTGATCGCCAGCGCGCTGCTGGCGGCCACCGTGCCGCTGGTGCTGTGGCTGCAGGGCCTAAAATACCGCGACCTGGGGGTTGCGCCGATCGCGGCGAGCAGTGCGGATTTTGCCGCGATCGGCGGCAATCCCCTGGCGGGTTTTACCGAGTTTCTGCACAGCCGCTACCTGCTCGCCATCGGTCTGTTTATCTTTCTCTATACTGCTATCGGCTCCTTCGTGTACTTCGAGTTGAAAAACCTGCTGGCGGACTATGACGAGGCCGCCCGCGCCCGGATATGGGCCGCTATGGATCTGGTGGTCAACACGCTGACGGTGCTGGTGGCCGCTTTCGCCACCGGGCGCATAGCCAAAACCCTGGGACTGCCGTTCACCCTGGCGCTGGTACCGGTGCTGCTCAGCGCCGGCCTGCTCACCCTGGCCGCGGCACCCATGGTGGCCGTGGTAGTGGCCGTACAGATCGTGCGGCGCGCCGGCAACTACGCCATTACGCGGCCGGCCCGGGAAATGCTGTTCACCGCAGTGGATCGCGAGGTGCGCTACAAGGCCAAACCGGTCATCGATATCGTCATCTACCGCGGCGGCGATATGCTCAACGCCTGGTTCTTCACCGCCCTCAGCCAGGGTCTGGGGCTGGGTATGGCACCGCTGGCGCTGGTGGGCTCAGCCATTGCGGCTCTGTGGGCGCTCACCGGTGTGTACCTGGGCCGGCAGTTTGCGCAAACGCATGCGCACTGACGCCGCGGAACACTGACAATTGCACCAATTGGCGCTGCGACGCATCGCCAGATCCCGCATCCGCGAGCGGAGCGCGCGGAGATGCCAGTTGCTGCTGCGAAACCTGAACCCGCACGGCGCAATTTTCAGTAAAATAGGCAGTCCAACAGTTATCCCTGCAGCCATACAATCGGTTTGTTCCCATGCGTAATTTCCTGCCGCTCATCCCCATACTCTGCCTGCTCTGCGCCTGCGCCACCAGCCCCACGGGGCGCTCGCAGTTGATGCTGATTTCGCCGGAATCGGCCATCGTCGAATCGAAAAAAGCCTACCTCGACACCGTGGGTAAGCTGGACCAGGAAAACAAACTGGTCGACGACCCGAAAATGGCCGACCGGGTGGCGACGATCACCGGTCGCCTGGTGACGGTGGCCGTGCAGCAGTTTCCCCGCTCCGCCGACTGGGAGTGGAGCGTGGCGATCATCGACGACCCGGAAACGGTCAATGCCTGGTGCATGGCGGGAGGGCGCATGGCGGTGTACACCGGCCTGTTTGAAAAACTGCACCTGAGCGACGCGGAGTTTGCCCAGATCATGGGACACGAAATTGCCCACGCCCTGGCCAACCACACCGCAGAGCGCATGTCCCGGGCCATGGCCACGTCCCTGGGGGTGGCCGCAGTCGGCGTGGCCTCTGACAAGCCCGCCGCCACCATGGCCGGCGCGGCCCTCGCGGCAAAAATAGCGCTGGAGCTGCCCAACAGCCGCACCGCGGAATCCGAAGCGGACCAGATCGGTATGGAGCTGGCGGTGCGCGCCGGCTACGACCCGGACGCGGCGCTCAGCCTGTGGCAGAAAATGGGTTCCCTGGGCGGTTCCAAGCCGCCGGAATTCCTCAGTACCCACCCGGCGCCGGGCAATCGCGAAAACGCCCTGGCCGCGATGCTACCGGCGGCGCGCAAACTCAACCCCGGCGGCAAACCGGCCCCGGTACACCCGGTACAGATCGTGCGCTGAGACGCCACAGCACCGCTCACACCATGCGCTTGCTCTGCACGATGCGAAAGCGGCTGGCGACAAAGGCCAGGTCGGTGAGGCAGGCGTTACCCGCCGGGTTCAATCCCGTCACGTGGTAGTCGGAGTAGGCGGCGGCGAAGTTGATCGGCATACCCCTCAGGTTGCAGGCCACGGAGGCGCCCGCCGCGTGGTAGGCCTCCACCGCCTCGGCCAGAAAGGCCTCGTTCACGGAATACACATGTGAGGTAATCGCGCCACGCTCGCGGGCGTTGGCGGTGGCATCGCGCAGACAGTCCGCGGCGCTGTCACCCTTTATCACGAAGGATACCGGGCCGAAAACCTCGTCGCGATACAGCTCGCGCTCAACTGCGCTGAGCTGCAGGATCAGCGGTGAAGCGGTGCGCGCGGCGGGAAAGTCCGGGTAATCCAAGGGGCCGGAATCGCGCAGCAGTTTGCCGTGGGTCTGCGCCAGTATGCGGTAGCGCGCAATGGTGGCCAGGATGCTGTCGTCCACCAGGGTGCCGCACAGCACCTGCGGATTTTGCAGATGTACCTCCACTGCGCCCACGATAGCCGCGGCCACGGCGTCGAAACTGACCGCTGTGTCGCCCGCCAGTATGCCCTGCGCCGGGATGTGGATATTCTGCACACTGGTGCACATCTGCGCCGACGCCTGGCACAGGGAGTGTGCGATGGCCGCCGCCATGGCCGGCAGGTCGTCGGTGGACTCGATCACCACGGAATTGCAGCCGGCGGTTTCGGTGTACACCAGCTTGTCGCGGCAGTTCTGTTCCAGCCACTGGCCAAAGGCGGGGCTGCCGGTGAAATCGACCATGGCGGTGGCCGGGTGTTCCAGCAGGGCCAGGGTGGCCGGCTCCTCGCGGGTGTCGGCCACCAGGCTCACCAGGTTGGGATCGAAACCGGCCTCTGCCAGCACCTCCCGCGCCACGCTGACCAGCATCGCCACCGGCAGGATGGCGCTGGGATGCGGTTTGAGCACCACCGGGTTGCCGGTGGCCAGGTTGGCGCACAGGGCCGGGTAGCCGTTCCACAGCGGAAAGGTGGCGCAGCAGATAATCACGCCCACGCCGCGCGGCACCAGGCGATACTGTTTTTCCAGCCGCGCCGCGCCGCCCTTGCCGAACTCGCGCTCCCAGTGCGCGCTCACCGGCACGTCGGCCATCGCCTTGTAGGCGTAGGCCAGCGCCTCCAGTCCGCGGTCCAGCGCGTTGGCGCCGCTGCCGGCAAAGGCCATGATAAAGCTCTGGCCCGAGGTGTGCATGGTGGCGTGGGCGTTTTCGAACAACTGACCGGCACAGCGGTGCAGGATCTCCAGGCACACGCCGGTGCGCGTGTCCGGCGCTGCGCGACGCCAGTCGGGCATGCCCTCGGCAACAGCGCTGTACAGGCGCTCGACATCCATTTTCGGGTAGGTGATTCCCAGGGGCTGGCCGGTGTAGGGCGATACCTCGGCGCCGGTGCGCCCCGTCTCCCCCGGCTGGGACAGCGGGTAATCCCCGCCCAGCAGCGCCTCAAAGCGGGCTTTGCCGGCGCGGGGCAGCTCCTCGCCGTGAATCCGGCTGCTGGGGCTCTCCGGGTAGGCCGTCCAGGAATAGCGGTTGGCACAGGCGTGCAGCGCCTTGTCGAAGGTAGCCCGGTGCCGGGCGAAAAAATCAATCATATTCAGGTCTGTTCACACTGTCCGCGTTGGCCCTGTTGCTCCAGCCGACCGATGAGTCGAGGTCTATCCCCCTTGCAAGGTGTCAGCCGGCGCCGCGACAGGTGCGCTGCCGGTCGCATCATCGCCCGATCGAAAATGGTTTACAGCGAGCATCTGGTCAAGCTGGACCGTACAAGTCCTTACCAGGAACCCAGACGGTGTGAAAACCAAAGGGCACGCGGTGCGGCATGCGCACACGGGCAATCGGACCCTGCGCTACGTCCGCGGCATCGAATACCAGGCACCAGGATGTCCAGTCGCGGCTGTCGGTCACCAGGTTGACCAGATAGCCATCGTCCTCGGCACCGTCGCGGTCGGCACCCGGCCGGGGGGCGAACGCCGCTTCGTTGCCGAATACACCGGGGCCGTAGTCCCACTGGCTGCGCTGGCCCGTGTCGTTGTTGTATTTCACCAGGCCGGTAAACCTCAGCGTATGTCCGCCCTCGTGCAGCAGCGGGATGCGCTGGTGGTAGGAGTACTTGCTCTTGACCCCGTGAAAGATCGGGTTGGACTTGTTGAACTCCGTGTTCAGATCGTCGATCGGCCCCTCGCGTACCTCGCCCGTGGCCAGGTTGAAGCGCCAGCGGTAGGCATTGGCCTCCAGGCGCATGTAGGCCAGCATGGAGGCCAGTTCACCCTCGCCGGGCAGCGCATCCGGCATCGGGTTGGTGGAGCGGCAGCCGTCCATCACCACCCAGTCGCCGGCCTCCCAGCAGTTGGATGCGTGCAGGATGTAACAGGGTTCGCACTCGAACCAGCGCACCTCCCTGCCCGCGCCCCGGCGGGGAATGATGCCAAAGCGGGTGGGAATGTCCCGGTGGAAGGTGAGCACGCGACACTGGTGGCGGCGCAGCACGTTGATGTCGTGAAAAAACGGCAGGTCGTGCAGCACCGCGTAGTGGGTGGTGAAACCGATATCGTGCGGCAGGCGCGGGCCGGGCAGGTCGATCGCCACCTCGTGCAGCAGCCTGCCGGTGGGGTCCGCCACCCCGTAGGTCATGAACGGCGGTTCGTCGCCGTAGTCGAAAAACAGCAGCTCGCCGGTCTGCCAGTCGACTTTGGCGTGGGCCGACATACGCCGCTGCTGCCGGCCCGGCAGATCGAAATAGCCCTTGGTCGACAGGTCATGGCTGTTCAGGCGGTAGGGGTGCCCGGCGTTGTACCACAGGGTCATCAGATCGCCCGCATGCCACAACACGTCGGTGTTGGATGTGTCCTTGATGCCAAAGGGCGAAACGCTATAGTCAAAGGGGCCCATCACCCCGGGTGAGACGGACCTGCCGTCGGCCAGCTCCTGTCCCTTGGCGGCGGTCTGCACATAGCGGTTGCGGTAGGACACGCTGCCGTCGCGGAAATACACCCCGTGGACCATGCCGTCGCCATCGAAGGGGTGGTAGCGGTTCTTCGGGGCAAATACCGGGTTGGGGCCATTGCGAAAATAGGCGCCCACCAGATCCGGCGGCAGTTCGCCCTCCACCTCCAGGTTGTCCGCCTCAATTTCATTCACCGTGGGCGCGTAGACCCCGTGCAGGTAGGGGTTGTCCAGCGCATAAATCCAGCGGGGCGCATCGTCAAACGCGGTGACGCCGCCGATGCAGTACTGCGTTGAAGGGTATTCGCTAACCGTTTGTGGCGCAAACATGGGTACTCCTCCGGGAAATACGCGATAGCCGTGGAGTCGATTATAACCACAAGGTTCTGTTATGCAAGCATGTATTGCCGGTGGTCAGGACGGCGCAATGCGGGTTTCTGGCGGCGGGCAGTGGCACGCTGCCAGGCGGGCCCGGTCGCGCAGCGCGACCGGTGGCACTGGACTTCAGGGGATAATAGGCTTTAATGCATACATGCTGCGGCCGGAAGCCGCAACGCGACCGCCATATCAACCATAACGAGGACTACCGATTATGCTTTTATCTTTTCTACGACGCTGCCGGCAGGTCGCCGCGGCGCTGACCGCCGTTTTGTCGCTGGCCGCAGTTACCGTCAGTGCCGCAGACAAACCCAATATCCTGGTGATCTGGGGGGACGATGTCGGACAGTCCAATATCAGCGCCTACAGCATGGGCGTGATGGGCTATCACACCCCCAATATCGACCGCATTGCCAACGAGGGCATGATCTTCACCGATTACTACGGCGAGCAGAGCTGCACCGCCGGCCGCTCCTCTTTTATCATGGGGCAGTCGGTGTTTCGCACCGGGCTGAGCAAGGTCGGTCTGCCCGGCGCCGAACTGGGCATGCAGGAAGAAGACCCGACCATTGCCGGGCTGCTCAAGAACCACGGCTACGCCACCGGCCAGTTTGGCAAGAACCACCTGGGCGACCGGGATGAAATGCTCCCCACCAACCACGGCTTCGATGAGTTTTTTGGCAATCTCTACCACCTCAACGCCGAGGAGGAACCGGAGAACGAGGATTACCCGACCAATCCCGAGTTTCGGAAAAAGTACGGCCCGAGGGGCGTGATCAAGTCCTCCGCCGATGGCAAAATTCAGGACACCGGCCCGCTGACCAAAAAGCGCATGGAAGTCGTCGATGACGAAACCACCGCAGCGGCCCTTAAATTCATCGACAAAGCGGTGCGTGAGGACAAGCCCTTCTTCGTCTGGTGGAGCGGCACGCGGATGCATTTTCGCACCCACGTCAATCCCGAAAAGATGGCCGCGATCAAGCAGCAGTACCCCCGTGCCGACGAGTACACCGCCGGCATGATCGAACACGACATGCACATCGGCCAGTTCCTCGACAAGCTGGATGAGTTGGGTATCGCCGACAATACGATCGTGTTCTATTCCACTGACAACGGCCCGCATATGAACACCTGGCCCGATGCGGGCATGACGCCTTTTCGCGGCGAGAAAAACACCAACTGGGAGGGCGGCTGGCGCGTGCCGTCCATGGTGCGCTGGCCGGGCAAGATCGAGGCGGGATCAGTCAGCAACGAAATCATGCACCATATGGACTGGCTGCCCACCTTCCTGGCCGCCGCCGGCGAGCCAGACGTCAAGGAAAAGCTGCTGAAAGGCCACCGCGCGATCGGCCGCAGCTACAAGGTGCACCTGGACGGCTATAATTTCCTGCCCTACCTGACTGGTCAGACCGGGGAGTCACCGCGCCACGAGATTTTCTACTTCTCCGACGACGGCGACCTGACGGCGCTGCGCTACAACGACTGGAAAATGGTGTTTATGGAGCAAAAGACCGTCGGTACCTTCCGCGTGTGGATGGATCCCTTCGTGGAGTTGCGGGTGCCGCTCATTTTCAATCTGCGCAGGGACCCCTACGAGCGCGCAGAGGTGACATCCAACACCTACTACGACTGGCTGCTGGATCGCGCCTACCTGCTGGTGCCGGCCCAGGACTTCGTGGGCCAGTTCCTGGCGACCTTCAAAAAGTACCCGCCGCGCCAGAAAGCGGCCAGCTTCTCGCTGGATCAGGTAATGGAGAAACTGACCGCGCCGGCCGGTGCGCGGTAAGCCGCCACCGCTCGAAACGACAGGGCCTCCCCGGAGGCCTTTTGTTTTATGTACAGGATGTACGGTATGCCGCGAGAGGCAGGGATGCCGGTAGCGGCGATGTACAGGATGTACGGTATGCCGCGAGAGGCAGGGATGCCGGTAGCGGCGATGTACAGGATGTACGGTATACCCGATACAGCGGGGCAGGCCCTGCCGCGAGAGGCAGGGATGCCGGTAGCGGCGATGTACAGGATGTACGGCTAGAAAGCGGGTATATCGGTCTGGGTGCGGCCCAGTATCAGGGCGTGCACATCGTGCGTGCCCTCGTAGGTATTCACCACCTCCAGGTTCACCATGTGGCGCATCACCGGATACTCGTCGGAAATGCCGTTGCCGCCCAACATATCCCGCGCCTGGCGCGCAATGGCCAGCGACTTGCCGCAGGAGTTGCGCTTGATCAGCGAGATCAGCTCCGGTGCAATCTGGCCCGCGTCCATCAATTCACCGGCGCGGTGACAGCCCTGCAGCGCGAGGCCGATTTCTGTCTGCATGTCCGCCAGCTTGAGCTGGATCAACTGGTTCGCGGCCAGCGGGCGGCCGAACTGCTTGCGCTCCATGGTGTAATCGCGCGCTGCATGCCAGCAGGCTTCCGCTGCGCCCAGCGCACCCCAGGCGATGCCGTAGCGGGCGTTATTGAGGCAGCCGAAGGGTCCCTTCAAGCCCTCGACATTGGGCAGCAACTGCTCTTCGGACACGAACACCTCGTCCATCACGATCTCGCCGGTAATGGACGCGCGCAGCGCCAGTTTGCCCTCGATCTTGGGCGCGCTGAGCCCGGGCATGCCCTGTTCCAGGATAAAACCGCGAATCTTGCCGTCGTCCGTCTTGGCCCACACCACGAAGACATCGGCGATGGGGCTGTTGGTGATCCACATCTTGGCACCGCTGAGTTGGTAGCCGCCGTCCACACTCCTGGCGCGCGTCACCATGCTGCCCGGGTCGGACCCGTGATCGGGTTCGGTCAGGCCGAAGCAGCCGATCCATTCACCGGTGGCCAGTTTCGGCAGATACTTCTCGCGCTGCGCCTCGGTGCCGTAGGCGTGTATGGGGTACATCACCAGTGAGGACTGCACACTCATCATGGAGCGATAACCGGAATCGGCCCGCTCCACTTCCCGTGCAATCAGCCCGTAGCAGATATAGTCGACGCCCGGACAGCCGTAGCCGTCGATGGTGGAACCCAGCAGCCCCAGTTCACCCATCTCCCTGAACAGGGCGGGGTCGGTCTCCTCGCGGCGGAACGCCTCGCGCACCCGGGGCAGCAGTTTTTCCTGCGCGTACTGCCGGGCGCTGTCGCGCACCATGCGCTGCTCGTCGGTGAGTTGTCGTTCCAGCAGGAACGGGTCCTGCCAATCCAGCTTTTGCCAGCGCTTGCCCTGTGCCATGAGGATGCCCTCCAGATTGTTGCGGCCAGTAAAGTACGTAAAGTAGCAGATGATTTTACATTTATAAAATATATACTTTTTATGTTATAAATATATTCTGTTTATACATGGGCAATCTGTGCCGTTGCGCATCGACCTGTCGGGCCCGGATTGCTGAAGCAAACACCGTAACGCATAAGCGTGTGCTGCGCCATGGACCTTCGCAAACTGCAGATTTTCGCCACCGTAGCCGAACTGGGCAACTTCAGTCAGGCCGCCGCCAGCCTGCATATGGCGCAGCCGGCAGTCAGTATCGCCGTGCGCAAGCTGGAGAGCGAGCTCGATGTATGCCTGCTCGATCGCAGCGGTCGGCGCGCCACACTGACCGCCGAGGGCCGCAACCTGCTGTCGCGGGCGCAGATTATCCTGGCACAGGTAGAGGAGCTCAAGCGTTCCACCAGCGACATGAAAAATCTGTTGCAGGGCGAGCTGTGCATATTCTCGGGCAAGCTGAA